>CAVBBO010000039.1:0-27757 GCA_963593695.1 Escherichia coli | reverse complement strand
CCCGGAACCTTCTGATCCGTAGTCAGATGCTCTATTCAGTTGAGCTACGGAGCCATATTTTGTAAGCGAGTGCAAAGTTACGCCGAAAATTTGGAAGCGCCAAATGTTTTGGAACTTTTTTTGCCTAAAAGTGCAAATTTTCTGTGATTCTCCTATTATCAACCGTAATTGTCCTCTGTTTTTCCCAAATTACATCTCATTTTGCGCCCTCTTTTCCATCTTGATGAGGAGCAGGCCAATGCCAACCCACGCCAATTCCCTTAGCCTGACGATGAGCGCCACGAAGATGCCTGCCGACGCGGGCAGGCCGAGCGATGCCGACGACATGAGGAAGCCGCCCTCGCGACCGCCCAGTTGCAGGGGGATGAAGAACAGCATGTTGGCGAAAAGCGACGTGAAGGCGAGGATGAGAATGCAATCGAGATAGCTTGGCGACGGCATGAGCGCCAACAAGACGAAGTAGATCTCAAGTGCCGATGCTATGCGGCAACCAAGTTCGAGCAGTACCGACACCACGAAGAAAACCTTGTTTTGTCGGTGAAGAGCCGCAATCTGGCTGTCGATGGTGTCGAGCTGTTGTCTATGCTTTTCCACGAAAGGTCCAGCCCAACGCTTCACGAAAGGCACGAAACGCAAGAACGCCATGAGCTTGTTTGCCATTCCCTTGCGATAGCCCGACATGAAAAACATGATGCCGAGTACGCAAAACGCTCCAGTGGCTGCGGCGAGCGGCCATAGCGCCATGCCTACGTGATGGATGGCGAACAGCAAGACGAGGGAGACGAGCCAGAACCAGAAATGGCTGAAGATGTGGGTCATGACATAGAGTATGACCGACGACGAGGCGCGCTCCACGCCAATCTTTGGCGATAGTGCCATGATGCGGTAGGGCTCGCCCCCCATCAATCCGCCTGGCGTGGCATAGTTGAGCGCGAAGCCCGACACCGTTATCTTGTAGAGCCAGGCGAAGGATACCGGCCGTTTGGCGTTGGCTGCCGGCACGCCCTCGTCATCGGCAGAAGGCTGCTGGCAAACGCCTTTGATGATGAGATACCAAGCCGCGGTGTTGAGCACGTAAAGAGCCGCCCACAACACCATGACGGCTAGAGACCAATAGCCAGCGTGCTTCAGTCCCTGCCATACCTGGGCAAAGTCGAGCTGCGTGACCATCACGCCGAGCACGATGACGCCGAAAACGAAAAACGCGTCTTGGTATTTCTTCTTCATCTATCTCTTATTCCTTTGCAGGCGCGGCGTCAGCGGGTGCCGTGTTGGGCCTGCCACCGTCCTTGCGTTCCTTGTCGCCGTCCTTGTGGAAAGAGTGCTTCTTGGGAATGGCGAAGCGCACCTTCTCGCTGTCGTCCTTGCGCTCCTTGTATATCTTCTGCAAGGGGTTGGCATAAGGCGCGTCGAACTCTTGGCGTGCCCTGAACCCGTCTATGGCGAGGTATATGGCGTTGCGCATCGCCGTGGCGTCGGCCTTGCCCTGTCCTGCGATGTCGTAGCGTGGCGACATGTCGGGCGAAGTGCTGACGATAGGCAGGCCTGCGAGATAGTGGACGTTGCCCTCGGGGAACAAAGCCTTCATCGGCGCAAGCCCCTGGTCCCAATACATAGACACCACAGCGTCGAAAGCCGCGAAATCGCCGTCGCCAAAGAACTTCTCGCCCTGGTATGGCCCGAAGACACACACGCCCGCGTCAGACAACTTCTGTATGGCAGGCATCACCATCTCCTGCTCCTCCTTCTCCGGGTGCGCGTCCCTGTCGTTGGGGTTGAGCGCCAACACCGCTATGCGGGGGTTCTCTATTGAGAAGTCGCGGCGCAAGGTGGCATAGAGCTGTGCCACGGTGTTGATGATGCCGTCCTCGGTGATGGCAGCGGGCACGTCTCTCAAGGCGATGTCGCCCGTCAGCGACGCCAAGCGCATCTTCTCGCCCATGAGCACGTCGAGTCCCTTCTTCTCGCTCGCGAGACATATCTCTATGAAACGCTCGTTGCAAGGGAAGTCGTAGCCGTCTACGTGCATATTGTTCTTGTCCACGGGAGCCATCACGAGCACGTCGAAGAGGCCGTCCTTGAAGTCGGTTATGGCACGGTCGATGCTCTTTATGGCAGCGCGGCTTGCGTCTTGCGACGGCATGCCGAGATCCACCTTGATGTCGTCGTCGTAGGCGGTGAGAAGGTTGAGCCTGCCATCCTTGGCCTCCGAAGCGTCTGAGATGATGCTGAACGTGTTGCCGTCGAGCCCAAGGGCGTCGCAGTGATAGGATGCCACCTTTGGCGAGCCATAGATGATGGGTGTGCAGATGTCGAACATCGCCGGTGTCTTGAACGCCTTGAAGATGAGTTCGTAGCCAATGCCATTGGTGTCACCGTTGGTCAGTGCCACGCGTATTTTTCTTTTGTCCATATTTCGTTTGTGTTTATTGTTGTTTCAAATATGTTTGTCGGTTTATTTATCGTGTCGCCGCTTGCTTGCCCGGCAGCGTCCTGTTTATAGAGTGGAGCACCGCTTCCAATTGCCTCATGGCGTTGCGCTTGCCCTTGCCCGGCGCGAAGACGAAGCCTTCCACCACCACGTCGCAGCAAGAGTCGCTCCCTTGCATCCGCACCCGTCGGCACACGAAAGGTCCGCCCATGTTGTCGCCTTTCATCTCCCATAAGCCGCGAAACACCGTTCCGTTGGCATTCGTCGCCACGGTGCTGGCCACGGTGGCCATGTGCATCTGGTCGGTCTCGCCCTTGATGTTTCTCGCCAACGCGCTGTCACGCTGTGTCACGGGGTCGCCATGTCGTGGAGCCTTGTAGACCACGATGTTGCTCATCATGCTTGGCGAACCGTTGCTGAACCATGCGAAGTCGTGGCCCTTGCGGCTCGACACCATGTCGAGCGGAATCCACATCCTCACGTGGAACATGCTGTCTGCCAATCGCTCTGCCTTGGCGTTGCGGTGGTCGCGGAGCATCATCAGCGACTTTCTCATCTCCGCCGCGTTGAGAAGGCGGAGGAGCGTGGGCGCTATCCTGCCTATGCTGTCGCTCACCATCCTCATGCTTGTGGCAGTGACGGTGACCACCGTCTGCGGCTCCGCCCAAACGTTGCGGTCGTATCTTATCCTCACGGTGGAGTATAGCCTTGGCGATGTCTTCACCACCACAATCTCGCGGGTCGATTTCAATGTCGCACCGAAGGCAGCGGAGTCTATCGACGAGACATCAAACTGCGGTTCGCTTTGTGGCAGTCCGGGCATGTCGGCCTGCAGCGCGCCCTTCACTATGTCGGCACTGTCGCCCACGAGCAACACCTCGTAGAGCTTGCCGCCCGAAGGCGGGAGCAAGCCTCTGCGGCTGTCGCATGAGCAAACCAGCAAGACAAGTGACAACGCAAGATAAAAGGCCTTGTTCATCATGGAGCCTTGGGGCGGTTATTCTGCCTTGCGGTGTTTCGTGCTCAGCAAGCCGCACGCCGCCTCGATGTCCTGACCTCGGCTCGCCCTGATGGTGCAGAAGAAACCGTGGGCGGTGAGATAGTCGCGAAACGACTCCATGCGCTCCTGGCTCGTGCCGCGCAATGGCACGTCGGGAATCTGGTGGAAGCGTATCAGGTTGACATGGCAGTCGAGACCCTTCAGCAACCGGCATATCTCGCGGGCATGGGCTTGACTGTCGTTGAGTCCGCCAAAGACTATATACTCGAACGTGAGGCGACGCTGGTGGGCGAAGTCGTAGTCGCGCAAGAGCTCAACCACGTCTTTTATCGCCATTCCCTTCTCGGCAGGCATGAGCTGCTCGCGCTGCTCGTGGATGGGCGAGTGGAGGCTTATCGCCACTTGGCAGTCGCTCTCGTTGAGGAACCGCTGCAGCTTGTCTTTCAGTCCCACCGAGCTCACGGTGATGCGCTTGGGGCTCCACGCCCAGCCGTAGGGGGCGGTGAGAATCTGCGTGGAGCGCAACACGTTGTCAAGGTTGTCCATGGGCTCGCCTTGTCCCATATAGACGATGTTGGTAAGCGTGTCGGCCTCGGGAATGCTATAGGCCTGGTTCAGGATGTCGGCCACGGTGAGATAGCCATGGAAACCCTGCTTGCCCGTCTGGCAGAAGAGGCAGTTCATCTTGCAGCCCACCTCGCACGACACGCACAGCGTGGCATGACCGCCCTCCTCGGGTATGTAGACCGTCTCCACGAAGCGCTTGCGCGAAGTGTCGCCATCGGTGGTCCTCACGGGGAAGAGATATTTCACCGTGCCGTCCTTGGAGTGGCGCGACTCTATTGGTGCCATGCAACCTATCTCGTAACTCTCCGCCAGCTTGGCGCGGTTGCTCTTGGAGAGATTGGTCATCTCGTCGATGCTTTTTACGCGGCGCTCGTATATCCACTTGGCAATCTGAGAACCCGTGAAGGCTGGCATGCCAAGTTCCTTTGCCACGTCTTTCAGTTCGTCAAGGGTGAGACCTAATAGTGTTTTCTTTTCCATATACGTGCAAAGTTACGAAAGTTTATTGAATTTTTGTGGTGATAACTGACACAAAAACGCTACCTTTGCATAAATAAGAAATCCATGCAACTATGATAAAAAAATATGAAGGCACACCATTGGTGAGCGTCGGCATCGTTGGTGCCGAGAGCATAACGTTCACGCTCAATGGCTATGGTGCTGACGGTTCCACTCGCACCGCCACCATACGCAACGGTCTTATACAATACGACGGCAAGGCCCACACCCAGATATGCTTCGAGCCGCAGTCGCCTGCCGACAGTTTCTCGCTGATGGATGTCGTCATCGGCGTCAACTTCCATTGGCAGCGTCTGGAGACGCAGACCTTCCGCGGCTCGCTCCGCCTCTTGGCCGATGGCGGTAAGATATGGGCCATCAACGACCTGCCCGTGGAGGATTATCTTGAGAGCGTCATATCGAGCGAGATGAGCGCGCAGTCGAGCCTCCCGCTTCTCATGGCGCACGCCGTGATCTCGCGCTCGTGGCTGATGAGCCAGATTGACGGCAAGGACTCGCCCAACACGCAAGCCTCTCGCGGCAGCGCGTTCATCCGCTGGTACGACCACACCGACCACACGCTCTTCGATGTGTGTGCCGACGACCACTGCCAGCGCTACCAGGGCATAACCAAGGAGACGAGCCCCAACGTGGCTGAGGCCATCAAGCGCACGCGTGGCGAGCTGCTCACCTATGGCGACGAGATTTGCGACGCGAGGTTCTCCAAGTGCTGTGGAGGCGCGATGGAGGAGTTTCAATACTGCTGGGACGATACGCCCAAGGCATACCTCAAGGGCATCGGCGACACGCCCGAGGAAACCATCCCCGACCTCACTGTTGAGGAAAACGCCCGCGAGTGGATACTTGGTAGCCCGAAGAGCTTCTGCAACACCAACGACAAGCGCATATTGAGTCAGGTGCTCAACGACTACGACCAGGAGACTACCGACTTCTACCGCTGGCGCGTGAGCTATGACAAGGACGAGCTCTCGCGCTTGATAGAGAAGAAGCTGGGCGTGGACCTTGGCACCGTCACAGACATGAAGCCGCTGAAGCGCGGCGTGAGCGGCAGAATCTACGAGCTGCAGATCACCGGCACCAAGAAGACCATTGTCGTTGGCAAGGAACTGGAGATTCGTCGCGCCCTTAGCGAGAGCCACCTCTACAGCTCAGCCTTCATCGTGGAGAAGCACGGCGACACCTTCGAGCTCATTGGAGCAGGTTGGGGTCATGGCGTAGGCCTGTGCCAGATAGGTGCCGCGGTGATGGGCGACCAAGGATATAGTTATGACAAGATTCTGAAACATTATTACCCGGGAGCGGAGATAGAAAAAGTATGGTAAACACGCAAGACAACTTCAAGACATCGGACAAGAAGAACCGCCGGCCGTGGTCGTGGGTCCCGTCGCTGTCCTTTGCCGACAGTCTACCTCTTGTGGCCGTGATGACGGTGTCGCTCATCTTCTATAAGCAGATGGGACTGTCCAATGCCGCCATAACCTTCTATACCTCATGGATGTATCTTCCATGGATTCTCAAACCCATTTGGAGCCCGTTCATCGACTTGGTGAAGACCAAGCGGTGGTGGGTGATGGCCACCGAGGTGCTGCTTGGTGCGGCCTTCGGAGGCGTGGCGTTCACCATTCCCACGTCGTTTTGGCTTCAGGGCACGCTCTTCTTTTTCTGGGTGGCAGCCTTCACCGGCGCTTCGCATTGCGTTGCCGCCGACGGCTACTACCTTCTTGCTCTCGACGAGCGGCAGCAGGCGTGGTTCATGGGGCTTCGCCAGGTGGGTGACCGCCTCGCCACAATCGTCGGACAAGGCGTGCTCGTGATGGTGGCGGGCAACCTGCAAGTGATCTTCCGCGGTTCCATACGATACTCGTGGAGCCTCACTTTCTATGGCCTTGCCGGCATGTTCCTCGTGCTGTGGCTTTGGCATTGCAAGGCTATGCCTTACGCACGCGACGACCATAGCCGCCCCATAGTGAGCGCACGCTCCATCCTCAGCGGCTTCGCGCTCACGTTCCGTGCCTTCTTGGGCAAGCCAAATATAGTGCTGGCGCTTTGTTTCATCATGCTTTTCCGCTTGCCCGAGGCGTTGCTTTCCAAGGTGAGTCCGCTCTTCCTCATCGACTCGGGGCACAACGGCGGCTTGGGTCTCGCGCCACAAGAATACGGGCTCGTGCAAGGCACGGTGGGCATGATGGGAATAATCATTGGCTCCATCGTGGGCGGCATAGCCGTGAGTCGCAACGGGTTGCGCCAATGGCTTTACCCAATGGCGATAGCCTATTCGTTGCCGCCGGTTATCTATATCTTCCTTGCGTATGTGCTTCCCGAGAGTCTCGTCATGGTCTCCGTGACAGTGTTTGTGGAACAGGTGGGCGTTGGGTTTGGCATCACCGCCTACATGATGTTCCTCATATATTATAACCGCGGCGAGTTCCGCACGTCCCACTATGCCATAGCGTCGGCATTGATGACGCTCTCGCTCATGCTGCCAGGACTCGTGGCGGGCGGACTGGAAGAGGTTCTCGGCTATCGCCGGTTCTTTGTCTTCTCTCTGTTGGCTGTCGTCGCGACTTGGGTCGTGACGGTATTGGTGAAGAGCAAGATGGGCTTCTCGCTCGACGGTGAGACCGACTGAGCTGCGGCGAGGTAAAAGAAAGGAATCAATGGAAATGAAGAATTGGCTTATGGCAATAGTCTTCAGCGCGGCTTTCGCCAGCGTTGGGGCGCAAACGGTTGACAGCCGTGCGGTGGGTTACAGCGTGCGCTACGAGAAAGAGCACCTCCTGTTGCAGAAAGACTCCGGCATCAATGTCGTCGACTACGACATCGAGTGGCCTGAAGTGGTAGGCTATAGTCATGTGCCAAACCTGCAACGCGTCATCAGCGAGAGCCTTGCCGGTAACGCTACGTTGGGCTTCGACTCTCTCGCAGCGAGCTTGCGCCAACGCTATGGCACGCCGGTGAGGGAGATGTTTCGCGAGATTCCCGACGACCGTCGTTTCTGCTATGTCACGGCTTCCGCCCGAGTGGTAGGCTACGAGCCAAACCATTGGATAGCCTACCACGTGAGCTTGAAGGTTGATCCTGGCAAGCTGTCGGCATTCAAGGCCGAAGCCGACGACTGGGTAGTGGTCTGCGACCTTGCCAGCGGAAAGGTGCATTATGCGAGCAACCTTGTCAGTTCCGGCATAATGAACCGCACCGAGCCCCAGGAATTCTATGATATGCTTTTCCAACCCCTTGGCGACGCTTTCTTCAACACCATGACCGCTTACGAGATTGATGGCGTGTGGGTCACGAGAGGCATGTTGTGCTTCCTCGTAAAGGCCACCGCTCTCGACACGAGGAAAACATACATCGCGACGATGCCTCTCGATGCTTACGCCTACTCGCTCTCGCGTCAGGGCAAGAAGCTTTTTGCCAAGAAAGCCGAGGTATTGAATCCGCAAGTGGCTACTCAGCAAAACGTGATGGATGGCGACTCTATATATAGTAATGTGGAGAAGCAACCAGAGATGAAGGGTGGCAGCGATGCCTTGAAACGCTATCTCAGCCATGTGAGCCAGCCGAACCTGCGTCTGTCGGGTCCGGTAAAGGTCTACACGAGTTTCGTTGTCGACAAAGACGGCAAGGTGGGCGACGTGTGCGTGCTGCAGCCCGTGGATCCCATCATCGACCGCCATGCTGCCACAACGGTTAAGGGCTTGCCCGATTTCACGCCCGGGCAGCAAGATGGCAAGAATGTCATGGTGAGGCTCTATCTACCCATAACTTACCAGCCTTGATTAATGCCCAAAAACGTTGCCAAGAGGCAATAAAACCTGCATGGAGGTAACAAATTGAAACCTTTCATCCTTGATATATGTCAATAAGCGAAAAAGTAAACAATCTTTACATGACAGCCAAGTGATAATGACCTAGTGAAATTAAAAAAAATAATTGAAGATTTTTTATCTGCCTAATAACTTCTGACAAATAGTAAGCAAATAGTTCTGTATCGTAGGAATACTAAAGTTGCCGCTTTGCAAAGTGTAAGTTGTCGGTGGCTGTTTTGGAGAATTCAGAGAAAAAACGAGGCGATAGGTAACAGTTTTCCGATTGCGAAAAATAATAATAAAATAACGTTAACGGAAAGAACAACCTACATGAAAAATGTATATCTTTGCGTCAGAAAACAACAAAACCAATCAACTGAAAGGAGTTGCCTTATGAAAAAGATTATCTTAATGTCAGCCATGTTGCTGATGACCGCAGTGAGTTTCGGACACTCACGCATTAGCGAGAACGCAAAGGTGGTGAGCGATACCATTTATTATGCAGCCAACAACTTGAGCGTGAAGAACGCACAGGAAGCCGCCTACTACCGCATTCTGAAGACACAAGGAAGCGGCATACAGAAAGAGGACGTTTTCCAGGATTATTACATGAATGGAAATTTGCGCGCCGAGGGTGGTTACAGCTTCATCGACTTGAGCAACGACAAGAACACTACGCTCAACGGTGAGGTGACAACCTACTACCAAAACGGCAAGGAAAAGCTGCATGGCACATACGTCAACGGAAAGCGCAACGGATACTTCACCCTTCAGCTCCGCGATGGAGGAGTGGCCGTGGTGGCATACAGCAACGGCAAGTCGCGTTACGACTACTTCATGGTGACAATGCCCGACGGCACGCAGGAGAAGCGCCCGCTGAGCGACATCAAGAAGCTGCTCGACTAAAATGAAAATATAATCTCTCTTACAATAATATACACTTTTATGATAAAGATGGTTTTTGGCACTTGCTAAGAACATAATCTACAAGAGCCTCGCATTCGTGAGAATGTGAGGCTCTTGTCATATACGGGTATAATCGCTTTTGTATACAGGTAATCGCTTTTTATATACGGTTGTCTTCGCTTTTACGTATATAGTAGGCGTCTTTATTCATCGTCGTCCCAGCCAAACAACACTGGGTCGTTGAAGGCATCGAGCTGGCGGCGCTCTTTCTTCGTGGGTCGTCCGGTGCCGCGCTGCCTGTCCACAAAGCCGCTGATGCGGCTCATCTCCAACTTCTCGTATTCTTCCTGCGGTGTCACGTTCTCGTAGACCTGCGGCAGAAGTTTCGCTCCCACGCGCGTCTCAAGGCAAGCTATGACCTTGAACGAGAACGTGATTGGCGGCTTGCGCACGCTTATCACGTCGCCCGCCTTGATGGTGCGGCTTGGTTTCACCGCCGAGCCGTCGAGGGTGACACGGTTGTTTTTTATGGCTTCCACGGCTTGCGAGCGCGTCTTGTAGACCCTCGCCGCCCAAAGCCATTTGTCGATACGTGCCGAGTCGCCAAACTTCGGCATGTGAGGAATGGCGCCGGCTGTCATTTCTTGTGTTTCCCTAACTTGTTAAACTGGTTCATGGTCTCGCCTATGCCTTGCAGCACAAAGCTCTTCACGATGTCGACAGACAGGTCGAGCGTGGGCTGGAGCGTCTCCATGTCGGTGGAGGAGTAGTGTCCCAGCACCCAGTCTATTTGTCCGCCACGTGGATAGTCGTTGCCTATGCCTATGCGCAGTCGGGCATAGCCCTCGCCTATGAGCTGCATGATGTGGCCGAGCCCGTTGTGGCCGCCATTGCTGCCGCTCGCCTTCAGGCGAAACTCGCCAAGGGGCAGAGCCACGTCGTCGCTTATCACGAGCAGCCGCTTCTGGTCTATCCTTTCTTCGTTGAGCCAATAGCGGACGGCATTGCCCGAGAGGTTCATGAATGTGGTGGGCTTCAGCAAGAACACTTTCCTGCCCTTCAGCGAAGCCTCTGCCACGAAACCGTAGCGACGGTCACGCCACTCGGCACCCAAGGCCTTGGCACAGGCGTCGAGAGCCATCCACCCGGTGTTGTGGCGAGAGCCTTGATACTCGTCGCCAGGGTTGCCGAGGCCGCAAATGAGAAATTTGTCCATAGTAAATGATGTTCTTTATAGACGTGTGTCCAGCGCAAATGGCGCGGACACGACAAAGAGACCGGATATAATAAAAGACAAAAAGGAGAGCCACGCTCTTACGCCATGACTTTCCTTTTCGTCTTTTATTTTTTGTTTAACCCTTATTCTGCATCAGCTGCAGCTGCAGCAGCCCTGGCGTTACGTGTCATCTTGACAGAGCAGACAACAACCTCCTTGCTTGTGGCAATCTCGAGACCCTCGTATGAGAGCTCGCCAACCTTGATGCTCTTGCCGATGCGGAGCTTCGTGACGTCAACATCGAGGTGCTCAGGAATAACCTGATATGGAGCTGTAACATTGATCTTGCGGATAGAGAGGTTCATGCGGCCACCGTCGCGAACACCCTGTGCCAGACCGTTGAGCTTGACAGGAATGCCGATGGTGATAGGCTTCTGGTCGTTGACCTCGTAGAAATCGACGTGCAAAGGAGCGTCGGTAACTGGGTGGAACTGAATCTCCTTAAGGATAGCGGTGTGATCCTCGCCGTCGATAGTCACCTTGATGACATAGATGTGAGGAGTGTAGATCACCTTGCGCAGCTCGCTGAACGAAGCAGTGAAAGCAAGTGCTGTTGGGTTGCCGTTTGCGTCCTTAGCCTCGCCATAGAGGTTGCAAGGTACGAATCCTTCCTTACGGAGGGCCTTAGAAGCTTTCTTGCCAATGGCCTCGCGCTTCTTGCCTGAAATGCTGATCTCTTTCATTGTAAAATGTGTTACTCTAAATTAAATGATTTATTAATTCGCCATCACACTGGAATACTTCCCAAGTCTGAAAAGCGGCGCAAAGGTACTGCTTTTTAGCTATTTGACCAAGATAATTGAAAAAAAAAACAAATATTTGCCCGTGATTTTTGCTTAGAACTCGAATAATTACTACTTTTGCAGAGTATTATATGACCCAAAGTGTGAAAGACACTGCCAAAGAACAGAATCATGATTAACAGAGAGCTGATACGCACCAAGATTGTGCAATTGACTTATGCTTATTACCAAAACGGCAGTAAAAACATCGAGAATGCCGAGAAAGAGTTGCTTTTGAGCCTCTCCAAGGCATACGACCTATACAATTTTCTTCTTGACCTCATCGTGGCTGTTACCAAGGAGGAACGCAAGCGCGTGGAGCAGGCTTCCATCCGCAACCGTAGGGAGGGCAAGGCGGAACCGTCGACAAAATTCATCTTCAACAAGTTTGAGATACAGCTGGAAGAGAACAAGACTCTCAACAGCTTCAACGAGGACAAGAACATGTCCTGGGACGGAGATTTAGACTTGGTGCGTAAGCTCTGCGACAAGATTGAGCAGTGCGATACATACAATGAATACATGTCTTCGTCGGCGGACGACTATGAGACCGACCGCGAGTTGTGGCGCAAGCTCTATCGCCAGCTCATAGAAGACAACGAGGATATCGACGCCTTGCTTGAGGCGAAGAGCATCTATTGGAACGACGACAAGGAGGTGGTCGACACCTTCGTGCTGAAGACCATCAAGCGTTTCGACCCGAAGGAGAAGGCCGACCAGCCCATTCTGCCAGAGTATAAGGACGCTGACGACAGGGACTTCGCGAGAAAGCTTTTCCGCGCCACGATTCTCAATGCCAACGAGTACCAGCACTACATGAGCGAGACTTCGCGCAACTGGGACTTCTCAAGGTTGGCCTACATGGACATCGTGATAATGCAAATAGCGATAGCCGAGCTGCTCAACTTCCCAAGCATTCCTGTGTCGGTCACCATCAACGAGTATGTTGACATGGCGAAGAGATACAGCACACCGCGAAGTGCCGGCTATATCAACGGCATGCTCGATGCCATTGCGCGCCACCTCGTAGACTCTGGCAAGCTGCTCAAGCAGATGCCCGAAAGGTCGGAGGAAAGCCAGCAGCCACGCAAGCCGCGCGCCAATGGCCACGCCAAGCCCGTGAGATTCGTCCACAAGCCCAAGGCTGAGGAGACGGATGAGGCAAAAGGCCAAGAGCCAACTGCGGAAGGCTCTGATGCTGAGACGGAAAAATAAACAAACAACAATAAGACTATTTCTATGACAACAATGGTTCTTGCTGCCCAGGCAGCGCAACAAGGTAGCGGATTCAGTATGATATTCATGCTCATTGCCATCTTCGTGATAATGTACTTCTTCATGGTTCGCCCACAGCAGAAGCGCCAAAAGAAGATCCGTGAGTTCCAAAACTCGTTGACCGAAGGCTCCAGCGTGGTGACCAGCGGTGGTATCTACGGCACCGTGAAGCGCATCGACCAGACCAAGAACACCATCGACTTGGAGATTGCCAAGGGTGTAGTCGTTACCATCGACAAAGGCAGCGTGTTCCAGGACATGGCCCAGGGACAGGTTAAGGCTTAATGCATACGCTTCAACGCATATACAACATCATAAAAGGCTTCTTGTCCGACTTCTCGGGCAAGGAGTTTTTGGTTTTTCTCTTCTTCCTTGCGCTCAGTGGCATCGTGTGGTTGATGACGACGCTCAACGAGACCTATGAGGTGGAGTATAAGGTGCCGTTGACCATTACCGCCGTGCCCAAAAACGTGGTCATGACCTCCGATCCGTCCGACTCGGTAAGGGTGACGATAAAAGACAAGGGATTCATCATCATGGCTTATTCGGTGTATCAGAAGCTCAGTCCGCTGACCGTGAGGTTCTCCACCTACGCCAACACCAAGACGGGGCATGCCTCCATTCCGCTTGCCGACTTGACGAAGATGATGAGGCAGCAGCTCTACGGCTCGTCGTTGCTCACGTCGATCAAATGCGACAAGCTCGACTTCACGTTCAACTATGGACAGAACAAGAAGGTGAGGGTCATGCTCGCGGGAAAGATACTGCCTGCCAACAACTATTATCTGTCTCATGTGCAGATAGTGCCCGAGTTTGTCTCCGTCTATGCCGACAAGCATCAGCTGGAGACCATCAAGGGCGTGCTCACCGAGAATCTCAACCTCAACAACGTCGTCGACACCGTGACGCGCGAGGTCGACCTCTGTGCCATTGCCGGGGCAAAAATAATACCCTCTAAGGTTAAGGTCACATTGTTCACCGACGTGCTGACCGAAGCCGCCGTGGATGTGCCCATTGAGGCGATCAACAAGCCGCGGAACCTGATAATAAGGACATTCCCGCAAATGGTCAAGGTGAGGTATAAGGTGGGGTCGATGTCGTATAGGCTCGTGAAGGCTTCCGACTTCCAAGTCAATGTAGACTATATGGAGATAGCCGACCACCCGTCGGAAAAGTGCAAGCTCCACCTGGTTTGCAATTCGCGTTTCGTGCGCGAGGCCAGTATCGACACCCCGCATGTCGATTACCTCATCGAGCAACAATAAGGCAGACGCATGAGGCACATAGCTATCACCGGAGGCATAGGCAGCGGCAAGAGCTTCGTATGCAAGAGGCTCAACGACTACGGCATCGAGGTCTACGATTGCGACAGTGCGGCAAAGCGCCTGTGGGCTACCGACGAGACCTTGCAACGCAGGCTGAGAGAGATTGTCGGCGACGACGTATATATAAATAATGTGTTGCAGAAGCGCGTGCTTGCGCAATACCTGCTGCGGTCTGACGACAACAAGCTCACCATCGACAACCTCATACATCCCGCGGTTGCCCGCGACTTTCTGCAGAGCGGCCACGGCTGGCTTGAGAGCGCCATACTCTTCGACAGCGGGTTCGACAAGCGCGTGCGTTTCGACTTCAAGGTGTGCGTCTCGGCTCCGCTGGAGACACGTGTGGAGAGAGTAGTCCGGCGCGACGGCATAAGCCGCGAGAAGGCGATGGAGTGGATAGGAAGGCAATGGAGCCAGGACAAGGTGGAGAGCCTCTGCCACTTCGTTGTCCACAACGATGGCAAGCAAGACCTCGACAGCCAAATAAGGCAGCTGATAGACTGCGTGACAAAGCTGCATTGAGAGAACATCATCGATAGAACAACAATAACATACATATAACAAAACAACAAAAATGGAGACAATACTTTCCGTTTCGGGCAAGCCCGGACTTTACAAGCTCGTGTCTCGCGGCAAGATGAACCTTATCGTGGAGACCATCGACGCAACCCACCGCCGCACACCAGTGTTCGCCACCGACAAGGTGACAAGCCTCAGCGATATTGCCATGTATACCGATGCCGACGACGTGCCTCTCTGGCAGGTGCTCGACAGCGTGGGCAAGAAGGAAGGCTCAAAGAAGGCTGCCATCGACTACAAGAAATGCTCCTCACAGGAGCTTCGCTCCTATTTCGGCGAGGTCCTGCCTAGCTACGACCGCGACCGCGTGCACGACAGCGACATCAAGAAGCTCCTGCAGTGGTACAACCTCCTTGTGGAGAATGGCTACACCGACTTCAAGGGCCTTCTCTCAATGGACGAAGAGGAAGAAACTGCAAGCCAGGAGCAGACGGCTGAATAATAAAGCATCTTTAGGCTCTTAAAAAAACGTAAAAAGCAAAGCGCGGCACAACGATTGTGTCGCGCTTTTATTAACTTTGCACCAAATCGTTTTTTAAGCGTGAAAATAATAGAAGTGGTAGATGCCCTTGTACGTTTCGCGCCTTTGCCCCTGCAGGAAGACTACGACAATGCCGGCTTGCAAGTGGGACTGACAGAGGCCGAGGTATCAGGGGCATTATTGTGTTTAGACGTTACCGAGAGCATTGTAGACGAGGCCGAGGCCAACGGTTGCAACCTCATAGTGAGCCACCATCCTCTCATCTTCCGCAAGCTGGCGCGTCTCACGGGCGAGGACTATGTGCAGCGCGTGGTGATGCGTGCCATAAGCAAGGGCATTGGCATCGTGGCGATGCACACCAATATGGACGCGGCAAAGAATGGAGTCAACTACAAGATAGCCGAGAAGATGGGCGCTGAGGTGTGCGGCACTATAGGCCGACGCAAGGAAGCCGCCAACGACCAAGGCGCGATGATAAGCGGCAGCGACGGCGTTGTGGCGAGATTCAGGCAGCCTTTGGCAGCCGACGATTTCCTGAAGATGCTCAAGGACGTGTTCCACGTGGAGTGCGTCATGGCTGGCGAACTTCTGCGCAGGCCCATAAGCACCGTGGCGATATGCGGTGGTGCGGGCGACTTCCTGCTGGGCGATGCCGTGGCAGCCGGTGCCGATGCCTTCGTGACAGGCGAGATGCACTACCACCAGTTCTTTGGCATGGAGCAGACCATCCAGATTGCCGCCATCGGCCATTACCAGAGCGAGCAGTTCACCAAGGAGATATTCAAGGAGATCATAGAGAGCGCTTGCCCCGGCGTGAGATGCGTGATGTCGGAGACAAACACCAACCCCATATTGTATATTTAGGCTTATAGGCATATCATGCCCATCATGTCCATCATGCCCAATAAGCCCATCATGCCTAATATGCCCATCACAAGCAAAAACATCAAAAACAACACATAATAGCAACTATGGCAATAATAAAGAAAGACCCATCGGAGATGACGGTGGAGGAGAAGCTCAAGACGCTTTTCCAGTTGCAGGTGACGCTCTCGTCCATCGACGAGAAGCGCGCGTTGAGAGGCGAGCTGCCTCTTGAGGTAGAGGATCTCCAGGACGAGATTGAGGGCCTGAACACCCGCATGCAGAAAGTGAAGGACGAGATAGCCGACTACCAAAGCGCCGTGGCGCAGAAGCGCAACGAGATTGAGCAGTACAAGCAGAGCGTGGAGCGCTACAAGGGCCAGCTCGAAACCGTGAGAAACAATCGCGAGTACGACAACCTCTCCAAGGAGATCGAGTTCCAGGAGCTGGAGATAGAGCTTGCCACCAAGAAGATAAAGGAGGCCATGACGAAGATCAACGAGCGCCAGGAAGACCTCAAGAAGGTGGAGGAGAGCATCAGCGACCGCCAGGCCGACCTCGTGTCGAAGCGCGACGAGCTCGACGACATCATGCAGGAGACTCGCGAGGCTGAGGCCGACCTCAAGGAGCAGGCCAAGGAGCTGGAGACCCACATCGAGCCAAGACTCCTCCAGAGCTTCAAGCGCATCCGCAAGGGCGCGCGCAACGGTCTGGGCATCGTCTACGTGCAGCGCGACGCTTGCGGCGGTTGCTTCAACAAGATTCCGCCACAGCGACAGATCGGCATCAAGCAGCACAAGAAAATCATCGTGTGCGAATATTGCGGCCGCATACTCATCGACCCAGAGCTCGCCGGCATAAGGGTGGAGCCGAAGGTGGAGGAGAAGCCGAAGCGCAAGCGCACCGTGCGAAAGAAGAAGGCAGATGACGAATAAATCATAACAATAGGATAAAGTAAAGGGTCGTATCAATGCTCCAAGCGAGTTTGATGCGACCCTTTTTTCTAATGCTTTGCAGGGGCGGGCCCTGTGCCCGTCCGCACCCCGCACGGATTGATTTGCCGATGCGCCCACATTGGTCGCGGACGGGCACAGGGCCCGCCCCTGCAAAGCTGAACGTCGGAGGCTTCTTACCCCCTCATTCCCCTTGCCTTCCACACCGTCTCCTTGGCGGCGTTTATCTCCTGGAATTTCTTTTCCGCGGCCTTGCGCACCTCCTCGCCGAGCGATGCCACGCGGTCGGGGTGGTTCTTCAACGCCAGGCGGCGGTAGGCGGCTTTCAGCTCGTCGTCGGTGGCGGTAGGCTCCACGCCAAGCACCTTGTAGGCAGCGTCGAGCGACGACGACGCGTCGTGCAGGTTGAGCATGCTGTCGAGGTCGGCCTTGTCCACGCCCAGCTGGGCAGCGCACTCGCGCAGGGCGTTCACCTCTTCGTTCGACACCACACCGTCGGCCTGAGCTATGAGCACGAGAAAGTGGACAAGCTCAAGACGCTGCTCGTAGGCCATGTATTGGCGAAGCTGCTGGCACGAGCTGAACACCGCCGAGCGGAACTCTGCCATGCCGAGGCGTTTCTGCTGCTCGAAGAGCTTCAGCATTATCTGGTCGCCCTCAACCACCGCCTGCTCGCCAAAGGTCTGGCGGAGAAACGAGCGCACCACGTTCATCTCAGAGTGCATCACCTTGCCGTCTGCCCTGACGATATACGATGCCAAGACGAGGAGCGAGAAGCGGAACGTGTTGCGCTGACCCTCATAGTATTGTTGCTGGCTCTGCTGCGTGTCGTCGCCAACAGAAGGCTCGGCACTGTCGCTTGAGTCGAAGAGCGATCCCAACACGAAACCGGCTATGGCACCCAGAGGGCCGCCAGCCATGAGGCCGAGGAAGCCTCCTATCCATTTTCCCATTGCCATATATTATCCTATTTATAAGTTTTACTTGCAAAATTAATAAAAAACAATTACCAAGTGGCGAAAATAAGTGGAATTTCAGTAACTTTGCCAAAAATTATAAGCCAAGAATTTATCACTTCAAAATAATACGCATTATGAGCTATGCATTAGCACTGATAGCATTCATCGTCGTGGCATGCCTGTTGTGGGGCATCGGCGAGATGCACTACAAGAACTTCAACTATGTTGAGGATGTTCCTCACCATGACGACCCCACCGCCCACCACGACGGTCCCTATGTGGAGAAAGGCGTGCGCGAGATCATGAAGGAGAACTCCACCAACGGTTTCAGCGCCATCTGATAGAAGCGCGACAACCATCGCCGGCACTTCCGTGCCGATGGCATAAAGGCGAACCAGACGCAAGTCGGGCTCGCCTTTATGCCATTAATCGCCCCCTGAAATCAAGCAAAGTCAACCCCCTTCGGCATTCCACTGAAAAGCCATCGGCTTTCCATTGCAATGCCGTTGCCTTTCCATTGCAAAGCCGTTGCCTTTCCATTGCAAAGCCGAATGGGAAAAATATGTGATATTTCGTGAAAAATACCTACCTTTGCAAAATGTTATATATCAAGTGTATACAAAAGTATTCACATTCAGGAATCTCAAATAGTTAGTGGCTGTATGCAGACTATAATATTAACCACGAAAGCTTGCCGATCGATTTTGTTGGGTTGCTGTCTCGCTTCGTCTTTTCTCGTCTCCGCGTATGCGCAGGGCACGTCTGGAAGCGCGGCGCTGCAAGCCGGAGCGTCCGCCAGACATGGCGTTGTCGAGGGCAAGGTGTTCGACGGTGCCGACAATGAGCCCATGATTGGCGTCACGGTCGCCATCGAGGGCACCACCAATGCCGTGACCACGGACATCGACGGACATTTCTCGTTGCCGGTCGACAAGGAGTGCAACATCGTGCTGTCGTTTATCGGTTACAAGAAGGTTGTTGTCCACTACACGGGCAGCAACCTCTCCGCCTTTTCCCGTATCACGATGAAGCCAGAGGCCACCGACATCAAGGACGTGGTGGTGACGGGCGTGTATCGCCGCAAGAAGGAGAGCTTCACCGGCTCGTCCACGACCTTCAATGGCGACGAGCTGAAGAGCGTGGGCGCGCAAAACGTGCTCCAGAGCTTGAAGACCCTTGACCCCTCGTTCAAGATCATGGACAACAACCTCGCCGGCTCCAACCCAAACAAGATGCCCGACGTGGAGATACGCGGAAAGTCGAGCGTGGCAGGACTCAAGGAGGAGTATGGCTCCGACCCCAACCAGCCGCTCTTCATCCTCGACGGTTTCGAGACGACACTCGAGACCGTGATGAACCTCAACATGAACCGCGTGGCTTCGGTGACCCTGCTCAAGGATGCCGCCTCCACCGCCATCTATGGCTCCAAGGCAGCCAACGGTGTGGTGGTCATCGAGACAAAGGCCCCTGCCAAGGGCAAGTTGCAGATCTCATACAAGGGCGACTACAGCTTCGACTTCGCCGACCTCTCCGACTACAACCTGATGAACTCTCGCGAGAAGCTTGAGTTTGAGAGACTGGCAGGCGTCTACAAGGACAACACGGGCAACCCCTTCAACCAGATAAAGCTCGACGACCTCTACAACTCGCGCCTGCGCGACATAGAGCAGGGCGTGGACACCTATTGGCTCAGCGTGCCCCTGCGCACCGGCTTCACCCACAAGCACAATGTCTATGCCGAGGGCGGCGACGGCAACATACGCTACGGCATAGGCGTGAACTACGGCAAGGTGAACGGCGTGATGAAAGGCTCCGACCGCCAGACGCTGGGCGGCAACGTGGATCTGATATACCGCACGGGCAAGTTCCAGTTCAGCAACAAGCTGTCTATCGACTATCTTGAGACCAACGACCCTGCCGTGTCCTTCTCCGAGTATGCCCAAGCCAATCCCTACTACAAGAAATATGGCGACGACGGCAAGATAAACAAGTATCTCTACTATCCCGCCGACGACCTTGACGACAGTCCCGTGTCGAATCCCCTTTGGAATGCCCATCTCAACAACTACGACAAGGGCCAGCGCTTCGGTTTTACCAACAATTTCATAGCCGAGTGGTTTGCCACAAGCGACTTGCGTCTGCGTGCCAAGTTTGGCATCACCAAGTATGACGACACCCAGGACGAGCGCCTCTCGCCGGAGCACACGCAGTTTGACGACAAGGATGCCACGCAGAAGGGCTTGTTCACCCACAGCCTGCAGAAGTATCTCTACTATGAGGGCGACGTGTCTGCCACCTATGGCACGCTGATAGCCGGGAAACACCAGATAAACGCCGTGCTGGGCTTCAACTTCAGCAACACCACGAGCAAGACCAACGGCTATTCAGCCACGGGCTTCACCGACGACCAGTTTTCAGCCCCGTCGTTTGCCAACAACTATCCCAGCGGTGGCAAGCCCAGCTACAGCGAGAGCGTGAAACACGCCTCCAGCTTCTACCTCAACGGCGGCTACGCCTACGACAACCGCTATCTGCTCGACTTCAACCTGCGCAACGACGGAGCGTCGATGTTTGGCACCGACAACCGTTTCCGCACCACATGGTCGGTGGGTCTGGGCTGGAACATCCACAACGAGAAGTGGATGCAAGAAAACGGCATATTCCAGATGCTGAAGCTCCGCGCCTCGGTGGGTAACCCCGGCAACCAAAACTTCTCCGCATATCAGGCATACACCACCTACGTGTTCAACAGCTTGATGACCAACGTGTTTGGCACGGGTGTCGTCATCAACGCCCTGGGCAACGCCGAGCTGGCATGGCAGGAGACCATCAACTACAATGTGGGTGCCGACATCACCACCCTGGGCAACCGCCTCAACCTCACGCTCGACTACTACATCAAGAACACCGACCCGCTGCTCGCCATCATCACCACGCCGGGCTCCATGGGCGTGACAAGCGAGGCACTCAACGCCGGCAAGCAGAAGACCAACGGTTGGGAGGCCACCATCAAGTTCTCGCCAATCTACATGCCCGACCAGCGCATCAACTGGAACATCTCGCTGAGCGCGACCCACTCGAAGTCGAAATATGCCGGCATCGGCAACGCCTTCAGCGCACTCAACGCCAGCGGCAAGGCCGCGCTCCACAGCACCACCCGCTATTACGACGGCGGCAGCCCAACAGCCATCTGGGCAGTGCGCTCGGCAGGCATCGACCCAGCCACGGGCAAGGAGCTGTTCATAAAGAAAGACGGCACCTACTCGTTCACCTACGACACCTCCGACGAGGTGGTGTGCGGCGACACCGAGCCCGATGTGGAGGGCCTTTTGGGTACCACGTTCTACTATAAGGGCTTCTCCTTCAACTGCTACTTCCGCTACCAGTATGGCGGCCAGCTGTTCAACAGTTCCCTCTTCGACAAGGTGGAGAACATCAGCACGGCAGACGTCTACAACAACCAAGACCGCCGCGCCCTCTACGACCGCTGGAGCGTGAACAACCGCAACGCGAAGTTCAAGGGCATATCCATGGTGCAGAAGACCGACAAGTCGTCGCGCTTCGTGATGGACGAGAACACGGTGACCTGCGAGTCGGTGAGCATCGGCTACGAGTTTCCGCTCAACATAGCCAAAAAGCTGGGCATGCAAGCCCTCTCCGTGCAGGCCAACATGAACGACCTCTTCCGCTGGTCGACGGTGAAGGCCGAGCGAGGCATCGACTACCCCTTCGCGCGAACCGTGTCATTCTCAGTGGGCGCGACATTCTAAAATAACACGACAAGACAATGAAAAAGACATTATACACTGTGGCCCTTGCCCTCTGCGCGCTCCTCGCCTCGTGCAACAACTGGCTGGAGGTGAAGCCCTACGACAAGATTTCCGAGGACGAGCTGCTGAAGACCGAGGAAGGCTACCAGAAGATGCTCAACGGTATATACATCGACCTCAACAGCGATGCCCTCTACGGCAAGACCCTGACGGTGGAGATGATAGAGGTGATGGGCGGCGCTTATGCCATAGGCACCGACAACAGCGTATGGGGCGACTACAAGGACCTGTCGTCGTACCAATACACCACAGAGTATTGGCGCGACCGCCTCGACCAGACATGGAACAAGGCGTATGCCCTCATTCTGAACTGCAACAAGATCCTGGAGACCATAGATGCCAACGAGA
Source organism: Escherichia coli (assembly GCA_963593695.1). Lineage (GTDB taxonomy): Bacteria > Bacteroidota > Bacteroidia > Bacteroidales > Bacteroidaceae > Prevotella. The sequence continues at coordinate 5,853 of CAVBBO010000039.1, read as the reverse complement.
GCCTCTTCACCGCCGGCAACTACTACATCGTCAAGGGCGAGGCGCTTGCCCTGCGCGCCATGCTGCATTTCGACATGCTGCGCCTCTTCGGCCCCGTCTATTCCAAGGACAACGGCAAGACCGCCATACCATATTATACCAAGGTGGGCAACACTCCCGAAGACATTCTCACCGCCAAGGAGGTGGCGGAGAAGGTGACCGCCGACCTTGAGGAGGCGCGCGTGCTGCTTGCCAACGACCCCGTGAAGACCGAGGGCACCATGATGAGCGGCACCACCGACGGCACGAGCAACTTCCTGCGCTACCGTGCCCTGCGTCTCAACTATTATGCCGTGGAGGCCCTGCTGGCAAGGGTGTGCCTCTACACGGGCGACAAGGCCAACGCCCTCAAGTATGCCACCGATGTCATCAAGACCGTGGACAGCGGCATCTTCCCCTTCGTGGACAAGAACCTCGTGGTGGGATCACCTGCCGACCCCGACCGCATATTCTCCTCGGAGGTGATATTCGCGCTCACAAACACAAGCCGCGGCAACCTCTTCAAAAACTATTATGACCCGTCGCGCCTGCCCAACTACGTGTTCCGCATGGACAACAGCCTGATGACCAACCTCATCTACGGCGGAGCCACCACCACGGGCGGCTATCAAGACGACTACCGCTACCGTGCCGACTGGATAGCCACGGGCAGCAACAGGTATTTCTATAAATACAGCGACATGGTGGCGACGGGCAGCATACAAAACACCATGATACCCATGCTCCGCCTTGGCGAGATGTTCCTCATAGCGGCAGAGAGCCAGAGCGACAACCTCGCGGCAGGACTGCAATATGTCAACGTGCTGCGACGCAACCGTGGCGTGGCAACCCTGCAGACACTGACGCCCGACTTGCTGAAGTATGAGTACATACGCGAGCTCTATGGCGAGGGACAGCTCTTCTATCTCTACAAGCGTCTCTACAGCGACATCATCACGTCGGCGTCGAGCAGCAAGAACACCAAGGCGAGCGACCTCGTGTTTGTGGTGCCACTGCCCGACTCGGAGACGGAGAACAGATAAACATGGATAAAGGAAAAGCAAAATGATCAAGACAAGCTATAAGATAAGCACCTTCCTGATAGGGCTGATGGCCATTGTCGGTCTCGGCTCGTGCGGCGAGCAGACGCCCGATGTGTTCGACGACATCAATGGCGTGTATTTCAACAACCGCACCAACACCAACATCCTCCAGGATTCCACCGACGTGACCTTCGTCTACCAGAAGGGCGACGAGATGCAGGTGACGGTGCAGATACAGTTGGTGGGCCGCCCCAGCGATCAAGCGCGGGAGATAGCCCTCGCCGTCAGTTCCAGCGATGCCCAGGAGGGCGTGGACTATGTGTTGCCCGCCAAGGCGGAGATACCTGCTGGCGAGACCACCTGCCAATACACGGTGACACTGAAGCGCACGGCGGCGCTCAAGACGCAAAAGAAGCACCTCAAGTTCACGCTCCAGACCAACGCCAACTTCACCCTGCCGGTGACGCAAGAGACGACCTCCAATGGCGACGTGGTCACGACCCTGGAGTATGGCATTGTGTTCTCCGACCAGTTTACCACGGCTCCAAAGGCTTGGGAGAAAGGGCTTTTGGGAGCTTTCACCCAGCAGAAGTTTGAGTTGGCTTGCAGGGTGCTCGATCTCGATCCTGCCGACTTCAACGACGACTCGAAGATGACGCTCGCCATGCAGTCGTATATCAGCGCCGAGATGCAGACCTATGTGCTTCAGCAAGAGAACCTGAAGAACCAAGGTCTGGCTTACGACAAGGACGCCTTCGACGCGCAAGGCAACGCGCTCTTGTTTGCCGACAACTAAGAAAAACGTGGAATGAAAAAGAACACAACGATGAGAAAACATATATCATGGGTGGCGGCTTTGGCGTGTGCTCTCCTCTTCGCGGCTTGCTCGCAAGACAAGGGCAACTACGACTACCACACCATCAACGAGCCCGACATCACCGGGGTGCCGGAGACCAACTCGGTGCTTATCCACGACGTGCTCGACCTCGACCCGTCGATGGGCGACAACATCTCCGACCTCGACGCTTACGACTACGAGTGGAAGGTCATCAACAACTCGGGCGACCACGAGGAGACCGTGCTGAGCCACCAGAAGCACCTCAGCCAAGAGGTGACCCTCGACGCGGGCGACTATACCCTCTACTTCACGGCAACCGACAAGCAGAGCGGGTTGTTTTGGCGAAAGAGCTATACGCTCAAGGTGAGCGACTCGTCGTCGGAAGGCTGGATGGTGCTCTGCGATGTGGATGGCAAGACGCGCCTCGACATCATCTCCGCCGTCACGGGCAAGACCTATCAAGACGTGCTGGCAACCAAGGGCATGGACGAGCTCGACCATCCCTATGCCATACAGTATGCGCCGAAAAACGGATACAGCGGCTCGCCGTTTTACCTGTTCACTGCCGACGGTGCCACCAGGCTGTCTAACAACAACTTCGGTTGGCAGAAAGACTACGCCTTCAAGTATGAGGTGGCGAAGTCAATCGACTTGCGTCCGCGCGGCATGGTGTGCGACAAGAGCGGCATGATGCGTGCCTTGGTGAGCGACGGCATCATGTATACCGCCTCCAACATGGGCATCCAGGGACTCTTCGCGGCTGTCAACAAGCAGCCCGTGCTCGCGCCTTATGTAGGTGCCAACGTGGGTGCCACGTCCTATGCCTCGGTGTATCTGGTCTACGACGACACCAACAAGCGCTTCATGGCTTGCTGCCCGTTCCTCGTGGCGTTGTCGCTTTCCGACACCAACTACCACACCATGACCGAGATGGAGGATATAGCCACGGGATACAAGGGCAGCGAGATGGTGACCGGCACGGCCTTCAACGATTATCCAGCGGGCCTGGACTTCGTCTACATGGAGAACACCAAGTATGATCCGGGCAACTCAAAGATGGGCATCACCTACACGGTGTTGCGCGGTGGCGGCAAGTATTACCTCTACGGCATACAGCTTGGCGACTTGCTGACCTATGCCGACTGCAGCTATGTGCTCGGCAAGGCTTATTATGGCGACCTGAGCGATTGCCAGGACATCGACAAGGCACAGCACTTCGCCTTCAGTTCGCTGCGCAACTACATGTATTACGCCGTTGGCGGCACAGTTTACCGCGTGAACCTCTCAGAGACTCCGCTCAAGGCGGAGAAGCAGTTTGCCCTCTCGGGCGAGAGCATCACGGTGCTGAAGTTTAATCTCTATCAGGGCAGCACGAGCAATCACGACTACGACCTCGTGGTGGCGTCGGAGAAGAATGGCACCGGCACGCTGCGCCTCTACGACGGCATGACCAGCGAGGGCGACTTCAGCTCGGTCAAGCCCACTGTCTATACAGGCTTTGCCAAGATTGTGGACGCAACCTATAGGGAACGCTCAAACTGACAACCCACATTGTATAATATAAACTAAGGTTAGAATCAAGATAATATAATAATGATGAGAATCAAGATATCGATATTCCTGCTGTTGATGCTTGCCGCAGTGGGCATGAGGGCAGCCGACGGCATCACGGTGAGGTTTGATGTCAGCAACGCGGTGCTCAACAACGTGGTGCTGGTATATCACCAGAGCGTGAACGAGTTTCCTCTTGCCGACGGCAAGGGCACGGCGCGGCTCGACGACATGGATGCGCTCTATGCCAAGGTGTTTTATGGCGAGAAGAGCCGCGACATATATCTGCAGAGAGGCGACGACATGACCATTGCCTTCGATGCCAACGACTTCGACAACACCTTCGCCGTGACGGGCGGCAACGAGAAGGCCATAGGCTATCTCGGCAAGATACAACTTGTGAACCTGCCCGACGAGAGCTATGCCCTGCCTTGGACAGAGTTCAAGAAAGCCATAGAGGGCAAGATGTCGTCGATGAAGCGTCTGCTCAAGGTGAGGAAGTTTGCCGCCGACGACAAGTTCCAGAAGATGGAGGAGGGCAGGATCACCTATTTCTATGCCAACGCCTTCCTGATGTATCCCGTGAGCCATCTCTATCTCACGCAAGACACCACGATGATTCTCGGCGACGACTATTATGCCACATTGCGCCAGTATGTGAAGGAGGATGCCGACCTTGCCGACGTCGACGAATACCGCAACTACATGATAGAGACATCGCATGTGCTCGACGAGGCAGGCAAGAACATTCGCCAGTATTATCCCAAGGTGCTGGCGGAGATGAACTATATAGGCGAGCATTTCGACAACGAGAAGGTGCGCGAGTCGCTCATCCATCACTTGGCGTTCACCTATGTGGAGGGCAACGGCACCGACAACATCGCCGACCTGCAGAACATATATTACACCTACGTAGCCTCGCCTTATCTCAACGCCCTCTTCAAGCAGGCTTGCGCCAAGTGGGACAAGGCAGCCGTGGGCAAGCCGTCGCCCGACTTCAAGGGTGTGGACGTGAACGGCAAGCAGATGTCGCTGCGCGACTTCCGCGGCAAGTATGTCTACATAGACATGTGGGCCACATGGTGCGGACCCTGCCAGAAGGAATTGCCTTACCTGAAGAAGCTGGCGGAGAAATACAAGGGGCGCAACATCACGTTCGTGGGCTTGTCGATAGATGCCGACAAGGCGAAGTGGGAGGCAAGGGTGAAGAGCGGCGAGCTCTGCGGCACCCAGCTCCATATAGGGCGCGGCTCCAAGTTCCAAGCCGACTACCGCATAAGCGGCATACCGCGCTTCATACTCCTCGACCCCAACGGCCGCATTGTCAATCCCGACATGACGCGCCCGTCGAGCGACGACACAGAGAAGATATTGAACGCCCAGCGTGGGTTGTGAGATACGAAGAGAGAGTTATAATCATATTTAATCATTTCATTTTAAAACAAATCATTATGAAGAAATTGTTTTCCATGTTGCTGATGCTTTGCGCATTTGTCACATTCTCGGCATGCTCGTCAGACGATGATCAGGACGTATGCCCAGTTTCGAGTGTGGTCGTGCCTTCATCGGCAAAGATCGGCTCTGAGGTCACCGTGCAAGGTAAGGGTTTCACCTCAAGCCAGAGTTTCAGTCTTGCTTACTCTGACGAAAAGAAGACTCCCGTGGCACTGACCGACGCGAAGGTTTCCTCTTCAGGGTTGACATTCACCGTGCCTTACACAGCCGAAGAGGGCCAGACGGTTTCGCTCTCCGTAACTGAAGGCGGCAAGAGCTGGACTCTCGGTACAATGCAGCTTCTCGCTGCCGACAACCCCGTGTCTGCCATTTCCGTTCCAAGCCAGATGCCTCTCGCGGCTAACGTGACCATCACAGGCGTAGGCTTTGCCGACGGCGACAAGATTGGCATTGAAGAAGAAAATGGCGATAAGGGCATTGTTTACTTTGACACAAAGGTCGTGGACGGCGGCGTGGAGGTCAGCACCTTGTCTTCGCTCGAAGGTAACGTCAACGTTTATCTCAGCCGTGGCAACTCGGTGTGGAAGATTGGCAAGACCTATACTTACCATTCGCGTGTCATCAGCAGCATCACCATCTCCGAAAACTATATGCTCAGCATGTATGCAGGCATGCTTGGACTTGATGGCGATGCGCTGAAGCTGGAAATGCATTATGATGACGACTATGCACTCCAGTCTGTAACTTCAAACTCTGGTCTTGAGTATGATTTGACATACTCGGGTAATACTGTTACATTTACAAGTCCGCTCACTGGTAGACCTTATACCTACACTCTCGATGCCAACAAGCGCATCGTGAGCAGCACTTCGTATGACACGTATGTTGACGATGTGACCTACACTTGGAACTACGATGCTGACGGATATCTCGTGAGCATCACATCAT
>CAVBBO010000038.1:0-10947 GCA_963593695.1 Escherichia coli | reverse complement strand
CAAAGGTACAACTGATTCAGAATAAGGACAACGGGTAGTTGACCGAATGCTTACAAAAAAAACATCAGGCAACAAAACTATGTTGCCTGATGTTTTTTTGTTCACAACTGTCTTTATGAGTCTTCAATATCACTCTTCCCAAACCAGATAGGCAGACACAAGCCAGTGGTTCATCTCGCTGCCCTTTATCGGCTGTGCCTTGGGAATGGCGACGCTCAACGTGTGGGGACCTGGAGTTATGCCATTGAGAGGTATATTCTCAGGAGCGACATCTGAGCCTGGGCACCAGTTGGAGCGCGAGAAGTCTGAGGAGCCAACGGGTTCCTCTATCTCCTTCTCCGTATAGTTGCCGTCTTCACCAATGTAGGAAGCCACACGCTTTTCAAGCCACACACCCGTGCCGGGGTTGAATCGGCGGAACGAAGCGCAGTCGTCGCGCCAAGGCGTAAACTTGTATACCACCTTGCCGTCAACCGACAATATGTTCTCCTGCGGGGTGAACTCATCACCACCATCATGGCCACCATGCCCAGTCACTATATATTTCAGCCTGACATTCTTTGCCCCATTGGGAAGGTTGAAGTCTGTGACAAGCTGCTTGCGGGCAAACAAGTCGGGATATTCCTGACCAATGTAATAAACGGTGTTGACAAGAGGCAACACGTGCGCACGAGGCAAGGGAACGCAGCTTACCTGGCTTTCCTGGAACTGTAGTTCCACACTTGCCAAATAGCCTTGCTCGGTCCATGTGTCAATAAACACGCCTACGTATGCCTCATCCTCAAGCTCGGAATATAAGTCGGAGATGTCTTGTTGCCATTCCACGCAGTCTGCCCACTTGGGTATGTAAACCGGACGGCGTTTAGACGAGAGCTCGTTGTCCTTACCACTGTAATAGCCTACGCCAAAGGGTGTCATGAATCGCATCAGCTCAACCGTAGGCAAGTAATTCTTTCCTGCCACAATGCCAACGAGCTTCTCGTATTTGGTGGAGTCGATGGCAGGGAAGCGATTTTTGCCCTCGGCTATCGTCATGAGGTTGATAGCCGACTTCTTTGGCAATACAAATACCGAGCCCGACTTGTCCCATCGGTCACCGTTGGATGCCACGGTGGTCTTGATATACACCTTGGTGTCGCGCTCGTAGTGAGGCACGTGGATCTTCTTCAGTATTATGCGCCCGTTCACGAGGTGGATTATTCCATCGGCATCGGCGGCGTTGTAGTTGGCAAGCTTTGACGGGACGAAACGCACGTTAGCCTTTTCAAACACCTTTATGGCGGTGTCGCCCTTGGCGGCATATTCCTTGTGGTTGCCGGCAGAGGACGTGACGGAAAACAGAATGGAAAGAGAAAGGATGATATGCTTCATCGAAACGAGAATAAATGTCGTGAGTTTAGTTGCTTTCAATCACCTTGCCCGCTCCGCGATAGAGCTTTATCGGGCCGTCGAGCAACACTGCGACAACGGTTATCATTGGGTCCAACGAGCGCTCTGGCACGTCTATGTAGAGATTGCCGGGCACTTCGCTCCAATAGTTTTTGTTGTAGACCTTCGAGGGGATAATCTCGCCGTCGCCCACAACCCACACGCGGTTTACCTTGTTCATCAATCCCTTCACCTCTATAGGGCCATTGGGCTTGTAGGGCAGGTAGAGATACAATATGTCGCCCGCTTTGTTGAGTGTGGTATAGCCTTGGAAATGCTCGTTGGGTATTCCAGCGCGCGTGTCGTAAATTGCCTCCTTGTGCTTCTTCGTCCAACGCCCAAACTCCTTGAGCACCGCCACTTGCTCCTCAGGTATAGTGCCGTCTTCCTTCGGGCCAATGTCGAGCAACATGTTGCCACCCATTGAGAGACAATCCACGAAAGTACGCAGCAAGATATAGGGCGACTTATAGTTGGTATCCGCATGTTGATAACCCCATGAATCGTTCATGGTCATGCAAAGTTCCCAATGCTTGTCTTGCGGACGCACCACCGGCACGCCTTGCTCGGGAGTGGCATAGTCGCCATAGCCCTGTATGCGAGAGTTTATAATGACATTCTTGTTGGCCTTACGCAGAAACGCTGACAAGCCCTTGGCATTCCAAGTCTCGGCGGTCTGCTCCCAGTCGCCATCAAACCAATAAAGGTCGGGCTTATACTGGTTGAGCTCGTCAAGCTGGTCGAAGTCGAACTTAAGAAACTTCTTCCATCTCGTGGAGTCGTCCTTTACGCTGTAACGTGAGTCGGTACGCGTATAGTTAGGATAGTCGGGATGAGACCAATCTATGAGCGAATAGTATAATCCGAGTTTAAGACCATGCTTGCGCACCTCTTTCACAAACGGTGTCACGATGTCGCGCTTAGCCGCCGTGGCCTTCACGGTGTTGAGGTCGCTGTACTTAGTGTTCCACAAAGCCATGCCATCGTGGTGCTTGGTGGTGAGCACCGTATATTTGGCGCCGCTCTCCTTGATGAGGTCCAGCCAAGCCTTCGGATTATAGTTCTTTGCCGTAAAGCCTTCGCGTTGGCTCATATACTGCTCGTAGGGCAAATACTTGTTGTAAAATGACCAACTCTCCGACACGCCGTTGACAGCGTATATGCCATAATGGATGAAGATGCCCAGCTTGGCGTGGTCGAACCACTCCATGCGTTTGTCTTTTTGCTCCTCTGTTTCTGTATTTGACGTGGCTGTCTGTGCCACAGCGCTTGTCATGGCTGCCGCGCAGAATAAGGAGCACAGGAAACGGTTGATTGTCATAAGTGTTTCTGTTTGTTCAAGAGTTAATATATTGTATTGTATACAAAGGTAAGGAATTATACTAGCATGACAATGTTTTTGGCCGGTTTTTCTTGCCATTGAGTTAATAATATTTTTTTATGTGCCTCTTAATACTGATTTCTCGAAATAGACCATTACCTTTGCAGAAAGATAATGAGTACGACGATTTAATATTACTTAAACCAAGCATCATGAAAAAACTCTTTTTAACCCTTACCCTGGTCTTAACGGCTTTTCTCGCAAACGCGAAAGGCAATAAGATTCCCGTATACGCATGGACTGGCTTAGAGCAGAACACAAATGAGAAAAGCCTTACTGCTGATTTCAAGGCATGGAAAAAGCATGGCGTCACAGGCGTATGTGTAAACGCTGGCATGGACATGGAAAAAATACGCCTTGCATCAAAGGTAGCAAAAAAGGTCGGACTGGAATACCATGCGTGGGTACCGACCATGGTACAAGGGGGAAAACCCAAGAGCTGGTACACGGTAAACCGTCTGGGGGAGTCGGCTTATGACAACCCTGCATATGTGCCTTATTACACTACGCTCGACCCACGCAACGAAGAGGTGAAGAAGTTCTTGATTGAGAAGTTTGAGGAAATAGCCTCTATTCCTGAGGTCGACTACGTGCAGCTCGACTACATCCGCTACGCCGACGTGATACTTGCCCGTGGACTTTGGGACAAGTATGGCCTTACGATGAACGGAGAGTATGCCAAGGCAGATTATTGCTACTGTCCCGACTGTGTGGCAGCATTCAAGAAGCAGAGTGGAATAGACATCACTAAGGTGACCGACCCGTCGAAGATAAAGGAGTGGGCACTGTTTCGCTGCAAGGCGGTGACAGACCTCGTGAACAACATAGCCGATGCCGTTCACGCAAAAGGCAAGAAGATCAGCGCCGATGTGTTCCCGGGACCGAAGAGCTACGCTGAATGGATGGTCCGCCAACAATGGAACAACTGGAAACTTGACGCCGTGTTCCCAATGAACTACAACGACTTTTACATGGAGCCTGCAGCTTGGGTTGGAAAGATAACCAAGGAAGAGGCTGAATCTATCAAGGGAAAGAACATGTTGCTGTATAGCGGCCTCTTCATCTGCCATGACTGGAGAAACAAGGACAAGGTGGTTGACCCCGAGAACTCAGGATTGCTGCCTTCAGAAATAGAGGAAGCCGTGGAGACGTCTATCGCTGCTGGCGCCAATGGCATAAGCCTCTTCACGCCCAACTCCATGACCGAGGAACATTGGACTGAGCTTGAAAAGGTTATCAAAAAGCTGGAAAAATAACTTCAGCTAAGCGTAAAATCTCTTGAACCGCAACCACATCATGACGCCAGCCGATGTAAGGCCAAAAGGAAACGCCATCCATACGCCTACAAGTCCAAAGCCAAGCACGAACCCGCAGAAATATCCCACTGGGAGAGAGATGACAAAGAAGGCTATGAAGGCTATGACCACGAGAGGCTTGACATCGGCTATGCCTCGCAGGGCGTTGGCATAAGTGATTTGCAGACCGTCGCCAAACTGATAAATGAAGAAGGGCAGCAAGAGTGTGACAACTGTCGACGACACCTCCGCAGAGTCTGTAAACCAACCGCCAATGTGGTTGCGCAACAAGAAGATGATGCCGCTTAACAACAACTCCAATGCCACCATGAGTTGCAATCCGGCAACCACGGTATTGCGCACTTTCTCACGGTCGTTCTGACCGTTGAAATAACTTGTACGCACGGCTACAGCTGCCCCCAACCCGTAATAGACCATGAAGGTGAACTGCGATATGGTAATCATCACTTGATGAGATGCCAGGGCAATAGTGCCGAGCCAACCGACCATGATTATTGACAGCGAGAACGACGCGGTCTCCATGCCCATCTGCAAGGCTATGGGAGTGCCGAGCGACACTAAACGGCGCAACGTTGGGCGCGACCATCCCAAGCGCAAGAATCCATCGCGATATGGACGCATCTTCTTTCTCGAAAGGAAGACGATAAGAAACAATGCAACCATCACTATACGCGACAGTAGCGTTGAGACACCGGCTCCCACCACGCCCATCTCCGGCATACCGGCCTTGCCGTAGATCAACACATAGTTGCCAATGATATTAAGGAAATTGCCCGAAAGCAGAATCCACATCGATGTGCGCGTCTCGGTAATGCTGTCGGTGAATTGCTTGAACGCGTTAAACAACATGACAAAGGGCAGAGAAGCCAACAATACTAAAAAGTATGGCCTTATATAGGGCAACAATTCCTCGGGTTGCCCTATATTGCCAACGTTGAAATATAGTATTGTGAGCGCTGCCATCATAACAGCTCCAGCCATTAAGTTGGCCAATAGCGCACAACGGAGAGCCTTGCCTGCTTGAGGCAACTCTTCACGACCAAAAAGGCCTCCTACTATTGGAGTAAGGCCATAGGAAAACCCCGTGGCTGTGATAATGACAAGGTTAATAATGTTGTTGACAAAAGAGGCGGCACCAAGTTCCGTAGTACTGTGGTGCCCCACCATCATAGTGTCAGCAAAGCCCAAGATTATCATCCCCAACTGACCCACCATTATTGGCAAGCCAAGCGAAAGCAGGGAACGATAATGGTATGGATGCAATCTCATACCTCAACCACGTTATCCTTGGACAGCCCTTGCGAGTTTCTCCAGCGCTGCCTCGACATAGGCTTTTGGTGAACCGACATTCAAACGCATGAAGCCTTCTCCACCAGGTCCAAACATCTCGCCGTCGTTAAGAGCGAGATGCGCCTTGTCTATAAAGAGATCGAGCAAATCTTTATGATTAAGATGCAAGCCTTGACAGTTGAGCCACACCAAGAAGCTCGCCTCGGGACGTATGGGCTTGATTTGTGGCATGTGCTCACGGCAGAAGTCCTCTACAAAGCGAATGTTGTCCTCCACGGTTGCAAGCATCTGCTTTCGCCATTCCTCACCTTTGCGGAATGCCGTAATGGTGGCGATATGGGCAAAGATATGCGCTTCGTCGAGTTCATTGGCTTTCATCCAACCATAGAACCGCTTGCGGATGTCAGGATTAGGCACTATGGCATGAGACGAAACGATTCCCGCTATATTGAAAGTCTTAGTGGGAGCCTGCATGGTGATGCTGATTTGTGCGGCTTTCTCCGAAACAGAAGCGAAAGGAATATGCTTGTGTCCGAAGAGGGCCATGTCGCAATGTATTTCATCACTAATGACAAGCAAGTTGTGGTCGTAGCAGAAGTCGGCAAGGCGAACAAGCGTCTCACGGCTCCAGCATATGCCGCCGGGGTTGTGAGGGTTGCACAGGATCAAGACGCGACACTTGTCATCGCAAACGCGCTCAAGTCCATCAAAGTCCATCTCATAATAATCGCCAGCCTCGACATGATCAGCCTCAAGTGCCTCAGGGTGAACCTTCAAAGGATTCCACACCACCTCACGTTCGTTGGCGCGTGGCACAAGGAAAAATGGATGATAAACCGGTGGCATGACAATGACTTTTTCGTCGGGCTTGCAGAAAAGGTTGCTGACGAGCCCGATGCCCTTTACTATGCCAGGTATAAAGCTGATCCACTCTGGTTTAACATCCCAGTTGTGATGCTCTTTAATCCAATCAATGATAGCCGGACGATAGTCGGTTGGTTCAACAGTATAGCCAAGGATTGGGTGCTCCAAGCGTTTACGCAACGCGTCGAGGATGTCGGGCATGACAGCGAAATCCATGTCGGCCACCCACAAGGGCTGAAGGTCGGCACGACCCCAACGTGGCAACAGGGCCTCGTGCATGAGGTCACCACTGCCTTTTCTATCTATAATGGTATCGAAATCGTATTTCATGTTATATTACGTTTAGCTTAAATGACCATCATTCAAGACAGGGCTTGCTTTATGTCGTCGAATATGTCGTCTACGTCTTCCAAGCCAACACTCAAACGGATGGTAGTGTCGAGCACGTCCATCTTTGCTTTCTCCTCAGGAGTGAAGTTACCAAAAATAGTTGAGTATGGATGGATGGCAAGACTTCGGTTGTCGAAAAGGTTCGTGGCGCGATGCACCAATTTTAGCTTGTTAAGGAAGTTGAAGCATGCCTTTTCGTCTTCCAAGTCAATGCAAACCATGGCTCCTGCTGTTTTACCGAATTGCTTTTGCGCGAGCGAATAGAACTTATTGTCCTCCAATCCCACGTAGTTGACCAACTTGATTTGCTTTAAGCCACGCAATTTCTTGGCAAGTTCAAGAGCGTTTGACGACTGCACACGGTAGCGGGCATCAAGGGTCTCAAGACCCATGGTTTGCATAAAGGCAACCTGAGGAGTCATATATGCGCCAAAGTTGAAGAGAAGCTCGCTCTTTATTGTAGAGGTGAAGCCTTTGGTGTATTCGGTGCCATAGTCTATTATCAAGCCTCCGAGAGATGTTGCGCCACCACTGATATATTTAGTTGATGACACCACTTCGATGTCTACCCCAAGCTTTTTTGCTGAGAACATGGTGAACGGAATCGTAGTGGTATCAGCCACGAGAGGGATATGATGCTCGTGGGCTACACTTGCGAGGGCAGTAAGGTCGGCAACTTCCATTTGCGGGTTGGTGATTATCTCAACAAAGATGCAACAGGTGTTGTCATCTACCGCCATCTTCACCTTCTCTATATCGGTAAGGTCTGCCGTATGTAGGTCTACCCCAAACTTTCTCAACGAACGGTTGAGCAGGTCAAAAGTGTTGCCAAACATATGTGTGGACGATACCACGTTCTTGCCTTGTGCGGTAAGGGCAAGCATGACGTTGCTTATTGCAGCCATGCCACTGTTGAGAGCTGACACGCTGAACGCATCTGTAAGCACACGCACGCGATCCTCAAGATTGTCGACAGTAGGATTCTCGCATCGTGAATAGTCTGGTGCGTCTATGCGCTCGCAAAAAGCGTCCGCCATCGTCTGGGCGTCATCGAATTCGTATGCCACTGCATTATATACTGGCATACTCAAGGCATCGTAGGCATCGCGGCGGCGATAAGGCAAATGAATTGCCTGTGTATTTTTCTTCATTTTAAATTAATGATTAGTACCATTGAACGGCGTTGCTGTAACCTGAACGCTTATCATATTTCAATGCGTCAGTAAGTGTCGACGCATTGCAACGGAACGTGAAATTATAACTTGCGTAAGGAGCGAGGACGACAGAACAACTCATGTTGAAGCAGTGGAGGTCGCGTTGAAGGGACGCCGTGGTCATAGACACTTTGTGGTTGTCGAAGTCATAGCCCGAGGAGAAACTGATGTTCCAACCGTCAGAGATACGGATGTTGCCACTCACATTGAGCGTCTGGGTGAACTTATACGGGTACCGCATGGTCTTGTAGTTGAACTTGTTGATATCCGTGTTTTCGCTCATGGTCACACCATATCCGAAAGTGAGCGACCAAGGCATGGAAAATCTCATATAACCATCACCGTCGGTATCGGCCTTGCCACCACTGTTTTCCTTCGAGGCTCCATGCTGGCCCTCAATCATCGTCTCGTCGACATTGCTTTCAATATCGGTGTTTATCTCGCTATCATCGTTTTTCTTGTTCTTTTTATTCTTGTCGTCGTCATCCTTTGCCCCACCAAAAAGTTTCTTTATTTTCTCAGGAGTCAGAGTATAAGAAATGTTTTGCGACATGCCTTGGAAACGTCCCCATTTTCCCATACCCCAGTAAGTGTGGTTTCCGACATACGGCTTGCCTTGGCTATCAAGCTCATAAGCGTAGGAAGCGAATACGCCTGTCATGTTAAAGGTATAATTCTTCCACCACTTCAGTCGAAGGTTGACAGAAAGGTCGCTAAGGGGCTTTTCCTTTGCGGCCATGTTATACGACATCGACCATCCGAGCTGGTCGATAAGGCTGATTTTCTTGAATCCAGTGGAGTCCTTGTCACTCTTCACCTTCATCTCAATATTGTTGTCGAAACTCCATGATACGCTTCCAGTACGTCCCTTGCCCGGCACGCCATATAGCGAGTTTTGGTAAGGTGAATATTGCTCGATGGAGACATTGCCATCCGCGTCGGTCTTTTGGTATGTCTGATAATAACCGTAACGCGAAGCACTGAAGTCCGGAGCGTAGCTGAAGCTCACCGTTGGAGTTATGACATGCCTTATCGCCTGTACCTTGTCGCCAAAAATCTTGCGGCTCGGCTTCCAGAAACCATATACCTTCGTGGAGGCCGACAGAGAGAGGTTCCAGTTGTAAACGTTGTGGAAACCATAGGTGGTGTCCGAAACTTCCGTCTGCGTCTTTTCGTCCCACGACTTGTTAACCTTGTTGGTATACATTCGGTCAGTGAAGTTGAACGACGGATTGATGTTTATGTATTTGAGCAACGTGAAGTTGGCACTGACAGGGATGCTGTGCTGGAATCCGTTTCGCCAATCCTTGATAAGGCTAGAATGCATCAACTTGTTCTCCTTGGTACTTATGGAATTGGAGAACTGTCCGGTATAGCTCATGGATATCTTCTCATACCACCGCTCGTCGCCAGCAGCATGCTTGCGACGGAAAGGGTAAAAGCGAGATATGCTTATGTTAAGGTCTGGCAATGTCATAGAGATGGTGGAATCGCGCATGTTCTGACTAAGGTTTGCCGTGGAACTTAGCGTCATGCCAATGCTTGAGAACGAGGTGCTCCAGTTGACAGAAGATGTACGTGTCGATTGAGTTAGCGACTGCGGATTATACATGCTTGTCAGATTGTTGCGCTCATAACTTGATGTGGCAAAGTTGACACTGGCAGAGAGCGACATGAATGGATTTGCCTTGGAATCCTGCCTGTGACTCCATTGCACCTTGAAACTGGTCTGCTTGGCATAGTCGGGCATTCCCTTGTCGCCTGTACGCGTGTCTTGATAGCTAAAAAGGAAAGATCCGTTAAACTTATAGCGTTTCCTATAGTTGGTCGTGGCAGTAATTCCCCATGAACCCTTGGTGTAAATCTCACCTATGAGTTTAAGGTCCATCTTGTCGCTGATGGCAAAATAATAGCCGCCATTCCTAAGATAGAAGCCACGGTTCGACTCATCGCCATAACTCGGCATGATAAAACCCGAACTGTAACTCTTGGTGAACGGGAAAAAGCCGTAAGGTATGGCAAAGGGCAAGGGCACATCGGCCACGACAATGTAAGCCGGGCCAAAGACTGCGTCTTTGCCAGGTCGGACCTTGGCACGCGAAAGGGAGATATAAAAGTCAGGATGCTCCTTGTCACATGTAGTGTAGCGACCATGGGCAAGATAAACGTCGCCGTTTTCTGTGCGCTTTGAAATCTTACTTCGCAAAAAGCCATCCTCTTGCTTGGTCAACGCGTTTTGTACCAAGCCTTTCTTGGTCTTGAAGTTGAAAGCTATTGTATCGGTGTCATAGTTGTCAGCCCCCATGACGAATACAGGACGACCCTTTATGCCAGTCTTCTCCGTGCTGTCTGGCGAACCGGTGGCATGAACAAGCGAAGAATCAAGGTTCATGCGTATCTTGTCGCTCTTCAGGTCCATATTCTCATACTTCACCTCCGAGTTACCATAGAGTTTGGCATCTTTCGTCATGGCGTCATAAACCAAGGAGTCGTTTGCCGAATAGGTAACAGGAGCATCGATACCTTGTTTCTTAGCACGATTTATTGAGTCGGCCCGAATAGAGTCGTCTATGGCTTTATTGTGATGATATACGGCAAGTTGGAGAGAGTCCATTGCAAGCGTGTCAATCTCCGCCTTGTCAATATTTATTGAATCCTTGCCATCTTTAGCGTTTGCCGTCCCTGCGTCGTGCTTCTTCACGGGAAGAAGGGTGTTGCCCCCAGCCCAAGCACATACCACGGCGGAAATGAGCAATATGATGAAAGACTTAGTCCTTAAATATGTCAACATTATTAATGCATATATTTTAGTGCATATATTATCGCATAATGACAATGCATAATATTAGTGCAAAATTACAATATTATCTTGTGAAAACCGGCCTCTTTTCGCAAATTTAACGTCTTACCAATATTTTATGCAGCAACTTTATGCAACGACAAGTGTTTAGATGGGTAGTCCTTTTATTTATTGCAAAAAGCAGTGTGGACTCACATGGCTTGATTTTGGTAACTACTCAGGTAGGTTCGAGCCTCAATATTTAGGTGTCAAGAATAGATGTCT
>CAVBBO010000037.1:0-19263 GCA_963593695.1 Escherichia coli | reverse complement strand
CGCTGCTGCAAGAGGCGAAGCCGAGGCAGAGAGCCATTGCGGCGAGACCGATGAGAGTTTTGATCTTTTTCATTGTTTTGCTATTCATTTAAATGTATATAATTAATCAAAAAAATATTATCCTCAATTTGCGGCTGCAAAATTACACATTTCTTATAATGTGTGCCATACCTAAAAACAATGATATTTACACGACAGGTTAGCTGCATCTATCACATAACAGGGCATAAAAAAGCCTCTCAGCTTGATAGGGGCTGAAAGGCTTGTCACAGGGTTTATTCTGGTTTTGTACTAAAAAAACCTATGAAATTGTCAAAGGTTTGCTTGATAGCCTCTAATTCCGGGTTGTTTTTTTGTACAATAAGAGCAATGTAATTATCTATTTCTTCATCTTGCAAGACAGAAACTTTTACATAAAAACGTTCATGATTATCATACTCATTAAACCACTTGGTGAATAATCGTGCTCGCATGGCTTGGCGATCGTCTCCTGTTTCACATTGATATAGGAGAATATCAGGATTTGTTAAGAAAAACTCTTCAATGAGACATTGTATAGTTTTCTTTACCTTTGGGTCATTGGGAGAGTTCTTGTTATTCTCATTTAGAATTCCAAATTCATATGCTCCAGTCTGCCAAATATCTTGATTCTGAGAGAACTCAATGCGATATTGCACACCATAATCTGTCAAAAAGATATAGGAAGAACCTCTCGTCCAGATTTTATATGGCGAATTAAGGTTGAGACGTGTTAAGTTAAAGATCTGCATAACAATCCTCAGCTTCCTTACGTGCTAAAATAAAATCTTCTTGTACTTTCTTCTCCCATTCTTTTTTACGCTGCACCATCCGACGCAAAGCTGCAACAGCCTCTTCACGGCTCTTGTAAATAACTGGTTCGTATTTCATGTTCTATGCTTTTTTATAAGAAGTTCTACCTTACGGAGGCAAAAATAACACTTTTATCTGAACCAAGCAAGAAAAAGCCCCACTTTATGTTTTTTGTTGAGACGCGCCCTATCTTATCAACCCAAACACGGGCACAGCCCTTGTTTTTACCGCCGTCAACGGGTCTTTCGGCATTTCATTGGAATGACATCGGCATTCCAATGAAATGCCGTTGCCTTTTCAGTGCAAAGCCGACGCCTTTTCAATGGAAAGCCGAAAGGCTGAAGTTTTGTAAAAAAAACGATAAAAGTTGGGCGTTTAAAATAAATGCCTTAACTTTGCACAAACCACATAACAAACGGAAATGACATTATCAACACTCATGCTCATCGGCGGTCTTGGCACGCCCGAGCTCATAATAATACTTATCGTCGTGTTGTTGCTCTTTGGCGGCAAGAAGATTCCTGAGCTGATGAAGGCCATGGGACAGGGTGTCAAGAGTTTCAAGGATGGAGTCAACGGCATCAACGACGCCGTCGACAAGACCGTAAATGCCGATGACAAGACCGACAAACCAGCCGCAGACACCGACAAGCGTTGATGGCGAAACCTCGTTTTGGGACCATCTCGAAGTGCTGCGGTGGATGCTCGTGCGCGTCGTCGCGGTGTGGGCTGCGGTGCTGATCATCGGCTTCGCCTTCATTCCGTGGCTCTTCGACCACGTGGTGATGGCACCAGCCTCCAACGACTTCTTCCTCTACCGCTGGCTCGCAACCCTGTCGGGCCATTTCGTGCCGGTGCCCAGCGACCTCGTGGAACCGTTCCACGTGTCGGTAATCAACCTCCGGTTGGCTTCCCAATTTTTCCTTCAATGCGAGTTGTCGTTTTGGCTCGCGCTGCTGGTCAGTTTCCCCTACATCGTCTTCGAGGTGTGGCGCTTCGTGTGTCCCGCGCTCTATACCAACGAGA
The DNA here is from genome assembly GCA_963593695.1 of Escherichia coli. Taxonomy (GTDB): domain Bacteria; phylum Bacteroidota; class Bacteroidia; order Bacteroidales; family Bacteroidaceae; genus Prevotella. Next base: position 17,406 of record CAVBBO010000037.1, on the reverse strand, counting down.
AGAAAGGCGTGAGGTTCACCTTCGTCCTCGGCACCGCGCTTTTCTATGCCGGCTGCGCGGTGGGCTATGGCCTCGTCTTCCCCTTGACGCTGCGCTTTCTCTATACCTATCAGCTCTCGCCGGCTATCTCCAACCAATTGTCGCTCGACAGCTACATGGACAATTTCCTGATGCTCACCTTCATGATGGGCATCATCTTCGAGTTGCCGGTGCTCTCGTGGCTTCTGTCCAAACTGGGGTTGCTCCACCGCTCGTTTTTCAATCGCTTCCGTCGCCACGCCATCGTGGTGCTGCTTGTGGTGGCGGCATTCATCACCCCGTCGTCGGACCCCTTCACGCTGTTTGCGGTCTTTCTGCCAATCTACATTCTTTGGGAGTTTTCAGCCCTGCTGGTGAGGAAATGACGGGAGAAAGGCTTCAACGCGGTAAAACAAGATAACAACCGAAAGAATTGAAAATGAAAAAGACAACATTGCTCACGCTCGCCGCCTTGACCCTCATGATGGCTTCATGCCAGAAGAGCGAGGACGAAAAGGCCGCGCCACTAATGAACAAGATAGACTCGCTCTACAACGCCGGCAACTATCAAGCCACGCTCAACGCCATAACGCAGCTACGCGCCAACCATCCAAAGGCGGTGGAGAGCCGAAAGAAGGCTCTCAAGATATGGCAAGACGCGTCGCTCAAGATGGCACAGGCCGACATAGCCCGCACCGACTCGGCTCTGCAAGCCACCATCGCGCAACATGCCGCGGAAAAAGACCTGTACAAGAAAAACATGCTCGGCGTGAAACGCGACTCCTTGCAAGTGCGCTACGACGCGCTTTGCGGCACCGTGAGGGTGATACACAAGAGGCAAGCCGGAGAGTGAGACCAAGCAGGCTAAAAAGAAAAAACGAGTTTTCTGCCATACACTCTTAAAAAATTAGTAACTTTGCAGCCTAAAGGAAGATACCGTTATGGCAGAACACGATACAAACCAAGAGTTTAAGGACACCCTCGACGAGTGCCGCGACCTTTTCGCCAAGAAGCTCCACGACTACGGAGCCTCATGGCGCCTGCTGCGCCCATCGTCGCTCACCGACCAGCTTTTCATCAAGGCCCGTCGCATACGCGACCTTGAAACCACGGGCAAGGCTATGGTCGACGAGGGCATACGCCCAGAGTTCATCGGCTTGGTCAACTATGGCATCATCGGCTTGATACAACTCACGCATCCTGCCGTGCTCACGCCCGACATGGATGCCACAGACGCGCTGGCCCTATACGATGGCATAGCCAAGGAGGCGTTTGAACTGATGACAAGGAAAAACCACGACTACGGAGAGGCGTGGCGGGAGATGCGCGTGAGCAGTTACACCGACTTCATCCTCACGAAGATAGCCCGCATAAAGCAGCTTGAGGACATAGCCGGCAAGGCATTGGCGTCGGAGGGGGTTGACTCCAACCTGCTCGACATCATCAATTATTCAGTTTTTGGAGCGATACGCTTAAAATAATGGCAACGGTCAGCACGAAAAACAGTCAAGGCAAGGTCAAGGCGGTAGCGTTGACCGTGTTGGTGAATGTCTGCCGTTTCCTTCTCGGCGCCACTTTCGTGTTCTCCGGCTTTGTGAAAGCGATAGACCCGATTGGCACACAATATAAGTTCCAAGATTATCTCTCCGCCGCGGACTTGGGAGGATTCGTGCCCGACATCGTCACCCTGCTTGCGTCGTTGGCATTGTCCACGTTGGAGTTCAGCCTCGGCGTGTTCGTGCTGTTTGCCATACGCCGCCATCTGGTGTCGAAAATAATAGTGGCGTTCATGACCGTGATGACCATCATCACGGTGTGGATAGCGTTGTTCAATCCCGTGGAAGATTGCGGCTGCTTCGGCGACGCCTTGCGCCTGACCAACGTGGAGACACTGCTCAAGAACATCATCCTCCTCGCCGCCTCGATAGTGTTGGCTTGGCAGCCGCTCCAGATGTACCGCTTCCTGACGCGCTCCACGCAGTGGATAGCCATCAACTACACCATCCTCTTCGTGCTGCTGCTCAGTGCCCATTGCCTGTACCATCTCCCGCTGATCGACTTCCGCCCATACCACATTGGCATGAACATCAAGAAGGGGATGGAGATACCGGCAGGAGCCACGCAACCAGAGTTTGAAACAACCTTCATACTCCAGAAAAACGGCGTGAAGAAAGAGTTCACCCTCGACAACTATCCCGACTCGTCGTGGCAGTTTGTCGACTCCAAGACCGTGCAGACAAAAGAAGGCTACGTGCCGCCAATACACGATTTCTCCATACAGAAAGCCAACGGCGACGACATCACCGACAGCGTGCTCACGGCGAAGGGCTACGTGTTTCTTCTCGTGTCGCCACACCTGGAGCAAGCCGACGACGGCAACTTTGGCGACATAGATCTGCTCTACGAATATTGCCAAGAGCAGAAGATACCTTTCTATTGTCTCACCGCCTCTGGAAAGAAAGACATAGACCATTGGGCCGACATCACCGGGGCAGAATACCCGTTCTGCTTCACCGACGAGACCACGCTCAAGACCATCATACGCAGCAACCCTGGATTGCTGCTGCTGAAAGACGGAACCATAATACAAAAGTGGAGCCACAACGACCTGCCTTCAAGCGCCAGCCTGAACGCACCATTGTCGAAGCTCGACATCGGCGCAATGCCGTCGGGCGGCCTCGGCAAGACCATCATGAAGGTCGTGCTCTGCTTCTTCATTCCGCTTATACTCCTCGTCTTGGCAGACCGCACATGGGCTTGGACAAAATACCTGAGGAGGAAGCGGAGAAACTGACAGCTCATTTTATTTTTTAATATTAATATTAATCATCATGAGAAAGAAAATCGTAGCAGGCAACTGGAAAATGAACGAGAACCTGCAAGAGGGCGTAGCCCTGGCAAAGGAAATCAACGAGGCTTTGACAGCTGACAAGCCAAACTGCGGTGTCGTCATCTGCACACCATTCATCCACCTGGCAAGCGTTGCCCAGGTCATCGACCAGGACATCGTGGCTCTCGGTGCCGAGAACTGCGCCGACAAGGAGAAGGGTGCCTACACAGGTGAGGTGAGCGCCGCCATGGTTAAGTCAACAGGTGCGCAGTATGTCATCCTCGGCCACTCTGAGCGTCGTCAGTACTACAACGAGACTGCAGAGATTCTGAAGGAGAAGGTGCAGCTCGCCCTTGCCAACGGTCTGAAGGTCATCTTCTGCTGCGGTGAGACTCTGGAGGAGCGCGAGGCCAACAAGCAGAACGAGGTGGTGAAGGCAGAGCTCGACGGCAGCGTGTTCAACCTCTCTGCAGAGGAGTGGAAGAACATCGTGCTGGCTTATGAGCCAATCTGGGCTATCGGCACTGGCAAGACCGCTACTTCTGACCAGGCTGAGGAGATGCTGGCTTACATCCGCTCTATCGTTGCCGACAAGTATGGCAAGGAGGTTGCTGAGGACACAACTATCCTCTACGGTGGCAGCTGCAAGGCTTCAAACGCTCCTGAGCTCTTCGCCAAGCCAAACATCGACGGTGGCTTGATCGGTGGCGCTTCTTTGAAGGCTGCTGACTTCAAGGGTATCATCGACGCTTGGAAGAAGTAATTAGCATCGTTGACGTTTAGTTAATACAACCGGTGATGCCGTGGGGAACAACCGCCCCGCTGGCATCATCGGCATTGTAGTTTAAAAAAAAGGAGGAGCACAGCGGACATCTCTTGCCGCATAATCACTACCAAAACGCATTTTATTAATGAAGAGATTCGTTTTTCTTTTTTTGTCAACCGTCAGCGCGATGGCATCGGTGGAAGCACAGACTTTCACGCAACACTTGCAGCAAAGTCAGGCAGGCAAGGGCAAGGTATCCATCACGCAAAGCCATGAGATAGACGCGCTCGTGAACGGCAATGTCGCGCAGGGCGCAACAATGGCGGAGGCACAGAAGCAGACGGTAAAGAAAAACATCAACCCGACGACAAACACAGTTGCCAGTGCCACAAAGAACGACAGCCTGGAGAAAGCCCGCGCGCATGAGCAGGAAGAGAAGCTCAAGGCACAAAAGGCTCATCAGAATGCCGTGGAGGAGGCTTTGGCCTTGCAAAGGCGCATAGCAGAGAAAAACGCCTCCGAAGAGGAAGCAGAGAACGAACTGCACATTCCCACCGTAGACATGCGCAAGAAGGTGATGCGGGGGGCACGCAAGGTGACAGGCTACAGAGTGCAGGCTTTCGCGGGCGGAAACACGCGAGCCGACAAGACCAAGGCGCAACAAGCCGGAAACGACATAAAGATGCGATTCCCCGACCAACCCATCTACGTGCATTTCTATTCGCCGCGATGGATTTGCCGTGTGGGCAACTATCGCTCGCTCAGCGAGGCCCAACACATGCTCAACGCCATCAAGGGCATGGGCTATAAGGCGGCGGTCATCGTGAAAGGACAAATAACCGTGTTCGACTAATCAGTCATACACATACCTTTCACCATAAGCTACCCATCATCACGCGACACGACATTTCACACATTATATATTAGATATACTTCCTATATATACATTATTATATATACTTCAAAATGAATCCAGAGACAGAATTCCGTGACGGGCTCGACGAGCTTGCCGCCCACTACAAGGCCATACTCTCACTCTTAGGCGAGGAACCAGAGCGCGAGGGACTGCAGAAGACCCCCATGCGCGTAGCCAAGGCAATGCAGATCCTTACGCGAGGATATACCCAAGACCCACACAAGGTGCTCACCGACGCGCTCTTTGAGGAGAAGTACGACCAGATGGTAATAGTAAAAGACATCGACTTCTTCTCCATGTGCGAGCACCACATGCTGCCCTTCTATGGCAAGGCCCACGTGGCTTACATACCCAATGGGCACATCACGGGACTCAGCAAGATAGCGAGGGTCATCGACATATTCTCTCACAGGCTTCAAGTGCAGGAGCGCCTCACTGAGCAAATAATGAATTGCATCAACGATACCCTCAAGCCACAAGGCGTGATGGTGGTCATCGAGGCGCGCCACATGTGCATGCAGATGCGAGGCGTGGAGAAACAAAACAGCGTCACCACGACATCGGCCTACAGCGGAGTGTTCGAGTCGATGAAGGTGCGCGAGGAGTTCATGAGTCTTCTTAGGGGCGAGGCAAAGCGGATATGATGAAGTTTGTTTCATGGAATGTCAATGGCCTTCGTGCTTGCGTCAAGCCGAAGACCGACGACGAGGGCAACATAAAGAGCAAGGGGTTTGAAGCTTACTTCAAGGAGCTTGATGCCGACTTCTTCTGCCTTCAGGAAACCAAGATGCAAGAGGGGCAACTCGACTTGCAATTTGAGGGCTACCAATCGTTTTGGAACTATGCCGAGCGCAAGGGCTACAGCGGAACGGCAATCTATACACGCCACACGCCACTGAGTGTCAGTTATGGCATAGGCATCGAGGAGCACGACCACGAGGGACGCGTTGTCACGCTGGAGATGCCCGATTTCTATCTCGTGTGCGTGTATACGCCCAACTCACAGGAGGCTGAGACAAAGGGAGGAAAGCCTCGCCGACTGCCTTACCGCATGAAGTGGGAAGACGACTTCCAGGCTTATCTTCATGGGCTCGACGAGAAGAAACCCGTGATAGTGTGCGGCGACATGAATGTGGCCCACGAGGAGATAGACATCAAGAACCCAAAGACAAATCACCTCAGTGCAGGATTCACCGACGAGGAGCGAGCCAAGATGACGGCGTTGCTAAACAATGGCTTCACCGACACGTTTCGCGCGCTTCATCCCGACGAGGTCACCTATTCGTGGTGGAGCTATCGTTTCCGCTCTCGCGAGCGCAACACAGGATGGCGCATCGACTATTTCCTCGCCTCCAACCGCTTGCGCGACCGCATAACCAACGCCTCTATCCATACCGACATTTTCGGCTCCGACCATTGTCCTGTGGAGCTCGATATAGAATAGCATGAGAAAAACACGGATAAAAAATTTGGCGGTTTCAAGGAAAATGCGTAACTTTGCCAAACTTTACTTGCAATGGGCTTGTATGGATTTGACGGCAAGACGAAATTGTATGTAAGCACGCGGAGCCTCGTTGGCTAGCTCCATAATCTGAGTGAACAACAATTTAATTGGCGAAAACAACTACGCTCTCGCTGCCTAACTGAAGTACAGTAGGTTACTGGCTTAATCCCTGCGCAAGGCGCGGGGACGAGACATCGCTCCGAGGATGTTTTTCCGAATCCAGAGATTAAGCGGTGCAGACTAAATCGGGAATAGTCATAGGTGGCCTCGCACTTTTGGCGAAACGCTTTAGAGGATAAGACGGCAGTTGGTGGTCCAGGTCTTGCTGTCGTTCGAAAATCAAGGCTGGAATAAGCGTGTAGAAAGCATATGGCTTCCTTGTTCGGACCGGGGTTCGACTCCCCGCAGGTCCACATCGCGTAAAACTATTTCAGGAAGTGCAGAAAGCAGTGATTGCGGTTTCTGCCCTTCTTTTTTTGTTCCTTACTGTTTCCCGTTTGTGCCGCAATACCCAAAAGTGATGATTGAGTTTGGAGGGTAATTTACCCATTTTTGAGTATTGCAGGGGTTTAAACAAACTTTTACCTTTGCACTCGAAAATTAAGGATATCAATAGCGATGAACAAATTTATTCTTTCACTCCTTTCAACAACAATGTTATTGGGTGGTTCGCAGACTGTCAAGGCGCAGCAAAATGCGGCTGACTCTGTGATGAACCATGCAAAGGGCAACCGCCTTAGCGTAGGCGGATATGGCGAGGTAGCCATGTCACGTAATTTCTATACAGATGCAGGCAAGCGTTACTCCAACGCGTCTGCCTACAAGAATTCTCCCCACCACGGCCGTTTCGACATTCCCCACGCCGTAATCTACTTGGGTTACGACTTTGGCAAGGGATGGACCATGGGCACGGAGATTGAGTTTGAGCATGGCGGCACAGGCCAATCCATCGAATACGAAGCAGAGGAAGCCATCGAATACGAACAGGAGACCGAGAAAGGCGGCGAGGTGGAGCTGGAACAGTTCTGGCTGCAGAAATCCTTCGGCAAATTTGCCAACATCAAGGCTGGTCACATCGTTGTGCCCGTGGGCTTGACCAATGCCTACCACGAGCCATTGAATTTCTTTACCGTTTACCGTCCCGAGGGCGAAAACACCATTCTGCCTTGCACATGGCACCAAACAGGTATAAGCTTTTGGGGCAAGAGCGGTGCATTCCGCTACGAGGCTCAGTTTCTTGGAGGCTTGAACGCGTATCGTTTCAGCCGCAGCAACTGGATACAGAACGGCGCGCACAGTCCTTATGAATTTGAGGTGGCCAACAAATATGCCGTCTCTGCCCGTGTAGACAACTACAGCGTGCCTGGTCTGCGCATTGGCTTGAGCGGCTATTACGGCAAGTCAGTGGGCAACACCACACCAAATGATGTAAATTACAAGAACATCAAAGGCAACGTGTACGTGGGAGCATTCGACTTCACATACAATAACCACAACTGGAAAGTCAGAGGCAACGTGGACTATGGATACGTGAGCGATGCCGCAGCCATCACAAGCCTCGTTTACCCAGGCACTTCCAGCGTGAAGCCCAACGAGTCGGGCAGCGGCAAGTACTTTGGCAGCCACGCCATAGCCACTATGATAGAGGCTGGCTACGATGTGTTCTCACAGATATCAACGCTTCGCGCACACAATCAGAAAATGTATGTGTTCGGCCATTTCGAGTACTACGACTCTTCCATCCACAACGCAACAGCCAAGTGGACAGAGCGTAAGATCGTGGCAGCTGGCATCAACTATTTCCCATTGCCTCAGATTTGCGTGAAGGCTGAGTACAACAACCGCATATTGAAGTCAGGCTACAACAACGAGCCTTCCGTCAACATAGGCATCGCCTATCAGGGATTCTTCCTCTAATATACATCAGAGGCGTTTCCCCACAGTTTTAAGACAAACAAAGTAACAACATTTTAATAATAAGACACAAATGAAAAAGATTTTCAGGAAAGCAATCCTTTTCACAATGGCATTGGCATTGCCAATGGGCTTCGCATCATGCAGCGACGATGAGAACAACTCTGAAGACGTAATAGTGCCTGCATCAGAATTGAAAGCAGCAGCCACCACTTATGTCAACGACATCGTCTATGCCACATACGGAGACTTGCGCACCAACGCCGGCAACTTGAAGACAGCTTGCGAAACAGCATACGCTCACGCCAAGGCAGGCAGCCTGACCGACGCAGACATGGAAGCTTGCGCCACAGCGTTCAAGAACGCACGTCGCGAGTGGGAGCGCAGCGAGGCTTTCCTCTATGGCGCAGCCACAAACAACGAGATCGACCCACACATCGACTCATGGCCACTCGACAGAGACCAGCTTGTGAAGGCTCTCAACGATGCTTCCCTTCTCGCAGGCATCCATGGAGAGAACCCTGCACAGTTCATCTATAGCAAGAACGGTGACTTCCAGTCGGTAATCGGCTTCCATGGTTTGGAGTTCGTCATCTTCCGTGACGGCAAAACTCGTACTGCAGCCATGTTGATGACAAACGACACCGATGAGGACATGAAGAGCGTGAAGGGTGTTGACGAGCTTGCTTTCGCAGCAGCCACAGCAGGTGACATCTACAACATGACAACCCTGCTTCAGTATGGTTGGAACGCTGATTCATCACTCGCCACATGGTTGAGCAACAACTGCAATTGGGTTATCAAGGACCTCAAGAACAATGGTCTTCCCACATCATCTCTCGGATACGGTCAGTTCCTTCTCAACGCCACTGGCACCGACGCTTGGTTCCCAACATGGCAGCAGGTTTTCCAGAACGCTCTGCAGGGCGGTTGCTCTGACATCTGCAGCGAGGTTTACTACCAGAAGCTTGGTCAGGCTTACCGTGTGGCAACAGGTCAGGGTGGCACAACTGAGGATGGCGAGAAAGAGTCTATCGACTACATCGAGTCTCCTTACAGCAAGCGTTCATTCATCGACTACCAGGACAACATCTACTCCATCAAGAACTCACTCTACGGAACTCGCGACATCACCGCTAAAGAGCCTAACACAAACTCTATGATGTACATCATGAAGAAGTACAACTACAGCGGTTATAGCGCATTGAGCACTGCTCTCGACGAAGCAATCGCAGCCTTGGAGACTGCAAAGAACAGCGGCATAGCATTCGTAGATGATCCAAAGCACGCACAGGTGAAGACCTGCATCGATAAGATTACCACTTTGGACGAAGAACTGAACAATGCAGGCAAATGGTTCAGCACGCTGAAGGTTAGCAACAACTAATCGAGCATCACGTATACACTATCATTTACGTAGCTTTGTTTTCTCTCCTGAAAACAGAGCTACGCATTTTGATATAAAGAATAATATATAAAAACACATTATGATTAAGAATTTCAGGAACTACGCCAGCCTGTCATTTGCCGTCGCCCTGGCAATGACAATGGCAAGTTGTAAGGATGAGCCAGACTCCGACAAGAGTGGCATCACAGAGACAGATGCCGCATACATAGGCAAGGCCGTGGGCAACTTCACCGCCGATGAATGGTATCCAGGCGGCGAGTTAGGCACAACCGACAACACCTCCTCCAGCTGCTATGAAGACGAGACTCCTGCCGTTTTAGCAGATGCAAACATGGTACTGCAATTCAAGACTGGTGAGCAACTCTTTGAGCGCCAGTACACTTGGAACACAGGAGCCTTCAAGGGTCTCGGCCCTGCTTCAGTGCGCACTTCATGCCTCGACTGCCACCCAGGCTACGGTCACGGCAAGCGTACAAACCAATATGAGACACGCTATGGCAATGGCAACGGCTATCTGCTTGTGGTTTACCATCCCAATTCAGAGGGTTCAAACGACGGAAGTTACATCTCAGAGGTGACTGGCATGCCACAGACACAAGCACAATCACCTTTCTTGCCTCCTATCGACGAAAGCCAGATCAACATGAGCTGGCAGCACGTCACCAAGATGGAGACAGAGGATATCCCATCCATGAAATTCCCCGACGGCGAAACATTTGACCTCATCTATCCAGAGATCAGCATACCTGCAACAGCCTTCAACACCAACCCCGTGCCCAGTAATTATGCCGTACGCCTGGAGTCCACTATCGGCATCATCGGTACAGGCTTGATCGATGCCATCCCCAGCGAGGACATAGTGGCACAGTATAAGTCGGAAGCAACCTACTTCAAGAATGCAGGCCTGGACGTTAGCGAATACATCAACCCAAGCATGTTTGACGGAAGCACGATGGAGATGACAGCCGGTGCTTACTACACAACATTCGGCAGAGACAGCAAGTATGCCACAGGCGGTGTTCACGCCGACGGCACCACCTTTGACCCCAACACCACCGACGGCAACAAGAAGCTCTTGAAACGTTACACCTACGCCTTGACCCGCGGTTCACTGCAGGACGGCCCCGGTGCCAACGCCATCTGGAACATCACCAACGTGAGCCGCCAAGACCGCCCTTGCCTCTACACCACAACAGCCTGGGCAAAGGCCATGTCGGAGAACTCAAGCGTGATTGCATCAATCAAGAAGGACCCGACCTCTCCTTATTATGCCGACGGCACAGACGAGGGTATCAAGAACGCCGTGGCAACACTGCTCGACCCATCAACCAACCAATTCGACAACAGCATCTACAACTTCAAGCCCGAACAGAGCATGGACGACTTCTATGCCTTCATGGTATGGCACCGTGGTCTCGCCATTCCTCGTGCACGCAACCTCAACGATGCTGACGTACAGCAGGGCAAGAAGCTTTTCATGGAATGGGGCTGCGCCAATTGCCATCGTGCCAAGTGGCAGACAGGCGATGACAACTACGTGACATCCAAGTATATCGCGGACAAGAAGTTGCCACGCTACCCAAACCAGACCATCTATCCTTACTCCGACTTCGTGCAGCACAAGCTCTACATGAAGAACGACATCCATGGCTCATGGTGCCGAACGACTCCACTTTGGGGACGCGGACTCAGCTTCCTGAACACAGGAGCCGAAGACCGCTTGCACGACTGTCGCGCACGCAACGAGGTAGAGGCCATCATGTGGCACTGCTACAGCAAGAAGAGCCACGCTTACTCGTCTGCCATCAACTTCTATAAGGCTTCCAAGGCAGACCGTGACGCGGTGGTTAAGTTCCTGCGTTCCATCTAGACCATCAGCATATTTATTCTACCTTCGGAAAATCCGGAGGTAGAATTATGCGTTATAAACAACAACCAAATAAAAGACATTTATGAGACCAGCTCACAAGCTATCATTTCTATTAATGACCTCCATAATCGCCCTTTCTGCATGCAGCGACAAGGACACTGAAAAAACTGAGACAGTGGAGACTGACGCTGCCTACATTGGTAAGGACGTGGGCAACTTTACTGCAGAAGAGTGGTATCCGGGTGGAAAGCTCGGAACTACAGAAAACGTGTCATCCAACTGTTATGAAGACGAGACTCCAGCCGTGACTGAGCAAGGCTTCACCGACCGCTTCCAAGAGGGAGACCTATTGGCAAGCAAGCAGTTCACGCTAAGCACCAAACCCTACAGAGGTTGGGGACCATGTGCCTCGCGTCGTGCCTGCGAGCAGTGCCACGCCGGTGGCTATGCCCACGGACACAGCCGCAACAACTTCGACCCAGTGATGGGCAACGGCTACATCGTGTCAGTGTATTATCCAGACGCTCCGGGCAGCAACGACGGCGAGCCCATCGACCAGCTCACCACCTTCACCATGACCATGGCACAGTCGCCTTTCCTGCCACCGCTGAACCCCGACAAGGTGAACATCAGCTGGCACGAGGTGACAAGCATGCCCAGCGGACTGGCTATGAAGTTTGCCGACAACGGCGAGAGCTTCTCACTGAGATACCCCGAGGTGTCTATTCCACAGGATGCCTTCAACGTGGATCCACGGCCCCAAAACTATGCTGTGCGGCTCATCGCCTCCTGCAACTTCCAGGGACTGGGCTTGATCGACGCTATCTCAAACGAGGATTTGGAGGCACAATACAAGGCAGAGAGCGAACACGCGGAGCTGAATCCCGCCTTCTGGGACAACTCGGCAAAGAAGTTGAAAGACGATGCCTATGCTGAGGATGCCTTCGGCAAGAAGTTCGTGAAGCGTTTCAACTACGACCTGCTGGAAGGATGTCTCGAAAACGACGTGGCGCTATGGGACGAGCTGAACATCCTGCGCTCCGACATCAAGCACATCTGTTCCACAACCGCATGGGCGAAGGCAATGTCAGAGAACGAGGATGTCATCAACACCATCCTGAAAGACGGCAAAAACGCATCCCACTATCTCCACCCGTATTACTATGACGGCACCAAGGAGGGTGTGAAGGAGGCTTTGTCTTACCTGCTGTCACCCAGCGACGACGTGAACCTCTACGACAACAAGTACTACAACTTTGAGCCAGAGATGACCGACGATCAGTATCACTCATTTATAGTATGGCATAGGGGAATCGCCGTGCCTCGCGCCCGAGACTTGAACAATTCACAGGTGCAACGTGGCAAGGAACTGTTCTTCAGCATGGGCTGCACCAACTGCCACAAGGCAAGTTGGACAACAGGTCCCGACAACTACGGACGTTCTAAGATTATCGAAGGCAAGAAATTGCCACAATACGCTGGTCAGAAGATTTATCCCTATTCAGACTTCATCCAGCACAAGCTGGACATGATCAACGACATCCATGGGTCTTGGTGTCGCACCACTCCGCTCTGGGGACGTGGCCTGTCACTGCTTAACAGCGGTGCTGAAGACCGTCTGCATGATGCCCGTGCCCGCAACGAGGTGGAGGCTATCATGTGGCACGCCTACAGCAAGAACAGCCAGGCTTACAACTCAGCCCTCAAGTTCTACAACTTGCCAAAGGCTGACCGTGATGCGGTGGTGAAGTTCATCAGATCCATCTGATTAACAAAACAAGTAAATGAACCCAGTAAACAAGACAACACTTCTCTTACTAGGCGGCATCCTGGTGTTCGCCTCCTGCAGCGACAGCACAAACGATACAGACCGCATTGAAGTCGTGGAGACTGACGCAAACTATGTGGGCAAAGACGTTGGCAATTTCACTGCCGACGAATGGTATCCTGCCGGCAAGCTCGGCACTACAGACAATACCTCTACCAACAGCTACGAGGACGAGACACCGTCCGTGACACAAAACGGATACACGGCGGCCTTCAAAGACGGAGAGACCGTATTCGAGCACAAGTATACTTGGAACACCAATCCCTACAAGGGACTGGGGCCACTCTTCTCACGCCGCTCGTGCATCTATTGTCACCCGAGCTATGGACACGGCAAGCGTCAGACGAAATACGATGCCGATGTCATAGGCAACGGCTATCTCCTTGCCCTCTTCTATCCGGCAGGAACAACCGACGCCAACGGCAAGACTTACGACAAGGATACCTATGTTAGCCAAATCACTGGCGTGCCGCAGACCCGCACCATGTCGCCCTTCTTGCCCGAGATAGACGAGAGCGGCATCAACATCGAGTGGAAGCACGCCACCGACGAGCATGGCAACAAGTTCGCCGACGGCGAGACCTACGACCTCATCTATCCCGAGGTGAGCGTGGCAATGAGCGCTATCCACACCAGTCCGATGCCTGCTGCCGGTTTCACCGTCCGTTTAGAGTCAACCATAGGAATCGGCGGTGCCTGTCTCATCGATGCCATCCCCGACGACTCCATCAAGAAGCAATATCAATCTGAGGCTGCCCATGCCGAGCTTAACCCGATGATGTGGGACAAGGCCACCAACGACTGGGCTTCGACAGCCTATATGGACTTGTCTAACGGACGCAAGGGTATCAAGAAGTTCAACTATCAGCTCTCTCGCGCTTCGTTGCAGCAAGACTATGCCATCTGGGAGGTTTGCAACGTGACACGCAGAGACCTGCACTATCTCTATACCACAAAGGAATGGGCGAAGGCTAACAGCGAGAGCGAGGAAGTGATCAACTACATCATGGAGAATGGTAAGGATCCCAACTCGCTGCTCAGTCCCTATTACGGAGATACCAAGGAAGAAACTGCAAAAAAGGTGGAACAACTCTTGGGACTGAACTCGGCTGCAGACGCTCCTGTTTACGAGAAGAACTTCATCGAGAAATTCGGCGAGGAGATGTCTGACCAGCAGTACTACGACTTCATGGTATGGCAGCGAGGGCTCGCCATTCCACGTGCCCGCAACCTGAACAGCAAGACTGTGCAACGAGGCAAGGAAGTGTTCATGCAGATAGGCTGCTCCTCATGCCACCGTCCCTCGTGGACCACGGGTCCAGACAACTATTGGGCTACTGACTACGTGAACAGCCTTGGCAAGTTGCCTACTTATCCCAACCAAAAGATTTATCCGTACACCGACCTCGTGCAGCACCGCCTGTACATGGAAAACGACATCATCAACGGTTGGTGCCGCACCACCCCACTTTGGGGACGTGGCTTGTCGAAGAGCAACACCGGTGCCGACGACCGCCTGCACGACTGTCGTGCCCGCACCGTCATCGAGGCTATCATGTGGCATGGCTACAGCCCGAAGAGCGACGCCCACTGGTCTGTGCAGAACTTCTACAAGTTGGACAAGGCTGACCGCGATGCCGTAGTGGCATTCATCGAGGCCATATAAGCCCCAAACCATCGTATCAGCAGCCGAGTTTCACAGGACTTGGCTGCTGATATTATTATCTACAGAATGATTAATGGTTAAGAAGATTATATCCACCCTTTACATCCTCGTGCTCGTATTCATGGCCGTCGCCACTATCGTGGAGAAGAACCAGGGCACAGACTACGTCCATGCCCACTACTATGGAGCATGGTGGTTCATTTTGATTTGGGCCGCGCTTGCAGCCTTCGGCGTATTTTACATTATCAAGAGAAAGGTCAAGACAGCCTCAACCCTCGCCCTCCACCTGTCGTTCGTCATCATTCTGGCAGGCGCGCTCCTCACTCATGTCTCTGCCAAAAGGGGCATGATGCACTTGCGCATCAACCAACCCACAGACACATACATGACATCCGACGGAGAACATGGCATGGCAGAGGAGAAGCTTCCCTTCTCGCTTTGCCTGAAGACGTTTGAGGCTAAGATGCACGATGGCACCAATGCAGTGGCAGACTATTCTTCCAAATTTACCGTCATTGATGGCAACGAGAAGAGCGAGGGAACGGTGTCGATGAACAACATCTACTCGCACCGCTCCTACCGCTTCTATCAGTCGTCATACGATGAGGACGGCAAGGGAAGCGTTCTCGCCATCAATGCCGACCCCTATGGCATCCCTGTCACTTACACAGGCTATGCCTTGCTCTTCATCTCACTCATCTGGATGCTCATCGACCCAAAGGGTGGATATCGAAAGTTGCTCAAGAGTCCATTGCTCAAGAAGGGAGCCTTGGTAATCTCGCTAATATGGGGACTCGGTTTTCAACAAAGTCTCCATGCGGAATCCACATTCGAGAATCTCCAAAGCGCCGTACTTCCCAAAGAGACCGCAGAGAAATTCGGAGAGCTCAACATCCTCTACAACGACCGCATCTGTCCATTGCAGACCTACGCCCTGGATTTCTGCAAGAAAATCTATGGCGCCCGCAGCTACAAGGGGCTCACAGCCGAACAAGTATTGTCGGGCTGGATCTTCTACGGTGACGTATGGGGCAGCGAGCCTTTCATCAAGATCAAGAGCGGAGAACTGAAGAACGCAATGGCACTGCCCGACTATTGCAGCCTGAACCAATTCTTCAACCGCGACATGGGCGGTTATATCATCGGGCAATATGTGCAAGACTACTACAATGGCTCGCAGGACAAGCTACACAAGCAAGCCGCCGACATCGACGGAAAGATACAACTCATCATGGACTTGCGTCGTGGCGTATCGCTCAAAGTGTTGCCCTATACCTTCCCAAAGAACGTGAAGGCGACAAAGGAAACCCCATTCATCAAGGCCGGTACCACCATCTGGTTTTCGCCCACCGACAAACTCCCGCGCGCCGTGGAGAAGCAACACGCTCTTTACATCACCAACGTGTTCAGTCTGCTCTATGGCGACGTGAAGGCGGGAAACACAAGCCGTGTCAACGAGTTCTTCGTCAAGATGAGGAAATATCAAAAGATTAGCTCCGGCACTTCGCTACCCTCAACAGTGCAATACAAGGCCGAGCGCATCAACAACGCGTTCCCCTTCGCCACCATTCTCTTCATGGTGAACCTTACGTTGGGTTTCATCGCCCTCTTCTACACCATCTATCGCATGACCCGGAAGAAAGAAGTCAAGATTCTCAACTATGCGCTGCCTTCATTGTTGGTAGTTTCATTCCTTGCCCTTAGCTTTGGCTTGGCATTGAGATGGGTAATAAGCGGCAACGTGCCAATGTCTAACGGATATGAGAGCATGCTGACCGTGGCATGGTTTGTCATGCTCATAAGTATAGCCTTGCAGTTCCGCGTTCGCATGGTCATGGTCTTCGGCTTTCTGCTCTCCGGCTTCTTCCTCTTGGTGAGCCACATCAACCAGATGGATCCAGCCATCGGCCAGATGATGCCGGTGCTGAACAGTCCGCTGCTCAGCATTCACGTAAGCATAATCATGATGAGCTACGCCCTTATCTCGCTCACCTTCATATGCGGCATCATGGGCATCTGCATGCGCTCCCATGGAGACGAACTGCAGGCGTTGAGCCGCGTGTTCCTCTACCCCGCCCTCACCACGATGGGCTTCGGCATCTTCATCGGCGCCATTTGGGCGAACGTGAGCTGGGGAACCTACTGGAGTTGGGACAGCAAGGAGACGTGGGCACTCATCACATTCATGATCTACGCAGTAGTGGTACACACGCAGAGCCTGCCCATCTTCCGCAAGCCACTCGCCTACCACGTTTACATCACCCTTGCCTTCCTGAGCATCGTGATGACCTACTTCGGTGTAAACTACTTCTTAAGCGGTATGCACAGCTACGCCTAAACGTTGCAACTGCAAACAAACTAAATGGCAACGGCTTTTCGGTGGAATCAAATGTCTTCCACTGAAAAGCCGTTTTTTTATGGATAAATATTAGTACGACACAGGTCGCACTCAAAAACTCTCACTCGAAAAGCTTTCCTGTCGCCATCGAATAGGATACCTTGCAATGACGACAAATGTCAGTAATCGTGGCTCCGCTTCCGCTCAACGAGTAGAAGACGCTCTCACCGATGAGCACATATTCCCAGGTTCGTTTCATCCTGTCCTTCGGCTTCAAGGCATTTACCTTCTTGATCCATTCGATGGTGGCCGTCTGCTTCTGGCGCACATTAGCGTCATCCACCTTGT
>CAVBBO010000036.1:0-34274 GCA_963593695.1 Escherichia coli | reverse complement strand
TATCACATTGCAATATTAATAAAAAATATTGTAATTGAAACAAAATTATACATAAGATAACAATATTAACCTTAGTTGCACATCAATAAACAAGCAGTCCTATCTTTTTCCTTTGTCGCTGCAAGTCCCATGCTCTTGTTATGTTATATTTTTGTAAAAAGTTTGGATATTACAAACATTCATAGTATATTTGCGATGTAAATAAAACTATATAAGACTATATGCCAGAGATTGTAAGATTTTATGGAATCATCATAAAGATGTTCTTTAAGCCAAAAGAGCATGAACCTTCCCATATACATGCCATATACAATGAATATGTAGGTCTTTTTAATATCAAGACTTTCGAAATGTTTTAAGGCGACTTGCCCAAAAAGGCTCAAGAGTTAGTCACTGAATGGCTCTCGCTACATTCTGATGAACTTCAGGAGATGTGGGACAAACAAAAAATAACAAAACTTCCACCATTATGATACCAAGGATTAAAAAGTTGTCTGTTCTCGACAATTACATTCTCTTCGTTGAATTCGATGACGGGTATAAAGTCTTGTACGATGTGAAGGAAGACATCAAGAGCCTTCCTGCATTTCGTGCATTAGTGAATGTGTGTGGACTTTTTAAACAAGCACAATTGGATTCGAGTCGTACTTGTGTTTATTGGAATGACCAAATAGATCTTGCCAGCGACAGCATTTACGAATATGGCAAAGCGGCATGATTACGGCTTTGCCCTAAACAAATCAACATTTCGTTTGATATAAGCAAAGGGAAAAACATTAATGTAAAAAGGATACAAAACAAGTTAAGCATGAAAAAGATAAGAGCAGCCGTAGTGGGCTACGGCAACATTGGTAAATTCTCGTTGGAGGCGCTTGAGGAGGCTCCCGATTTTGAGATCGCCGGCGTGGTACGCCGCCAAGGTGACAAGGACAAGCCATTGGAGCTTGAGCCTTACGAAGTGGTGGACGACATTCAGAAATTGAGCAATGTGGACGTTGCCATTCTCGCCACGCCGACACGCCGTTGTCCCGACTATGCAGAGCAAATCACGAAGTTGGGCATCAACACGGTCGACAGTTTCGACATGCACCATTTCATCCTCGACTATCGCAAGAAGCAGACAGAGAACAACAAGCAGACCGAGACGGTGAGCGTCATCGCGGCAGGTTGGGATCCGGGAAGCGACTCCGTGGTGCGCGTGCTCATGGAGGCTCTTGCACCTAAGGGCTTGAGCTATACCAACTTCGGCCCGGGCATGTCGATGGGTCACTCTGTCGTGGCTCGCTCAAAGAAGGGTGTGAAAGACGCCCTGTCGATGACCATTCCAATGGGTGAGGGCATTCACCGCCGTATGGTCTACGTGGAGCTTGAGGAGGGCGCGAAGCTTGAGGACGTGACCCACGAGCTCAAGGAGGACGACTATTTTGCCCACGACGAGCTGAAGGTGTTTGCCGTGAAGAGTGTAGACGACTTGAGAGACATGGGCCACGGCGTACACATGACTCGTAAGGGTGTGAGCGGAAAGACACAGAACCAGCGCATATCGTTCGACATGAGCATCAACAATCCGGCACTCACCGGTCAGGTGCTCGTGGCCGTGGCGCGTGCCACAATGCGCTTGCAGCCAGGATGCTACACCATGCCCGAGATTCCCGTCATCGACCTGTTGCCGGGCGGACGCGACGAGATCATCGCCTCGTTGGTGTAAGCCTTTGCTGGCTTCTTTATGGAGACGCGTCATTTGCTGAACGCGTCGAGCTTGTTTAGACCTCTCAACTTTGAGACATAATATATCAGGGTGCACACTATGCCAATCAGGGCATAGGTGCACCCTGTTTCAATAGCGTTGACCTTGATGCCTTCTATGCTCGCACCGGGGAGGTTGGCAATGTGGACGACCGCCGTGCTCAGTATCGTGGATAACCAACCAAGCATGGTGACCAACGCGTGGTTGGCGATGGGAAGAAACGACGTGATGAGAACGGCTACGGCACAATAGATTATGATTGTGGCACAAGGCACCACAATGAGATTGGTCAAGAGAAAATAGCACGAGAATCGCCCGAAATAATATGCCACCAATGGCGCCGTGCCAATCTGCGATGCCAACGACACCGACACCATTGACCACACGCTCCTTAGCAATCTGTCGACAAAACTGATGCCAGTGAGCTCGCCGTCCTTGGGCAGCAACTGGTTTATGGGACGACAGAGCACCACGATAGACAGAACGGCAAGGAAAGACAACTGAAAGCCCAAGTCCCACACGCACAGCGGATTGGCCACCATCAGGCAGATGGCTGCCAGGCAAAGGGTGTTGACGGATGCCTTTTCCCTTCCGCCGACAAGGCAGAGAGAATAGATGGACAGCATTATGGCCGAGCGCATTATGCTGGGAGTCATGCCCACGAGCACGACGTAGAGCCACAACGCGAAGAGGATCATTGCCTGCGTGAGCCACCGGCGCTTGCGCCGCCTTCCCGTGAGCAAGGTGAGAATGAAGTAGATAATGCTGAGATGCAGTCCGGAGAGTGCCAAGACGTGCGACGCTCCAGAGACGGAGAATGCGTCTTTCGTTTCCCGGTCGAGAGCCTGCTTGTCGCCCAAGACCATTGCCGCCACTATGGCTGACTGTTGCTGCTCGTCGCTGCCAAGGTTGAGCCTTGCCACGAGCCTTTGCCTCATGCCCATGGCCTTGAGCCGCAAGCGCTCTATTGTGGTCATGGGTTTGAGGCTGACCCTCGCCGTTCGCCAACTGGTGGCGAAGATGAACGTGCTGGCGCGAAAACCGTGGCAATGGAGCCAACGCACGTAGTCGAAGTTGCTCGTGCGATGGTTTCGCAGAGGCTCCATCACCGACATGGCCTCGATGCCCGTTCCCAACCTTATGCTCCGCCAATCGTTTGTCAAGGTGTCGCGAAGAATATGCGCCTTTATGTTTATGGCCTTGTCAAGCGGTCTGCCCTCTATCGAGACAACCGCGAGGTCGCATTGTAGCGTCTTGCCCTTCACTTGTGGCTCGGCGGTCACCACCGCCTCGTATGTCATGGGGCTTTCGCCGTGGAAGGGGAACGCCTGTTGGTGCCTCGCCTTGTCTGCCATGCAGATACCGGCTATGAAGACGGCGACGAGCAGAAGCAGGCTTTGCGAATAGGGCTTGCGCCTCAGCAAGAGCTCGACGATGAGACAAGATGCCATCAGCGTCAGCCAAACCAGCATGGACCATGAAGGAAGAGATGGCAGAAAACGAAAAAGCCCATCGCCGACTACAATTCCCAAGAGCAACGTTGCCGCCACTTGCAGCAATGGTTGGGTTTGGATATAGTCGGAGATGGACACTGTTGTGTTGCAGGCTATTATGTCAAGCCTTATGTTTTTACAATTCTATTGGCTCGTAAGGCAGGTTCCAAACATCTGCCACCGCCTTGAAGGTAACCTTGCCGCCGACGATGTTCAATCCCTTGCGCAGGGCCTCGTCGTCCTTGCACGCCTGCCGCCAGCCCTTGTCGGCCAATGCCACGGCATACTTCAGCGTGGCGTTGGTCAGCGCCATGGTGGAAGTGTTGGGCACGGCACCGGGGATGTTGGCAACGCAATAGTGCAGTATGCCGTCTACCTCGTAAACAGGGTCGCTGTGGGTCGTGGGGTGGGAGGTCTCGAAGCAGCCGCCTTGGTCTATGGCCACGTCCACGAGCACGGTGCCCTTCTCCATGAGGCCGAGCATCTCGCGCGTGATGAGGTGTGGGGCCTTGTCGCCAGGCACGAGCACCGAACCGATCACGATGTCAACGTCTGCCAGTTCCTTGCGGATGTTGTGTTCAGAGGAGTAGAGCGCGTGGACGTTGGCTGGAAGCTCGTTCTCAAGTTGGCGCAGTCGTGGCAGCGAGATGTCGGTTATGGTGACATCGGCACCCATGCCGGCTGCCATTCTTGCGGCTGCCTCACCCACGGTGCCACCACCGAGAACCAGCACCTTGGTAGGCTTCACTCCCGGCACGCCACTTATGAGCTTGCCCTTGCCGCCCTTGGTCTTCTGAAGGTAGAATGCGCCGTTGAGGGCAGCCATGCGGCCGGCGACCTCACTCATGGGGATGAGCAGCGGCAACGAGCGGTCAGCCTTCTGCACCGTTTCGTAGGCAAGGCAAACGGCACCGCTCTTGACCATGGCGTCGGTGAGAGGCTTGTCGCAAGCAAAATGGAAATATGTGAAAACCAGCTGGTCTTTCTTTATGAGAGGGTATTCGGGCTCGATAGGTTCCTTGACCTTGACTATCATCTCCGCCTGAGCATAGACATCCGTGATGTCGGGAAGAATCTCCGCGCCCACATTCTTATATTCTTCGTCGCTGAAACCACTGTTCTCGCCTGCCGTGTGCTGCACGTAGACGGTGTGACCATGTTTTTTCAACTCGGCAACGCCCGCGGGTGTCATGCCAACGCGGTTCTCGTTGTTCTTCATCTCTTTGGGTATTCCAATCTTCATAGCGTGAGAAATTAGTAAAAGATTAATGATGTTTATGGTTGGCTTCGATAGCAAAATTAGGAAAAATATGGACAAGTTGTTATTCGCCCAATGATAATTTAACATTATTTTCCCATCCCGATTTCCCTGCCTGTCAAAGGCGGGGATTGCGGTCTCACGCTTTAGTCTCAAGATTGTTCCAACGTCCTTTCCATATTCGCAAGAGGAAGATTGAGCCGCGGAAGGTCAGCTCTGTGGCCATGGCAATCCACACGCCTCGCAAGCCAAGGCTTTGCGACAACCACCAAGCCAGCGTGAGGCGCACGCACCACATGGAGAAAAGACTCATGGCAGCAGGTTTCAAGGTGTCGCCGGCTGCCACGCAAACCGAATAGCTCACTATAGCCGCGGCGAAGAAAGGCTCGGCGAAGGCTTCGATGCGCAGAATCTCGGCACCAAGGCTCCTTATCTCCTCGACGGGCGAGAGGAAGCCTATCATCTCTGGGGCGAAAATGAACATCACCATTCCCATAAAGGCCATCACGATCATGCCCGTGCCAATGGTGAGGTGTGCGAAGTTGTGGCACAGACGGTGGCGTCCCGCGCCATAGGTCTGGCCGATGAGCGTAGATGCCGCGTCGCCTACGCCGTAGCCCGGCATATAGCAAAGGCTCTCGGCGGTGATGGCGAAAGAGTTGGCGGCTATGGCCACATTGCCCAGTGGTGCCACGATGAGGGTCGACACCACTTGGGCGGAACCCATGAGGATGTTTTGCACGGCTATGGGCAAGCTTATCTTCGCCGCGTTTCTCACGAACCTCCAGTTCCACTCGAACCTTGCGTGGTCGAGGTGGAGGGCGAGAATTTTGTTTTTACGCGTCGCCTGCCACGACATGGGCAGGGCTATCAGTATATAAGCCGTCATTGTGCCGAGAGCTGCGCCCGTGACCCCCAAGCCGAGAATGTAGATAAACAGGTAGTTGAAAACCACGTCGAGACAACACATCAATATGGACAGCGCGCTGGGCACTCGCATCTCGCCCGCGCTTTTCAGCATTGCCGCCGTGAGGTGATACACGAGCACGGCGGGCAGGGTGAGGCTATAGATGAGGAAGTAGGCCGACGACATTGGAGCTATGTCGGCCTTGCCACCAAGCCAGAAAGGCAAGTAGGGAGCCACCGCCGCGCCAACGAGTGCCATGACCACGCTGAAACCGATGCCGCACGTCAAGGCGTGGCGGAACACTTGCCTGGCGTTGGAAAAGTCGTTGGCACCGATGAAGTGGGCAACCTGCACGGAGAAGCCCACCGATACGGCGGAGAGGATGGAGCCCATCAGCCATGTGGTGGTCTCTATCAAGCCGATGCTTGCCGACTGGGCGGCACCGAGGTGTCCCACCATGGCGGCGTCGATGAAAAACATCATCACGGTGGTTATCTGCGCAAGCATCGAGGGGATGCTCAAGTCGATGATGAGGCTAAGTTTTTCACGTCTCGTCATCTCCTCGCCGTTGCGTATCTTGGCAAGCAAAATGTCACTCTTCTTCATGTGTTTTAGTTTTGGCGTGCAAATATAACCAAAAAAGCGCGGTTTTCTCGAATCTTCAAACAAAAATGCCTCAAAAATGTTTTACCAATTCGGAATAAAGTTGTACATTAGCCACAAATATCCCAAAAGGTAACAATATGAAATATCCTATAGGAATACAGAGCTTCGACCAGATTATCAGTGAAGGTTATATCTACATTGACAAGACCAAGTTGATTTACGACTTAGTTCAGAATGGCAAAATATACTTTCTGAGTCGCCCAAGACGATTCGGCAAGTCATTGCTCGTGTCAACACTCGAATGCTACTTCCAAGGAAGAAAAGACTTATTCAAGGGGCTTGCCATGGAAGAATTAGAGGAGGATTGGAAGCAATACCCGGTGTTTCATATTGACTTCAATGGCAAGGACTTTACGAAGGAAAATGAATTGGAAAGTGTTTTGACAGAATTTGTCGAGAAGCAAGAATTGAAATACGGCAAATCTCCATTAGCTTCAACATTAGGAAGCCGTTTTAGAGATGTCATAAAAGCCGCCCATGACAAGACAGGACAACGTGCTGTCGTATTGATTGATGAATACGACAAGCCTTTGTTGGATGTGATGGATTTGGATATGTATGTCACTATAAATGAGAGCAAGATAACTTTGGAGAGCCACAATCGAAACACCTTGAAAGGTTTCTACTCCGTCTTCAAGGAAGCCGACGAACATCTTCAGTTTGTATTGCTCACAGGAGTAACCAAGTTCTCACAGGTCAGTGTGTTCAGCGGTTTCAATCAGCCTGACGACATTAGTCTCTCTGCCAGATACGACACCTTGCTCGGTATCACCGAGGAGGAACTACACACCGTCTTCAAAGAGCAAATCAAGGAGATGGCGAGAGAATATGAGTTTACCGAAGAGCAGATGAAAGCTAAGTTGAAACGACAGTTCGACGGTTACCATTTCAGTCGCCGCTTGAAAGGTGTGTACAATCCGTTCAGCGTGCTCCGTGCCTTCAACGAAATGTGGATAGACGATTATTGGTTCAAGACAGGTTCGCCAACCTATCTTGTGCGCCTCTTGGCTCATTGCGATGAACACATCAATGAATTGGTAGGCAAATATTATACCACACAAGACTTCGACGACTACAAGGCAGATGTAGAGCGCCCGTTGCCAATGATATACCAAAGTGGCTATCTTACCATCAAGAATTACAAGCGGTTGACCAACTCTTATCTCTTGGACTTCCCGAATGATGAGGTGCGCAGAGGCTTCGTCACATTGCTTACGTCCAGCTACCTGAAGCCAAAAGAATCTCCAAGTTCATGGGTTATTCAGGTAATAGACGCGATGGATTGTGGCGACTTGGAAACGCTGAAGAATCTTTTTGCCTCTTTCTTGGCTAGCATTCCATATTCCCAGCGACGCAAGGACAATGAAAGAGAGAAGGAACGTTATTTTCAGTATACCTTCTATCTCATCCTACGCATGATTAGCTCTTATGTAATCTTCGTAGAGAAGGAACAAAGCGAAGGCAGGGTCGACTGCATTGTGGAGACCACAAACGACGTTTATATCTTCGAGTTCAAGCTCGATGGTTCCGCCGATGCCGCCCTCGACCAAATTGAGAGGAAGGGGTATGCCCGTGAATATAATACCAGCCACAAGCACATTCATCTGATAGGCTGCAACTTCTCATCTAAGACCGGCACAATAGACGGGTGGGAAGTGAGATAATTTTGCAACGTTCCGCATTGCAAAAACGAGGGTTCGGCTTTCCATTGGAATGTCGTCGGCTTTTCAATGGAATGTCACCGGCTTTTCAATGGAAAGCCATCGTCTTTTCAATGGAAAGCCATCGTCTTTTCAATGGAAAGCCGAAACGACTGTGATTCAATGAAAATAGTGTAGCAATAAGGAGGTCTCTTGTCCCGTTTTCTGTGGCAGCATGGCAACAGAGAGAAATAAATCCGCGGCAAACGGACTGTGTTCCGAATATTCTTGTTATCTTTACAAGCAAATTCAAATGATATTTGAGAAGATGAGGACATTATTAGACGTTCATACACATACCGTTGCCTCAGGCCATGCCTATAGCACCCTGCAAGAGATGGCAATGGCAGCCAAGGAAAAAGGGCTGGAGATATTGGGCATTACGGAGCATGGTCCCAATATCCCTGGAACCTGCGACCCTCTTTATTTCAGGAACTTGCATTGCGTGCCTCGCGAGCTCTATGGTGTGAAGCTCATGTTGGGAGCCGAGCTTAACATTCTCAACACGCAGGGCGACATCGACCTTGACGAAGAATACTGGCGACTGCTCGACCTGCGCATAGCCGGCATCCACAGCATTTGCTGGCAAGGGGGAACGAAGGCGGAGAACACGCAAGGGGTAATCAATGCCATGCGCAACCCCTTTGTACAGATTATCTCCCATCCGGGTGACGGAACGGCAGAACTGGATTTCGACGCCTTGATGAGAGTTTCAAAAGAGACCCATACCCTGCTTGAAATAAACAACCACTCCATGGCACCCATCCGCCACAAGACGGAGGCTAAACCAAACAACCTTGAGCTGCTGCGACTTGCCAAGCACTACGAGGTGCCCGTCATCTTCGGAAGCGACGCCCACTTCTCCACCATGATTGCCGATTATGGCTACATCGTGCCACTGGCAGAGCAAGTGCAGTTTCCCGACGACCTGGTGCTCAACTATAACCCTGAGAAATTCAAGGCTTATCTCAAGCCTACACCACAAAAATAATTTTAGCCAAATTACCGAACAAAACACGTCCAAATTACCGAACGGCATCCCAAAAGCACCCCGAGAGAGGATCAAGAGGAATATCGCTCTGCTATAAAATTATAAATAGCATAAAACTACAAGGCAATGACAAAAAACAACAATACTAAGGCAGACAAGGCTACATCAGGTAAAGCCACAGACTCAACCAAGAAAACCACCAAGAAGAAAAAGAAGAAGGTTGTCATCTCCCATATTGTCAAGCCAGAAAAGATAAGCTTGGAGGAGTGGCAGGTGAAACTTCGCCAGCAGGTCTCAAAGACCGAACACTTTGTCATCAGTAGTGTTGACGAGGAGCTTTGCCCTGGCGAATATATTGTCCGCAATCCGGATAAGGACAACGAGTACAAGGTGGTGTACCGTGGAGCCAACAGCGAATGGAATTATTGTTCTTGCATGGATTTCAAGACTTCGAGGCTCGGCACTTGCAAGCACATCGAAGCCGTGAAGAATTGTTTTATCGGAAAGAAGGGCTCTCATGTGCACCGTGAGATTCCGCCCTATACCTCAGTCTATCTCTCTTATCGAGGCGAACGATGCGTGAAGATTCGCATCGGCTCCGACAATCAGGAGGCTTATGAACAGCTCGCCAAGGATTACTTCGACGAGAACCATGTACTAAAGGAGGACGCATACGCCCATGTCGGCTCTTTTCTGAAACAAGCCCGACAGATAAGCGACACGTTTAGATGCTATAAGGATGCCATTGACTTTATAGTGGATATTCGTGAGAAAGCGACAAGAAAGAAGATAGTAGAGAAATATGATGACCAAAAACTTGATGAACTGCTGAAAGTTACCCTCTATCCTTACCAGAAGGAAGGCATCCGGTTTGCAGCCAAGGCTGGCAAGGCCATCATAGCCGACGAGATGGGTTTGGGCAAGACCATCCAAGCCATCGGCACTGCCGAACTCTTGCGCAAGGAGGGACTCATCGGCTCTGTGCTCATTCTCTGCCCCACATCCCTGAAGTACCAGTGGCGCAGTGAAATCAAGAAGTTCACCAATGCCGAGGTTTATGTCATAGAGGGAAGTCATCTCAAAAGAAAAGAAGCCTACAACCGTCCTGAGCCTTACAAGATCATCTCCTACAACAGTGCCGCCAACGACATCAAGATACTCGGCGGTTTGCAAACCGACATGCTCATCATGGACGAGGTGCAACGCTTGAAGAACTGGAACACGCATATTTCCCGTGCGGCGAGAAAGATAGAGTCGGACTATTCCGTGATCCTGTCGGGCACGCCTTTGGAGAACAAGCTCGATGAACTTTACTCCATCGTAGAGTTTGTGGATAACTTCCGTCTTGCCCCTTACTATCTATTCAAGGAGAACCACATTCTCACCGACGAGACAGGCAAGGTGTTGGGATACAAGAACTTGAACGAAATAGGCACGAAACTCAGCGACATCCTCATCCGCCGCCGCAAGAAAGACGTGAAGCTCCAGATGCCCAAGCGGATGGACAAGAATCTCTTCGTGCCCATGACCAAGGAACAGATGGGGATGCACGGAGAATGGCAATTCCAAGTGAGCATCCTTGTGAAGAGATGGCGCGACAGACATTTCCTTTCCGACAAAGACAGAAAACGTTTGCTTCTGTTATTGTCCCAGATGCGCATGATATGCGACAGCAGTTACATCCTCGACCAAAAGACGAGATTCGACACCAAGGTGGAGGAGTGCGTCAACATCATCAGCGACGTCATCAGCGAGGAAGGCGAAAAGGTGGTGGTGTTCAGCCAATGGGAACGTATGACCCGCCTCATTGCCAAGGAATTGGAAGCAAAAGAGATAGGTTTTGAGTATCTGCATGGCGGTGTGCCATCCGAGAAGCGCAAGAACTTGGTGGATAACTTCATGAACGAACCATCGAGCCGTGTGTTCCTTTCCACTGATGCCGGCAGCACGGGCTTGAACCTGCAAGCCGCCGCCACTATCATCAACATCGACTTGCCTTGGAACCCAGCCGTGCTCGAACAACGCATCGGCCGCATCTACCGCCTCGGTCAGCAGAACAACATCCAGGTAATCAACCTCGTGGCTCCTCATTCCATCGAAGAGAATATGGTGGGCAAGCTCCGTTTCAAGACCTCCATGTTTGAGGGCGTGTTGGACGATGGCGAGGACTCTGTATTCATCAGCGATGATAAGTTCACAAAGATGATGGAGACGGTGAGCGGAATGGTGGAAGAAGAGGCTTCTTCGGATACAGAAAGTGGTGATGCATCAGATGCTTCCACCATATCAGTGGATGAGGAAGAAAAGAACGAAGGGGATAGGGAAGCTGAATCTTCAAATGAGATTCCTGTATATACCACAGAAAACGATTCTAAGGCAACTGCCGATACTGAAAAAACGGAAACAGTTGCTTCGGAAAGAACAGTCTCCCATCGCGCATCTCAGCCAAAGGACTTGGTAGCCCAAGGCGTTTCCTTCCTCTCAGGTTTGGCAGAGACCTTGAAATCCCCAGAAGACACCGCCCAACTGGTTGACTCCATCGTAGAGAAAGACGAGCAGACAGGTGAGACAATCATCAAGATTCCTGTGGAGAGCAAGGAAACCGTCTCTAACCTATTGAGTCTCATTGGAAAGCTATTTGCAAAATAAAAACTTTCAGAGTATAGTAATTCTCAAGCCTACACCACAAAAATAAGAACAAGAAAAAATGATTTCATTCCAAAGTGATTACAACAACGGCATGTTGCCGGAGATATTAGAAGCCCTTGACAGGACCAACAACGAGAAGACTTCTGGCTATGGATTTGACCCCTATACCGAGGCAGCGAAGATGAAGATTCGCAAGGCCATCGGCATGGACGATGCCGAGGTGTGCTTCCTCGTGGGCGGAACACAGACCAACACCACGGTCATCGACTCCGTTCTCATGGGATGCGAGGGAGTAATCAGCGTGGAGACCGGACACATAGAGGTGCATGAGTCGGGAGCCGTGGAAGCCTTTGGCCACAAGGTCATTACCCAGCCATCTGCCGACAGCAAACTGAGCGCCGCGACATTGACCGCCTATATGGAGACCTTCTTGGCGGATGAGACGCACCCCCACATGGTGCAGCCCGGCTTGGTCTACGTCACCATGCCCACCGAGCTGGGCATGGTATATACCAGGGAAGAGTTGGAGACGCTCTACGCCACTTGCCAAAAGTATGGCCTTCGCCTCTTCGTCGACGGCGCGCGCCTGGGCTATGGACTCATGTCGGAGGCGTGCGACTACGACTTGCCGTTTCTGGCACGCCATTGTGACGTGTTCTATATCGGTGGCACAAAGGTGGGCGCCATGTTTGGCGAGGCTGTGGTTTTCTCTGGCATGAAGGCTCCGAGATACCTCTTCACCACAGTGAAGCGTCACGGGGCGCTGCTTGCCAAGGGCAGGATGCTTGGCATACAGTTTGACACCTTGTTCACCGACGACCTCTACTTCAAGGTGTCGCGCCATGCCATCGCCATGGCAGCCCGCATACGCGACATATTCCGAAAGCATGGCATTGCAATGGCCTATGACTCGCCAACCAACCAGCAGTTTGTGGTCCTTTCCACCGACCTCTACCAATCGCTCAGCAAAAAGGTGGCGTTCGAGGTGTGGGAGCGAAAGAGTGAGACGGAGATAGTCTGCCGTTTCGTGACCAGCTGGGCAACCAAGGAAGAAGAGCTTGACGAGTTGGACAGAATCTTACAGGAACTCGTTGCATAGGGACTTGATAAGTGATTAAACACAAGGAGCACAAAAAAACAGTTCAAATGAAGGGTGTATGTATCCTTCATTTGAACTGTTTGGCTTTTATACGGTTTTGCTTATTTCTTAAGCTCATAGAATTTAACCCAGTCGACGTGCATTTCCACGGGCAGCTGCTTGGGGTCGGCCTTGCCTACCCATGCACCTTGGATTTGCATGTCGATGAGCAGGTAGTAGGGCGTGCCAAAAGGGTATTGCCCCTCGTCGGTCGTCTCGATGCGCGGATACGAGAACGATGTGCGGCCATTGATGGAGAACACCAGCGAGTCGGGCAGTATCTCCACGGCATAAGTGTTGTAGCCATCACGATCGATACCGAGTGTGGAGCCGTGGGGTGGGGTCTGGTCTTTCTTCAGCACATAGGTGTAATATGAATGCACTGTTTGATAGGCGATAGTGTCGTGGTTGAGGTGTTCCATGATGTCGATTTCTCCGCCATTAGGCCACTGGATGTCGGAGTCGGGCAGCATCCATATTGCGGGCCATGCCCCTTGTGCGCGTCCCAACTTGGCGCGAACCTCTACCTTGCCATATTTTATTGTGCGCTTGTGGCGTGTGTAGAGGCCGCCAGTGACGAAGCGTGCGGTGTCGGCTTGGAGGTTTGTGTTTACGCATCCGCGCAATATCAGTTTCCCATCACGCACGGCATACAACGAGTCGGCGTAGGACATGTGGCGCTTCCAGTCGGCGTTGCCGCGCGGAATCTTTGTCCACGACTTGCTGTCGAAAGTCGAGCCTTTGAAATGGTCTTGCCATACCAGGCGGTACTTGTGTGGTGTAATGGCCATGGTTGTCGTGGTCACGAGAAGTGAGATTAGCGTTGCTGCGATTTTCATGATTTCCTGCTTTTGGTCTATTGGTTTGTTAATTGATTGGTTAATGGAATGTCGTGGGTTTATCAATGGAATGTTATTGGTGTCATCAAGGATGTTAGCTTTCCATAGGTGGCATCATCGACATGGCGGCCACGAAGCGACCTTACCCGTGGCATGTCCTCGAACCAACGGTTGTCTGTGGTGTACCAACGTGAGTTTACAATTTCTTTCGCCTCATGGAGTCTTGTGTTTATTTCCCTTGCGAACCTCGGGTTTACTGACGACAGGAAACGCTTGCCATCTCTGGTCTCTATGGCGAGCACGAGATATTGCCTGATGATGGTCTTTGACCCCGTGTAGGCTTTTTTGGTGCCTTCCATCTTTGTCATCACGTGGATGTCCCAGCCTTCGCGGTTAAGCCGTGCCATTATCCCTCGGAACACGACGCCATGCGGTGAGGAATCCTTCACTCCGCTTGCTGCGATGCTGAGATGTATCATCTCGTGAAGCAGGACGTTGCGGAATTGATATTCGGTCTGGTCGTAGAAATTGCTCATTGAGAGGGTGAAAGCGTTGGCGGAGTTGCCACGATTGAAAAGCTGCCTGTCTAGGACGAGACCACGCTTATAAGCCAAGGAGCCGAGCTGCGACTTTGAGCGCCCGATGAAGAAACGAGGCTCTGGCAGCTTGTCGCCGAAGTATTGTTTGTTGAATTGGCGGAAGTTGTCCCTAAGCCATATTATATCAATCTGCATGCTGCTTGTTTATGAAAATGCCGCGCTCTTCCACGCTTGCCTGATAATGGTCGGGTAAACGTCGCGGAATAGCGCGGCAATTATTATAAGACCGAAATGTTACGGTTTTATGTCAGTAAGAATAATGTGTGTCTACAGTTGGCACAGCTCCACGAGCTTGTCTACGGCAGCGTTGAGACCATCAAGGTCCTTTCCGCCAGCCTGGGCGTAGTGAGGCTGTCCGCCGCCGCCACCCTTGATGAGCTTTGCGGCCTCGCGCACGATATTTCCAGCGTTGAGGTTGTGCTCGCTCACCATGTCG
This sequence comes from Escherichia coli, assembly GCA_963593695.1. Taxonomy (GTDB): domain Bacteria; phylum Bacteroidota; class Bacteroidia; order Bacteroidales; family Bacteroidaceae; genus Prevotella. The sequence continues at coordinate 19,851 of CAVBBO010000036.1, read as the reverse complement.
TCAGAGAGCATTATGGAGAGCATTGGCTTGTCGTGGGCATTGCTGCCAACGGCACAAACGAGATGCTCTGGTATGCGCTCGCGAATCTTGAACACAAGGTCCTTGGCATTGTTGGCTTCGAAAGGTACGATGGCCTTTATTACCTTGACGCCATTGATGTCCTTGGCATTTTCTATTAGACGGTTGCACATCTGCTGCACCACCTGGGCTTGGAACTGCTCCACTTGTTTTCTGAGTCCAGAGTTCTCGTCGATAGACTTTTGTATTGCCTTGCTGAGATCCTTGGCGTTGTTGAACATGCCCTTTATCACGTCGATGGTGTCTTGAAGGGCATAGATGCCTTCCTCGGCGGCTTGGCCAGTGAGTGCCTCGATACGGCGAATACCGGCTGCGACGCTGCTCTCAGAGATAATCTTAAAGAAGCCGATATGACCAGTGCTCTTGGCATGGATACCGCCACAGAACTCTGCCGACGGCCCGAAGCGCACCACGCGAACCTTGTCGCCGTATTTCTCGCCGAAGAGAGCCACGGCTCCAAGCTTCTTAGCCTCTTCGATAGGCGTGTCGCGATGCTCGTCGAGAGGTATGTCCTGGCGTATCATCTTGTTTACGATACGCTCCACCTGCCTGAGCTGTTCAGGAGAAACCTTCTGGAAGTAGTTGAAGTCGAAACGCAGAATCTTCTCGTCGACATATGAACCACGTTGCTCGGTCTGCTCACCTAGAACCTGCTTCAACGCATAGTCGAGAAGGTGGGTGGCTGTGTGGTTGCATGCGGAACCCTCACGCTTGTCGGTGTCAACCTCGGCGCGGAGGTCAGCGGTGATGTCCTTAGGCAGTTTCTTTATGATGTGTATGCTTTGGTTGTTCTCGCGCTTAGCGTCAACAACCTCAATGGTCTCATCGTCGAAGATAAACTTACCCTTGTCGCCTACCTGTCCGCCCATCTCGCCGTAGAAAGGAGTCTGGTCGAGCACGACTTCATAGAACACGCTCTTCTTTTGTGTCACCTTGCGGTAGCGCAGTATGTGGGCATCGCAAGCATCGGCGTCGTAGCCAACAAACTGTTGCTCGCCTTCTTTCACGGTCACCCAGTCGCTGTTCTCCACGGCGGCTGCGTTGCGTGCGCGCTCTTTCTGTTTCTTCATCTCCTCCTCGAATCCCTTCTCGTCAACAGAGACACCGTTCTCGCCACAGATGAGCTCGGTGAGGTCGAGTGGGAATCCGTATGTGTCGAAGAGGCGGAAAGCCTTCTCGCCTTCAAGCACCTTCTTGCCGGCAGCTTTCAGCTCCTCCATGTCGACGGACAACAAGTTGATGCCACGGTCGAGGGTGCGCAGGAAGGAGTCTTCCTCTTGTTTCATTACCTTGGCGATGAGCTCATGCTGAGCTTTCAACTCGGGGTAAGCACCGCCCATCTCTGCCACGAGCACGGGCACGAGCTTATACATGAACGCCTCCTTTTGGTCGAGGAACGTGTAAGCGTATCTCACGGCACGGCGAAGGATGCGGCGAATGACATATCCCGCCTTGGCATTGCTTGGCAACTGGCCATCGGCGATGGCGAAAGCCACGGCACGCAGATGGTCGGCTACGACACGGATGGCAATGTCGACCTTCTGCTCTTCGTTGACGCCTTCACCGTTGTGTCCCTCAGGGAATGTGTGGCTGTATTTGTGGCCGGACAGGCGCTCTATTTCCTCGATAATAGGTGAGAAAATGTCGGTGTCGTAGTTGGAGTTCTTGCCTTGAAGCAACCTGACGAGACGCTCGAATCCCATGCCTGTATCGATGACGTGCATCTTCAGAGGCTCCAAAGAACCATCGGCCTTGCGGTTGAACTGCATGAACACGATGTTCCAAATCTCGATGACCTGAGGATGATCCTTGTTGACGAGCAGCTCGCCTGGCACCTTCTTCTTTTCCTCTTCCGGACGGAAGTCGATGTGAATCTCCGAGCAAGGTCCACAAGGTCCCGTGTCGCCCATCTCCCAGAAGTTGTCGTGCTTGTTTCCGTTCACTATGTGGTTTTTCGGGAAATGCTTCTCCCAATATTCGGCAGCCTCGTCGTCGCGTGTGAGGTTCTCTGATGCGTCACCCTCGAATACTGTTACGTACAGGTCTTTAGGGTCGAGATGAAGCACGTCGATGAGATATTCGTAGGCGTAGTCTATTGCGCCCTCTTTGAAATAATCGCCGAAGCTCCAGTTGCCCAACATCTCGAACATGGTGTGGTGGGACAGGGCCGAGTCGCGTCCTACCTCCTCCAGGTCGTTGTGCTTTCCGCTGACGCGCAAGCATTTCTGTGAGTCGGTGCGGCGGCAAGGGTTAGGGTCTTTGGTGCCGAGGATAATGTCTTTCCACTGGTTCATGCCGGCGTTGGTGAACATCAGTGTGGGGTCGTCCTTCACCACAATTGGGGCAGAAGGCACGATGACGTGTCCTTTTGACTCGAAAAACTTCAAGTACGAGTCGCGGATTTCGTTTGCTGTCATCATCTGTATCTTGATTTTTTAATTATGTTCCTTTGTTTTGAAAATAGATGTATCGAAAACAAATGCAAAGTTACTAATTTCTTTGATTTTTAAGTATCTTTGCAGACAGAAAGAATAATAATTATGGAATCAGATAGCGATAAGAACAAGAAACTGTATTATTCCATCAAGGAAGTGGCTAGCATGGTTGGCGTAAGCGAGAGCACATTGCGTTTTTGGGAGAAGGAGTTTCCCAATATCAAGCCCAGGACTGCTGGTGCAAACAAGGTGCGCCACTATACCGAGCGCAATATAGAGGATCTCAAGGTCATCTATAACCTTATTAAGGTTCGTGGCTTCAAGATTTCCGCAGCACGCAACTATCTACGCAATAATAGGGAAGGTGTGGACAAGAGCTCGGAGATTATCTCTTTGCTGCAAGAAACTCTCGACGAGCTGAAGAGCATAAAGAAGCATCTTGACCTTCTGTAATTGTTTTTTAATCTTGGAGGCCGTCTCCTTTAGGCGTGCTTCCAACTTGAGTATTGGTGTGCTTCCCCTGTGAGGGAAGCACATTTGTTTTTTTAGAGAATCTGCCTTACGTCTTTTAGGTCGTCAACCTTTTTCAGCCTGCCGATGATGGTCTTCACATCGTCGCGGTCGTGAACGCGAAGCTCTATCTGTCCGCTGAAAATGCCTTCGTCTGCAGTGAACGACACCTTGTGGATGTTTATGTTCATCTTGTTTGAGATGACTTCTGTCACGTCGTGCAGTATGCCTTTGCGGTCAATGCCCTTTACTTCTATCGTAGCGTCGAAGAAGAGCTGGCGGTGCATGTCCCATACGGCATCGAGGATGCGTGGGCCGAAACTCGCCTTTAGCTTGTTGGCTGTGGCGCATGAGCGTTTATGGATTTCCACATGGTGCTTGCTGTCGATGTATCCAAGGATGTCGTCGCCAGGAATACAGTGACAGCAGGTTGGGAAAATATACATGCCCATAGTCCGCTCGGAGATGACGCAAGGTATCTTCTTGTTGAAATTCTTGCCCGCCACAAGCAATTCGTCGCTGACAGGATGCGTGGTGTCTTCCTTTTTTCTCCTTCCGATGAACGGCACGAATTTCTTCCAGCCCGACATGGGTGAACTTTTCTTCTCGCTGAGCACTTCGCCGTCGCCGTCGCCGAGAATCACCACTTTCTTGCCTAAAGCTTCGAAGAATTCCTCGTGAGTCTTTATCTCATGATATTCGCAGAGCTTGTCTATTATGTCTGGGGAAGCCTGAATATCCTTTTCTTTAAGCCAATGCTTGAAGATGTCCTCGCCCGTGCTTTGCTGCTCGCGACTGTTTCTCCTCAGTATGGCTTGGATTTTGGAGCGGGCCTTGGCGGTGTAGATGAAGTTGATCCACGAAGGCTGCACGTGTTGCGAGTTTGACGAAAGCACTTCCACCTGGTCGCCACTCTGCAACTTATGGCTTAGCGGCACAAGCTTATGGTTAACCTTCGCGCCTATGCAGTGGCTTCCGAGGAAGGTATGGATTTGGAAAGCGAAATCGAGCACCGTACTTCCCGACGGCATGGTCTTGACCTCGCCCTTAGGGGTGAAGACAAATATTTCCGTGGCGAAGAGGTTGAGCTTGATGGAGTCGAGAAAGTCCATGGCATCAGGCTGTGGGTCATCGAGAATCTCCCTGATGGTACCCAACCACTTGTTGAGCTCTGTGTCCTCGTCGGTGGAGTCGTGCTCCTTGTATTTCCAGTGAGCCGCGAAGCCTTGTTCCGCAATGTCGTCCATGCGGTCAGAGCGAATCTGCACCTCTATCCATTTGCCTTGCTTTGACATCATGGTGGCATGGAGTGCCTGGTATCCGTTGGCCTTGGGGTGGTTTACCCAATCGCGCAAGCGGTCTGGATGGCTCTTGTATATCTGGTTGAGTGCCACATATATTTGGAAGCAATCGTTTATCTCGTCGTTGCGGTCTTTGGGTGTGAAAATTATCCTGACGGCAAGGATGTCGTATATCTCCTCAAAGGTGACGTGCTTGTTTTGCATCTTGCACCAGATGGAGTAGGGACTCTTCACACGCGCCTTGATATGGTATTTGAAGCCCATCTTGTCGAGCGACTCCTTTAGTGGCGCGGTGAACTTGTCGAAGAGGTCCTGACGTTCCTTCTCCGTCATGGAGAGTTTCTTTATTATGCGGTCGTACTCTTCTGGATGCTCAAACTTAAAGCTCAGGTCTTCGAGTTCCGTCTTGATCTTGTTGAGGCCCAAGCGATTGGCGATAGGGGCATAGATATAGAGTGTCTCTCCCGAAATCTTGTATTGCTTGTTCTTCGGTTGCGAGTCGAGTGTGCGCATGTTATGCATACGGTCGCATATCTTTATGAGAATCACCCGTATGTCGTCGCTCATGGTAAGCAGCAACTTCTTGAAATTCTCCGCCTGGGCCGAGGCGTGGTCGCCAAAGATGCCACCACTGATCTTGGTAAGCCCATCTACGATTTGCGCGATCTTTGGGCCAAAGATATTCTCTATGTCCTCCGTGGTGTAGTCGGTGTCTTCCACCACGTCATGGAGAAGAGCGGCGCAGATGCTCGTGGAGCCCAAGCCCATCTCCTCGCACGCTATTTGCGCCACGGCGATGGGGTGCATGATGTATGGCTCGCCCGACAGTCTCCTTACGCCTTTGTGGGCTTGACGGGCAAAATTGAAGGCCTTGGTGATGATGTCCACCTTGCGGCGGTGGGAGGAACGCAGATAAGTGTCGACGAGACGATTGAATGCGCCTGTTATCAACTCGTTGTCGGCCTGCTCTCTTTCTTTGTTTTTCAGCTCCTGGTCGTCCATACTCAATCAATATTAATAGGTTTGCCCCACGGGGTCATGTAGGTTTACTTCACGCGAATCTTCTTTCCGGCCCTGATGTTGTTGCCGCTGATCTTGTTCAGCTTCTTCAGTTTTGCGACCGTGGTATGGTTGCGTTCTGCTATCTCGCTCAGAGTGTCGCCTTCGCGGATGGAAACATTTTTGGTCTTTTGCGACTTTCTCTTCTTATTTTTCTTGCCGCTTTTCTTTGACGACCTATCCGATTTGCTGCTCTTCTTGGCACTGGCCTTTTGCTCGTCAGCCTCTGGGTCATCGAAGGTCACCTTGTTGTTGTTTACAGAATAATTGTCGCTTCCGCCAGCCACTTCCACCTCCGTGCGCTTTGGCTTGTAGTTCTTGGTGCTTGCTGCACAGATAGAATCCTCATGGTCGATAAAGGCTGGTATGAGCGCCGATGGCAAGCGAAGCGAGGCGTCTCCCGACTTGCCGTTTACGATATTGCGGCGATACTGGGGGTTGAGGCTTTTCAGCTGGTCCACGCTGATGTTGAGCACTTGCGCTATCTGCTCGAAATGAATGTCCTTGTCTACCATCACCGTGTCGGTAGCCGTTGGAAGTCCCTTGGTGGTCAATGGGCAGATGTTGTGGTCGCAATAATAGTTCATCACGTAGTTGGCCGCGATGAACGCAGGCACGTATCCACGTGTTTCGGCTGGCAACTTCGGGTAAATCTTCCAATAGTCGCGTTCGCCATCAGAGCGTCTTATGGCTTTGTTGAGCGCGCTGGTGCCGCAGTTGTAGGCAGCGATGACGAGATTCCAGTCGCCATAAATCTTGTATAAGTCGCTGAGATAGTGTGCGGCAGCATAAGATGCTCTCGTGATGTCGCGTCTCTCGTCGACCAATGAGTTGACGGTCAAGCCATATTGTTTTGCCGTCTTGAGCATGAACTGCCAAAGTCCCATGGCACCGACCCTTGACTTTGCCATAGGGTCGAGGGCCGACTCAATCACGGGAAGGTATTTCAGTTCCAATGGCAGGTCGTAGCTTTCGAGTGCTTCCTCAAAAATAGGGATGTAGAAGTTTTGCGCTCCGAGCATTGCTGCCACTTTGCGTCTCAATGGACCCGTGTATTGGTCTATGAAAGCCTGTACGATGTCGTTGTGAGGCATCTCTATCACGGTAGGCAGCTTTGAGAGCCGCTCCTTATATACGCTGGTTTCATACACGGGGTTGATGTCGGGCATGTTGCAATCGGTGTCCTGTTGCAGATACGTTTTGGCGTTATATTGGAGCATCAGGCTGTCGAGATCTGTTGTCATCGACTCGGGCAAGCCTATCGTCTCTTCCTTGCCGTTGTCCTTGACCACTATGGTCTTTTCATCTTTTTGTGCGTTTGCCGACAGGCAGAGCGTGAATATTGTGGATATGAGAAAAAGTCTTTTTTGTTTCATCCTTATTTTGAGTGCGAATTGAATGTGTTGTTGTTCTGTTTGCGGTGGCATCGTCAGAATGTGAAACCGCATTGCAGTCCTACCGCGGGCTTGTTGAACTTGAGCCCATTCTCCTGACTGCTGAAAACCGCTGGTGAAAAGTGGAAACTCAGGTCGGGAGAGATGTCAAACTCTGACAGTGACGCGTCCACATAGGCATCTATCACCGACAGGGCATACACGCCAATCATCACGAAGAAGCTCAAGTCGCGCCAACTGCGGTAGCGGTCCTTGCGCTTGCGGAACACCTCTTGCCACCTCTGCTGGTTGTCGGTGGTGATTTGTGTGCCCAGGTGCAGAAACTGGTTGTAACTTTGCGTGTTAGGGTCATCGTCCATGATGTCGAGATATGCTTGGCTGTAATCATGATACATCATGTTGTTCCATCTCAATGCGTAGGCGCACCCCACGAATCCTCCATAGAAGATTGGCAACTTCCAGTATTTCCTGTTGTATATCTGTCCGGCTCCGGGCAGGACGAGGGCAAGCCACATGGCCCTTTTGGGGTCAGGCTTCCATGTCGCCCAATCGCGCTTTGGCTTTGCTAGTTTCGCCACGTCTGTCTGGCTTTGACGTTCCGTCTCGTCAATGGCATTGTCTTCCACAAGCTTCTCGGCTCGAATGGTGTCGTTGCCGTGCTTCTGGTCTGCCGTTTGCGCTTGCGTGCGCTGTGGGCAGCACAAGGCGCAAAAGAGCGCGGTGAATATGCTTATTATATAATGTGTCGAATGATGTAATGACATAAGTTGCGAAGGCTTCAGTCTGCCTGTGCGGTTTGTTGCTTCATCCCGTCGAAAACGCTCATGATGCGTTCGAGTTCCTCCTCGTTGTTGAATGGAATGCTGATCTTTCCCTTGCCCTTGTTGGAGCAGGTCAGTTGAACCTTGGTCCCAAGGAAGTCTGACAAGTGGTCCCTTAGGCTTGAGAACGTTTCCGAGAGCGTGTTCTTTGCCTTGATGGTCTTGTTGCCGGAACCGATGTTCTCTCCGTTCTTCAGCTGTTGTGCCATTTCCTCAACCTTTCTCACCGACCAACCGTTCTTTATTATCTCCTTGAACAGTTGCAGCTGTATCGATGGACTGTCTATCGCGAGGAGTGCACGGGCGTGTCCCATGTCGATCTCCTTCTTTTGCAAGGCCATCTGCACCTGTGCCGGGAGCTTGAGCAGGCGCAAGTAGTTGGTGACGTTGGCGCGGCTCTTGCCCACGCGTTCTGCCACTTTCTCTTGTGTCATGTTCTTGCCCTCCATGAGGTGTTCGTAGGCAAGCGATATTTCTATAGGGTTGAGATCCTCTCGTTGTATGTTCTCCACGAGAGCCATCTCCATGACGCTCTCGTCCTTGATGGTGCGAATATAAGCAGGGATGGTTTTCAACCCTGCTATCTGCGAGGCTCTCCAGCGACGCTCGCCGGCTATTATCTGAAAGCGGTTCTCCGCCGTCTGCCTGAGCGTGATGGGCTGTATGATGCCAATCTCCCTTATGCTTGCCGCCAATTCCTCCAGCTTTTCTTCGTCGAAGAGGCTTCGTGGCTGGTTGGGATTGCGCTCTATTTGGTCGAGTGGTATCTCGCTGATGGTCGACGACCCTTCCGTGCGCACGTTCTCTGTGGAGAGAAGCGCGTCGAGGCCGCGGCCAAGCGCGTTGAATTTCTTGTGTACTGCCATTGTTGTTTCTTTACACGTTCTTGTCAATTATCTCCTTTGCCAAGGCGAGGTGGTTCTTGGCGCCTGCCGAGTCGGCATCGTATAGGATTACGGGCAGTCCATGGCTTGGAGCCTCTGAGAGCTTGACGTTTCTTTGGATTACCGTCTTGAACACCAATTCCTGGAAGTGGCGTTTCACCTCGTCGTAGATTTGGTTGGCCAGACGCAGGCGCGAGTCGTACATCGTGAGCAGGAAGCCCTCTATCTCCAACTTCGGGTTCAGGCGGCTCTTGATGATCTTGATAGTGTTGAGGAGCTTGCTTATGCCCTCCAGCGCGAAATACTCACACTGCACGGGTATAATCACGGAGTTGGCTGCCGTAAGCGCGTTCACGGTGATCAGTCCGAGCGAAGGCGAGCAGTCTATGAGGATATAGTCGTATTCCTCGCGCAAGGGGTCGAGGATGTCTTTCAGCACCTTTTCCCTGTTGTCAAGGTTTAGCATCTCTATCTCGGCACCCACAAGGTCTATGTGGCTTGGTATGATGTCGAGTCCGTCGATGTCGGTCGTGTAGATGGCATCGCGCACGTCGGCGTGGTCGATGATGCACTCGTAGATGGAACACTCCACTTGCGAGATGTCAACGCCCAGTCCGCTTGAGGCGTTGGCCTGGGGGTCAGCGTCCACTACGAGGACTTTCTTCTCCAACGTTGCAAGCGACGCGGCAAGGTTGATGGTGGTCGTGGTCTTTCCTACACCGCCTTTCTGATTGGCTAAAGCAATGATTTTTGCCATTGTTATCTTCTTTAACCCACATCTTCAATTGCCAGATGTGGCATAGTTTGTTGCAAAGATACATATTTTGCGTGAAACATTCTATTTTTAAACCTTTTTTCGTACTTTTGCCCGTGCATTTTAATGATGTGATTTAATCCTGCGTAAAGAAACAACGAAAAAGTAGAGCATAATGAAAAAGAAACCTTTTATACTCATCTCAAACGATGATGGTTATCACTCAAATGGCATTCATAAGCTCGTGGACATTGTCAGTCACCTAGGCGATGTTCTAGTATGCGCTCCAGAGAGTGCCCGCTCCGGATATTCTTGTGCTTTCTCGGCTGCCGACAACCTCAGGTTGAAGCGGCGAAAGAACATTGGCGAAGCGGAGGTGTGGTCGTGCACCGGCACGCCTGTCGACTGCGTGAAACTCGCCCTTAGCCAGCTCTGCGGCGATCGTCGTCCCGACATCGTTCTCAGCGGCATAAACCATGGCGACAACTCCACGGTGAACAACCATTACAGTGGCACCATGGGAGCCTGCATGGAGGGATGTATGAAATATATCCCCTCTGTGGCGTTTTCGTCTTGCTACTACAACGAGGATGCCAACCTTGAACCCCTGCGGCCTTATGTGGAGAAGATCGTGGAGAAGGTCCTCGACAAGGGCTTGCCCAAAGGCACATGCCTGAATGTCAACTTCCCCGCCCGCGAGAAGTTTGAGGGCGTGAAGGCTTGCCGCATGACTTGGGGCTCGTGGATCAACGAGGTGGACAAGCGTCATCACCTTCGCGGTTACGACTACTATTGGATGGTGGGAGAGTATCGCAACGACGAGCCAACCGCCACCGATACTGACCAGTGGGCGTTGGAGCATGGCTATGTGGCAATAACGCCAACCACGGTCGATGTGACAGATTTCAAGTTCTTAGAGCAACTTCGATGCGATACTATCTGATTGTTGGCGAGGCAAGTGGAGATTTGCACGCCTCGCGTCTCATGCGATCGTTGAGGCAATACGACCCCAATGCCGAGTTTCGTTTCTTTGGCGGCGACTTGATGAAGGCCGAGGGTGGCACGCTCGTGCGCCATTACCGTGAGTTGGCATACATGGGCTTCGTCCCCGTGTTGCTTCATTTGCCGACGATATTCAAGAACATGTCGTTCTGCAAGCGTGATATTGTGGAATGGCAGGCCGATGTGGTGATATTGGTCGATTACCCCGGCTTCAATCTCGATATAGCCAAGTTTCTGCGCAAGAACACGTCGATACCGGTTTATTATTACATCTCCCCCAAGATTTGGGCTTGGAAGGAATGGCGCGTGAAGTCTATCAAGCGCGACGTGAACGAGATGTTCTCCATCCTTCCCTTTGAGGTCGCGTTTTATGAGAGTCGCCACAATTACCCAATCCATTATGTTGGCAACCCCACTGCCGAGGAGGTGCGCGCGTTCAAGTCGGACTATACTGAGACCAAGGAGGAATTTTGCCGTAGAAACGGCCTTGAGCCGTCGAAACCCATCATAGCGTTGCTTGCCGGCAGCCGAAAACAGGAAATCAAGGACAACCTCCCGGCAATGTTGGCATCGGTAAAGGCGGTTGCCTCTGATTACCAGTGTGTGCTCGCTTGTGCTCCGTCTATTGATGACAGTTATTACCGAACGATAATAGGCGGGGAAAGCGTGCTGATGGTTCACGCCGACACCTATCCTCTTCTTTCCCATTCCACGGCGGCATTGGTGACGAGCGGCACGGCCACGCTTGAGACTGCCTTGTTCAACGTGCCGCAGGTGGTGTGCTATGAGACGCCGTTGCCAAAATTGATCAGGTGGGGTTTCAACCACATCATCAAGTGCAAATACATAAGCCTTGTCAATCTTGTTGCCGACAAGGAGGTGGTGCCTGAGCTCTTTGCCGACCGTTTCAGTGTTAGCAACATCAGGGAGCATCTTCTCGCCTTGTTGCCAGGAAACCCTGACAGGGAGACGATGCTTGCTGGATATGAGATTGTGAACCAGCGACTTGGCAAGGAGTCGGCACCCGACAATGCCGCCCGCATCATGGTGGATTTGCTGAGAAAGTAAAGCTTATGAAAAAGTAAAGCTTATTGGAAACCCCAAATACTATTGCTAATATGCCCAATACCATTGCGCCTTTTGGCCATCCTCTCTATGTCATGCTGAAGCCGATTGGCGCGGCTTGCAACCTTAGGTGCAAATACTGCTATTATCTGGAGAAGCAGAACCTCTACGACAAGGAAGAGCGCCATGTCATGACAGACGAAATGCTTGAGCGGTTCACGCGCGAGTATATCGAAGCCCAGACCATGCCTCAGGTGCTTTTCACCTGGCATGGCGGCGAACCGCTGATGAAGCCATTGTCTTTTTACAAGAAGGCGCTTGAGCTGCAACGCAAATACGCTATGGGGCGGCAAATATCCAATGTCATTCAAACCAACGGCACGCTGTTGACCGACGAATGGTGCGAATTCCTCGCCAAGAACCATTGGCTCGTTGGCATCTCCATCGACGGCCCACAGGAGTTTCACGATGAGTATCGCCGCACGCAGACCAACAAGCCGTCGTGGACGAAGGTGATGAATGGCATCAGGCTGATGAAGAAACATGGAGTGGAATGGAACGCTATGGCAGTGGTCAACGACTTCAACGCCGATTATCCGCTCGATTTCTATCATTTCTTCAAGGATAATGGCTGTCAGTATCTACAATTGTCTCCCATCGTGGAGCGCATTGTGAACCATGCCGACGGACGCCATCTGGCCGACCTCAACGACCCCGAGCAAAGCCCGCTTGCCGACTTCTCGGTGACGCCTGAGCAGTGGGGCGACTTCCTTTGCGCCATCTTCGACGAATGGGTGCGCAACGACGTGGGAAAGTTCTACGTGGAGACCTTCGACTGCATACTCGCCAACTGGGTTGGGCAGGACCCTGGAATATGTGTCTATGCACGAGAGTGCGGACATGCCGGCGTGATGGAATATAACGGGGACGTGTATTCTTGCGACCACTTCGTGTTTCCTGAATACAAGTTGGGAAACATCCGCACGAAGTCGATAGCTGAAATGCTTTATGGCGAGAAGCAGCGACAGTTCAGCCAGCTCAAGCATGCGTCGCTGCCACGCCAATGCACGGAGTGCAAGTTTGAGTTTGCCTGTCACGGCGAATGCCCAAAAAATCGTTTCGTGCGCGACAAGTATGGCAATCCCGGCCTCAACTATCTGTGTGAGGGCTATCACCGCTTCCTTGAACATGTGGCTCCATACATGGATTTCATGAAGCGCGAACTGGACAACCAACGCCCGCCTGCCAACATCATGGAGGCGGTGAGGAAAGGCTATTTTGGGTAAACTTGATGGGATGATGAAGTGGCATTGAAACCACCCTTTCGGCTTGCCACTGAAAAGGCATCGGCATTGCACTGAAAAGGCAACGGCTTGCCACTGAAAAGGCGTTGAGATTTCATTGGAATCTCAACGCCTTTTCAGTGCAATGCCGAACACTCTGTTTTTCAAGCTTTTATGTCTGCCGTTTTTTGGTATTTGTCGATGAGCCATGCGTCTTGCTCGGCAATGGTCATGTGGCTGTTGTCCAGCACTATGGCATCGTCGGCTTGGCGCAGAGGGGAGACCTCACGGTGTGTGTCGATGTAGTCTCTCTGCTGCACGTTTTTCAGTATGTCGTCATAGTCGGCAGGCTGTCCCTTGCCTTGCAACTCATCGTAGCGACGCTTGGCACGTACCTCAGCCGAGGCGGTGACAAAAATCTTGAGCTCGGCGTCAGGGAATACCACCGTGCCGATGTCGCGTCCGTCCATCACCACGCCTTTTTCCTTGCCCATAGCCTTCTGTTGTGCCACGAGAGCCTCGCGCACACACGGTATGGCGGCTATGGGACTGACGTGTGAGCTCACTTCCATGCCGCGAATGTCGCGCTCCACCATCTCGCCGTTGAGATAGGTCTCGGGCAAGCCGGTTTCGGGGTTCAGCTTGAAACTGACGTTGACCTGCGGGAGCATTTCTTTCAGCTCGTCGGTCTTCACGCTGCCGTCGTCATTGAAAAGATTGTTGCGAAGCGCGAAAAGCGTTACCGAGCGATACATCGCGCCCGTGTCGACATATACATACCCAATCTTCTTGGCGAGCGCTTTCGCCATTGTGCTTTTTCCGCATGAGGAATAGCCGTCGATGGCTATTGTTATCTTTTTCATCTATTGTGTTTTATAAAGAATATGCTATGCTCATGATGATGCTGGAGCTTGAGACATGATATTTGCTCCAGCTTGCCGATGCCTTGAACCGGCTCAGTGCCAATCCTGCGCCGATGCTTAGGCCGGCTCCGTGGGTGCTCGACTTCCCGTCGGAGCTCGTCAGCTTCATCTCGTTGGCGCGACGGAAGTTGTAGCCCATCCCTATCCAGAAATTGTCCGACAGCAACGCGTCGGCTCCAACCACGAGATGGTTTATGACCTTGTAGTGGGGATGGTTCAGGTCCACAAACGTGGCGTGGAGACGCAAGGGCATGTTGGTGAACCGTTTAGACGCGCCTATCTGCATGTCGAATGGCAAACGGTTGTAGTCGTCATTATACGCCTTCACTTCGCCGCCAAGGTTTTTCATAACGAAAGACAGCGACCATTCGCGATCCGGGTCATAATAGTTTAAGCCAAGGTCCACGCTCACGGCTATGCTGTTGTAGTTGGCGATATACGATGTTATGAATTTGGCAGACACGCCTCCCGAGAGCCTGTCGGTGAGAAGATACGAGAAATATCCGGCTATCGAGATGTCTTTGGCTGAGAACTCGCCAGTCTGTATGTTGTTCTCGTCGGTTTCTTTCATCTTGCCATAGTCGACAAACGAACCCGAGACGGCGGCTGAGGCGCGCTCGCCAAACACCTTGTTGAATGCCGCACTTGCTACCTTGGAGCCTTGCATGTAGCTCATGTAGTTGAGGTTCAGCGACTTGTCGGTGACAGACGAAAGCAGGGCGGGATTGTTGAAGATGAGGGCCTCGTCGTCATCTATCACGCTGATGTTGTCGCCACCCAAAGCCGCGGCATGGGCGGAGACAGGCAACCGCAGAAAGTTGTAGCCCGTCTGGCTGTCATTCTGCGCTTGTGAGGCTGCGATATTGGCGAGCGTCGCCGTGATGACAAGGAAAGCCTTTCTCATTTATTTTTTCCAAATTATTCAGCAAAATTACAGCTTTTCTTCAAGAATAGATGTAATTTTGCAAGGAAGTTTTTTTACGGTAGAGAATAAATTTATTATCATTGTTGAATGGATATAAAGAAAAGCGGTAAAGCCAATTTGGACAACCATCGTTCTACAGGGTTCCTGCTGGGGCTTATCCTGGCATTGTCCCTGCTTTTCGCTGCTTTCGAATATACCACACGTCCGCAAAGCGCCGAGGAAGACGACTCCATGCTTGACGACCTTGCCGAGGACCTCACGATGAAGTCGGCACCGCAAGACACGCGCGACATGGTTTCGGCAGTGTCGGCACCGGCTTCAAAGGCTATTACGCAAAACGTCAAGGAGGTGCCCCACGTGGACAATGCCACGAAGATTGCGCCAGTCACGAGCAAACTCGTGATAGGGGAGGGGCAAGCCGTGCAGAAAGACGCCAACGTGACGGAGGCGCTGCCACAAGTGACCGCCGACAAGGACACCACGGTGTTGCGCACGGTGGAGCAGATACCGGAATTTCCGGGCGGAATAGTGCAATTCATGAAATGGCTCACGCGCAACCTGCGTTATCCACCGCAGGCGCAGCGGCAGAAAATACAAGGCAAGGTGGTGGTGTCGTTCATCGTGAACAAGGATGGCTCCATATCCTCGCCAAAGGTGGTGAAGTCGGTAGACCCCTTGCTCGACAACGAGGCGATGCGTGTCGTGAAGATGATGCCGAGATGGAAACCGGGTATGGACAAGGGCGCGACGTGCCGCACCATGTTTGCCATTCCCGTCAATTTCGTATTATAATATTTCTATTAATATAATGTATAGCTCAGAAGAACTTTTGGCAAAGGTCAACCATTTCTTGGACAACCTGCCTTACAATCGTCAACCTATATCTCTTTACGACCCTATACGCTATGTGCTGTCTATGGGCGGCAAGCGCATTAGGCCAGTGCTCATGTTGCTTGCCTATCAGCTCTACAAGGATGATCCCGAGAGCATCCTCATGCAGGCGGCGGCATTGGAGACATATCACAACTATACCCTCTTGCACGACGACCTCATGGACAACGCCGATCTTCGTCGCGGACATGAGACGGTGCACAGGAAGTGGAACGCCAACCAAGCCATCCTCTCTGGCGACTCAATGCTCGTGTTGGCCTATGAGCGCATGGCGCAGTGTCCTAAGGACAAGTTGGCTCGCGTCCTTGCCATTTTCACGGAGACCGCGCTCGAGATTGGCGAGGGCCAGCAATACGACATCGACTTTGAGCAGCGCACAGATGTCAAGGAAGAAGAATACATCGAGATGGTGCGGTTGAAGACGAGCGTGCTCTTGGCTTGTGCTTTGAAGATTGGAGCCTCTCTCGCTGGCGCGCCGGAGGAGGACCTCCTTAATCTCTATAAGTTTGGCGAGCAGGTGGGCTTGGCGTTCCAGTTGCAAGACGACTTTCTGGATGTCTATGGCGACCCCAAGGTCTTTGGCAAGGCCATTGGCGGTGACATCACATCTAATAAGAAGACCTATATGCTCATCAACGCCTTCAACCATGCCAACGACGCTCAGCGCGAGGAACTGACGCGTTGGATCACGGCAAAGACTTTTGACCGCGAGGAGAAGGTTGCTGCCGTGACGAGGCTCTACAATGAGATAGGCGTTGACAAGCTCGCACTCGACAAGATAGCCTACTATTTTGAGCAGAGCAGGAAATATCTCGACGCCGTGAAGGTAGAGGAGGACAAGAAGACGGTGTTGAGGCAGTATGCCGAGAAAATGATGTCAAGAAAATATTGATCCGAATGCCAGACTATAAGTTTATCGACACCCACGCCCATCTTGATGGAGAAGAGTTCAGCGACGACTTGCCATTGGTGATCCAACGCGCCAAGACGAGTGGCGTGTGCGCCATATTCCTTCCTGGGGTCGACGCTTCGTCGGTGGCGAGTGTCATGGATGTATGCCGCCAATATCCGGACTATTGCTATCCCATGATAGGCTTGCAGCCAGAGGAGGTGCGTGGCGATTGGCGCGACGTGTTGGCCATGATGCGCAAGGCGTTGGACGACAATGCCTCCGTCGCGTCAGGCCAGCCGCGATATGTCGCCATTGGCGAGTGCGGACTCGATTTCTATTGGAGTCGCGAGTTTGAGAAAGAGCAACTTGAGGCCTTTGAGGAGCAGGTGAGGTGGTCGGTGGAGACACGCCTGCCGCTGATGATCCATTGCCGAAAGGCTCAAAACGAGCTTCTCCATATCTTGCGAAACTACGAGAAAGACCTTCCGGGTGGAGTGTTCCATTGCTTCACAGGCAACCAGAAAGAGGCGGAGGAGTTTCTGCGTTTCGATAAGTTCGTGCTTGGCATCGGTGGCGTTTCAACGTTCAAGAGCAGCCACCTGCGAGAAGACTTGCCTGCCGTGGTTCCATTGAGCCGTATCGTGCTTGAGACCGACAGCCCTTACATGGCTCCCGTGCCAAACCGCGGCAAGCGCAACGAGAGTGCTTTCGTTGGTCTTGTGCTAGAGAACCTTGCCAAATGCTATGCAACGTCAGTGGAAGACGTGGCAAGAATAACCACCGACAATGTGCGTCGCACGTTCCCGCTGTATCAATGATGAAAGCGTTAGTGACTACTAATTATTAACCATCGTTTAACCATCTATGCCACATCAAATATACATACCTGAATCCAAACCAACAAATAATACTCCAGATGCATTATTTTCATATTGTGTCAAAAAAGCAATAGAAAAGAATTTGCTAAATTCCTTGAATACACACAGCCAATGGGCTAATCTGTTGTTTACGTATGAGAAGAAAAGTTCTGATCGTATTAGCAATATGAGTATAGTGAAACGTGAATTTGGTACATATTTTACTCATACTCCAAAATATGCATTTGAGGTTGATAAGCTTAAAAGGGATTTTCCAAACTTATTTGGCATTGAAGAGGAGGATGCATTGAATGGCGAAGCAACGTGTGAGGATATTGTCCATGAAACAATAAAGGTGCTTAATAAAGAAATTATAGAGCAAAAAAATCCTGATAACATAGAAACTTTCAAAGGAAAAGATTTGTCTCAGCTTCGTAAATCGAAGAAAGTCGTTATATATAAAGTGAAACTAGAACTTGTCGATGGTCAAGAACCTCAATTTGACAATTTTGCCTTTTTTGTAAAGTCCGTACCATTTAATGGCGATATTAGGAAAAATATGATTATCTTTGCCAATCGTATCTATTAGCAATAAATTTCTGAAAAGAGATATACAAATGATTAGATTTATAGACCTTTTTGCTGGAATTGGTGGAATACGCTGCGGTTTGGAACTTGCAGCAAAAGAACTTGGGCTTGAAACGAAATGTGTGTTTACGTCCGAGATAAAGCCGTATGCCATAAAGGTACTTAAACAAAATCATCCAAACGAAACTATTGCCGGTGACATAACTCAAGTTAAATCCTGTGATATTCCAGATTTTGACATTTTGTTGGGCGGATTCCCTTGTCAAGCGTTTTCATCTGCTGGCAAAAGAATGGGTTTTGCGGATACAAGAGGAACATTGTTCTTCGAGGTGGAGCGTATATTAAGAGACAAGAAACCTAAAGGTTTTTTGCTTGAAAATGTTGAGGGATTGGAAAATCACGACCACGGCAATACATTGCGCACGATTATTAACCATTTGAAGGCGTTGGATTACGAAGTGAATTATCGTGTTCTTAATTCCAAGAATTATGGTGTTCCACAGGAGCGCAAACGCATTTATATTGTCGGAACAAGAAATTGTGTAGTGCCTCTTGTTGGTATGAAACAATCAAAGGCCGTTCTTGGTGATATTCTTGAAAATGGAAAGCCCACAAGTCACACTCCGTTTGTTGAACAACTGCTTGCAAAGTTTTCTATTGAGGAACTTTACGGAAAGTCAATTAAAGACAAACGCGGTGGTTCAACCAACATACATAGTTGGGACTTGGAGATAAAGGGCGCGGTTAGCAAGGAGCAAAAACGTTTGCTTAATGAAATGCTCAAAGAGCGCAGAAAGAAGAAATGGGCTAAATTGATAGGCATAGATTGGATGGATGGTATGCCGCTGACAGAGAAACAAATATCTTCTTTTTACCAGTCTGATTGTCTACATGAAATGCTTGAAGACTTAGAGAGAAAAGGCTATTTGAAATTTGAACACCCCAAAAAGAAAGTAACGATAGAAAACGAACAAGGAATTCCCGTAAGCCAAAGAGAATATGACACGACCAAGCCAAAAGGTTACAATATCGTTGCAGGGAAACTGAGTTTTGAAATAAACAAGGTTCTAAGTCCAAAAGAAATAGCACCAACATTGGTTGCCATGGATATGCAGAAACTTTATGTTGGTGACAACGGCGGTTTGCGGCGGTTTACATTGCGTGAAGGTTTGCGTTTATGTGGCTATCCCGAGAGTTACAAGTTTGATGTAACAGAAAAAGAGGGTTTCGACTTATTGGGCAATACCGTGGTTGTACCCGTTATTAAAGCAGTGGCGACACAATTGTTGAAATGTTTAAATTTACACAATTATGAAGAAATTGACACCAGAGCAAGTGTACGACAGGTTGCTCAATGTTGACAAGATATTGACGATAAAAGGGCAAATTCGTTTCTACCTTGGAAATGTGGACATCATCGTAAAGCAAAAAGACGTTGTTGGAAATATAATCCAAGAGTGGTTGGAGGGTTGGCTTACAAAGGCTGGAGTTACTTACGCGAGTAATCCAAATCCACAAATGCCGCCCGACATATTCCTCAATCCGGATGACAAAACGAAAGATTTGCTTGAAGTAAAAGCATTCAACTATGAGGCAACGCCTGGGTTTGATATAGCAGATTTCAAGTCTTACCAACAAGAAATAATAGACAAACCATATATGCTTCATACTAAATACATCATATTCGGATATATGATGTCTGATGAAGGTGTGGTTACCATTAAGAAACTTTGGCTGCAAAATGTTTGGGAGATATGTAGAACTTCTAACAACTGGGCCATTAACGTACAATTCAAAAATGGGATAGTACATAAGATACGTCCTGCAAAATGGTATTCAAATAACAAAGCCATACATTATACAACATTTGAGAGCCTTGAAGATTACTTGGCCGCAATAGAAGAAACGGTCTACAAAAATCCTGATACACGCGACAAAGCAATCGGTTGGAGAGAGAGGATGGAAAGTAGTTACAAAAAATTCTATAATAAAGAAATTCACATACCACGTTGGATGGACGTTAAGGACAAGTATTTCAAGAAATAATAATCTTACGTATCAATACAAACGGCATAATCTTTGGATTGTGTCGTTTTTTTTACGCAATGTTGTAGCTTACAAGGTAGCGGTGAACGGTAAGCATTCTATAAACTACAGGTATAAAACTCTCATACTACAGTTATAGCGAC
>CAVBBO010000035.1:0-72337 GCA_963593695.1 Escherichia coli | reverse complement strand
GCATGGTTCGCTATGATGAGAGTTGCCGTGATTGGCTATTGTCCACATCGGAAGGGTTCTATGCCTTGAATCTCAAGAAGGCTACAGTGGAAGCGATTGCTTCTGCTCCTCCTGTCAGCGTGATGGGACTGAATGTTTTGCAGAAAGATGCAGAAGGCAGATGGCTTTGTGGTTCATTTAGTGGCCTTTTCGTCTGGGACAGACAACACGGTGTAGCTACCGACTACTTCACAGACAAACCAGCACCGAAGAAAGCAGGAGCACCATTCGGAAAGAAAGCCATCGCAGGTATGAGCCAAGACTTCTCCGCCCCTGTCGTAGCGGAATACTATGAGGGAACAAACTTTACCCCTCAACCTGCAAGCATGAACCAACTCCCTATGTCGCTTTGGAATGTGGCATTGGAGGTACATAGTGGCAGAATCTTCATCGGAAGCATTGCCACCTATATATTCATCTTTGTAATGGGTATCCTTGCCCTATGGTGTCTTTGGTCGGGCTATAAAATCAAACTGAAAAAGAAATAAAACAAGAAAAGGCCATTCGGGGAAATCAAGATGGATAAAATTAAAGGGGCTAACTTGGATTAATATTTATATAGTCCATGTCTTGTGGGGAAATGAAATTTTTGTAACTTTGCACAAGTCATGTTAATAATTAGACCCATTTAATTCATCTGATGAAAAAGGTAGTATCACTCATGTTGCTCATTGCGGCAATTGTCACTACGGCGGTTCTCGCGTCCTGTGGCGACAACAACGATAATCCATCAACGGCATCCGTGGCGGGTGTCTATAGTGGCAACGATGCCCTTAAATTCTCTTTTCAAGGTCAGGATTATTCCACTACGGCCTCAGGCGCTAAATACGACATCTCGCAAAACAAGGACGGCTCTTTGAATATTGTCTTCCCCGAGGAGACGTTCGATTTCTCTGCGCAAGTGCCAATGGTCGGCAAGATCGTGCAAGGCAGCTATGTGGTCAAGAACGTTCCTTTCGACAAGGCAAAGAATGCCTATTATCTTGACTATGCTGGCAAGGCAAACGCCGATGTCACCGTTTTCGGAAAGACTGCCAACTATGAGCTGACGGTGGGAGAGGTGACCGTCACTTTCAACGGCAGTAATGTCAAGGTCGTGAACGACCACAAGTTTGGCAGCATGCCTTTCCAACTGTGCAATACCTTTGATGGAGCAAAATAAAGGAATCTCCAAACTATGGAAAGCGGTGTCGCTGGCAGTGACGTTGACCTTTAGCCTTGACACTTCCGCCCAATACGCGTGGCAGCGTGGCGTTGGGGCAGGGGAGTTGCATCCGTTCTCCAACGTGCAATACGAGGCAGAGCTCCAGGGCTCGTTCTCGTCGGGTTCCACACCGTTGTGGCTCAACGCCAACAAGCATGGGCTCAGTTCGCTGGAGTCGAACAATGGCTATCTGCGAGGGGCGTTGTCTCGCCCCCTTGCTACAGACTCTGCCCGTCGTTGGGGCTTGGGCTACGGTGTGGACGCGGCAGTGGCAAGCCATTATTCAAGCAAACTTTTCGTTCAGCAGGCTTACGTCGAGGGACGTTGGCTCCACGGAGTGCTCACCATTGGCGCGAAGGAATGGCCTATGGAGCTGAAAAACCAGCGGCTCTCCAGCGGTTCGCAGAGCCTTGGCATCAACGCGCGTCCTGTGCCGCAGGTTAGAATAGCCGTACCCGAATATTGGACTGTGCCCGTTCTAGGCCGATGGTTCGCCCTCAAGGTTCACATGGCCTACGGCATGTTTACCGACCAACGTTGGCAACGCCGGTTTACCAATGGTGGCGTGTCGCCATACAACGAGAACGTGCTCTACCATTCCAAGGCAGGATACCTGAGGATAGGCAAACCGGGCGAGAAGCCGTTGAGTCTGGAGCTGGGCTTGGAGATGCAAGCACAGTTTGCGGGTTCGAAGATAGCCATGAGCGACGGGAAACCCACGAAGATGAAACTTGGCGGAAAGGGGATAAGAGACTTTTGGCGTGTCTTCATTCCCTCCGGCTCAGACATCACCGATGGCGAGGGATATGGCAATATAGAGGGAAACCAGAGCGGTGCGTGGCTCGCCCGTGTCAACTATGACGCGCCGGCATGGAGCGTGTCGGTGTATGCAGACCATTTCTTTGAGGACCACTCCCAACAGTTTCATCTCGACTATGATGGCTATGGCGAAGGTGCCGACTATCAGAAGAGACAGACCAACCGTTACTACCTCTATCCCCTGAAAGACATATTGCTCGGAGGCGAGCTTAGGCTCAGACGTTGCCAATGGCTGAAGGGCGTGGTGGTGGAGTATCTGCACACCACATACCAGAGCGGTCCCGTGTATCACGACCGCACGTCGGCCATCCCCGACCACATAGGAGGTCGCGACAACTATTATAACCATGGCAACTACATGTGCTTGCAACATTGGGGACAAGTGTTGGGCAATCCGCTCTACCGTTCTCCTGCCTACAATGCCGACGGCTCCTTGCGTGTGGCGGACAATCGTTTCGTGGCGTGGCACATGGGCATCGAGGGAACGCCGTTGCCGCATCTCGATTATCGTGTTCTCGTGAGCTGGCAGCGTGGATATGGCACCTATGATGAGCCTTACACTTATCCACACCACAACACAAGCCTCTTGGCGGAGGCAACCTATCAATTTAAAAGAGGTTGGGCGGTGAAAGGAGCCTTTGGGTTCGACAGAGGCTCTCTGCTTGGCAACAACCATGGCTTGCAGTTGACAATATCCAAGCGCGGGCTGTTGCGTTGAGGCAATGGGTTTAAGACAGCGCGGCACACAAATAAAAATCCCCATCCCTTGGTCTCACGACACGAGATGGGGCACCTTTTAACCTTTTAAAAACTAACCTAAACCTATTGAAATGAATTAACTCGACAAAAATAGCAAATTATTTCGAAACTATTGTCAAACTTCCCGAAAATCTGCTTTGTAAGGCGGAAAAATAAAATCCTTTCACATTTTTCATCATTTTATAATATTGTTTTTTCAAGTTGGCATAGTTATTGTAACTCCTTTGGCGGAAAATAAAAACAAAATCATAAATGAACAAAATGAAGAAAGGCAATATCGGGGTTACTACCGAGAACATCTTCCCCGTCATCAAAAAGTTCCTCTACTCAGATCATGAAATCTTCCTTCGCGAGATAGTGTCTAACGCTGTTGATGCCACACAGAAGCTGAAGACTCTCCAGCAGAAAGGCGACTTCGCAGGCGAGGTCGGTGATTTGACCGTGCACGTGAAGCTCGACACCGATGCCAAGACGCTGACCATCAGCGACCGTGGCATTGGCATGACAGCGGAGGAGATAGACAAGTATATCAATCAGATAGCCTTCTCAGGCGTGACTGACTTCCTCGCCAAGTACAAGGATGAGGCTAACGCCATCATCGGCCATTTCGGACTTGGCTTCTATTCGGCCTTCATGGTGTCCGACAAGGTGGAGATTATCACCAAGAGTTATCGTGAGGGCGCGCAGGCCCAGCATTGGACTTGCGACGGCTCACCAGAGTTCACCCTTGAGGAGACAGAGAAGGCCGACCGTGGCACCGACATCATCCTGCACATCGCGGACG
Organism: Escherichia coli; assembly: GCA_963593695.1. Taxonomy (GTDB): domain Bacteria; phylum Bacteroidota; class Bacteroidia; order Bacteroidales; family Bacteroidaceae; genus Prevotella. Next base: position 68,732 of record CAVBBO010000035.1, on the reverse strand, counting down.
ATTGCAAGGAATATCTGGAGAAGAACAAGATACAGGGCTTGCTTGCCAAGTATTGCCGCTTCATGCCAGCGCCAATCGCCTTTGGCAAGAAGACGGAGTGGAAAGACGGCAAGGAAGTTGAGACAGAAGCCGACAACGTGATAAACAATGTGGAACCGTTGTGGACAAAAACGCCTTCAACGCTGAAAGACGAAGACTACAAGAAGTTCTATCGTGAACTGTACCCCATGCAGGACGAGCCTTTGTTCTGGATTCACCTCAACGTGGATTTCCCATTCCATCTCACGGGCATTCTCTACTTCCCACGTGTGCACAGCAACATCGACTTGCAACGCAACAAGATACAGCTCTATTGCAACCAAGTGTTCGTGACCGACCAGGTTGAAGGAATTGTGCCCGATTTCATGACGCTGCTCCATGGCGTGATCGACTCACCAGATATTCCTTTGAACGTCAGCCGCTCTTATCTTCAGAGCGATGCCAACGTGAAGAAGATTTCAACATATATCACCAAGAAGGTTGCCGACCGCCTGCAGCAGATTTTCAAGGACGACCGCAACGACTATGAGAAGAAGTGGGACGACTTGAAGCTCTTCATCAACTACGGTATGCTGTCGCAGGAAGATTTCTACGATCGCGCCAAGGATTTCGCACTCTTCAAGGACGTGGAAGGCAAGCACTTCACTTTCGAGGAGTATAAGACCCTTATCAAGGACAACCAGACCGACAAGGACAGCTATCTCGTTTACCTCTACGCCACGAGCAAGGAGGAGCAATACAGCTACATCAAGTCGGCGCAAGACAAGGGCTATAGCGTGTTGCTTTTCGACGGCGAGCTCGATGTGCCAATGGTGAGCATGCTTGAGCAGAAGTTTGAGAAGAGCCGATTCTCACGTGTCGATGCCGACATCATAGACCGTCTCATTGTCAAGGAAGACGCCAAGAAGGAAGAAATGGCGCAAGATGACCGTGACAAACTGACAGAGGTGTTTCGCTCGCAGATGCCAAATGGTGACAAGGCGACATACGCCGTGGATGTGCAGTCGTTGGGAGAGACCAACGCGCCTGTCATCATCACTCAAAGCGAGTACATGCGCCGCATGAAGGAGATGAGCCGCTTCCAGCCGGGAATGAGCTTCTACAACCAGATGCCCGACTCTTACATGGTGGTGCTCAACTCCGACCACAAGCTTGTGAAAGAAGTGCTCGATGACACCAAGGACAGCGTGGAGCAAGAGCTGAAGCCCATAGAGAGCGACTTGAAGGGCCAGGAGGCGCGTCTTGCCGCTTTGCGCCAGAGCCAGTCGGGTAAGAAGCCAGAGGAAATCACTTCCGAAGAGAAGAAAGACGTGGAAGACACCGAGAAGGTAATCAACGACGAGCGAGAGAAGAAAAACAAGATTCTTGCCGACTATGCCAAGGACAACAAGGTCGTGCATCAGCTCATCGACCTCGCATTGCTGCAAAACGGCATGCTGAAAGGCGAGGCTCTCGACAAGTTCCTCAAGAGAAGCGTGGAACTGATCAAGAAATAACCTTATATTTTAAGGAAACATAATAGGGCAGGCGACAAACAACCTCGTGTGGAGTGTTGTTTGTCGCCTGCCTTCTTTCTTTCTTGCGTCAGCGTTTCAAACCTCTTTTTCCTCTGATTCAGCGTCATAGACAACGAGGCGTCGAATAAAAAGATAGTTTTCTTTGTCGTGAAGTTTTTTTTGTATATCTTTGCATATTGACAAATCAACCCCATAAGTCAAGGCAAAGACATGACGAGAAAGGAGAGATACGCGTATATCATAAACTATTTCAAGGAGCATCAGCCAGAGGTCACGACTCAGTTGGACTTTGGCTCGGCATTTCAGTTGTTGTGCGCCACGCTTCTCTCCGCCCAATGCACCGACAAGCGCGTGAATGAGATCACGCCTGCCCTCTTCCGCCAATATCCTACGGCAGAGCTTATGTCCGAGGCAGAGCCGGAAGACCTGTTGGAGTATATCAGCAGCGTGAGCTATCCCAACTCCAAGGCGCGGCATCTCGTGGCAATGGCAAGGATGATAGTGAGTGATTTCAATGGCGAGATTCCCGACAGCACCGCGGAGCTCGTGAAGTTGCCAGGCGTGGGGCGCAAGACAGCCAACGTGCTGCAAGCCGTGTGGTTTGGCAAGGCCGTCATGGCGGTTGATACCCATGTCTATAGGGTGGCCCATCGCCTGGGGCTAGTGCCGCCGACTGCCAACACGCCGCTGAAAGTGGAGGAGGTTCTTGAGAAAAGCATACCCAAAGAAGACATACCCAGGGCGCATCATTGGTTGCTTCTGCACGGGCGATATGTTTGCCAAAGTGCCAAGCCCAAGTGCGACAGATGCCCATTCGGTGATATTTGTCCAAAACTGTTGAGGGGAAGTAAACTTGAATAGCCATGAACATCAAATTGATACAAAAGTTTCTCGCTGACATAGTCGCCAACAACAATCGCCCTTGGTTTCAAGAGCATAAGGCTGAGTATGAAAGCGCGAAGAAGGAGTTTGAAGGCGGAGTACAGATGCTCTTGGATGAGTTGTCGACATTCGACCCTGAGATAAGTCACCTCACGGTCAAGGACTGTTGTTATCGCTTCTACCGCGATGTGAGGTTCTCGTCCGACAAGTCGCCATACAAACGACATTTCGGGGCTTATATATGTGCCCATGGCAGGAAATCGCTGCGTGGCGGCTATTATTTGCACGTGCAGCCAGGTCATTGCCTCGTGGCGGTAGGCTCTTATTGGTTGCCTACCAATATTCTTACGGCAATGCGCAACGAGATAATGGGGAACATAGACGAATGGAGAAAGCGGGTGGAAGACGGGAAGTTTATCCACTATTTCGGCTATCCAAATGCGTCTATATGGGAAGGTGAGATTCCTGCGGCGGAGAAAGGATTTGGCATAGCCTGCTTGAAGAAAGCGCCAAAGGACTTTCCTAAGGATTACGAGTTTCTTCATTACTTGAAGATGAAAGACTATTGTGCTTGGCACAGCGTGGAAGATACAATATTTGAGAAGCCAGACTGGGTCGGCAAGGTCGTGGAGATATGCAAGGCGGCTAAACCGATGATGGACTTTGTGAACAGCGTGGTCGACGACTACGAATAAAGACCATCTGGGTAACTCACAATCAACTTATACATGACAATTCAATCTGAACGCAAATGAATAATTTTCTGAAAAACATCTTGGCCACTTTCGTAGGCATTGTCCTCTTCTTCTTTGTGGCATCGGTCATCAGCGTCGTTGGTGTCGTTGGGATGGCGCTGACGGCAGCTTGCACGCCAACAGTAAAGAATGGCAGCGTGCTTGTGCTGAACTTTCAAGGCACGCTTGCGGAGCGAGCCACCGAGGCTTCGCCTCTAAGCATGCTCCAAGGCGACGCTACAAGTAGCCCGGGACTTGCGGATATGTTGTCTGCAATAAAGAAAGCCAAGACATCAGACAAGATAAAAGGAATATATATCGAGGCAAACGGCATGTCGTCGGACTTGGCCCAGGCTCAAGAGTTGCGCGACGCCTTGGTTGACTTCAAGAAGTCGGGAAAGTGGATAATCGCTTTCGGTGAGCAGTTCTCCACATACGACTATTATATAGCGTCATTGGCCGACAAGATATACGTTAACCCGCAGGGAGGACTCGACTGGCAAGGATTGGGCTCGAAGCTCGTGTTCGTGAAAGACTTGTACAAAAAGGTTGGCATAAACACGACGGCTTTCAAATGCGGTAAGTATAAAAGCGCGACCGAAGTCTACACCGAGGATAAGATGAGCGACCCAAGCAGGCAACAGGCACAACGATACCTCGATGGCTCTTGGAACACAATCCTTGCGGCTGTTTCTGAAAGCAGGAAGATAAGCAAGGCGCAACTCAATCACTATGCCGACGAGATAATGGCCTTTGAGGATGCCTCCACGCTTGTCAAGTATAAGTTCTTCGACGGGCTCAAGTATAATGACGAGATAAAGGACGTGATAAAGGAAAAGCTCGGCATAGACAAGGACGACGACATTCCGCAGGCAACCGTAGCAGAGGTTTGCGCTGACCAAAGCAATGACAATGGTGGTAAGATCGCGGTTTACTATGCCTGTGGCACTATTGTTAACCAGGAGCCTTCAACTAATATTTTCCAAAACGCCGATTGTATTGTAGGCAGCGAGGTGTGTGGAGACATGGCTGACCTTGCAAAGGACGATGATGTCAAGGCCGTGGTAATACGTGTGAACTCCCCCGGCGGTTCTAGCTACGACTCAGAGCAGATATGGCATGCGATAGAGCAGTTGAAGAAAGCTCATAAGCCTGTCGTTGTGTCGATGGGTGGTTATGCCGCTTCTGGAGGCTACTACATAAGCTGTGGTGCTGACTATATCTTTGCAGAGCCAACAACTATCACCGGCTCAATCGGTATCTTCGGATTGCTGCAAGACGGCTCAGGGCTGGCACAAAAGCTTGGGGTGAAGTTTGATGGCGTGGAGACCAACCGCAACGCCACAATGGGAATGGGTGCTTTCGGTCTCTTGCTCTCTCCTCTCAACCAAGAGCAGGGAGCCAAACTTCAAGCCTCGGTAGATCGTGGCTATATGCTCTTCAAGTCGCGTGTGGCCAACGGAAGGCATCTCTCCATGGACGCTGTGGAGGAACGTGCACAAGGACATGTGTTCTTGGGCGAAGACGCATTGAAGTTGAAACTCGTTGACGGCTTGGGCGGCATGGACAAGGCCGTGGCAAAGGCTGCGCAGTTGGCAAAGTTGAAGGAATACCACACGGTGGATTATCCCGCGCAGAAAAACTTCCTGTCAAAGTTGATTGATGGCAGTGACAAGGCAAAAGGAACACTTCTTGATGAGAAGTTGCAGCAAGTGCTTGGACAATATTACATGCCTTTCGCATTGATGAACCAAGTGCAATGTATGGGAAGAATCCAGGCACGCTTGCCCTATGTCATAATAAACAATTAGAAGCATGGAGGGAGACTTGATAAAGACACGCGATTGGCTCTCGCCGCTAAGTTGGCTTTATGGCTTGGCGGTGAGTTTGCGCAATTGGCTTTTCAACGTCGGCCTGCTTCATCAACAGAGCTACGACATACCGGTCATTTCGGTTGGCAACATCACTGTCGGTGGCACAGGAAAGACTCCACATGTGGAATATCTCGTGCGGCTACTCGACAAGCTGACCAAGGTGGCTGTGCTGTCGAGAGGATATAAGCGTAAGACAAAGGGATACGTATTGGCAGACGACGACTCCACCGCAGCGAGCATCGGAGACGAGCCTTTCCAGATGAAAACGAAATTCAAGGATATATATGTAGCCGTTGATGCCGATCGAAGGGAAGGAATAGCTCGTCTGACCACAGACCCAAGCACCTGCGACGTTGGCGTAATCCTTCTCGACGACGCTTTCCAGCACCGTTATGTGAAACCGGGCATAAACATCTTGCTTGTGGATTATCATCGTCTCATCATCTACGACAAGTTGCTCCCCGCCGGACGATTGCGTGAGCCGTTGTCGGGAAAGCGGAGGGCAGATTTCGTGATAGTGACGAAATGCCCAGCCGACTTGAAGCCCATGGACATTCGTGTGTTGACCAAGGCAATGAGTCTGTACCCTTACCAGGAACTTTTCTTCACCACTATGGAATATGGAGAATTGTATCCGTTGTTCAAAGGTAAAGACAATGAACTCCCAGAGCTTAAAGGTCACAATGTGCTTATGCTCACGGGCATAGCGTCGCCAGAAGAGATGGCAAACGACATCAGGATTAAATGCCGCTCTTTGAAGACGATGGCTTTCCGGGATCATCATGTGTTTACCACGAAAGATATAGAGGCCATAAACGACGCTTTCGCGCAAATGGAGTCGCCCAAGATAATAGTGACTACGGAAAAAGACTCAACCCGATTGCTGCAAACAGAACTAAACGTCAACATCAAGTCTGCAATCTATGTGCTTCCAATACAGGTCAGGTTCATGTTGGACCAACACGAAGAATTGTTTAATAATAAGATAATAAGCTATGTACGAAAAAATTCAAGAAACAGCATCCTGGCTAAGGGAAAGAATGCCCGCTCAGCCAACGACCGCAATAATCTTAGGCTCAGGACTGGGACAATTAGCTTCCGAGATAACTGACACCACAGAATTTTCTTATAAGGACATTCCCAACTTCCCTGTTTCCACAGTGGAAGGTCATGCGGGTAAGTTGATCTTTGGCAAGCTTGGCGGCAAGGACATCATGGCGATGAATGGACGCTTCCATTACTATGAGGGCTACGACATGAAGGAAGTGACGTTCCCCGAGAGGGTCATGTATGAACTTGGAATCAAGACGCTCTTTGTCAGCAATGCCGCTGGAGGCATGAACCCAAGTTTCAAGATTGGCGACCTGATGGTCATTGACGACCACATCAACTTCTTCCCCGAGCATCCATTGCATGGCAAGAACTTCCCCACAGGTCCTCGTTTCCCTGACATGCACGAAGCTTACGACAAGCGACTCCGTGACCTTGCCGATGAGATTGGCAAGGAAAAGGGCATCCACTTGGTTCATGGTGTCTACGTAGGCGTGCAGGGACCAACATTCGAGACACCTGCCGAGTATCGTATGTATCATCTCTTAGGAGGCAGTGCGGTTGGCATGAGCACCGTGCCAGAGGTTATAGTGGCTCGTCATTGTGGCATGAAGGTCTTTGGTATCAGTGTGATAACCGACCTTGGCGGTTTTGACGTTCCTGTGGAAGTGAGCCACGAGGAAGTGCAAGAGGCTGCCAATGCAGCTCAGCCCCACATGGCGGAGATTTTCCTTGAGATGATTAAACGTTGCGATTAAGAGATGGAGATAAAGGAACTGGGTGAGTTCGGTCTCATCAATCGTCTCACCAAAGACTTGCAGCCCAAGAATGCCTCTACGCTGAAAGGCGTGGGCGATGATTGCACGGTTCTGTCTTATCCCGACAAGGAGGTGCTAATCACCACTGACATGTTGATGGAAGGCGTGCATTTTGACCTTACCTACAACATTATGGCCCAACTTGGCTATAAGAGCGCCATGGTCAACCTTAGCGACGTGTTTGCCATGAACGGCACACCACGCCAACTGCTCGTGAGCATCGCGCTTGGCAAGCGCTTCAAGGTTGAGGACCTCGACGATTTCTATGCCGGACTCCGACAGGCTTGCGACAAGTGGAACGTTGACATCGTGGGCGGTGACACTTGCTCCTCGTTGACAGGACTTGCCATAAGCATCACTTGTATAGGCGAAGCACCGAAGAAAGACATTGTTTATCGCAATGGAGCAAACGAGACAGACCTTGTCTGTGTCACAGGCGACTTGGGAGCTGCGTATATGGGCCTGCAACTCCTAGAGCGGGAGAAGGCGGTATACTACAAGCAGATAGACGACCTCAACGCGAAGATAAGGCAGGCAAAGAAAGACGGCAACGAAGAACTCGTGAAGCATCTCCAGCAAGATGGCATGAAGATAATCGACTTCCAACCCGATTTTGCCGGGCGCGAGTATTTGTTGCAAAGACAACTGAAGCCGGAGGCACGCGGCGACATCATCAAGCTGTTGCACGAGAACAATATCCATCCAACCTCAATGATGGACATTTCAGATGGCTTGTCGTCGGAATTGCTTCATATTTGCCAACAAAGCCATTGCGGTTGTCGCATCTATGAGAAGAATATTCCTATCGACTACCAAACGGCTGTCACGGCAGAGGAGTTCAACATGAACGTCACTACTTGTGCCATGAATGGCGGCGAGGACTATGAGTTGCTCTTCACCTGTCCCATTGGCGACCACGACAAGCTCAATGCTCTTGAGAGTCAAGGCATCAAGCAGATAGGATATATCACCAAGGAGGAGCTCGGCTGCCGATTGATCTCCCGTGGTGATGGAACGGAATTTGACATCACGGCGCAAGGGTGGAACCCCTTGAAACAATAATCGCTGGACATTAACAGAAAAACCGAATGGCGGGGAACGTCTATTGAAGACGTTCCCCGCCATTCGGTTTTTTTATTGTTTCAAGTCAACTGCCTACTTGTCAACTAATCAACTTGTTATCTCAAGTCAATGACATCTGCCTTTGGAAAATCTTTCTGGTTGAAAGAGAACTTGCTGTTTGGTTGATCCTTAGCCTGGAAATTGCTTATTGAGATGGTAGTCCACTCGTTGCCTTGTCTCATTTTTACGGCTGAAGGCTTGTAGGAACCTTTGCTTATCGTGATATAAGCCTCTTGCACGCTTCTTTGCTTGTTTTGGGCTGTCATGTGCACAACATAGTTGCCGCCAGAAGTGGTCATAGACAAGTCGTAGCCACTCTTGTACATCGACATGAACGTGTAAGGGTTCATACTCATGCGCTTGGCCTCATTTGGCGTTGAGATGTTCACCTCGTTGGTCATCTTGAGGTAGCTCCATTGCGTCTTGCCATTGAACCACACCATGGCCTTGCCAGTGCGAGCCATGAACATGTTGCCCTTGATGGCAATGGTGCCCGACTGCGTGCCGGTCTTCTTTCCCGACACTGAGAAATTGGCCTCCGCGCCTCCTTTTCTTCCAACTATTGCGGTGGCCTTGTCCAATACTTTCATTGCCTGTGAGCTTTTTTGGGCAAACGCGCCCATGCAAAGCGTCAACAGGATGCTGATAAACAATACTTTCTTCATAACCTAAATAAGTTATCCTATATGTTTAAACTATGATTAATCATTTCACGCGCCATGGATTCTCGCCAGATGCACGTTGAGGCTCGCCTCGTCTTGCAAGAGCACCTCGCGAGGCTTTGAGCCTTGCGCTGCCCCCACGATACCGGCTTTCTCCAATTGGTCCATCAGTCGGCCCGCACGGTTGTAGCCTATTGAGAAGCGGCGTTGAATCATGCTCGTAGAGCCTTGTTGTGATATCACTATCGCGTGGGCAGCCTCATCAAAGTATGGGTCGAGATTCTTTGCGTCTCCCTCAATGGCACCGCCAAATCCAGCTCCGTTGGGATCGTCTGGCTCAGGCAGTTCCATGGCATCGAGGGGACCGGGCTCTGCGGCAATGAAGTCGTTGACCGACTCTATCTCCGGTGTGTCGATGAACGCGCACTGCACGCGCACGGGCTCGCCACCACCAAGGAAGAGCATATCGCCACGTCCCACGAGCTGGTCGGCACCAGTGCGGTCGAGGATGGTGCGTGAGTCGATTTGCGAAGCCACGCGGAAAGCCATGCGACCAGGGAAGTTGGCCTTGATGTTACCGGTGATGATTCTCGTGGTAGGTCTTTGCGTGGCTATTATCATGTGAATGCCCACGGCGCGGGCAAGCTGGGCTATGCGCGCTATAGGTGCCTCAATTTCCTTGCCGGCGGTCATAATAAGGTCGCCGAACTCATCGATTATTACAACGATGTAAGGCATATACTCGTGACCATCGGTCAGCCTCAGCTTGTGGTGAATGAACTTGTCGTTGTATTCGTCAACCTTTTTCACGTTGGCAAGTTTCAGCATGTCGTAGCGATGATCCATGAGCTTGCAGAGTGAGTTGAGCGTGCGTACCACTCTCTGCACGTCGGTGATGATGGGCTCGTCCTCATTCTCTGGCAGAGCTGCCATATAGTGTGGGGCTATCTTGTTGTAGATGCTGAACTCCACCTTCTTTGGGTCCACAAGCACGAACTTCAGCTCGTTAGGATGCTTCTTATATAATAATGATGTGATGATGGCGTTCAAGCCTACCGACTTACCCTGACCTGTGGCACCAGCCACGAGCAGGTGGGGCAGTTTGGCAAGGTCTACCATGAACACCTCGTTGGTGATGGTCTTTCCCAATGCCATTGGCAACGCCATCTTCGTTTCCTGAAACTTCTTGGTGTTGAGCGCGCTCTCCATCGACACGATCTGCGGTTTCTTGTTTGGCACCTCTATGCCAATGGTGCCTTTGCCTGGTATAGGTGCTATGATGCGTATGCCGAGCGCCGACAGACTTAGGGCAATATCGGCTTCCAAACCACGTATCTTGCTTATTCTCACGCCCTCAGCCGGGGTAATCTCATAGAGTGTCACTGTGGGGCCAACCGTGGCGTTGATCTTGCTGATTTCCACTCCAAAGCTCTTCAGCACCTCCACGATGCGGGCGTTGTTCGACTTTATCTCCTCCATGTCGATGACAGGCTTGCTGTCGTATTTCTTAAGCAAGTCGAGCGTGGGGAACTCGTATTTTGTGAAGGGCTCCCATGGGTTGATTGGCGTGTCGAGATCGGTCAGCGCAGCCGTGCTGCCGCCAGATGCCTTTGCCTCCTCTTTCGATTTCTCCACCGTCATCTCGGCAGGTTCTTCGCCTTGTCCAGCCGTTGCCGTGGCTTGTGGCTCGTCGGCATCGGGTGCAGGTCTACCCTTTGGTTCAAACTGGCTCATGTCGGTGAGGTCAACCACGTTGGGATTTGTCTCGCCGTTGTTGTCTTGAGAGTTAGCCGCCTTATCGTTCTCTGCCGTGGTCGTCTCAGGCTCAATGATGTCGGTCTGCAACTCTCCGTCTTTCGTCACGGGGTGGTTGTTCACCGTAATCTTCACCTTGTCGTTGAAATATTTCACGGGGTTGAGAATCTTCCTGACTACCTCTATCGTCTCGTGGCTGAGGTAGGTCAGAAAAGCTATGGCGGTGACTATGAGGACGGCAATGAATCCGGGCGTCCCCACCACGTCCTCAATCTTTTGCACGCACATCAAGCCGTGCATGCCGCCGGGGTTGTATACCTCGTCACCCATCAGTGGCGCTATAAACTTGGCGAGAAACGCCGACAGCCATATCATGGCAATTCCCAGACAGAAAAACCATTTCAAGAGGCTCACGGAGTATATCCGCATGAGCTTGAGTGCCGCAAGAATGAAGAATAGGGGGATGGCAAACGCGGGCAGGCCGAAATTGACGGTGACGAGGAAATAAGCCACAATGGCACCAAGCGAGCGGCATGTGTTGCTGAACTCGTGGTTGGTATTGAAAAAGTCGGCTGGCTGCAACGATTCCAATAAGCTCTGGTCTGCCTGGCCTGTCGTCAAGTAGCTGACCATGGCGATGACTAGGTATACGGCTATTGCGAGCATGACAAGGCCAACGAAAAAGTTGACCGTGTCACTTTCAAATCTGTCTTTTATACCAATCGCCTCGCTGAAAGACTTGGGCTTGTTTTTTGAATTCCTCTTGCTCATCGTTTATATTTTACCGTGCAAAAGTAATCTTTTTATTGCTAATCGCAAAACATAAACGTCACAAAAAAAAGGCGAAAAGCATTGCGTTGCCATGCCTCATTATACACGATTGCCTTCTCATTGGAAAGCCATTGCCTTTCCACTGAGAAGGCGATTCGATTTCATTGGAAAGGCATTGCCTTTCCAATGGAAAGCCGAAGGGCATGTTTTTTGGTCATGTCATGCCCCTCGTGGCTCGTGTTTGTTATGGTCTCACAGGGTCGTTGTAGCCGTTTCCGCCTTCGAGTTGGCGAAGTTGCATTGAAGCGAAGTACAAGGTGTTGGGAGCCAAAACGCAAAGGCCGTCGCGCACAATCCACGCGGCACGTTTCTTCGTGGCCTCGTCGCAATCCTTGAACAGCTCGGCAAAAGACTCGGCATAATATGTGCGAATGTCGGAAGGCAACTTGGTGAAGTTTTCGTGTGCAAAGTCGATATACGCGTTGATGTCGCCCTTGGCATAGGTGCGGGCCATTTCGAAAGCCAGGTCAAACTTGCCGTCCTTGTTCAGCTTCAGGAAGTTGACGTCATTGATGAGGCTGTCGAGCTTTGTGTTGGAATAGCCGTTTGAACATACGGCTTGCGTCACAGTGTTCTTGTAGTTTTCCTTTACGATGCTGTCGGCTTCAGCCTTGAAGCTTGCGTCAACCTTGTCGATGTTATGGATAAGAAACTGCATTGCTGGGCCGAACACGTCTTTCGCATAATTTTGATATACGAACTTGTTGTCGAGGCTGAGTTTTTGCTTTGTGCTGAGTTTGGCGAAGTAGCTCTCCACAATGTTTTGCGACTCTTCCATGGCCTTCTTGTATTTTTCACGGTCGTTGCTTTTGTAGCCTTCGTCATCCACGAGTGCGGCGTATGCGCTGATGAGTTCAGGCGTGCGCTCTCCCTTGTCGTAGCGTGCCTTGAGGGCCTCGGGGCTCATGTTGGGGTTGGTTGCGCGTTCCAGCTCGTTTACAAGCTGTGAAGGACTGCGATAGCCCACCACGTTTCCTGCCTCGCTCTTGTCGGTACGGATGATAGTCATCGTGGGGTATGCCTTGATGTTGTAAGTCTTGGCCAGCTCCTTGCCTTCACCTTTCTCGGCGTCGATGGCGAGGCAAACGAAGTGCGAGTTCATGTAGTCGCCCACCTGCTTGGTGGGGAACACCTCTTTTGCCATGCGCTTGCATGGACCGCACCATGAGGTGTGGAAGTCGACAAACACGAGCTTGCCCTCCTTCTTGGCTGCCTCAATGCCCTCGTTGAAAGAGATTTGGCGGAAGTTGGTCTGCGCCATGCCGCTCAGGCTAACGAGCGAGACCAGAAGACTGAAAATGAGTTTCTTCATTGCTTTAGAGTTTTGTTTGTTTTATTAATTGTTTTGGTTGTACATTGGGTATCCAAACATCCAATAGTTGGAGTTGAAACCGTTGTGCATATACTTCACGCTTTTCACGTCGCCCGTTCCTTCTGCGGTGAGCACTGCCTTGCCGTCAGCCGCACCGCCCACGAGCTTGAAGAAGTAGAGCTTGTAATGGTCGCCATTCTGTGTGCCCACCACAAGGTAGTTGAAATTGTCGGTGTAGTAGTATTGGTTGCCCACGTATGTGATTTTCTCACCTGCCGGAATTTCCGTTGGCACCTCCACTTCAGCCAGCTCGTCGCCGGAGAACACCGTGGCGTAGATCTTGTTGTTGTCGACGCAGTAGATGTATTTGGCGCTCATGCCATTCACCGAGAACGTGTTGGCTTTGGCCAGGTGGAAGTCGGAAGGAATCTTTGTCCTGCTCTTCAGGTACATCTGGGCAAACCCCGACTTCGTCTGGTACAGGTATCTCTCACCCGTCTTTTGGTTGTTGAGGATAAATATCGCAGTGCCTTGATTGTTTATCAAGTTGTAGCCTGCTGCAATACAGTCGTAGTCGGTGAGATTCTGTGTCTCGTCGCTGCCGCTCAGGTCTCTGTAGAGCAATTGATCGCTGTATCCGTTGTAGTCCATTGTGAAAAGGCTGTGGGTCTTGCTGTCCCATCCGAACACTCCGCCATAGGATGGAATGTCGTGGCAGAAGAATGTGGCGCCCTCTATCTCGTTGAGCGGGTTGCCGTATTTTCCGCTGTTGGCATTGCCGCTATAGTCGGGGCCTGTTGCGTTTCTCGGTCCGGACGATGTGAAAATTATGTGTCCCGTCATCATGGTGTAGGTGAAGCCGAAGACCTTCTCGTTGGCGTCCATGGTCTCATACAGCAGGTTCGACCTGTCGAAGATTTGTTTGAGATCCGTGTTGCGGTATATCGCGAAGTTGTTGGCATCCGTTGTCACCGAAACTCCGTCCATTGTCTCCATGTCGTTTGATTCCTCGTCGATGTAGCATGAGTTGTAGAGTATGCAGAGGTCGAGCGGCTTGCCGGTCATGGCGCTGCCCGAAGTCTTTGCGATAAGGTCTTGCGAGAGCGTTCCGTCCTCGTTGAGCACGTCGATGTCGGTGTTTCCATCGGCTGTCTGCTTCATGATGTAGAAGCCGTGCGAGAACGCCGTGCTGACCTCGAGCGAGGCATATTTGTAAGACTTGATACCGGTCGACTTGTCTGTTGCCTGCAGTCGCAATTGGTAGTTGCCCGGTGCGAGGTTCACCTCGTAGTCGAGGTTCTTCTCCTGCCCAATGATTGTGGGCTGGATGGTGTCGCCGCTGGCCGTGGTTGTTCCTGTCTTTGAGTTGATGACATACCAGAGGTAGTCGAGATCCTTGTCATAGTCCACGTCTGGCTGTATTGTCAGACGCTGTCCGGTGTATGCTGTCGCTGTATAGCTCTTTTCGATGCCACTTATGGTTATTTCCTTTATGGAGTTGTCGCTCAAGGTGCTGTCGTCGTCGATGCATCCGCCAAGGGCGAAACTCGACAAAAGGATGAGAAGTGTCGTTATCTTGTTTTTCATCATCTTTTGCTTTTTATAAGTTCAATTATTCGAACGACACAGGCGTGCCGTCTTCCTCACACAAGTCGGGCAGACCCTGTGCCTCACGCTCGGCGTTGGTCTTTGCAAGTTCGGTCTGCAGCTTGCCATATATGTAGTTGAGGTAAGCGTTTTCGCCCGTCATGAAGCTCTCAATGAATTCGTCGTCCCATGCCTTTCCCGTCACGTCTATCATGAACTGGTGCTTCACAGGCCCCCATTCTCCAACCAGCTCGTAGAGCGAATAGCTGTAATAGCCAAAGTCGAAGGACTTTTTCCAATAAGAGGGCTCCGAAAGCCTGTCGGTGATGGCGAGCGATCGTGTCTGGAACACGTCGTATCCGCTCTCGAAATAGGCGTTGGGCTTGATGCGGTATTTCAGCACCACGGTCTCCTTTTTCAGTGAGGCATCGCGAAGAATCACTATAGGAACCTTAGTGCGAGCCTTGCCTGCCGGCATTACATAGTATTTTGCCATCGAGGGGTCGCTGAATGCCACATAGTGCTTGCCCGCCACTGCCATCGTGGCGGTGGTGTCCATCTGCTCCAGTTCTATGGGGCGGTCTTGCTCCGACAACTTGCCCATCGACTCGATCTCGACCCACACGGTGTCTTGAGTCACGTCGCCCTTATATATGAAGGAGAAGCTGCCTTGGGCATATTCGCTCCTGAAATTCTTGGTGGTCTCAAGGTTGTCGTAATAGAAGTTCAGCCGGCACGTCGGGTCATCAAAAACCTGCAGGTCTTTCTCGCACGAGACATTGACAATGAGCGTCAACGCCATGCTTATCATCATTATTGTCTTTTTCATAGCTCTTACTATTTTTGGTCGGGGTCATATTCTGATGACGGCAAGGGCAGGATGTAGTCGTCCTCGGTAATCTTGCTGTCGTTCCATTTCATCTTGTTCTTGTTGAGACGCTTGTAGACGTAGAACATCTGTCCCTCGCCGATAAACTCGCGGCGATATTCGTTTACCATCTCCGTCTTCACCTCGTCGAGTGAGGTGAATGGTGTGTAGAGCGTAA
This sequence comes from Escherichia coli, assembly GCA_963593695.1. GTDB lineage: Bacteria > Bacteroidota > Bacteroidia > Bacteroidales > Bacteroidaceae > Prevotella. The sequence goes on along the minus strand of CAVBBO010000035.1, from coordinate 53,503 downwards.
ACTCGCGGTCGGTCATGTAGGTCTTGTAGAGGCTTAGCGCCTCTTCCAGCGAGGTCGTGGTCTCCATGGCTATGAGATACATCTCCGAGAGCCTTATCAAGGGCACTATCTGGTACTCTGTCGTCAAGTCGTAGGTACTCGCGTCGTCCTCGTCGTACCAATATTTCTTCAGTGCCGGCATTATTGTGCCGAAAGCGTTTTTGCAGTTGCGGTTCCACAGGTATATGTACCTGTTGTGCGATGCGGTGGCATTTGGTATTGATGCGAAAAGGTCCGCCAGCATGTCTTGGCTAAGCCCGTATGTTGAGCTGCCGGCCTGAGAGTTGTTTCCTCCTATGAGGAGCTTGTTGGCATACGTGTTCACATCGTATTTGCTCAGATAGAAGAGACATTCTCCCGGCAGACCGTTGTAGCCATTGTGCAGGTTGTTCATGCCGCTTAGAGCCATGACCGATGAACCGTCGGTGGTCTTGGCATTTATTATCTCCATTGCTATGTCGTGTGCCTCCTGAGTCTTGCCGATGTAGAGGTCCATCCTTGCGTGCAAGGCTCTCACAGCCCAATAGTTGAGGCGCGACTGCCTGTATCTCAAGAAGTCGTCGGCGGAGCTGCTCGACGAGTTGAGCTCGCTGAACTTGGAGCTCATCACGGGGTCGGTGGTCTTCAGCAGGGTCTCAGCCTTCTCGATGTCGGCAGTGAGGTTGGCGACATAAGCGTCAAAATCGTAGTATTTTGGCATCTCGTCGATGCTCGTCGTGTAGCTGTAGGGCAGCGACACTTTCTTTGTGCCTCCCTGTGGCAGCTGGCCGAAGAGACGGAGAACGTCGAGCTGGCAGAAAGCGCGTATGGCGAGTGCCTCGCCCTCTATCATGTCGCGGGTAGTGGTTGAGGGGATGTTGCCGCCCTTCTCTGTCAAACCCTTGAGCAGCACGTTGGCAGACGATATGGTGGTAAAGAGGTTGCCATACATGGTCTTGATGGCAGCGCGCGCCTCGTCCTTGTCGTATTGGTGATTGGTCAGTTCATATTGCAAGGGACTACCAGTCTCATACGATGAGGTGCAATACCAGTTGTCGGCAAGGTTCTCTATGTCGGTCATGGTCAGCTTCTCGCCGTAGATGTTTTCGTCGCCCATGGTCATGTAGCAACCCACGAGAGCGTCGCGGAAACCTTTGTAGGTGTCGTATTGGTCCTGCTCTTTCTGTATGTTCTCGCCGCGCACGTCGAGCCAGTCGCTGCAACTTGTGGTGAGCAAGCTGAGGGCCACGACGGGTATGGCTATGTGGAAAAGATATTTCTTCATGATTATGCTGTCTTATTTAAAAAAGTAACTTTAGGCTTCCCTGCACGTTCCTGGCGTAGGGATAGCTCGTGCCGCGCTCCATGCGGATAGTGCCCCAATGGAAGAGGTCGCTCATGTTGATGGCGAAGATGGCGCTTTGCAGCTTGAGGTGGTTCGTCAGCCAGTTGCCGTGCAGCTTGTATTGCAGGCTGACGCTTTGCAGCTCCAGCACGTTGTTGTCCATGACATACCTTGACGTGGCCTTCGACCTCTCGTTGCTGAGCTTCTTGAAGAACACCACATCGCCAGCCTGGTACCAGCGCTGTTCGAGCACTCGCTTGTCCACGTTGTAGCCTGCTATGTCGCTGAGCGTCACCTCCACGCGGTCGCGCAGGGTTGAGTTGTAGGTCTTTCCGCCCCAGTAGTAGCCAAAGGAGGCGTTGAAGGTGAAGTCTCTCCATTGCACCATCATGTTGAGGTTGCCGCGATAGAGTGGCTCGCTGCTACCGCAGTAGACCTTGTTGGACGCTTTCCATTGGTCGGTGATGTTGCCGTTCTTGTCGAGATAGATCTCCTTACCCGTGCTTGGGTCTATGCCCAGCGACTTCACGGCGTAGATGGCGTTTTGAGGCTTGCCCTCATAGAAGAGGTTTTGTATGCCCGAGGCATCATCGTCGTCGGCATCTTTCTGCATGTAGGTATCGTTTTGCTGCTTTATGGCGTCTGAGAGCTTGGTTATCTCGTTGTGGTTGTACACGAGCTGGCCTCCAATCATCACGTTGAGGCGGCGCGCCTCGTCTCTGAGGGCATACACCTGCAGGGCGCCTTCCCAACCCTTGTTCTCCACCTCGCCGATGTTGGCGCGGTATGAGCTGAAGCCCATCGACAGAGGCATGCTCATGGAGGAGAGAAGGTTGTTGGTGCGCTTGGTGTACACCTCAAAACTTCCTTTGATGCGGTTGTCGAAGAACCCGAACTCAGTGCCGATGTTCATTTCCTTGGTGTTTTGCCAGCTGAGGTTCGAGTTTCCGAATCCACCGAGCACGGCACCGTTCCAGTTCATGTAGCGGTTGTCGGTGACATATTTATAATATGTGTAGGCATCGGTCTCCGACGCACCGCTCGCAGCACCGGTCTCACCATACGAAGCCTTGAGCCTCAGCATGTTTACCACCTTGTTGTTTTTAAGGAACGCCTCGTTGTGCACGTTCCAGCCGATGCCGGTGCTCCAGAATGAGGCATATTTCTTTGAACTGCCGTATGAGGAGTTGCCGTCCACACGGTAAGACAGGTCAATGTAGTATTTGTTGTTGTAGGTATAGTTCACGTTGCCCGTGACACCGAAGTAGCGCATCTTGGAATTGCTGCCCGAAGGAAGTTCTGTCTTGGAATAGGTTCGTGCGTTGGCAATCTTGGCAAGGTCGTCGTTGGCAATGCCTTCGAAAGTCGCGCTGAAGCTGTCGTAGTTCGACTGCTCGGCAGCCCAGTTAAGACCCGCATACAGGGAGTGCACTTCGGCAAAGATCTTGTTGTACGACAGCGTGGCGTTGGCGTTGTACGAGAACGTTTTGCCGTTGCCGTAGCGGTAGAGGCCGCGGCGCAGGAATCCCTCGCCAGTCTGGTATTCCGAACCAGTGCTGGAGTTGGTATAGTAGCTGTCCTCAGGAGAGCGGAAATAGTTGGTCTCCGTGTCGTTCTTGGTTATGCCGATCTGTCCGCGGAATGTCAGCTCGGGCAGGATGTTCCACTCCACTGAGAAGTTGTTGGTTATTTCCGTATAGTTGGACTTGTCAAACGAGCCTAATGTGGCGTTGTAGAGTGGGTTCTCCGGGCTTTCGTTGAAGCTGGTGAATGGGTCCAGAAGCTTGCGCAGGTTGCCGTCGCTGTCGTAGGGCGTGTCGTAGGGCTGCAGCTCCACATAGTCGCTGAAGGTTCCGTAAGGACTTTCCTTCGCATTGTTTACACCTATGGAGGTATAGTTTCTGAAGGTCAGGTCCTTGTATTTGTACATCAAGGTTATCGCGCCGTTGAAGTTTTTTCTGTAGCTTCCTTTCATGGCACCCTCAGTGTCTTTGTATTGCAGGTCGGTAGCCCAGCGAAACTCCTTGCTACCGCCCTCAACCCTTAGGTTGTAGCGTGAACCCACGCCGTTGCGTAGGGGCTTCGTGAGCCAGTTGGTGTTTTGCCCCGAGAGCACGGCACGCAGACGCTTGTTGTACGCTTCCTTGTAGCGCAGGTCAAAGTTGCTGCTGTTGCTCGACATGGAGTATTTGTAGTCGTAGAGCCCCGCACGGCGCTCAAGTTCCAGTTTCTCGGCGGCATTCATCAGGTTGTAGCTTGAGATGTCGGGGAGCTCCAGTTGCAAGCCCACTTCGGCGTTTACCTTCAGCTTGCCAGGCTCCGGCTGCTTCGACACAATCACGATGACACCGTTTGCGCCCTTACTGCCGTAGATGGCTGTAGCGGCGGCATCCTTCAAGATGTTGATGCTCTCTATCTCCTCGTCGTTGTAGTCCATGAGCTTTTGCAGGGAGATCTCAAAGCCATCCATTATGACCAGCGGCGTGTTGGGGTTGCTCTTCTCTCCAGAGTTGAACGCCTCCACGCTCATTGGCAGCGACGAGTTGCCGCGGATGTTGATGTTGGGCAGGTTGTTTGGGTTGGAGCCGTTTATGTTGTCGATTGAGAAGTTGATGCTGGCATCTGCGTTTTTCAGCGTTTGCAGGAGGTTCTGTCCGCGGAATGTCTGCAGCTGCTCTTTGCTCACCGTGCTTACGCTTCCGGTGTAGCTCTCCTTTGCCTTACGGAAGATACCTGTCACAACCACGTCTTGCAAGGTCTTCGAATCCTCCTTCATGGCTATCTTCATTTGGCCTTTCAGAGGCACCACGCATGTCTGCATGCCTACATAGCTCACTTGCAGGCGCTGCTCGCCCTGGAGATAGTAGTCGAAGGAGAAAGCGCCGTTGATGTCGGTCACGGTCACGATTTGGGTGCCCACAACCCTGACCTGTGCCCCAATGATGGGTTCTTTGGTCTTCTCGTCGTAGACATATCCGCCTGCCGTGTACATTTTGTTGTTGCCGGGCTTGTCGGCAGTCTTCTTGCTCTTGACAATGTTGATAAACTTGCCGTTGACGGTATAGCGGAAGGGCTTGCCCTTGAGGACATAGTCCACTATCTGCAGCAAAGTGGCGTCTTTCACCGCGCCGTTGACACGATACTCGTTCACGTCGTCGTAGGTGAACAGGAATTTGTAACTCGAATTCTTTTCAAGCCTCAGAAATACAGAGGGAAGAGGCTCGTTGCGGAAGGTCATGGACAGTCGCACACCGTTTTGCGCCAACATTGGCAACGAACAGATGAGCAAAACTATGGCCAACAACCATTTCTTGCATTTGTGTTTCATACGCATTCTTTCTATAATACTCTCTCTTATATGTTAACTTTGTTTTGATATTATACGTATGAATTAAAATTAAGGGTACGCTTTTGAAAGAAAAATTGTGGAATTGGATAAAAAATGTTACCTTTGCCTATGCTTTTATAAGAAAGATGACACAAAAAACTGCCACCATAGACTTCGACTCTCTGTTTCGGGAATATTATGAGCCGCTATATTATTTTGCGCTCAGGTATGTGCCCGACGAAGACGACTGCCACGATATCGTGTCGGGGGTCTTTGAGCAATTGTGGGGCAGCCTCTCTGAGGTCCGGCAGACCACCGTGCGCGCTTTGCTCTATACGCAGGTGCGCAACCGGTGTATAGACAAGCTTCGCCATGATAAACAGAAGGTGATGTATGCCGACTATGTGGCGGCGCACAGCGCGAGATATATAGAGACAAAGGAGTTTGACCAGCAAGAGGAGCGCGAGCGAATAGTGGAAGAGGTGCTCGACAGCATGGGCGAGCCTACCCACAGCATACTTGTGGCGTGCTATGTTGACGGCTTGAAATACAAGGACGTGGCAGAGAAGATGCAGATCAGCACCAACACGGTAAAGAAACACGTTATGAAGGCGTTGCGCATAATAAGGGAGAGAAAGGAGAAAACGAAAATCTAAAAAATCATAACGCCGTACCCTTTTGAGGATGTCGTGCGTATAATGAAAAAGAAACCAGAAAAATGCAAGACACACATATATATAATGACGATGCCACATGGCAGGACCAGGCCGACCTGAAGACCGTCCTGCTCAAGCAGTGCCGTCCCATAGACGTGGAGCAAAGGCTCGCCACGTTTAAGGCCCGTCATGCTGAAGACCGTGCCGACGACGCTCCGAGCGCCAACAGTCGCACCGTGCGCGGCAGGCGCATTGCCGTCATCGGCTCGTTGCTTGCCGTTGCCGCTTCGCTTCTTGCGGTTTTCATTCTGCGTTACCAAGCCGTCAACAGCGAGGAAACGCTCTTGCCAAAGCGTCTTGCCATGACCACGGCGGCACGCCATGCCCGCCACGCCACCATCAGCAGTGGCTCTGACACCACACAAGCCTTCGCCTCTACAAGCACCCATCTTGCCATTCCGCGCGAGGCTTACATGCTCAAGCAGGCGGATGCCAAGCCACGACTGCTTTCCGTGCCCTACGGTTGCAGTGCCGACATCACCCTGCCCGACGGTTCGATAGCTTACGTGCACGCGGGTAGCGAACTGTCGTTCTCGCCTCATTATATCAACGGCAAGCGTGTGGTCATCATCGATGGCGAGGCATATTTCAAGGTGAAGCACGATGCCGAGCATCCGTTTGTGGTACAGGCTGGCGACGTGAGCACCACGGTATATGGCACAGAGTTCAACGTGAACACCCACGGCACCCACGGCGTCACCGTGACGCTCGTGTCGGGTTGCGTGGGGGTGACATCGCCCAGCTATAGCCACCGCATGGCCCCAGGCGACCAAGTGGAGTGCGGACGCGACGGTGTGACCTCGCGAAAGGTGGATCTGCTGCCCTACACCAACTGGCGCGACGGCTATCTCTACTACGACCGCGTGCCGCTGTCTGAGATAGTTGCCGACATAGCTCACAACTACAATCTTGAGGCGCGTTTCGAAAACCGCGATGCCATGACCGCCATAACCCATTTTGTGTGTGAGCGAGGTGCGGAGGTTCAGACTGTGGTAGCCATGCTCAACCAGATGGGCAAGGCCAAGGTGCGGCTTGAAGGCAAGACGCTGGTGGTGAGCGAATAAGAATGGATTGGTCGGCATTTCACGCTTCTCTAATATATGATGAACCCCGGGAGTTTGATTCGTAAACTCTCGGGGTTCTTCTCTTTTTTTGACCTTCCTGTAATGAAAGGGTAGGGGGTTATTTCTTGATATGTTTCCACAATTGGTGGAAACTCTTTGGTGCGAACTCTGGCATGCTGTGGCCTATGCCCCACGGGTTGAGGTTGGAGAAATGGGTCATAGAGTCGGGCACGTAGTTGGCAAGTGGCGCGAAGCCAACAGCCGTGCTGTAGAGCGATGGATGATTGAAAAGGACGCTCATGCCTTCCGACATCATTTTCTTCATCTTGTTGGCCTTGCCAATGCTGTCAAGACTCTGCCGCCACACATAAACCTGCGAGCCGGGGGCTACTTCGGCGGGGCACACGTTGTCGCAACTCATGCAGAGCGAGCAAGCCGACACGTTGTCGGAATATCGGCGTGGGTCTTTCAGCATGCCGAGGTTGATGCCGATGGGGCCGGGTATGAAGAACGTGTAGCTCGCGCCCGTGGAGCGGCGATACACGGGGCACGTGTTCATGCAGGCTCCGCAACGGATGCATTTCAGCGTCTGCCAATGCTCTGTGTCGGCTACGGCGTCGCTTCGCCATCCGTCGAGAAGCACCACGTGCATCTCGGCTCCTGGCCTTGCCTGGCGGAAATGGGAGGTGAAGGTGGTGGTGGGCTGCCCCGTGCCGCAACGGCAAAGCAGACGCTGGAAAACGGCGAGCGAGTCGTAGTCGGGCACGAGCTTCTCTATGCCCATGGTGACGATGTGCAGCTTCGGCATCGACGTAGACATGTCGGCGTTGCCCTCGTTGGTGCATACCACGATGTCGCCTGTCTTTGCCACGCCGAAGTTGCAGCCGGTGAGTCCTGCTTGCGCTTCCTCAAACTCGTGGCGGAGGCTCTTGCGGGCGCAGTAGGTGAGATACGTGGGGTCGCTGTTGCCCTTTTCCGGACTTATGCCTTTTTCCTCGAAACACTGTGCCACCTCTTCCTTGGTGATGTGGATGGCGGGCATCACGATGTGGGCGGGCTCGCGCTTCATGAGCTGCAATATCCTCTCGCCAAGGTCGGTCTCCACCACGTCGATGCCACGGCTTATGAGGTAAGGGTTGAGTCCGCATTCCTCGGTGAGCATCGACTTCGACTTCACCATCTTTTTCACGTCGTGGCTTTTTAGTATGCCGTAGACAGTCTCGTTGAGCTCTTCGGCATCCTTTGCCCAGTGCACTATCACGCCTCTGCTCTCCAGTTGTGAGGAGAACTGCTCAAGATAGTCGGCAAGGTGCGTTATCGTGTGCTTCTTTATCTGCGAGGCGTGGTCGCGCAGCGATTCCCATTCGGGCAGGCCGTGCATCATGCGGTCGTGGCCCTGGCGCACGCTCCAGAAGGTTGTGTCGTGGCGCGTCACCTTGTCATGGTTCTTAAGAATGTCTTTAGCTCTTCTTGAATGCTCTGTGCTCATAATCCTGCTGCTAATATCTCCGCTACGTGAATAAACTTGATGTTCTTGTGCTCTTTCTTCGCTATGCCTTGCATGTGCATCAGGCACGACGAGTCGGGTCCTGTGACGTATTCCGCCCCCGTTGCCATGTGGCGCGCTATCTTGTCTTCGCCCATCCTGGTGGAGACATCGGGCTCCTCCACGGCGAACATGCCACCGAAGCCACAACACTCGTCCTTGCGGTCGGGTTCATAAACAGTTATGCCCGACTTTAGCTTGAGAAGGTCTATTATCTTGTTGTATGACGGGATGTTTCTTTCTGACGGAGACGACAGGTCGAGCTCCCTCACGCCGTGGCAGCTGTTGTGCACGCTGACGGCATGATGGAACTCTCCCGGAAGTTCCTTTATTTTCAGCACGTCGTGGAGAAATTCCACTATGTCCATTGTCTTCTTTGGCACCGTGAAGTGGTCGTTGCCGCATTTGGGCAACTGGGGATAGTAGAGGCGCACATAGGCGGCGCACGATGCCGATGGAGCCACGACGTAATCAAAATCCTTGAACAATGCCTCCATCTTGTCGGCGAGAGGCTTCACCATCTTCTCAAACCCCGCGTTGCCCATGGGCTGGCCGCAGCAGGTTTGCTTCTCGGGATAGTCGACGTCGACACCGAAATGTCTCAGTAGTTTGTATGTGGCAACGCCTGCCGAAGGGAAGAGCGCGTCAACGTAGCATGGTATGAAAAGACCGACCTTCATAATATCTTTGTGGTAATATCATATGTTTTCTTTCGACCAACAAAGTTACGAAAAACCATCGGTTCTTTGTGGCTTTCTCGCGCTTTATTTCTCATTTTTCTCGTTTTGTGCAGTTTGTGGGTTGCAAATGCACAATGTTTATTCCTATATTCTTTTATCAAGTCATTCGCGATATGGGTGTCGCCATAAGATGCAAACACCCCCATGGATTTGGATTTTTGTGATTTCTGATCCTAAAAAGCCTGGAATTTTGTGATGAACCTTGGTTTTACACCTGGAATTTTGTGATTTTTGGCTCTATAAAGCATGGAATTTTGTGAGAAAGAAGTATCTTTGTAGCAAGATAAACTTAAACGCTGCTCATTATGAAGCTATTGCGAAGGAAGGTAGACAACTATTTGCTGAGATGGAAAAACGACAAGAACCGCATGCCGCTTGTGGTGAAGGGCGCAAGGCAGGTCGGCAAGACAGCCTCAATAATGCAGTTTGGAACAGACAACTACCGAAATGTGGTGGCCATAAATTTTGTGCTGCAACAAAAGTACAAGGCAATATTTGAGGACGGCTATGCGGTAGACGACATTGTGAGAAACCTTACGCTCATAGACCCGTCGCTAAAGCTGGAGCCTGGCAATACCCTCATCTTTTTTGACGAGATGCAAGACTGTCCTGCCTGTGCCACAAGCTTGAAGGCATTCAAGATGGACGGTCGGTTTGACGTCATATGTTCTGGCTCGCTAATGGGCATAAACTACAGGGAGATAGAGTCGAACAGTGTGGGGTATAAGGAGGATTACACCATGCACTCCATGGACTTTGAAGAGTTTCTGTGGGCAAAGGGCTATGGCGATGATTTTGTGCAAAGTGTTTACAGCAAGATGGTAGCCGTAACGCCGCTCTCAAACCTTGAGATGGATATCATGGGGCGGTTGTTTCGTGAATATATGACCATAGGCGGCATGCCGGCTGTGGTGAACCGCTTCATAGAGCAAGGCAACTTCAGTGGCACGCTACAGATGCAGCGGCAGTTGCTTCTTGACTATGAGGAGGATATCACTAAGTATGCACAAGGGCTTGACAAGGGCAGAATAAAGAATGTGTATAATCATATATCCGTGTTTCTGGGGCAGGATAACAAGAAATTCCAGATCAGCAAGATTGCACATGGGGCACGCAACCGAGAGTATGTAGGCACGGTGGAATGGCTGCGTGATGCAGGAATAGTGAATGTGTGCTACAGTCTGGCGCAAGTGTCGTTGCCGCTTAAGGGCAACTATGATCCGAAGGCTTATAAGTTGTATTTTAAGGATACGGGATTGCTGGTGGCCTCGCTCGATGAAGAGTCGCAAGAGGATATGAGGGTGAATAAGAACTATGGCACTTACAAGGGAGCATTGTATGAGAATGTGGTGGGTGACATGCTTGTGAAGCAAGGCTATAGTCTGTATTTCTACCGCAATGAGAAGTCTACGCTGGAGATTGATTTCTTTATACGCGACACCAATTCCCTTATACCTGTCGAGGTGAAGGCTGCCGACAATGCCACCAAGTCACTTTGCAAGCTTACGGCACACGACGGCAAATATCCAGACATACGTTACGGTATAAAACTGTGCAATCGCAATATAGGCTTCAACGGCCAATTCTATACATTCCCCTATTTTCTTACCTTCCTGCTCAAGAGGTTTGTGATGAGGGGCGTGTATGTTGCATCGAGTGTTTGATGAATAGTTGGTTAATTCAGTGTATACTAAATGCGTAGGGACGAAAATCAACAAACGGCAATAGTTAAGCATTATTAAATATTCACTCGGTTTACTGCGAATCAAGAAAAGATGCGCTAATTTTGCAAGAATTGATTACACCGATACTAACCGGTGTCCAACATTTAGAATTAATCACCAAAACTTTTTATTATGAACAAAACTCTACGCTTTGCATTCCTGGCGGTGCTGATGCTGATTTTCGGCAAAATGGCTGCACAGCAAGTCACGCTCGACTTCTCTACCAACGCATGGAACATCCCGACCAAGGGAACGACTGGCGGAGCCTCTTACACCTACAATGGCTACACCATCAACATCCAGGTTGGCGACAAGGGAAACTATAGGTATGACGCCAAACAATACAACTGCTTGATAATTGGCAAAAATGATGTTACCCTCACGTTGCCAGCTTTCGACTTTGCCGTCTCCAAGATTGAAGTTGTTGGAGGTTGGAAAAACTACACGAACATGGCTCAAAACATTTTCGTGGGCAATGTGCCAGTAAGCACGCAGACGAAGGGCTATGATACCAACGTCTCAAACACTTACAACATCGACGAGAACTATCAGGTGGCTGGCACGACATTCATCCTGAAAGTGCTGGAAAAATACTCAACCATCAAGCAGATCAAAATCTATAAGGTGGCAGATGGCTCGAAGAAGTCGCCGGCGCTGCAATTTTCAGCCAAGACGGTAGACTACACCATTGGCGACGTGTTCAACGCCCCAACGTTCACCAAGCAGACCACTGCCACCGTGACGTTCACCTCCGACAACGAGGAGGTGGCTACAGTAGATGCCGACGGAAAAATCAGCGTGACGGGCAAGGCTGCAGGCTCTGCCACAATCACAGCCAAGGCTGCTGCCAATGATCAGTTTAACGCTGGCACAGCCACTTGCACCATCAACGTGGCTGCCAAGGAGTCGGTAGCCACCTACAAGAAGGTGACCACCATTGAGTCTGGAAAGAAGTATCTCATCGTGGCACAGAGCGAAAACAAGACATACTACGCAAAGTATATGGAAAAGACAGGCTCTGCGGGTAATGGTGTCATGTCGACAGAAAGCGTTGAGGGCTATGTTGATGAACTGAAGGTGGATCCTGCCTACACTGGCACATACACGATAGAGAAGACTGACAAGGGCTATACCATCAAGGACAGCCAGAACCGCTACCTGAGCCTTAGTAGCACGACAACCCAAATCACGGCCAGCGCCAGCAGCAAATCTTCTTTCACGATAGAGCCACAGTCAGACGGCACGTTCAAGATAGCCATGGACGGACGCTTTATCGTCTTGGGATATGTTTCAAGGAAACCAGACAAGTTCGGAGCCGTTAAGGAACTTAGCGAATCTACCACGATGCCTATGCTCTACATGCTCAGCGATTCGTCCACGGGCATCAGCAATGTGCCTGTCAGCAAGAAGGCTACAAGCGATGCCATCTACAACCTCGCCGGTCAACGTGTAGGCAAGGATTACAAGGGTATAGTGATTGTCAATGGCAAGAAGACAGTGCAGAAATAAACATCGAAGCCAAAAGCTGCGAAACACTCGGCAAACTCGCAAATAGATGCCGATGAAGCGCAACAGCTCAGACGCTATTTGCAAAATACATCTCTTAAAGGGAGGGCTAAACGTTAGCTCTCCCTTGATTTTTTTGTAACTTTGCACCAAAGAGAAGACTCATGATAGTTTGTATAGCAGAGAAACCGAGCGTTGCTCGTGACATCGCGCGCATTCTTGGCGCCAACGCCTCGCGTGACGGATACATGGAGGGCAACGGCTACCAGGTGACGTGGACTTTCGGTCACCTTTGTGAGCTGAAAGAGCCCAACGACTATGAGGGCAACTGGCGCTATTGGACCTTGGCGGCATTGCCGATGATACCGCAACGGTTTGGCCTTAAGCTTATTCCCGACCGTGGCATAGAGAAGCAGTTTCAGACCATTGCTAAACTCTACGCCAATGCCGACGAGATAGTGAATTGCGGTGATGCCGGACAGGAGGGTGAACTCATTCAGCGTTGGGTGATGCAGATGGCTCACGTGAAGTGCCCCGTGAAGCGTCTGTGGCTATCGTCGCAGACTGATGAGGCGATACGCGAAGCCTTCGCCAACTTGAAGGAGCAGAAGCACTATGACCGGCTTTACCTCGCGGGGCTTAGCCGTGCTATCGGCGACTGGCTCTTGGGCATGAACTGCACGCGTCTCTATACATTGATGTACAGGCAGCAATCTGGCCAGGTGCTTTCCATTGGCAGGGTGCAGACGCCAACGCTCGCGCTGATAGTGAACAGGCAGAAGGAGATAGACAATTTCAAGCCAGAGCCTTACTGGGTGCTTTCCACCGTTTATCGCGACACGCTGTTCACCGCCACGTCGGGCAAGTTCACGACCAAAGAGGAAGGCCAAAGCGCGTTCTCATTAATTGAGGGCAAGCCTTTCGAGATAGTCTCTGTGCAGAAAAAGCAAGGCAAGGAGCCGCCAAGGCAACTCTACGACCTGACTTCTCTGCAGGTAGACCTCAACCGCAAGTATGGCTTCTCAGCTGAGATGTCGCTCAACCTCATACAAGGACTCTATGAGAAAAAGCTCACCACTTATCCGCGTGTAGACACTCAGTATCTCTCCGACGACATTTACCCCAAATGTCCAGGCATACTGAATGGCGTGAGCCAATATGCCGAGGCTGGCAAGAAGCCATATCTTGACATGATAAAGAACCTTGCGTCTATAAGCAAGACCTTGCCAAAGCCGAAGCGCGTCTTCGACACGTCGAAGGTGACCGACCACCATGCCATCATCCCAACGGGGCAAGTGCCATCAGGTTTGACCGACGTGGAGAAAAAGGTTTACGACTTGATAGCCCGTAGGTTCATTGCCGCGTTCTATCCTGATTGTAAGTTCTCTACCACTTCAGTAGTGGGAAAGGTAGACAAGGTGGAGTTTAAGGCATCGGGCAAGGAGATATTGTCGCAAGGGTGGCGGGCCGTTTACTCTAAAGACGACTTGAGCGATTCTTCAGCAAAGAACGATACGGCAGACAAGATACTTCCATCTTTTGTCAAGGGAGAGTCGGGACCGCACAAGCCAACCCTCACCGAGAAGATGACGGTGCCGCCAAAGCACTACACCGAGGCCTCACTCCTCAGAGCGATGCAGACTGCAGGTAAGCTTGTTGACGACGAGGAGCTCTCAGCCGCCATGAAAGAAAACGGCATTGGTCGTCCGTCGTCGCGTGCTGGCATTATAGAGACACTTTTCAAGCGACATTATATCCGCCGTGACAAGAAAAACCTCGTTGCAACACCCACGGGCATTCAGCTCATAGACACTATTCACGAGAAGTTGCTTACGAGTGTGGAGTTGACTGGCATCTGGGAGAAGAAGCTTCGGGAGATAGAGCGGAATGAGTATGATGCCGCTACGTTTATCAACGAACTGAAAGAGCAGGTCGCCAGAATAGTAAACGACGTGATGCGTGATAATTCTGGTCAACAGATTGCCTATGGCGAAGACAGCAAGCCGAAAGAGAAGGCGAAGTCTGCCGAGAAGCCAAATGCTAAGCAGACTGCAAAGCCAACAGTGAAGAAGGCGCGAAAGACAAAAACAATAAAAGTAAACGAGGGTGACGTATGTCCGAAGTGCAAGCAGGGGCGTATCATGAAAGGAAATGCGGCTTATGGCTGCTCACGCTGGAAAGAAGGCTGCGATTTCCGGGCACCGTTTGAATAATGAAATTGGTTATGAACATATTAAGAGACTTTTTTATTGTTGGCATCGGCAGCTTCTTTGGTGGAGGAAGTCGTTTCCTTGTATCGAAACTTGTAGGTGCGTTTTGCGCCTCCTCGTTTCCTTTGGCAACATTTATAGTCAACCTGCTTGGCTGCATGCTGATAGGTTTTGTCTCAAGCTTGCCATCAACGTTGTCATGGCTTTCGCCACAGTCGCGACTTCTTTTGACTACAGGCTTTTGTGGAGGGTTAACAACCTTCTCCACATTCATGAACGAGAACCTGACTTTGGCAAATAATCAAGACTATCTCTGTCTCTTCTTCTACCTTGTTGGCAGTTTTGCTCTTGGCCTTATCTTCGTTTGGGTAGGCGGAGCTTTGGCACGGGCAATGGCAATATAATAAAAAAAATAACGCAGTCCTGATGGGCTGCGTTATTTTTTTTATTCAGTTTTGCTGGCTGCCTTCTTGCTTTCTTCTATCTGCTTAAGCCTTGCTCTTGCGCGTTTGTGCGAGAGGATAATCTGGTAACGGTAGACGAGGCAAGCCGTGAAGAAATAGATGAGGGTCTGTATCCAAAGGGCTTGGTATTCCACCCTTATGTCGGGCAATGTGGCTCCCATCGATGAGATGCGCAGGAAGCCACGCACGCCAAATGTGGAAGGGAACAACCACGAGAATGCCTCCCAGAACCAAGGAATGTTTGATTGTGGCCAACTCACACCGGTAAGGAAAAGCAATGGCACCGACGTAAACACGACGAGCAGCATCACGTTCTCACGATACCTTACAAGGCACGACACGGTCAATCCAAAGAATATCACTGCCAGCAGATATGGCACCATCAAGCCAATGAGCGTTTGCGCCGTGACAAGCGATACAAAATGGAACATCCTTGGCACGCAAAGGGTCATGTAGGCTGCCAAGACCATGTAGAGTGCGAAATAGGCACCGCTCTTTCCCAACACTATGCGGAATATGCCGTTGTAGTGCTTCTCTATTGGCACGAGGTTCTGGTATTTGTTCTTTTCGCGTGCCGTGCCTGCAGAGAGTCCGATGCCAAGAAGCAGAGTTTGCTGCAAGATAAGTATCAATACGGCTGGCAGGATGGCGTTGCCATAGCCAGCGGTATTGTTGAATATGGGCACTTCGTCAAAGTCGAGAGGCTTTGTGGAGATTTCGTCGTCTCGCTTGGTGAATCCCATGCTCTTGCTGATTTGTATACCCGAGTTGATTTTCGAGGCAACCGCCTGGGTGGTTTGGTATATCGCCTTGTAGGTGAGCATCAGGCTCATGTCGCAATACACGCTGACGGTGGCTTGCTCACCGCGCCTTAGCTTTGTCTCGAAATCTCTTGGGAACAAGATGGTGCCGTGAACTTGTTGTTTGCCCGTAAGCTCCCTGGCCTCGTCGAGCGACATGCAATAGTAAGCCACTTTTGTGTCGGGGCTGCCGTCTACCATGCGAATGAATTGGCGCGAGGCGTTGCTGTGGCTAAGGTCTATCACAGCCACAGGCACATCGCGTACCACTTCATTGTTGTATATCCACGAATAGAGTAGGGGATAGAGCAACGGAACAAGTACGCAGAAGATGAGCAAGCCCTCATCGCGGAACTCGTTGCGTATCTCCTCCACCATGATATAGCAGGAGTCTTGGATACCTTGCTTGATTCTGAAAAACAGGCTGTCTCTATTCATTTATTATGGTATATAAACGTAAACGAGCATCGCTTTCTTGATGTTTTTGATCGTGAATATCGGAAGGCATATGAAGATGGCCAATGCCATGAAATTGAACCATGCGTAGCTCAAAGGATAGCCGTTGAATATGCACATCTGATATATCATGTAGTAGTGGCGCAATGGGAACAGTTGCGCCAGCGACTGTATCATGGAATCCATGGCGAACACTGGGAAAGTGGCGCCACTTGCAGAGAAGCTGATAACTGACCATAGTGAACATATCGACATGGACAAACGCAGGGAAGGCATGAGGCCGAAGACGAAGATGCCAAAACATTGGCAAGCCAATATAGACAGAAAACCCAACAGCATGATTGGCACTACACCACCAGGGTGCGGAAAGCCGAGCCCATAGAAGATGTAGAACTCGAAACACCACATCACAAGAGTGAAGAGCAGCGTCTGCGGGAGAATCTTACCGAGTATGGCGACATGTATGTTGTTGTCTGCCATTCTCATCCATTGCTTCGAACGATGAAATTTCAGCTCTGTGCCGATGGAATAGGGCACAAGCAGAAAGACGAATACCATCAATACACCGGGCACCATTGCCGTGCTCAAGTATATGTTGTAGCTTGCCCATGGGTTGCCAACCATGTGGAGGTCGACGCTGATAGGTTGCAGGAAAGTCCTGATTTCCTTGCTTGTCTTTCCCAATGCCGACAATTTGGTCGAGCCAACTGCCGCAGAGCCTAACGCCGACACGGTCTTCAGATCGCGGTAGAGCAATGAACCAGCCACAAGCGTGACGTTGCTATAATAGAACGAAATCTTGGGTTGCTCTGAGTTGAGCAACTTGTCTGTCGTGCCCTTGGGAATGAGCAAGAAGGCGTATATCTTGTTTCTCTGTATGGCGCTTCTTGCATCGTTCATGTTGGCATAATGCCCCACGACATGAGTCGTTTGGAAGCCGTCGAGCCTTCTAATCATGGCACGGCTGACATGGGTGTTGTCTTGGTCGACAACTCCCACGGGCATCTCCACGGGTTCGCCTTCGTTCATCAAAGTGGTAAAGAACGCCACCACCAAGAGAGGAAACACTAAAGTGCAGAAACCGTAGATAGGTTGCCTCCACATAATGACCAGCTCGCGGACAAATATGTGGTAGAAGCGTTTTATGTTCTCTATAAAGCTCACTTTTTCACTATCAATGACATACCGGGTCTAAGACCGTCGAATGGGTTTATTGGGCGCGCCTTGACCTCAAAAGTCTTGAGGTCGTATTGGCCGTTGCTCTTTGTGGCTTTCCATACGGCATACGAACCCTCGTCTTTTATCTCAGAAACCTTCAGTTTCAGTTCCTTGTTGAACGCTGGCGAGAAAGCCGTGAACGTGTCGCCAACCTTCAATCCGTTGAGTTGGTCCTCGCGCACGTTGAACGTTCCCCACATGTCTTGCATCATTGAGATGCTCATGATGGGCGAGCCCATGCCTACAAGTTCGCCTTCCTTCGGATAGATGTCGCTCACCTCGCCATCCACGGCTGCCACTTGCACCGTCTCTTTCAGTACAGATCGCACCACGTCGACGGTGTGCTTGGCTGCATTGACCTGACTTTGTGCGGCTTTCTTCTCTTGAGTCCTTGCTCCGTTCTTTGCCATCTCATATTGGCTCTTCATGGCGTTTTCGTGAGCAAGCGCCACTTCCCAAGCGGCCTTTGCCTCATCGCGTTTCTGCTGGCTCATCACGCCCTCGTTGAAAAGGTTCTGCATGCGGTCGTAAGTCTTCTTCGCTACGTCAGTGGCGGCTTTGGCCTGAATGACGAGTTGTGCTGCGCTCTGTATGGCCTCTTTGCGCGTGCCTTCCTCTGTGAGGTTGCTGATGGCTTGGGTAGCTGCCTCCGCCGACTGTGCCACTTTCTCTTGGGCGCTCATCTCGGGTATCTCAAGTATGGCGAGAGTATCGCCCTTGTGCACGAAATCGCCTTCCTTGACACGTATCTCGACTACGCGGGCGGGCAGCTTGCAGCTTACCCTGTATTCTGCGACTTCTATTTCGCCTTGTATGACCTCATCGGTCTTGCCTAACGTGAAGAAGCCAATGATGGCGACTATTAACACGGCAATGGCGAATCCCATTACTGCAAGAAGTATGTTTCTGTGTTGGCTCTTTGCACTCATTCCTATTGGTATTTATGCTAATGTTTATAAACGGTCTATTGTAAATTTCCCAACGCTTTTTCCAGGCCTACCTGTGCGAGTTTGACCTCGACCTGAGCGTCTATCTTTTGGCTTTGCGCCAGTTGCCATGCGGTTTGTGCGGCAAGCACCTCGGTCGACCCCATGACACCTTCCTTGAAGCCCACTTGTGCGCATCTGAGGTTCTCCTCGGCGCTGGAGATGTTTTTCTCTGCCATCGCCAGTTTCTTGCGGGCTTCTTTCACCTTGAACCTGCTTTGCGTGACCTGAAGGTTTATCTTCTCTTGGGTGTCGGCAAGCTCCAGGCAAGCCATGCTTGTGGCTGACTTGGCTGCGCGCACCTTGTATTTTATGTCGTTCCAGTCCCAAACGTTCACTTGCAACACTACGCCGACATTCCAGACCCCCGAGAAGTTTTTCTGGTAACCGTTGAAGACGTTAGGATTGCTTATGGAATAGCCACCTGTGAAAGCAATGTGCGGCAACCGGGCGGCACGTGCCAGTTTGGTGGTTTGCTCGCTGAGGTCTATTGTCTTCTGCAAAAGCCTTATCTCCGGTCTGCCGCTGAGGTCATCGCCGGAATCCTGATGCTCCGCCGCCACTGCCACGCTGGTGTCTATCTGATCCTTGTTCTCGTCGGCAAGGGTGATGTTGTCGTCCATGGGCAATCCGCAAAGTTGGCAGAGCAGCATCTTTGATAATGTGAGCCCGTCTTCCACTTGCGTGATCTGCATGTCAGCCTCGTTGACGCGGACTTTCACTTTCAGTCCGTCGGCTTTCGTTGCCACGCCTTGTTTTATCATCTTGCTCACGTCGTCGTCGAGCTTCTTCACGAGGTCGCGGAAGCTGTATGCCAACTTTTGTTTCTGACGCAGCGAGACTACAAGCCAATATGCCTGGTCAATGTTATAAAGCGTCGACTGTTTTTTCAGGCTTATGTTGTCGTCGGCCATTTCTTCAGTGATGTCTGCCATGCGGTTCGCTGCCGTTATGGCACCACCCATATATATAGGTTGACGCACGAATATCGATCCGGCAAAAATGTTGTGGGTATCGGTATGGAAGGCATCCACTATTTTCTGTCCAATGGTGTTGCCCACTCCTGCGACATATTGCGAGATAGGACCGTTGGAGAACTGCTGTATGACTCCACCGACCTTTTGAGCCTCTTCTGCCGTGATTGTGCCCTTGCCCACCAATTCTTGCAATTGGTTGTTGATGCCTGTGGACAGGTCTCCCGAGACTTTGTTCACGCCATTGGTGCCCATGTTGCTGAGCGCGCTTTTCTGGTCTTTGCTAAGCAGGTTTATCTCACGACTGAAATAACTGTATCCTGCCACAGCGTCCACCTTGGGAAGGTATTGCGTGCGTGCCGACTTCTTGGCATACCCCGTCATCTCCTTGTTGACCCGAGCCACTTGCAACTGCTTGTTGTTCCTCAGCGCAAGGGCACGGCAGCTGTCGAGCGTGAGTGTCCTTTGTGCCATGGCAGCAGAGCTCCAGCCAGAACTGCAAAAGAGAATAAAGGCTATCTTAAGCTTGTTCATATATTTCTACAACTCTATGACTATCAATTATTACATTAATAAACTGGCGTGTGCGTCAAGTTAATCGAACGAGAAACTGCGACTGCCTATCATGTTGCCGTCGGCGAAGATGCTTACGTTGAATGTGCCGCCCTCAAGCGTCTGGTCTATGTCGAGGTAGATGCTCATTGGGGTCTCCTTGCCATTGTATTCCACAGAGCGTTTTGCCGAGCACGTGAGCGAGCGGTTCTCATAGTTGAAGTTGCCCGCGCTTCCGAGCAAGGCACCTGTTGGTGTCGTCACCCTGACATACACGGTCTTCATGCCGCTCTGGGCTGTCACGTTGCGCGCGATGGTAAAGCTCACCAAGAACTTCTTTGCCTTCTTGAGCTTGTCGGTGCTTTTGCCGCGCTTGTTGAGAGCGGTCATCTGTATGCCTGTGGCGTCGAGTTGGGCAGCAATAGCCACTTTCTCAGAAAGCGATGCCTTCTCGGTGCTCAAACCCTCTATCTGCTTGTTGGCCTCGGCATATTGCCCGCGAATGCGGTTGTTCTCTGCCGTGAGATGCTCGTTGGCGCGGTTGAGCGAGTCGATTTGTATGACGTAGCTCCTGAGAACGGCGCGAACCGTGGCAAGCTCCTTTTTCAAGCGGGCAATCTCGCGGGCGTCATTGCTCTTCGTGTTGCGCAATTCGTCAAGCAACTTTTGGGTCTTTTCCTGTTCAGCGGTGAGCTGCTTCACGATGGAGTCGTTGTTGATCTGCGTCTTCATCTCGCTGTATTGGTTGGCAAACTGCTGATACTCGTTTTCCATCTCTTTCTTGTCGAGAGCGGCAAGTTGCTCCATTTCAGCGTTTTCGGCGCGTTGCTTATTCAGACTGTAATAAAGCGCTCCGATGCCACCCAAAAGAAGGATGATGACAATAATCAATGGAATAAGAACCTTCTTGTTCATTTTTTATGTCTTCTTTTTTATGTCTTTATAATTACCTAATTTGTTGCAAAAGTAGTGAATAATAGCTTAATGGCAAAGCAATGCCACTCCCAAATTATTATTATTTTATAATTTAACTACTTTTGGGAACAAAAAGAGCAATGTTTTTGATAATAATTCGTAATTTTGACGTGTCTTGAAAATATTAAATGAAGTATGAAGATAATATATATATTGTGTTTGTTGGCCATGTTCAGCCAATTGTCGTTTGCCACGCCTGTCGATTCGCTTGTGGTAAAGACTGATTCTTCCGCCGTTCGCCATCAGGTGCTTATACAAACGTCGATGGGTGACATCACCGTGGAGCTTTACAATGAGACTCCGCGTCATCGAGACAATTTCCTTCGACTGGCGCGTGAGGGCTATTTCGACGGCAACTTGTGGCATCGCGTCATCTCCGATTTCATGATCCAGACGGGCGATTCCACCACTCGCCATGCAGCTCCGGGAGTAGAGGTAGGCGAATACACACCAGATTGGACTTTGCCGGCTGAAATCCATTTCCCCAAGTATTTCCACAAGCGTGGAGCCTTGGGCGCGGCTCGCGAGGGTGACGCGGAGAACCCCAAGCGCGAGTCGTCGTCCTCTCAGTTCTACATTGTATGGGGATTCCCGTATGGACCAAAAGGAATGGCGAAGTTCCAAGCCAGACTCGACTCTACCACGCATGGTGCAGTGAAGTTTCCGCCGGAGATGTGCGATTATTATTGGTCGCATGGTGGCACGCCCTGGCTTGATGGACAGTACACTGTCTTTGGCGAGGTGGTGAAGGGACTGTCGGTTGTTGGCGACATAGACGCTGTGGCTACCGACGAGCGCGACCGGCCTCTCAAGGACGTGCGCATTACCAAAATGATTGTAATTAAATAATGTAGGCAATGGTCTGGCGTAACGCTATCCGCAGGTTGTTGCTGCTCGTCGTGGCGATTGTTGCCACGACTGCCGCAAGCGCGACTGTATGGTCGGCCGACAACATACCGATGGTGCATCTTCAGGATCGCAATCGCTATGTTTGCGACCCCGACAACATCATCAGTCCTGCCGACCTCGACTCGGCTGACGTGTGCCTGAAACGACTCCACAAGGAGTGCGGCATACAGACGGTGTTTATCGTGGTGAACAACGTGAAAAACGCCGACTGCTTTCGCATGGCTGAGGACGTTGGCAACAAGTATGGCGTAGGCGACAAGAAGACGCGCCGCGGACTGGTCGTGGTCATAGCCGTGAAAGACCGCAAGTATTTCATTGCTCCAGGCAAGGGACTTGAGGGCGACCTCACCGACGTGGAATGTGACGACATAGCCCGTGAGTGCATCGTGAAAAACATGAAAGTCAACGATGTGGACAGGGCGTTGCTGTATACCGTGAGGGCTTTTTACAGCAAGTTCAAGACGGGTGAGGTCGTGATAGACGATGATGGCACCGGCGATGACGATGAGCCGGTCTTGTTGGTCCTTGTCGTGCTTTTCTTGTGTTTTGCACGTCCTATTTACCTCTTGGTGCTTTATGTGCTTGAGAAATTAGGGCTGCGAAAGCCGAGGCCGAAAAAGAAGCAACGAAGACGTAACAACGACGATTGGTTCCCGCCGTTCTTCCTTGGTGGCGGAGGCGGTGGCTGGAGTTCTTCCGGTGGCGGCGGCTTCAGCGGCGGCGGAAGCTTTGGCGGCGGCAGTTTTGGCGGCGGAGGATCCGGCGGAGGATGGTAAGCTGTCTGCGCAAAATGTTAGTAAAGAGAAATAACTCGAAGAATATAAACAATAAAGAATTATAGATTATGAAGATGAAAAAGAGTAATGTTATATTGTTGGCAGTGGCCGTGGTCATCGTGCTTGCCTGTTTCGGCTGTTGTGGCGCGTACAACGGTATGGTGGACAAGCAAGAGACCGCCACTACAGCTTTGGCTGACGTTCAGGCCACTTATCAGCGCCGTGCCGACCTCATCCCCAACCTCGCCAAGACCGTGCAGGCTTATGCCAAGCACGAGAAGGAAACCTTTGCCGAGGTTACCAAGGCACGCGCCTCGGTGGGACAGATCAAGCTCGATGCCAACAACCTGACAGCGGAGAAGCTCAAGCAGTTTGAAGCCGCTCAAGGCGAACTGTCTACTGCCCTTGGCAAGCTGATGGTGGTTGCTGAGAAATATCCCGAGCTCAAGGCCAACGAGAACTTCCACAGTCTCCAGATACAGTTGGAAGGCACGGAAAACCGCATAAACGAAGCACGACAGCAATACAATGCCGCCGTGCAAGACTATAACCAGTGTGTGCGCCGTTTCCCCAATGTCGTCTTTGCCGGAATGTTCGGCTTCGACAAGATGGAGAAGTTTGAGGCAGCAGCCGGAGCAGAGAAAGCGCCCACTCTCAACTTCGACTAATAGCATCATAGACTGCTGATAGCCATATAGAAGCGCAAAGGCATGGTTCCCTATCAATGGGGACTATGCCTTTGCGCTTTTTTTTGTTTCAATCCGCGCCTTTCGCCTGATTTATAACGCTTCGCGGTCTTCGGCGTTCACCTCAAGGATGGCCGCCGCCATGGAGTCGGCACATTGCACGATGCAGCAGAGCGGGTATTCTTGCCTTGCCGTGTCGTAGCAGCGCTCATCCTCGTAAGAGTTCATGTTGAGCCCGAAGGCACCCATGTGCCATCTTATGGCGAGCATCTCGTCGTCGTGGAGGTCGAGTCCGCTGAGCAGAAGCATCACTACCGACTTCTCGCCATGCCCCATCGGGAAGTCTTTGTAGCTGACGTTGTAGCCCTCGGCTTCCTCCCATTGTCCGAGCTTGTTCTTGTGCTTCTTTATGGTCTTCTTGTAGATGTCGGTCTTGCAAACGTCGTGGAGCAGGGTGGCGATGATGACACTCTCGCGCTTCACCTCGCCTGCCGATGCCGCATCGATGGTCTTCAGACCCTCGTATATCATAAGTCCCGCCTTGCAGGTGTTGAGACTGTGTTGGCAGAGTCCGCCTTCCACGTTGAGGTGGTGGCCTGCCGATGCTGGAGCCTCGAAGAATCCGCCCTTCTCCAGGTCTTCGAGCACATAGTCCATTCCCTCGCGATTCGTGGAACGCAAGAGGGTCTCAAATTCTTCCTTGTTCTTTTCCTTGTCAATTACCATTTCTATTGTCGTTTTTTTGTTATTTCGTAAGTAGTGTGCAAAATTAATAAAAATGTGAAACAGAAGGAAAAAATCAATGGCCAATTCATTGCCATTTCAGTGGAAATATGTACCTTTGCACCGAATTTGAGTCCGTGGAGGCTAAAACAAGTGGCGACACGTTTAAGTCGTCCGCCTTGCGGAGAAAACCGTTTATAATAAACAAAATGTACGCAATCGTAGAGATTAACGGTCAGCAGTTCAAGGCAGAGGCAGGCAAAAAGCTTTTTGTCAATCACATCAAGGATGTTGAGGCCGGCAAGACTGTTGAGTTCGACCGTGTGCTGCTCGTCGACAACGACGGTGCTGTAACAGTCGGTGCGCCTACAGTGGAAGGTGCAAAGGTTGTCGTCGAGGTGGTAAACCCACTCGTAAAGGGCGACAAGGTAGTGGTGTTCAAGATGAAACGCCGTAAGGATTACCGTGTGAAGAATGGTCATCGCACCCACTTCACTGAGGTAGAAGTTAAATCAGTTAACGCTTAAAACAGGAGGTAAAACAAGATGGCTCACAAAAAAGGTCAGACCAGTTCCCGCAACGGTCGTGAATCAGCAGCTCAGCGTTTAGGTGTTAAGATTTGGGGTGGCCAGAAGATTGTTGCCGGCAACATCATTGTTCGCCAGCGTGGCAACAAGCACTTCCCAGGCGAGAATGTGGCACAGGGCAAGGACGATACTTTGTATGCCTTGACCGACGGTGTGGTTTATTTCCACAAGGGTGCCCGCGACAAGAGCACAGTATCTGTGCTCAGCCCTGAGGCTTACGCAGCTAAGACGAAAAAGGCTGACGCTTAACGTTAATAAGTCGTTAAGATAAATATCAAAAACTTATTCCAAACAAACATAGAAGCCTGTTCCCAAAGGGAGCAGGCTTCACTCGTTTTATGTGCTTTGCAATGCGCTTTGCGCTTTGAGGCTTGTAAAAAAATATCGCCCCACCGGCATGGGGTGGGGCGATAGTAGTGTTTATTCCTCCTCGGGGATGATGAGCTTGTAGCCCTGGCCGTGGATGTTGATGATCTCAACCTGGTCGTCGTCCTTGAGGTGCTTGCGCAGCTTGGTGATGTAAACGTCCATGGAGCGGGCGTTGAAATAGTTGTCGTCGATCCAGATGGTGCGCAGGGCATCGTTGCGCTTCAGGATCTCGTTGGCGTGAGAGCAAAGCAGGGAAAGCAGCTCATTCTCCTTCGTCGTGAGCTTAGTCTGCTTGGTGCCGATGATGAGCAGCTGCTTCTGCGTGTCGAACATATACTTGCCAATCTTGTACTTGGTGCTCTCGCGGTTCTTCTTGCCCTTCACGCGGCGCAGTATGGCCTCGACGCGCTTCACAAGCTCCTCCATGGAGAAAGGCTTGGTGATGTAGTCGTCGGCGCCCTTGTCGAAACCTTCCAGCACATCTTCCTTCTGTACGCGAGCCGTGAGGAAGATGATAGGCACCTGGGTGTTGATTTGGCGGATTTCGCCAGCCAACGTGAAACCATCCTTCTTTGGCATCATCACGTCGAGGACGCAGATGTCGTATTTGTCTTTCTGAAACTCGCGGAATCCAACCTCACCATCGGGGCAGAGCACTGCGTCGTAACCTTTGGCGATGAGATATTCGCACAACAATGTTCCGAGGTTCTCGTCGTCCTCGCAAAGCAGGATCTTTGTCTTGTCTTCCATAGTATTTTCTGTTTTAATGTTATTGTTCTGTTTATGAAGTGTTATGTTGTCTATTAAGGTTGTGGATTACTCTGCGGTCAATCCTCGTCGTGAATCACAGGCAGCTTGATTGTGAATGTAGAGCCTTTGCCGTATTCGCTGTCCACTCTTATTTCTCCATCGTGCAGGTCCACCACCTTCTTCACATAGGCGAGACCGAGGCCGAACCCCTTGACATCGTGCACGTTGCCTGTGCCAACGCGATAGAACTTCTCGAAAATCTTCTTCAAGTCGTCTTTCTTTATACCCTTGCCCGTGTCGTGAACCGAGAGGTAGAGCCATTTGTCATCGTTCCATGTCTTGATGAAGACATCCACGGGCTCGTCGGTCTTGCGATATTTCACGGCGTTGTCCATGAGGTTGAATATCACGTTTTGGAAGTTCACTTCGTCCACGTAGATTTCTGAATCCACAGCGCCGATGTCCACGTTGATCTTGCCGCCGGTGTGCTCTACGCGCAGGGAGAAGCTGTTGGCTATCGACTCCACCATCTCGTTGAGGTCAAGGTGCTTTTTCTTGAACGATGACTTCTTGCGGTCGAACATTGACATTTGCAACACTTTCTCCACGAGGAAGCGGAGGCGCTTTGTCTCGTCGGTGATGACGCCCACCAAGTGTTTCCTCATCTTCTCGCTCTTCGTCACGGTGTCGTCGTTGAGCATCTGGGTGGCGAGCGAGATGCTGGCTATTGGAGTCTTCAGCTCATGGGTCATGTTGTTCACGAAATCGTTTTTCATCTCGCTGTATCGCTTCTGCTTGAACACTATAGCCAGCGTTATGATGAATGTCACGAGAAGAATGAGCGTGAAGCACACGCTGGGTATCATGAACCTGATGCTTGAGAATATGTAGCTGTTGATGTCGGGGAAGTGTACCCTTACCACGCCCATCTTCGAGCCGGGATCGTTGCGGAAGAGCACTTGCGTGTAGGTGAACTCCGAGCCTTCTTCGCTGTAGTCGGGGCAGCGGTATACCTCTCGCCCGTCTTGCGTCGTCACGGTGAAGTGGTAGTGGATGTTCACCCCGTTGTTCAGCAGCTCGGCCTTGATGTCTTGGTCAAGTATCTTGAAGTTGACACGCTCTTTTAGCGGCTTGTCCGAAGCGGAGTAGAGCATGTTCATCACCACCTCGTCCACAAGCGCCTTTTGGTAGACATACCTGTTTTTCACGATCTCTTGCAGCGAGCGGCTTGCGGCATTGTTAGAGTTCTTGTCGTTGATCAAGATCATGGCTTTCGGTGTCTTGACCGGGTTGTCGGCTTTCATCTTCATGCTGAACGTGACATAGTTTGTGCCACGGAAGGCTGATGTCGACTGACCCGACAGCGAGTCGATAGTGCTGACTTGCGTGTTGGACAAGCCTTTGTCTTGCTTTTTCTTTTCGGCCTCTCTGACGTCCTTCTCCAGATACCTTAATGTCTCATTCAACTCAAGGTTGCGTGAGGCTTGATAGAGGGCGCGGTTCACACTTTCATCAAACTGCTCCTTCTTCATGTTTGCCATCTCGCGCATATACATGAGTTGCAATAAGAGCAGTATTATGAATGACAGTCCCATGATGACCGCTATAGTCCATATCATCTTCTTTTTCATGTCGCAAAGTTAGTGATTAACTTAAATGTTTAACATTTTAGTGTTAACAAAATGATGCCGATTTCGGTATATTAACGCAAAATTTCTTGTAATGTTATATAGTAACACAAAATGGATATTGGAAGTGCATCGCGCCATACTCAAAATTTGCGTCGCAAGAGCCCATCGCATCTTGCCAAAATCTCATGCTATGGAAGGCGTTTGCCTTTCCATTGCAATGCCGTTGCCTTTCCATTGCAATGCCGTTGCCTTTCCATTGCAAAGCCGTTGCCTTTCCATTGGAATGCCGTTGCCTTTCCATTGCAATGCTGTTTGGGTTGAACTAAAAAAACTCGAAGCTCATTTCGTGGGCTTCGAGTTGTGTTTTAGTCCTTCTTTGTATAGGGCTTTAGGTTGACCGCTTAGTCAACTCTAGGGAAAAATTATTCTTCGTCTTTTTGCTCTGCCTCGTGAGCGGCAATGAGCTTGTTCTGGATGTCGTTAGGCACGAGCTCGTAGCTTGCGAACTTGGCGTTGAATGATGCCCTGCCACCCGTGAGCGAGCTGAGGGCCACGCTATAGTTGGAAAGCTCCTTCAAAGGAATCTTCGCGCTGAGCTTTTGGTAACCAGCCTCAGCATCCATGCCCATGATGATGGCGCGCCTGCCTTGCAAGTCGCTCATCACGTCGCCCATGTAGTCGGACGGGACATAAACCTCAAGGTCGTAGATAGGCTCAAGAATCTTCGGGCCTGCGGTCTTGAACGCCTCGGAGAAGGCGTGGCGTGCAGCCAAGGTGAATGAAAGCTCGTTGGAGTCTACCGGGTGCATCTTGCCGTCGTAAACCACAACGCGCACGTCGCGAGCATAACTGCCCGTCAATGGGCCACGCTCCATGCAGTCCATCACGCCCTTGAGAATGGCAGGCATGAACCTGAGGTCGATAGCACCGCCCACGACAGAGTTGATAAACTGCAACTTGCCGCCCCATGGCAGGTCTTTCTCCTCTTTCGACTTGATGTTCATCTTGAACTCCTGGCCGTTGAACTTATAGGTCACCGGGTCGGGCATGCCTTCGGCGTAAGGCTCGACTATGAGAGCCACCTCGCCAAACTGTCCGGCGCCACCGCTCTGCTTCTTGTGGCGATAGCTTGCCTGTGCCTTCTTGGTGATAGTCTCGCGGTAGGGCACGCGTGGCTCCTCGTATTCAACCTGCAGCTTCTCGTTGTTCTCCAAGCGCCATTTCAGCACGCGCAGATGGAATTCGCCCTGTCCGTGCACGATGGTCTGGCGAAGTTCCTTGCTCTGTTCCACCACCCACGTCGGGTCCTCTTGCCTCATCTTCAGCAATGCTGCCATCACCTTCTCCATGTCTTGAGGATTCTTTGCCTTGATGGCGCGTGAGTATTTCGGGCGCGGGTATTTCACGAAGTCGAACTTCACGTTGTCAAGATCCTTGCCGTCGAGAGTGTTGCCCGTCTTCACGTCTTTCAGTTTCACGGTGCAGCCAATGTCGCCAGCCTCCATCTCGTCTACGGGTATGCGGTTGCTTCCAGCGCACGCGTATATCTGGCCGAGGCGTTCCTTCGAGCCGCGGTCGGCGTTGGTGAGGTCGTCGCCAGCCTTGACCTTGCCGCTCATTACCTTGAAATAGCTCACCTCGCCAATGTGCGGCTCCATGCTCGTCTTGAAGAAATAGAGGCTCTCAGGAGCATTGGAGTCGGCAGGCACCTCGTTGCCACGCGTGTCGCGGTAGGCAGGCATGTCGCTTACGAAAGGCACCACGTTGCCGAGGAATTCCATCAAGCGCTGCACGCCCATGTCCTTGTGGGCGTCGACGCAGAAAATAGGGAACATGTCGCGGTTTATCAATCCTTTGCGGATGCCCAAGCGCAGCTCGTCTTCGCTGAGCGAGTTTTCGTCCTCGAAGAACTTCTCCATCAGCGTGTCGTCGTTCTCGGCTGCCGCCTCAACCAACGTGCGGTGCAGCTCTTCAGCCTTCTCCAACTCTTCGGCTGGAATAGGCTCGCGCTTTGGCTCGCCGCCATCGGGGCCCCACGACAGCTTTTTCATGATGAGCACGTCGATGAGGCTATGGAAGTTTGGTCCGGTCTCAAGCGGGTATTGAATCTGCACGCATTTGTTTCCGTAGATCTCCTGCATCTGCGTGATGAGGTTGTCGAAGTCGCACTTGTCGGAGTCCAACTGGTTGATGAGGAAGATGACAGGCTTCTTCAGCTTTTCGGTGTAGCGGAAGTTGTTTTGCGTGCCCACCTCAGGGCCATACTGGCCGTTGATGAGAATCAGGGCTTGGTCGGTGACGTTGAGAGCCGTGAT
The DNA here is from genome assembly GCA_963593695.1 of Escherichia coli. GTDB lineage: Bacteria > Bacteroidota > Bacteroidia > Bacteroidales > Bacteroidaceae > Prevotella. The sequence goes on along the minus strand of CAVBBO010000035.1, from coordinate 24,135 downwards.
GGCACCTCCCACGAAGTCGTCGGATCCGGGACAGTCGATAATATTGAGCTTCTTTTTGTTCCATTCGGCATGGAAGACCGTGGGGAACACAGAATATCCAAGGTTGAGCTCCACAGGCATGAAGTCGGAGACGGTGTTTTTCGTCTCTATAGTACCACGACGCTTGATGACTCCAGCCTCGTACAACATACTTTCGGCAAGCGTGGTCTTGCCGCTACCTTTGGCGCCAATGAGCGCGATGTTCTTAATTTCGTTGGTTTGATAAACTCGCATATCAAAAGTGTTTTAAAGTTAGTCTTGGTCCCTTCTATGGGTTTATTTTTTAAACCTATGATAAAGTTAGAGAAAAAAACGACAAGTTCAAAGAAAAAGGACGGGAATGTGCTATATTTTAAAAGAAATTAGTAATTTCGTGTTCAATTAGAGAAAAATATACATAGTATTGAACAATATGTCTTCCTCCGCGGGTCTTTATGTCCACATTCCGTTTTGCGCGTCGCGATGTGTCTATTGTGGTTTCTATTCCACCACGTCGCTGTCGCTGCGTCAGAGATACGTCGACGCGCTTTGTCGTGAAATGCGAATGTTGCCATTCAAGCCAAAGATCTCAACCATATATCTTGGGGGCGGCACCCCAAGTCAGTTGACCCACGAAGAGCTATGCCAGTTGTTCTCATGTATATATAATGTATATGAAGTCTCGCCTGATGCCGAGGTCACCATGGAGTGCAACCCCGACGACATAGCCGAAGGCATGTTCAAGGATCTTCCCGTGAATAGGGTGAGCATGGGCGCGCAGACATTCTCGGATGAGCGCTTGCGTTTCCTTCGGCGGCGGCACACGTCGAAACAGGTTGACTTGGCGCTTGACACGCTTCGCCATGACGGCATCCACAACATCAGCATCGACTTGATGTTCGGCTTCCCAGGCGAGACACTCGACGATTGGAACAACGACGTGGCCCACGCCATATCGCTCAACCCCGAACACATTTCCGCCTATGGGTTGATGTTTGAGGAGGGCACTCCGCTATATCGCTTGCTGGAGGAAGGTAAGGTGAGGGAGATAGACGAGGAATTGAGCCTAAGGATGTATTCCGGGCTTGTCGACATGCTGGGAGCCGCGGGCTATGAGCATTATGAGATAAGCAACTTTGCAAGGCTTGACAGTGGCGGGGCGAGCAAATGGCGCAGCAGGCACAACTCAAGCTATTGGCACGACATTCCGTATATAGGTTTAGGCGCAGGGGCGCATTCCTACTATCAGATGACGCGCCATTGGAATCCCGACAATATAATAATGTATATGGATGCCGTTGAACAGGGCAGCTTGCCTTATGAGGAAGAGAAGATAGACAGTGACACCCATTATGATGACATCATAACAACAGCGTTGCGAACCCGCGAGGGTATCTGTCTCGACAAGCTCGACAGCGGACATAGGGATTTCCTGCTCGAAAACGCGAAACCGTATGTGGATCGTGGTTTCTTGGCCCTTGAGGATGGGCATCTTCGCCTGACACGTGAAGGCATAAACGTCAGCAATCGCATAATGAGCGACCTGATGGACGTGTGATGCTGAAATTACAACAACAATAACAGAATAATAAAACAACAAGACTATGACACATGGACATGAAGTGCTCCACATGATGGAGGGAAACAGCTATGCGACAAAGCAGCAACTCGTAGACGCTATCATTGAACGTTTCGGAGCTGAGGAACAGTTTTGCACCTGCTCCGTGCAGGGGATGACGGCTGCTGAATTGGTCGACTTCTTTGAGGCTCGCGGGAAGTTCATGCCGGCAACGGGTGGAGATGATTTCACGGTGGACATCACCAAGGTCTGCCATCACTAAGGGCGGTTAAAAAAAACAGTTGGCAACCTGCGTGGTGGACTTTTTCGCCACAAGGTGCCAACTGTCAAAAAAATATATGTCGGGCTGATTTGCCAGATGTCAAAGTGCCGCCAAGTTGTAGTAATACAGCAGGGGGGTCAACATCACCGCTATTGCTAAAAGAACTATCACTACGAGCAATAAAATCGTTAAGCCGCACACAAGTGTAGCGCAAGCTATTGACCTGATCCACGACAAGCGGTAGATGCCGCGATATGCCCAGGCGATGTAGAACAGATGAATGAAGTCGAGATTGTCTATGAAACTGAAAAAGGCATACAGGTAAACAAATATCACATAGTGCTCCATGATTGTGAGCCGCCGCCCGTAAAAATCCCGCTTTCGGAATGTCAGGTAAGATATCGAACCGAATATGGGGAAGAGGGCAAAGAGGGTAAGCGACACGTCGCTCGTCAGTTTTTCCTTTGCAACCCTGAATGCGGCCGCCATGCGTCGGTGCCCGTTCATGCTGCGCGCCGCTTTCCAGCGGTGTTGGGCTTCGAGGATGTCGCTGTCCTTCTCGGCTTCTTTCAATATTTCATCAGACACGACCTTGCTCAACATGCTTGCGACAGTTTCTTTCTCCTTTTTCGCACCTCCGTGAATTATCGGTCCAAACATGCCGTTGCACAAGGCAACGATCGAAATGGCTATCAGGAAAGTGCTTACCGGGTTTTGGTAGATTACGCGGTGCCCCCTGAAATAGTCGCGGATCATGTATCCGGGGCGTATCGCGAGGTTGATAATCGTTCTGAGGAAATTGCTCGACAACTGAGGATACGCTTCGCGGAATGTCTTGAGAAAACGCGGCTTGCCTTTTCCTGCGTCCCTGTGTTGACCGCAACGCGGGCAGTAGTTGCCTACGAACTCATGCCCGCAATGACTGCAAGTAGCCATTTCGCGTGACACGGATGATGTGGGCGTGCCTCGTTCCACGAACACCTGTAAGCGACGCCAACTGCGGTGAATGGAGTTGGCTGCCTTTTTTGCCATGCTTATGATTTGTTTCATTTTGCGCCTGGTTATATTATGGGTGAAGTGGAAAAGTTGCGGACAAGGAAAAGACGCCAGTCAGCATTGTATATGTTCAACTGGCATGAGCTTTTCCTCTTTTGTTATCTCTTGTCAGGACCGTTGCCTTTCATGCCCTTTTCTTTGTAAACATTGTAGAAATGGGCTTTGATGTCGGCGTCGATGTCCACGATGTTTCTCTTTCCGGTAACAAAAGGCTTTATGTAGACCGTGACGACAAAGCACGCCATGCCAATGACAAGAGCCACGATGAACCTGAGCAATTCATTCTTGATGAAGTCGGTATTGGTAAAGCCAATGATGACAATGACAGGCAGGGCAAACAGCAACCAGTCGCCTGCGGTGTTCATCTTGCCGTTGTTCTCGCGTTCTTCCTTGAGGGCGCATGGTGCTTGCCTTATGAGGTCGGCCTTGTGCTTCTCCCAATATGTCTCAAAGTCGCGGGGGTATGAGTTTCCTGTCATGGCTTTATTCTTGAGTGTTGAGCTTGAAAGCGGACCAAAGCTTGTCTTGGGGCAATGGCGAAACCACGTGGATGGTCTCTTTAGATACGGGGTGCGTAAACTCCACCTCATGTGATAGCAGGGATATGCTGCCGTCAGGATTTGAGCGTCGCGCGCCATATTTCAGGTCGCCCTTTATGGGGCAGCCCATTGCCGCCAGCTGGCAACGTATCTGGTGGTGACGGCCTGTCATCAGTCGCACTTCCAAGAGATTGTAGTTGTCGCTGCTTGCTATCACGCGGTAGTGGAGCAGGGCTTTCTTTGAACCTGGAACCTCGTGGTCGTTGGCATAGCTCTTGTTTTGCTTCTCGTTGCGTGTCAGCCAGTTGGTCAACGTGCCTTCTTGCTGAGGTGGCATATCATGAGTTATAGCCCAGTATGTCTTGTGAACCTCACCCTTGCGAAACATGTCGTTAAGGCGCGACAGGGCTTTCGACGTGCGGGCGAAAACCACCAGGCCCGACACAGGACGATCAAGGCGATGCACCACCCCGAGGAAAACGTTCCCCGGCTTGTGATACTTCGCCTTGATATAGTCTTTCACCGTCTCGGAGAGTGGCTTGTCGCCGGTCTTGTCGCCCTGCACAATCTCGCCACTCTCTTTATAGATGATGATAATATGGTTGTCTTCGTAAACTGGCTTCATTACATATTCATACCGCCGTCAACCTGGATGACCTGTCCAGAGATGTAGCTTGAGAGGTCTGAAGCGAGATAGAGAGCCGTGTTGGCGATATCGTCAACCGTTCCGGCGCGGCGCAATGGAATGTTCTTGATCCAAGCCTTGCGTATGTCTTCTGGCAGCGACTGTGTCATGGCCGTGTCGATGAAGCCAGGTGCGATGGCGTTTGCGCGGATGCCCTTAGCGCCCATCTCTTGGCCAATGCTCTTGGCGAGGGCGATGAGGCCAGCCTTGGAAGCGGCGTAGTTGCTCTGTCCGGCGTTGCCGTGGACACCAACGACACTCGACATGTTGATGATGGAACCACCGCGCTGACGCATCATCACAGGTACGCAAGCGTGGATGAAGTTGAACGCAGACTTGAGGTTAACGTTGATTACGGCATCCCACTGCTGCTCGGTCATGCGAAGCATCAAGCCGTCTTTTGTTATTCCGGCGTTGTTGACGAGAATGTCTACTGATCCGAATTCTTCCTTTACCTTTGCCACGACCTCAGCTGTCTGTGCGAAGTCGGCGGCGTTGCTGGCAAATCCCTTTGCCTTCACGCCAAGGGCCTGGATGTCGCGCTCGGTCTGGAGGCCGCCATGCTCCTCGTCAATAAACAAGTCGGTGAAAGCGATGTTTGCGCCTTCCTGGGCAAACTTAAGGGCGATGGCCTTGCCAATGCCGCGTGCGGCTCCTGTTACGAGAGCTGTCTTTCCTGTTAATAATCCCATAATAAAATATGTGTTTCTTTGTTGTTACTTTAGAAATGTGATGCACTCTGACCATGGTCAGAAACATACCTCTCTTGTTCTATTATTTACTATTTCAGTTTAACTTGCTGCAAAATTACATTATTTAAGTGAGCTTAGCAAGAAAAAGAATGGAATATTACTCAAATAGGTTTTTTGATCGGGCATTGCGCTCGTCCTCCTCCATGGCTCGCTTGAAGCAATCGCGGCAGAGAGGCTCATATTCCTCTTTCTCGCCAAGCATGACCTGGGCGTTGTTTTTGACGAGGCGATGGCTGGCGTAAGCCAAGGAACCACACTTGACACAGATGGCGTGGACCTTTGTCACCTCGTCGGCAATGGACAGAAGTTTCGGCATGGGACCAAAAGGCTTCCCGAGATAATCCATGTCGAGACCTGCCACAATGACCCGCATGCCATTGTAAGCGAGCTGGTTGCACACATCGACGATGCCGTCGTCGAAGAATTGTGCTTCATCTATGCCGATAACGTCAAAGCCTTGCGCCGCTTTCAAAATGGCGTTGGAATCTGTTACTGGGGTTGAGCCTATTGAATTGTGGTCATGGCTCACCACTTTCTCCTCAGAATATCGCGTATCAACGGAAGGCTTGAAAATCATGACTTGCTGACGGGCAATGCGCGCGCGTTTCAGCCTACGGATAAGTTCCTCGGTCTTGCCAGAGAACATGGATCCGCAAACCACCTCTATTCTGCCGGGGCGGTGGATTTCCCCCACGAGATTGTCGATCATGAATGCAAAGGTAAACAATATAATTTGAAGGAGCCTCTTAAAAATTGCAAAGATTTTGTCAAAACCTTGTCATATTAAAAAATATTACCTACATTTGTTGCGATTATGGGCACATTATACATCGTTCCGACACCAGTGGGCAATATGGAGGATATCACGCTCCGCGCCCTTCGCATTCTCAAAGAGGCAGACCTCGTGCTTGCTGAGGATACCCGCACATCAGGTATCCTGTTGAAGCATTATGACATAAAGAATCGCCTTGTGGCTCACCATAAGTTCAACGAGCATGGCACCACTGCTGGCATCATAGAAAAACTGAAGGCAGGAATGACGATAGCCCAAATCAGCGACGCGGGCACCCCTGGCATCAGCGACCCGGGTTTTTTCCTTGCGCGTGAGGCTGCAAAAGAAGGCATCGACGTGGTGACGTTGCCCGGAGCCACAGCTTGCATACCAGCCATAGTGTCTTCCGGTCTTCCATGCGACCGCTTTTGCTTTGAGGGCTTCTTGCCCCAAAAGAAAGGTCGTCAAACCCATTTGGAAAGCCTTAAAGAAGAGACGCGCACAATGGTGTTTTATGAGTCGCCTTATCGTACGTTGAAAACCCTGAAGCAATTTGGCGAGACGTTTGGCGGAGACCGTCAGGTTAGCGTGGCACGTGAGATAAGCAAAATCCACGAGGAACACGTCAGAGGCACGCTTGAAGAGGTCATCGCGCATTTTGAGGAGGTGGAGCCAAAAGGTGAAATCGTGATTGTGCTGGCGGGGAAAGAAAAGGTCAAACCAGAGAAGAAGAACAAGCGGTACGACATGGGGAAGGAGGATTTGCCATGACAAAACATTTATCATATATCTTTTTTGTCCTTGTTGTGCTCCTTAGCGGTTGCAAGGAAAACAAGGCTCCCGTGGTGAACAGGCCGACTGTGGCCAAGGACGACTCATTGCAGCAGGTCATCTCGCAGCGTGAAACGCAAATAAACAACATGATGGCCACGATGAACGAGATTCAAGAGGGATTCAACGAGATAAGCGATGTAGAGAACCGACTCAACTTGATACAGGCTGACGAACGCGCTGACAAATCCAGCGAGATAAAAGAAAACATAAAATTCATAGCCGACCGAATGCAGCAAAACAGGGAACTTATAAAAAAGCTGCAGGGACAGTTGCGCGATAGCGATTTCAAGAGCCAGGAGTTAAAGAAGGTAGTTGCCAACATGTTGCGTCAGCTTGACGAGAAAGACCAACAATTGCAACAACTCAGAGCCGAGCTTGACGCCAAAAACATTCATATTGCCGAGCTTGATGAGACCATCAGCAACCTAAACGACAATATGACGGAACTCAAGAGTGAGAGCGACGAGAAGTCGCAAATTATAAACAACCAGGAAACCCAGCTGAATACCGCTTGGTATGTCTTCGGCACGAGGTCGGAGCTGAAAGACCAACGGATTCTTGTGGGCGACAAGGTGTTGCAGCAGAACTTCAACAAGAACTACTTCACGAAGATAGACATTCGCGTGACCAAGGAGATTAAGCTTTACTCGAAGTCGGCACGATTGTTGACATCGCATCCTATGGGAAGTTATGAGCTTACTCGCGACAACAACAAGATGTACATATTGGTTATCACCAATCCGCAACTCTTCTGGAGCACGAGCAAATATCTCGTAGCCGTGGTGAAGTGAGTAGTTGTCGTCGCATTAGTTATCGCCGCTTTGACGCGAAAAACGATTGCATCAATGCCTTGCACTCTTTTTCGAGCAATCCGCCCGTTACTTTAGCCTTGGGGTGCAAGGCCCGAGGTGCGAATACGGAGTAGCCTCTTTTCTCGTCGGCAGCTCCATAGACGATGCGGCTCATCTGTGACCATCCCAATGCTCCGGCACACATCACGCAAGGCTCAACTGTGACATACAACGTACAGCCAGAGAGGTATTTGCCACCGAGAAGGCTTGCTGCGGAAGTAATGGCGAGCATCTCTGCGTGAGCTGTCACGTCGTGCAGTGTCTCCGTCTGATTATGAGCGCGTGCGATGATTTTGCCGTCAGCCACTATGACAGCCCCTACAGGAATCTCACCTTCCTCATAAGCAGCCTTGGCCTCAGCAATGGCAAGACGCATGAAATATTCATCACGGTTTGTTCGCTCTTCTTGCATAATTCTATTTTTAGTTTCCACAAAGTTAGCCTTTCTCTTTGAATTATAAAAGAAAAAAGCTATTTTTGCAAAATAATATTGTGCGTAATGGCAGAACATAACGACTTCGGTAAATGGGGCGAGGACTATGCGGCTGAATATCTTCAGAAGAAAGGCTACATAATCATGGAGCGCGACTGGACTTTTGGCCGAAGCAAACGTGACATAGACATCATTTGCAAGACTTCCGACATGACCACGGTGGTTTTTGTGGAAGTAAAAGCTCGTGGCAATGACGATGTTGCGAGCCCCGAGGATGCTGTTGACATAAAAAAGATGCGTCACTTGATGGTAGCGGCTGACGAGTATGTCAAGTCTCACGACATAAGTGAGGAACTTCGTTTTGACATTGTGACAATTGTTGGGAAAAGAAATAGTAAAAAACTAATAGTAAACCATATTGAAGATGCGTTCAATCCTCTCCTTATTTGACAGGAAAAAGAAGAATAAACCCAAGGTCAATTATATTAATGTGGAGGAGACTGATTCCACAAGCACTTATCTAAGAAACCATCTTTCGGATGTTGAAGGTGATGGTTTGGCCTTGACGGTTGTTTACACGGCATTCCAAACCTCAGGAAGAGGACAGGGAAACAACAGTTGGGAGAGTGAGCGTGACAAGAACTTGCTCTTTTCCATACTGTGTCATCCTGTTTGGGTGCCGTTGCGCTCCCAATTCCTTATATCCGAGGCGATAGCGTTAGCCTTGCACGATGTTCTCTCCAATTATACCAGCGACATTAAGATAAAATGGCCGAATGACATATATTGGAAAGACAAGAAAATAAGCGGTACCATCATTGAGAACTACTTGTCGCAGAACCATATTCGCGATTGCATCATTGGGACTGGAATAAATGTGAACCAAAAAGAGTTTCACAGTGATGCTCCAAATCCCGTGTCGCTTGCCCAGATTTTGGGTAAAGATGTTGATAAAGACAAGCTGCTTAGAGAAGTGGTGGATGCCTTTTCCCTCTATCTTAACGACTTGCGCAATGGCAACTATGATAAGATAGTTGGCCTGTATACTTCTTTTCTATACCGTGGTCATGGCTTTTTCAAGTATCGTGACAATGATGGTGAGTTTGATGCTGCATTGGTGGAGGTGGAAGACGATGGCCATTTAATTTTGAGAGACAAGGATGGCAGAATCAGGAGCTACGCCTTTAAGGAAGTGGAGTTTGTGGTTTAACTTGATAGACATTATATAACTATAAAATAAAGACAAATGGCACGATTTAAGAGAATTCTGCTCAAGCTCTCAGGCGAGAGCTTGATGGGGAAGCAAGGATTTGGCATTGACCCTCAGCGACTTGCTGACTATGCTGCCCAGATAAAGGAAATACATGGAATGGGCGTGGAGATTGGAATCGTCATTGGTGGTGGCAACATCTTCCGTGGGCTCAGTGGCTCACAAAAAGGTTTCGACCGTGTGAAAGGAGACCAAATGGGAATGTGTGCCACGGTTATCAATTCCTTGGCGCTTAGCTCTGCGTTGGGGGCTATTGGCGTGAAAAACAAGGTAATGACCGCCATTAGGATGGAGCCGATAGGCGAGTTCTACAACAAGTGGAAAGCCATAGAGGCGCTTGAGGCTGGATACATTTGCATATTCTCGGCTGGCACGGGCAGTCCATATTTCACGACCGACACAGGCTCATCGCTTCGCGGTATTGAGATAGAGGCTGACGTCATGCTGAAAGGCACGCGTGTGGATGGTGTTTACACGGCTGACCCGGAGAAAGATCCCACGGCAACGAAATTCAAGGAGATTTCTTACCATGATGTGCTTGAACGTGGATTGAAGGTCATGGACCTCACCGCCATATGCATGTGCCAAGACAACCAACTGCCCATATATGTCTTTAATATGGACGTTGTTGGCAACCTCAAGAAAGTGATTGAGGGTGAGGAGATTGGAACACTTGTAAAGCCGTAAGACCTCAAGAGGCCTTACGGAACAATATACCAAAATGCGCTGATTGCATCGCCAAAGGTTTACCCTCTGTTTCTCAGAGCACTGAGAAGTTCGGAGTTTTCCGCGGGTGAGCCAATGGTGATGCGAAGGCAGTCTTTGCACATGCTTACTCGTGTGCGATTCCTGACGATGATACCCTTCTCAACGAGATAGTCGTATATGCCTTGGGCATCTGTCATGCGCGCGAGAAAGAAATTAGCGTCTGTCGGGAACACCTCAATGCACTCAGGCAGCTCCTTGAAGGCTTGCACCATGTGCTTTCGTTCCAAAAGGATGATATTGACCCATTTCTCAACCATCTCCACATTGTCGAGCTCCTCAAGGGCTTGCTTTTGTGTGAGCAGGTTGACGTTGTATGGGTATTTTACCTTATTGAACAAGTCGATAATCTCTTTGCTTGCGAACGCCATGCCTAAACGGATAGCCGCGCAACCCCAAGCCTTGCTCATGGTGTTGAGGACGATGATGTTGGGAAAGCTAGCAATACGCTTTCGGAATGAAGGTAAAGTGGAGAAATCACTGTAAGCCTCATCAACGACTACAATGCCATCAAACCGAGTGAGAACCTTCTCCACCTCGCTGACTTCAAGGCTGTTGCCCGTGGGATTATTGGGAGAACAAAGCCATACAACCTTGGTATGCTTGTCGCACGCAGCCAGAAGCTTCTCGGCATTCAACTGGTAGCCTTCATCGAGCAGCACGGGCTTATAGGTCACGTCGTTGATGTCGGCACACACCTTGTACATTCCGTATGTTGGCTCAATGGCAACTACGTTGTCCACTTGCGGACGGCAAAAGACCCTGTAAACCAAATCTATCGCTTCGTCGGAACCATTGCCAAGGAAAATACAATCTGGCTTAACTTGCTTATATTTTGAGAGCTTCTCCTTGAGATCCATCTGCAATGGGTCTGGATAACGGTTGAGAGGAGAATTATAAGGATTCTCATTGGCATCGAGAAACACATGTGCCTCATGTCCGCTATATTCATTGCGTGCGGAACTGTATGGAGCAAGCTTCCAGATGTTTGGCCTTACTAAGTCGTGAAGTTGTTTCATGTCTATTCGTTTTTCATTTTGAGACTGTCCATTCGGAGTCTCATAGCGTTGGCGTGCGCCTCCAATTGCTCATTTTCTGCCATGCAAACAACGGCCTTTCCTATGCTGCGGATACCATCCTCGTTGAGGTGTTGGAAAGTCACCTTTCGGTTGTAACTGTCAAGGTTCACCCCGTTGTAGGCAAGTGCGTATTGATGGGTAGGAAGTGTATGGTTTGTGCCGCTGGCATAGTCGCCTGCGCTCTCACATGCCCATTGGCCGAGGAACACGCTGCCTGCGTTAATCACCTTGTCGGCAAGTTGTTCATATTGAGTAGTGGCAATGATAAGATGCTCTGGAGCGTAAAGGTTGCATAGCTCCATTGCCTCGTCACTGTCATGTACGAGAACCAGCTGGGAGTTTTCCAATGTCTTTGCGGCGAGCTCGCGGCGTGGAAGTGGCTCTAGCTGCTTGCCAATCTCACATTGCACGTCGTTGAGAAGTTTCTCGGAGGTGGTAATCAATATGACCTGCGAGTCAATTCCATGCTCGGCTTGTGAAAGAAGATCAGCCGCTACATACACCGGATTGCTTGTCTCGTCTGCATAAACACACACCTCGCTTGGTCCTGCCGGCATGTCAATAGCCACATCGTGCAGGCTCACTTGCTGCTTGGCTGCCATCACAAACTGGTTGCCAGGGCCAAATATCTTGTAGACCTTTGGCACTGTCTCTGTGCCATAAGCCATTGCACCAATAGCCTGAACGCCACCTGCCTTGTAGATCTTGTTGACACCTGCTATCTTTGCGGCTGCAAGAATTGCCGGGTTCACCTTGCCTTCCTTGTTGGGAGGTGTGCAAAGCACGATTTCCTTGCATCCGGCAATTTTGGCTGGCGTGGCGAGCATGAGGACAGTGGAAAAGAGTGGGGCGGTGCCACCGGGAATATACAGTCCAACCTTTTCAATGGCAATGCTCTTCTGCCAACAAGTTACTCCCTTGCAGGTTTCTATGTGTTGACCCTCTCCAAATTGCTGTGCCTCATGAAAAACGGCGATGTTGTGGTGCGCTTGTTCAAGGGACTCTTTCAAGTCAACCGATATAGACTCAAAAGCCTCGTCTATCTCTTCTTCTGTGACTCTTAAGGTCGACAATTTCGCATGGTCAAACTTTTCCTCATATCTTTTTATAGCCTCGTCGCCGTTATCCTTTATGTCTTCAAGCACGCCTGCCACAGTGGCGTTGAGCTTAGACAAGTCCATGTGGGGACGTTCTACTATTGAGTTCCAGTCTGATTTTGCAGGATACTTTATAATGTTCATTTTTACAGAATCATTTTTTCTATTGGCGTCACCAAGATGCCTTGTGCGCCAAGTTCCTTTAGTTTGTTTATAATCTCCCAAAAACGCTTTTCGTCGAGTACGGTGTGTATGGCACACCAGTTGGGGTCGGAGAGTGGGATTATGGTGGGGCTCTTTATTCCTGGCAAGACCGCTGCAATTTCGTCAATCTTGTCTTTGGGAGCGTTCATCATGACATATTTCTTGTCTTGCGCAGACCTTACGGCTTTGAAACGGAAGAGCATCTCGTTGAGAATGTCGTGTTTCTCCTCGTCCATGTTAAGGTTGCCAATGAGCAAAGCCTCGCTCCTAATGACAACTTCCACCTCTTTGAGGTTATTGTGAACCAACGTAGAACCACTGCTTACGATGTCGAAGATGGCATCTGCCAAACCAATGCCTGGGCTTATTTCCACTGAGCCTGTTATGACATGGATGTCGGCATGGATATTGTTCTTGTTGAGGAAACGCTTGAGAATGCCGGGATAACTTGTGGCGATTTTCTTTCCGTTGAACCATTCTAGTCCTTCATAATTGGCATTCTTTGGAATTGCCAAAGACAAACGGCACTTAGAGAACCCAAGACGATCGATAATCTGTGCCTTTTCGTGTCGTTCCTCATATTCGTTCTCGCCTACGATACCTATGTCAGCTACACCGCTGGCAACACTTTGTGGGATGTCATCGTCGCGAAGGAAGAGCACCTCCAGTGGGAAGTTGGTGCTCTGTACGAGCAGGGTGCGCTTGCTTGGACTTACTTTGATGTCCGCTTCCGCAAGGAGATTCATGCAGTCCTCGTAAAGGCGGCCTTTTGACTGAATGGCAATTCTTAACATGTTTTTATGTGTTAGTGTCTTTATTCTCTCTGATTAATAATATTCATTGCAAAAGTAGCTCAATTTTCTTATATCTCCAATAAAGTTCGTAATTTTGTACATAATAAGTCTATGAGGTTTCATATTAATTACATAATTTTCCTTTTCTCTTTGTTTTTCTTGGTTTCTTGCCAAGAAAAGAAACATGTCGAGATGACTCCTTGGGGAACGCCGCTTGAGGGCGATTCTATTCCGCAAGGCGAAAAGTTCGGCCTTAATGATATAGTGAGCAATGGCGAGATGATAGTCGCCACATTGTCTGGCCCTGAGACTTATTACGACTATCATGGTCATGGCATGGGGTTGCAATATCTTCTATGTCAGAAGTTTGCCGACAAGTTGGGTGTGTCGCTTCGTGTGGATCTTTGCAAGGACACTGCCGAGGTGGTTCGTAAGATAAAGAACGGAGACGTTGACATTGTAGCTCTGCAGTTGCCCGACTCCGTGAAAGGTGTCAACTATACCAACGTGAAAGTAGACTCGCTGAAGCATGGTTGGGCGGTCAACTCTGACAATGCCGATCTTGCCAAGAGCATCGATGCCTGGTTTAAGAAAGACTTGGTGGCAAAAACGCGTAAGGAGGAGTCGTTTTGGCTATCAACGGCAAGCGTTCGCCGGCACGTGTTCTCCCCAATGCTCAACCGCTCCAAAGGCATAATCTCGCGATATGACAAATATTTCATGACCTATGCCCCCCTTGCCCGTCTTGATTGGAGGCTGATGGCCGCACAGTGTTACCAAGAGTCAACCTTTGACCCTAACGCGCGTTCGTGGGCAGGAGCTTGCGGTTTGATGCAGATTATGCCAGGCACGGCCGACCATTTGGGAATCCCACGATCGTCGTTGTTTAATCCAGAGGAGAACATCGCCGCAGCTGCCAAATACATGCTTGAGTTGGGAGGACATTTTGCTGACGTGCCTGCCTCTGAACGCATCTGGTTCCAACTCGCAAGCTATAATGGCGGATCCAATCACGTGCGTGACGCAATGGCATTGGCAAGGAAAAACGGTCGCAATCATCATCGTTGGGGCGATGTCTCTGAATTCGTGCTAAAGCTTTCCCAACCACAATACTACAATGACCCTGTAGTGCGCTATGGTTATATGCGAGGCACGGAAACCGTAGACTACGTAAGCCGCATTCGTGACCGTTGGGCACAATATCGGGGAGCTGCCGGTGGCGGAAGCATAGGCGGTTTTGTGACCTCGCCGCAAAGGGCAACACGTGGCAACCGATGGCATTTGTAAACGCCGCACCATCCCCATTTTTAGGTATTTTGCGGCACGGGGAAATAAAAGTTCACAAGATGGTTTAAAATATTCTATAATTTAATACTTTTGCATTAGCAAATCCATTATGATATGAAGAACCAGAAAGTATATGAGCAAACCGACAAGCTCATTAATATAATTAGTGACAACTACTCGGTGTTACAAAGTTTAGGCGCTTTCGGTATAAACCTTGGCTTTGGTGACAAGACCGTGGAGGAAGTGTGCAACGACGAGAAGGTGGACACTTTCACCTTTCTGGCTATCGTCAACTTCACTGTCAATGGTTATAAGATTTTCGAGGACGCTGCAAGCATCTCAGTGCCCACTCTCATTCATTATCTTAAAGCGAGTCACGACTATTTTCTTGGTTATCAGTTGCCTACAATCAGAAAGAAACTTGAGGGTGCGCTCGACCAAGAGAACAGCCTTGCAAAGCTGATACTCAAGATCTACGACGAATATGATCACACCACTCGCAATCATATGCAGTATGAGGAAAAGACGGTCTTCCCCTATGTTGAGGCCCTTGAACGACATGAGCAGCCGTCTGGTTATGACGTGCAGACTTACTCAAAGCACCATTCCGCCACAGACCGCAAGCTGAACGAGCTAAAGAACATTATCATAAAATACTTGCCGTCTGATGGTTTGCACAACCATCAACTCACTGCAACTCTCTATGACATATACAACTGTGAGCAATGGCTGAAACAGCACGCCGCCGTAGAGGAGCATATCTTCATTCCTGCCGTTCGCTTATTGGAGCAAAAGTCAAGGCAGAGTGAGGTGAGCATGAAGATACAAAATATCATAGGCAAGGCGAAGGCTTCCGACGAGGCTCTCAGCGACCGTGAGCGAGAAGTCATCATTGCTCTCGTTCAGGGCATGACAAACAAGGAGATTGCCGATCATCTGTTCATCTCCACCAACACCGTAATCACCCATCGTCGCAACATAGCCAAGAAGCTGCAAATCCACTCGCCGGCTGGTCTCACCATTTATGCTATTGTCAATAATCTGGTTGACATCAGCAGCGTGAAACTTTAAACATTCGAAGGTAAACATATTGAAGACGGCATCTTTTGCCCGCACATGCGGCAAAGATGCCGTCTTCAACGTTTATATATGTCAATCAAGGGGAAATGAAGCGTGCTTATTCGTCGGCTTAGAGGAATGGAGACAGAAGGTGGGCGAACCAACCACGAAACCTTTGCCCGGGAGTTCTCCATTCTTTCCAGTTCTCTGGCGTGAGCTTGAACGAGTCTTTCTTCTCTGCGTCAAACAGCTGGTCAAGCTCGTTGGTCGTGCATGGGTCTATGATGACAGCGTTCTCCTCATAGTCCCATGAGAGGCTGCGAGCATTGAGGTTTGCAGAGCCCACAGTGCAGAATTTTCCGTCAACCATTATTATCTTGGTGTGGTGGAAGCCTGGCTTGTACAACCAGATGTCGCAACCTTTCTTCATCAGCTTATGGGCATTGTAGAAGCCGCAGTCGGGTGTCAGAGGAATGTCACACTTCACCGAAAGCATTATCTCCACCTTGACGCCACGTTTTGCGGCATCTTTCAAGGCTTCCTTTATTTTATGGTTAAGCGTGAAATATGGATTTATTATCTTAATGCTGTCCTTGGCGTAACGTATTGCATTAGTATAGAAATCCCTTATAATCTTGTTTGACGTGTGCGGCTCACGGTTTATTATTCCAACCATTTTGTGTCCCGCGCTGCAGCAAGTATCGGGTTTTAGTCCATTGAAATAGCTGTCCGTGCCCGAAGTGCGGAAATACTTTTCACCCTTGATGTCTTGCTTCGTTACCTTCTTCCACATTTTCAGGAATATTCTCTGCAAGGTGTTGACCTCTGAGCCTTGGATGCGGCAGTGCATGTCGTGCCATGAGCCAACCTGTTCGGTTCCTTTTATATAATAGTCCGCCACGTTCATGCCACCCGTGTATGCCACTTGTCCGTCTATGATCACTATCTTTCTGTGGTCACGGCTCCAGATGTCATTAATCCACGGGAATTTCACGGGATTGAACTCATATATCTCAATGCCCTGCTTCCAGATGTTCCGGATGTCTATCTCTCGAATCGGCTTGTTGTTTGACATGTTGCCGAAGCCATCAAACAGCAAGCGCACCTCAACGCCTTCCTTTGCTTTTTTCGCCAAACGAGTAATGAGCTCGTGGTTTATGGAGTCGTTTCTGAAGTTGAAATACTCCATGTGAATTGATGACCTTGCCTCGCTTATAGCCTTGAACATGTCATCAAACTTCTCTTGTCCGTTCATCAACAACGTCACGCTGTTGTCCTTGGAAAACGTCACGCCACTTTTCTCAAGGTGGCTGACTATGAGAGAATCGCTGCCTTGCGCAATGGCCAGGCATGGTAACAATAATAAAAAAAGAGCAATTTGTACCCTGTAAATAAACTTCATTGTTTGGGGATATACGTTTTAAAGCATAGATGACGCATAGCTGTCAACTATTCCATACAGATGCTTATCTTTGTCGCAGACCAGCACTGAATGGATCTTGAATTTGTGCATTATGCGTTGTATGTCAGACACTTTGGCGTTCGGCAACACGGTCTTTGGCTCTCGTGTCATGATGTCGGCAACGGTATGGTCAAAGAATTCCGCTTGCCACTTCTGCATTGCTCGCCTGATGTCGCCATCGGTTATTATTCCGGCAAGCGTCTTGTCGTTGTTGAGAGCCACACCCAGTCCGAGCTTTCCTCTCGACACTTCTATTATGGCCTCGCCAAGGTGCATCTCCTGTGGGATGATGGGCAGGTCGTCGGTTCGCATCACGTCTTCGGCGGTCGTCAGCAGACGCTTGCCCAGTTCCCCGCCAGGGTGGAATTGCGCAAAGTCGCGTGGCTTGAAGTCTCTCACTTTCATCAACGCCACTGCCAATGCGTCACCCATCGCGAGTGCCGCAGTGGTTGAGCTTGTTGGGGCGAGATTGAGAGGACAAGCCTCGTGCTCTACGTATACTTTAACATGCACGGTAGAATATTTGGCAAGCAGCGACTCTGGATTCCTGCTCATGCCAATGATAGGCACATGCATGTGGAGCAAGATGGGAATGAACCTCAGCAACTCGTCGGTCTGACCCGAATTGCTCAGTGCGAGCACCACGTCTTCCGATGTCATGGCACCCAGGTCGCCGTGGTAAGCGTCGAGAGGATTGATGAAAAAGGCAGGAGTGCCAGTCGAGGCGAGCGTGGCAGCGATTTTCATTCCGATGTTGCCGCTCTTGCCCACGCCAGTCACGATGACCTTGCCGTGGCAGTGGTACATGAGTTCCACGGCTTTCTCAAAATTCTCGTCGAGTTGGGGTATCAGGTTGAGTATTGCCTGAGCCTCATCGCGCAAGCATTGTTCTCCGTAGGCCTTCGAGTTTGCCAATCTTTCCTCCTGTGCGTTTGTTGTCATGGCATGTCGTCGTCTTGTTAATCTTCTATCAGTTTTTTAATCAGGGCTTCGAGCTTGTCCAGCTCCAGCATGTTGGCGGCATCCGAGAGACCCTTGTCCGGATCGGGATGCACCTCAAAGAAGAAACCATTTGCGCCAAAGGCTTTTGCCGCGAGCGCCATTGAGGGCACAAAACGGCGGTCGCCCACGGTCTTGCCGTTGCCAGCTGAAGGCCGCTGCACGCTGTGTGTGCAGTCCATGACGACAGTGGAAGCTATCTCTTTCATGTCGGGAATGTTGCGGAAGTCCACAACGAGGTTGTTGTATCCGAAACAGTTGCCTCGCTCGGTGAGCCACACTTCCTTGGCGCCACTCTCCATGGCTTTCTCATAAGGATAGCGCATGTCTTTTCCCGACAGAAACTGTGCCTTCTTTATGTTTACCGTTTTTCCCGTTTTTGCTGCCTCCACAAGCAAGTCGGTTTGTCGGCAGAGGAAAGCTGGTATCTGCAAGATGTCCACCACTTCGCCTGCCAGTTTTGCCTGCCAAGGCTCATGTATATCGGTAGTGAGCCTCAAGCCATACTTGGTCTTGATATCGGCAAGCATCTGCAATCCCTTCTCAATGCCCGGGCCACGGAAGGAGCTTAGGCTCGTGCGGTTTGCCTTGTCGAAGCTCGCCTTGAATATGATGTCGGTGCCGAGCCGGTTGTTGATGTCAACCAGCGTTTGAGCCACGGTGTCGAGAAGTTCGGCAGACTCTATGACGCATGGTCCGGCTATTAGTTTCACGTTTTGTGCATTATTGTTGCACACATTGCTATACTGCTGCTTGTTGTTTTCCATCATATTCTATTTTTTCGGGAAAATCATGCTTTCCGCCTCTTCTTCTGAGTCTGCATGCTGAATCTTCGAGGGCGAAGGAGCCACGACGTGGGCGGTGTCCGACACTATGTGTATGTCACGCTGAGGATAAGGTATCTCTATGTTCTTGTCGTTCAACGCGTTGTATACGGCCTCCATGATGTCGCCCTCGGCGTAGGTCTGCTTTCTGGAGTCTACCCAAGCCAGGATCTTGAAGTCGATGGAATTGTCGCCGAATCCGGCAAACACGGTTTTCAAGTACTTTATGTAGTTGGCCTTGTTGAGCTTCGCCACTGCCGTGTCTATGGCTTCTTTCACCTCTGGCACCCTTGAGCCGTAGGCCACGCCAATGGGTATCACGGAGAGCACGTTGCCGTGATTGCGCGTGAGGTTTTTGTAGTTCTTTGAGAACAGTTGCGAGTTTTGGTAGGCTATCACAGAGCCGTCGAGCGCTTCCACCGTCGTTGAGGTGTAGCTTATGTTGCTCACGGTGCCTTTCGTTCCGTCGATGGATATGTAGTCGCCAACCTTTATTCGTCCCGCCATGAGGGAGATGCCATAGTATAGGTTCTCAAGAATGTCTTTCATTGCGAATCCGATACCTGTGGATAGACCTGCCGAGATAGCCACGATCCACGAGTTGTCGATATGGAAGATAGTGAGCGTCAGGAGCAGCCATGCTCCCCAAACTACCACCTGTATGAGGTTGCGCCACATGGCGGTGTGGCTCATCACGGTCTGCATGCTTGGCTTGCGTTTCTCTTCCTTGGCCTTTCGCTGCTCGCGAAGGGTCAGCTGGTAGTGAAGGGTGTGCAGCGACACGTGGTTGATGTATTTTGCCATGAAGAAGAACACCGATGCTTGCACGGCGCGTATGATGCTGAACGTGAACTTGTCGGTATTGACCAGCGAGCGGTTGAAGAGCGAAAGGGTAGTGTCGCTGAGGTTGAACACGTCGGCTGCCCAATAGATGCTCAACAGTATTGAGAGCGTGCCGAGGATAGGCATTGCCGCGGTGTATATGAAACGGAAGAACCAAGTGCGGCTCACGGGCGTGTCGTCGTCGAAGAACTTTCGCTTGGGGTCGTTGCCGTATTGCTTCAGCAAGTCGGACGCGCATGTTATGGTGAGTATGCAGGTGAGCTGCATGGTCCACCATATGAGGATCTCCACCGACAGGAGCGAGTAGCCCACCATCGACGCCACGTCGCTCGCCAGGAATACGGAGAGCGACACCCAAGCATAGAACGAATCGGTGGCTGGCAGATGCCTGAAGTTCTTCCTCAGCGCGAACCATTGCCAAACGGTGAATACCAGCAGGAGCAGAGGCATCACGAGGTTCGACAAGTTGTTAGGGATGAGCACTATGCGGAAGAAAATCACGATGAAGCACATCGCCATGATGGGCGTGTATATTCTCAGTCCGTGGAGAATCTGCTTGCCGTCGAGCCTTATGAGCAGCGACAGCAATATCACCGCCATGAGCCATGCGTATTCCACGAGCAGGCCGGATGCCATGGCGAGGAAGTTCTGGTCGATGGTTGCCTTTATTATGCCCAAGACCGCTGCAAACGTTATCACGGTAGCGGCAAGGATGATGCACATGCGCTTGGCACGGAAGTCCTCTTTTGCCTTCTCGCCACTCTCAGAGCCGGAGAGCCAGTTCAGCAGGAAGCCAGCCTTGTTTTTTTTCACGAGCCTTGTCACCACGAACCCGATGACGATATAAGCCACGCCCGCGGCTATCAAGGCGTAGAAGACTATTATTCCGAGCAAGAAGAGAATGATGCGGCTGTCCCAATCGGAGCGGAACTTGTTTGTGGGTTTGTATTTTTCCGCCATGGTCTGGCTTGTCGCCTTTATCTCACTCTTGAGATTGCGCAGCAGCGACAAGATGTTCTCGCCATTGTTCGAGAAGATGCTTGTCTGTATCTCTGTGTATCTTTTGTTGGCGTAGTCGTTGAGAGCCTTCAGCCTTGCCTCTGTCTTATTATATATGTCTATATATTGTTGGCTTTGCTGCTTTTTGTGGTTCAGAGTGCGCCTTATGTTCACCGCGAGCGTGAGGCACACGTTGCGGTCTATTTTCTCCCTTTCAGACAGGGATGTGGAATACATCGAGCTGAGGTCGGCAATCAGGCTGTCGTATCGTGCTATCTCCGTGTTGGCCTCCTCGACATACTCTCTGAAGGGTCCCACGGTTTCCTTGAAGCTCTTGTATTGCTCGGTGGCCTCGTGGCAGGCGTAGGTCAGGTTGAACACGTTGCCGCTCTTTTGCGAATAGAGCATTATGGCGTTCTGCTGGCTACGGTTCATCGTCGTGAGGAGTTGCTTCATCACCTGCTCTTGCTGCTCCTTCATGGCTCCCGATTGCTTTTCCAGCTTGTTGTGATAGTTGGTCAGTTCTATCCTGAGCATGGCCAGCGAGCCGCCGATGGTGCGCTCCTTGAGCACGGCATGGGATGGCAGCGCCACAAGCAGCAACAATATGATGTTTATGAGAAATGTCTTGCGCATGTTTTTAATGGATTTCAATGGCGCAAAGGTAATAAATATTTTTTTATGCACCAAACTTATGCCTCTGTCAGTGACGCTATTTTGAAGGCTTTCGGCATTGCACTGAAAAGCCGGCGGCATTGCACTGGAAAGCCGGCGGCTTGCCATTGGAAAGGCAACGCCTTTTCAGTGCAATGCCGAAACGGGGTTGTAGAGTGAAATATTATCCTCCCACGTTTGCAAAAAACTTGGTCGTTTGAAGAAGTTGTATTAACTTTGCAGTAGTCAAGAAGAAAGCTATTTTATATATGAATAAACTGATTCTTTTTTGTTTGTCACTGCTTATGTCGACAAGTGTTTCTTTTGCGTCTGAGCCTGTTACCCTCAAGCAAGTAACCTCTGGTGAGTTTTCAGCTGAGGGTGTCTACGGCATCAACCCGCTTAAAGGCACCGACCAGTATGCTCGCGTGTCGGCCGACGGCAAGCGCGTCGAGCAGTATTCCTTCAAGACCGGCAAGCTCACGTCGGTGCTCTTCGACGTGGACCACACCCAAGGCGAGAAAATCGACAACTTCGATGGTTACGTCATGTCGCCCGACGGGACGCGCATGCTCATTTCCACCAAGCGCGAGAAGGTGTATCGCCGCTCCTATAAGGCGGTGTTCTACATCTATACCATCAAGAGCCGCAAGTTGGAGAAGTTGTCCGACGGAGGTCCGCAGCAATGCCCTGTCTGGTCGCCCGACGGCATGCAGGTGGCATTCGTGAGAGACAACAACATCTTCCTCGTGAAGCTGCTCTACGACAATGCCGAGAGCCAGGTGACCAAGGACGGTAAGTTCAACGAGATTATCAATGGCATCCCCGATTGGGTCAACGAGGAGGAGTTTGAGTTTAACACGGCGTTGACGTTCAATGCCGACGGCACCATGCTCTGCTGGCTCAAATACGACGAGACGAACGTTGGCATGTATTCCCTCCAGATGTATAAGGGCACTAATCCTGAATACAAGGAGTATTCGGTTTACCCTGGAGAGTATAGCTATAAATACCCCAAGGCGGGACAAGACAACTCCAAGATGTCGGCATGGAGCTACGACATCAAGAGCCACAGGACGCAACAGCTGCAAGTGCCTCTCGATGCCGACGGTTATATGCCTCGCATAGTGCCCACCCCCGATGCCGACAAGATTTTGGTCTACACCATGCCCAGGCATCAAGACGTGCTCAATCTCTATGCCGTGAACCCTCGCAGCACCGTAGCCAAGTTGCTCTTGAAAGAGAGCGTCGCCAAATATGTGAAGGAGGAGACAATGGCAAACCTCAGGATAGGCGACAAGTTTATCTTGATGACTTCAGACCGCGATGGTTATGACCACATATATGTGTACAACCACAACGGGCAGTTGCTCAGGAAGGTTGCTCCCGGCAATTACGACATCACCGACGTGTATGGCATGGATGAGGCCACTGGCGACATTTATTATCAGGCGGCTGCCCTCAACCCGCACGACAGGCAGGTCTACGTGGCTCACAAGAACGGCAAGACCGAACGGCTCACCAACCAGGAAGGATGGAACTCTGCCGTGTTCTCAGGCGACTTCAAGTATTTCCTCAACACGTGGAGCGACTACAACACACCGTATGTCTATACCACCCGAAGCAACAACGGCAAAGTGATTGCCACCAACGTGGACAACAAGAAGTTGAAGGAGAAGACGGAGCAGTGTGGTTGGGTGAAGAAGGAACCATTCTCGTTTACCACGTCAGAGGGAGTGAAGCTCGACGGATGGATGGTGAAGCCAGCCAACTTTGACGCCTCGCGCAAATATCCAGTCATCATGTTCCAATATAGCGGTCCTGGCAACCAGCAAGTGGTCAACTCGTGGAACGCGGGCTCGATGGGGCAGGGCGGTGCCTACGATATGTATCTCGCCCAGCAAGGTTTCATCGTTGTTTGCGTCGACGGCCGTGGCACCGGTGGCCGTGGAGCTGAGTTTGAGAAGTGTACATATCAGAAGTTGGGCGACCTTGAGTCGAAAGACCAAGTGGAGACAGCCCTTTATCTCGGCACGCTTCCTTATGTAGACAAGGCCAACATCGGCATTTGGGGCTGGAGCTACGGAGGTTTCTGCACACTGATGAGCATGAGCGAGGGCCGTGGCGTGTTCAAGGCTGGCGTGGCAGTGGCTCCGCCAACAAGTTTCCGCTATTATGACACGGTTTACACCGAGCGCTACATGCGCACTCCACAGGAGAACCCCACGGGTTACGACGATTGCCCAATAAGCCGTGCCTCGAAGCTCAACGGAGCATTGCTTCTCTGTCACGGCTCAGCCGACGACAACGTGCATCCGCAAAACACCTTTGAATACACTGAGGCATTGGTGCAGGCCGACAAGGACTTCAAGGAAAACATCTACACCAACCGCAACCACAGCATCTACGGTGGCAACACCCGTTACCACCTGCTGAGGCAAATCACGCAATGGTTTGAGGAGCATTTGAAATAAGCATTTAGCGAAATCATACACGAAAAGGCGACCCCGAAAGGTCGCCTTTTTCTGTAGATAGTAATTGAAACTTACCGCGTATTCAGGGAGTAATTACCACCGTCTATTCTTGGAGTGTAGCAAGAGAAGTTGCCTGGTGCGCATACAGATTTGTTGATAGATCGAAGTGACGATGTCATCAATCTCTGTGAGATCAAGTACTCCAAGGCGCAGTATCAGCTGACAGGTGCTGTGGATGCTAATATCCAGAATAAGCGAGAACGTTTCATTCAAGAGACGGGTACGAGCAAGGCCGTGCACCTTACGCTGATAACGACGATGTGACTTGTTGACAATTCGTATGCTTGGGATGTGCAGTCGGTAGTGACGATGGATGATTTATTTGTATAAATCGATTGTGCCGAAAAGCACAATCGACCTATACTTTGTTGCTTACCGGTTTATTCCTTGTTGGAACTGGCATAGAGACCGATGCAGGCGCCGAGGAAGCCGCCGCTCTTCTGGGTGCTCAGGTTGCTGGCATCCACACCCTTGGCGAGGAGCT
>CAVBBO010000034.1:30581-37053 GCA_963593695.1 Escherichia coli | reverse complement strand
CACAAAAATAAGAAAGGATCGCTAAGCCCATGATAGAGCAGCAATCCTTTCTACGTTAGTATGTTATGAAAAATTTGAGAGAATTGAAACTTCACAGTTTCTTTTTTGTTGTTGTTTTACTTAATGATTTATAGAGAAAGCATAGAAATATCTTATTTTATCACCGGCATTGCCGCTGGCGCGTCCGGTCTGGCGAGGCTCTGCTGGAGAGTGTCTGCCATGGCACTGTCTCCTATGGCTACATTCGTGCCATTGTCGAGCTCCGGCTTGTAGTAGCCGTCATAGTTGCTGATGGGGTCGCTTGAGCTCCGCGAGAAGGGCACCTGCATGGCATTGCCCAACGTGAGGAGTATGGCAACCATCGCCGCCGCCTTGAGAAGGGGCTTGAAACGCTGTCCCATGGAGATGACCTGTGCCTTCACCGGCTTGCGCTCGGCTATGGCTGCAAGGATTTTCGCGTCGAAATCATCGCCCAATACATCACGCTTAGCCTGTGTAGCCTCATAGCAGAACAGCGGCTTATAACGCATCAGCTCCGCCGGGACATTGTCCTGACTGAAGAACGCCCTAAGGATGTCTTCCTCCTCAAGAGAGGTCTCGCCGTCCCAGTAGCGATTCAAAAGTTGATTAATGTATTTATAGTCCATTGTCTTCGTGTTTCTATATAGACGACGACGGGGCGGCTGTTTTGTTACAGTCGCCCCGTGTTATTTAACGTTTGTTTAACTTTTTATTTCTCCACGCCTATTTCTTTAAGCAGACGGTCGGCATGTCCCCACTTGTCTATCATGTAGACCACGTACCTGATGTCCACGCCGATGCAGCGCGCGAGGTTGGTGTCGAAATTGATGTCGGAAGAGAGGCTGTCCCAGTTGCCGTCGAAGGCAAGTCCGATGAGCTGTCCCTTGCCGTCGAACATCGGCGAGCCGCTGTTGCCGCCCGTAATGTCGTTGTTGGTAAGGAAGCATAGGTTCAGCGTCTTGCTCTCAGGGTCTGCATACTTGCCAAAATCTGTGGCAGACATGAGGGTGTGCATTATCGGCTCCGCCTGATAGTCGATGACACCCTTGTCGCCCTTCGCCATCTTGTCGAGCAGGCTCTTGGCGGTGGTGTAGTAAGCCTTGTTGGTGCCCAGCGCGAGCGGCTTCACCTGTCCGTAGGAGAGGCGCATGGTGAAGTTGGCGTCAGAATAGTGAGGCTTCTCCATCTCCATCTGCACCTTGGCGTCGCAGAGGTAGCGCTCCTGCACGGCGATGCTGTCGGCAAGCGACCATCCCTTGCCGTTCTCGCCCTGAATCTTGTCGTAGACCGCCTGTATCGCCTTGGCATAAGCCACACCCGGGTCTTGGCTATACTGCTTGCCGGCGAAATAGATTTTGCCGGTTTTCAGCATCATGGAGTTGGCGAAGAGCCAGTCGGCATACTTGCGGTAATCGCCCTTGAAACGCTTGTCTATGGTGTTGTAGACCGCCGTGGGCATGAAGTCCTTGTCGCCCTTCTCACGATAGTTTTTCAGCAATGCCGCCATCATGTCGGCATCGGTAGCGGTGTCCCACTGGTCGGCGTTGTCCTCAAACTGGTAGTACTCGCCCTTCTTCGAGCCTTTCTCCTTCTGCTCGCTCATAAGACGCAGCGAGCGCACGTTGAACTCAATGTTGCTTCTCTTGCTGAACGTCTCCGACCATTGCGTCATGGCCTTGGTGAGGCGGCTACGACGCGCGTAGAGCTTCTCCAGGAGCGCGAAATCGACCTTGTGGGCCAAGTGCTGGGCAGAGCATTGCCATTGGGCTATCTGCTCCTCGTAGGCACGTTTCTGGTTCACCAGCCCGATGGAATCGATACATTTGTTCATTCCGATGGAGTTCTTCCAATAGTTTGAGCTTTGGGCGAACTTCGAGTCGTATTTTATCCTCACCGCCTCGCTTGCCCTCATGTGTCGAAGCATCACCTCCTGCTTCACGCCACGCACTTGCTGTCGAGGGTCGTTTTGACAGTCGCGCATCTCCTTGATGCCGTAGCTTGAGAGATAGCGTTCGGTGCTGCCCGGATAGCCCACGGTCATGACAAACGAGCCTTCACGATAGCCGTCGAGGCTCACCTTAGCCCATGTCTTGGGGTGGTAAGGCACGTTATCCTTTGAGTAAGGCGCGGGGCCACCAGTCTTGGGGTCGCAATAGACACGAAACACCGAGAAGTCGCAGGTCTGTCGTGGCCACATCCAGTTGTCGGTCTCGCCACCAAACTTGCCCATCGACTTTGGCACCGTGAAGACGAGTCTCAGGTCGGTGAAATCCTGGTAGGTGGTGGCATACCACTTGTTGCCCTCGTAGAAAGCGTCGATGTCTATATGGAGCGTCTTGTCTATCTTCTTCACCGAGTCGGTCATGGCCTGGCTCACAGAGTCGACAAGATGGCTCTGCGCCTCTTTGTTCATATTGTCGATGCCGAGAGCCTTCAGGCGAGGCGTGATGTCTTGCTGGCTCTTCATGAACGAGACAAACATGTTCTCGTTTGGCAGTTCCTCCTCATAGCTTTTCGCCACGAATCCGTTGAGCATATAGTCGTGGTCGGTGGTGCTGTGGGAGCGTATGGCCTCGAAGCCGCAGTGGTGGTTGGTGAAGACGAGCCCGTCGGGCGACACCACCACGCCAGAGCAGAAGCCGGAGAAGTTTACCACATTGTTCTTGATGGCGTCGGCATCTGAATAGAGCGCGCCCTGCGGCAGCAGGAACCCGTAGCCGCGCATCGCCTCATAGACCTGCGTAGGGAGGTCGTAGAGCGTCCACATGCCCTCGTCGGCCTTGGACGGCAGAGGAGAGAGCATGGACAAAGCCAAAAGGCCAAGAGGAAGCCTTTTTTTCATTTTGTTGGTCATATAAAATCTTTTAGTTTGAGTTTCATTTACGCAGCCGCGCCTTGACAAGGCTCCAGAAGTCGCGCTTCACTATCACCGCGGCAAAGGCGATGATGAGCAGCGTGTTGACACCAATGGCAAGCCACATGTCGAGATGGTTGTTGCTCAAGTCGAGCATGAAGAACACCACGAGGGCCAAGACCACGTAGAAGGCAATGTCCTTGAGCGGATACTTGATGGGGTAATATTTCTGCCCGAACAGATAGCTCAGCACCATGCTCACCGTATAGCTCACGAAGCCTGCCCATGCGCAAGCCCAATAGCTGAAACGCGGAATGAAGACTACGTCCACGGCTATGAGGACCACCGCGCCTATGCCTGAGAAATAAGCACCCCAAATGGTCTTGTCGATGAGCTTATACCAGAAGCTGAGGTTGAAGAACACGCCGAACATGATCTCCGCCGCCATCACGATGGGCACTATCTCCAAGCCTTCCCAATAGCTCTTGCCGACGATGTAGCGTATAATGTCCATATAGCCGATGACGCAGAGAAACGCCAGGAGAGTGAAGATGATATAGTATTTCATGACCTTGGCGTAGGTCTCCTTGCTGTTTTTCTCCTTCGACTGGCCGAAGACAAACGGCTCGTAGGCATAGCGGAAGGCTTGGGTTATCATGACCATGATCATGGCTATCTTGATGCACGCACCATAGATGCCGAGTTGGACCCTTGCCTCGTCGGCGTTGCCATCGAAGGCGTAGGGGAAGATGATTTGCGAGGCGCACTGGTTGAGCTGGCCCGCGAGACCCATGACGAGAAGCGGCCACGTGTAGGAGAGCATGCGCTTGCAAGTGGCCTTGTCGAAAGGATTCTTGAAGCCTTTCATCTCCTTGGCGAGGAGCAAAAGGGTGATGATTGAGCCGGAGAGCTCTATCCAGAATATCCACACCACTTCGAGGCTGAAGTTGGCGTCATAGATTCCGAGGAAGTTGACGCGCATGCTTGGCAACACTATGAGGTAGAGGCTCACGCCAACGAGGTTGACGAGGATGCTCACCATCTTGAGCAAGGCAAACTTCAACGCCTTGTGCTTCAAGCGAAGATAAGCGAAGGGGATGGCGGTGAAAGCGTCGATGGCCACGCACGCGCCCATGATCATGATGAACTCGGGATGGTCGGGATAGCCAATGGCTCCCGCCACAGGGTGCAGAAACGCCCACAACAGGAGCACGAACACCAACGACGTGGTGGCTACCATGCGCAGCGTGGTGGCGTAGACCTTCTCAGGATTCTCGCCTTGGCGGTTCATGAACCTGAAGAACGTGGTCTCCATGCCATAGGTCAGAATGATGATGAGAAGGGCGATATAGGCATAGATGTTGGTGATGATGCCATACTGTCCGCCTGCCGCGTTGAACTTGGCCGTCTCTATCGGGACGAGGAGATAACCGATGAAACGTGCGGCGATAGAGCTCAAGCCATAGATGGCGGTTTCCTTTAGGAGAGATTTGAGATTTGCCATATATCCGTAAAGAATGTGTTTGTTTTATCCGAAGAAGATGTAGGCTATGACGATTGCGGCTATGGTGCCCACCAAGTCGGCGAGGAGTCCGCACGCAGCGGCATGACGCGTGTACTTGATGTTGACCGAGCCGAAATAGACCGCGAGGATATAGAACGTGGTGTCGGTGGAACCTTGCAAGATGCACGACAGCCTGCCCACGAATGAGTCGGGACCGTATGTCTTCATCGCCTCAAGCATCATTCCGCGCGCGCCACTTCCCGACAGGGGCTTCATGAACGCCGTGGGCAAGCCGCCCACGAAATCGGTGTTGAGCCCGCACTTGTCGGCACACCATGATATGCCATTGATCACCATATCCATGGCGCCCGAGGCACGAAACACGCCCACTGCCACAAGGATGGCGACAAGATAGGGTATGATGCGCACGGCAGTTTGGAAGCCTTCCTTGGCTCCCTCGATGAAAGCGTCGTAAACGTTGACCTTCTTAATGAAACCACCCACGATAAACGCCACTATCACCGACAAGAGGATGACATTGCCGCCAACGGACGTGACGGTTGCCATGGTATCCTTGTCCATGTAGCCGAAAGCGGCGATGATGATACCCACAAACGCACAAACGCCCATCAGCATGGCGAGCATGGCGGGCTTCAGGATATTGGTGCGCTGGAAAATGCAAGTGATGATGATGCCGCAGAGCGTGGCTACCGTGGTGGAGATGAGTATGGGGATGAATACGTCGGTGGGTTGCGCCGCGCCGTAACTGGAGCGGAAGGCAAGGATGGTGGTGGGGATGATGGTAAGGCCCGACGTGTTGAGCACGAGGAACATTATCATCGGGTTGGTAGCGGTATCCTTCTTCGGGTTGAGCTCCTGTAGCTGCTGCATGGCCTTGAGACCTGTGGGCGTGGCGGCATTGTCGAGGCCAAGCATGTTGGATGCCACGTTCATGAAGATGGACCCCATGGCAGGATGGTTCTTGGGAATGCCCGGGAAAAGGCGCGAGAACACGGGGCTGAGCATTCGCGCCAACAAGTTGACGGCGCCAGCCTTTTCGCCTATTTTCATGATGCCAAGCCAAAGGGCAAGCACACCCGTGAGTCCAAGGGAGGTCTCAAACGCGGTTTTTGAAGTGTCAAAAGTGGAGTCGACTATCTTTTGGAAAATAGTCGTGTCGCCCATCAAAAGCTGCACTACGGCAAAAAGGAAGGAAACGACAAAAAAAGCTATCCAAATGTAATTCAGTACCATATTGCGTGCAAAGGTACTGCTTTTATTCGACGAAAAAAGTGTGAGTGGAAAGTTTTTTCCGCTCACACTACATTAAATCACGAACGTGATGATTCAGCTCACTTCACGTTAAATCTCAAGCCTACGTTAAGGCTGAAACTCGTTGGCTTGTCCTTGTAGACGTTGTCTATCGACGAGTGGTTGTCGAAATAGTGGGTCATGCCCGGCTCGGCATAAAGGCTGAGCGAGGGCGTGAAGTGGTAGGCTCCGCCCACGGCAGCTTTCAGCGACCATTGCGGACGCTTCTCGGTAAGGTTCCTATGCTCGGAATCGTCCATTCCGGCTGAGCCTTTCACCAGTTTTTCCACCTCGCCGCCGGCGGTGACATACACCTCGGCGTGCCTTGTGCGCAGGAAACTATAGCTTGCCGTGAGTGGTATGCCGACATAGTGCAACTTCTGGCGCTCCGTCACATGGTCGTTCTCCGTGAAATTGGAAGACAAGTAACTGTAAGTGACGCCCGTGTTGACCGCCCAACGGTTGGAAAGCCTGTAAGCGACACTTACGCCGACCTTTATGGGCTGGGCGTGGTGGGCTTTCTTCTCGGGTAGCTTGGCCATCAAGACGTTTGCCTTGCCAAGCTCCATGGGGAACGCGCCAAAAGGCATCTCGTCGGAATAATAGCCTTTGGCTACGCTGACCGCCCTGTCTGCCGCCAAGCCATTGCCGTTTAGCGCGCCGCCATAATAAGCAGTGAGAGAAAGCTGCGATGAAGTGGACGCAGAACGATGATAGGCGTAGTCTGCCTCGGCTTGACGCTGATAAGCGTCCTGTCCGCGACGTTTATCCGGTTTGGTATC
>CAVBBO010000034.1:0-30274 GCA_963593695.1 Escherichia coli | reverse complement strand
ACGGCTACCACGCGCGGCGACTCGTCGACCTTCAGCAGTCGCCACGTCACGGGAACGGCAATGGCAGCCACCACCGCGGCGGCGGTAAGCCAACGATAGTGCCACATCGTCACTTTTCGCGCAGGCTGAACCTGCTTGCTTGGGGCAACGGGCGTAGTAGAGGCGAGTTGCTTCTTCACCTCTTCTAGTAGACCGTCGGGTGCCTTGACCTGACGGTCGGCCATGAGCCGCTGTATGTCTTTGGTCCAGTCTTCGTTCATTGTGTTTCCTCCTTTCTCTTTCTAAGTATCCTTGCCATCATCGCCTTGGCCCTGTGATATTGCGAAGCCGAGGTGTCGGGCTTTATGCCCAACAACTCGGCTATCTCCTTGTGGCTCCTGCCCTCTATGGCATAGAGGTTGAAAACAGCTCGATAGCCGTCGGGCAATTGCCGCAACGCCTCGTCGACCATCTCGGCCGTGAGGCCCGACGTGTCGGGCGGCTCCTCGGGCGTGTCGGGAACCTCGCGTTCGCTGTCAACGAACATCATCTTCTTTTTATTGCGGAGAAACATCAGTGCCTCGTTGACGACCACACGGGTCAGCCACGCCTTCAGAGAGCCCTCGCCGCGATAATTGAATTTGTCGACAGATGAAAACACCTTTATCAAAGCCTCTTGCAACACGTCTCGCATGTCGTCGGGCTGGGGCACGTATCGCAGGCAGACGCCTGCCATATAGTCGGCAAATTCAGCGTACAGCACATCCATCGCGCGGGAATCTCCCCGTGCGAACAGTTGTAGGATGTGCTGCTCGTTGCTCATTCGCGATATTTGTATTTAAAGGTATGGCTCTTCTCACCCGAGAAGGAAGTCCACTTCAGCGTGATATTCTGGTATTTGCTGCCGTCCTCCGGCTTGGGTACGTCACCGAGCCTGAAAGCGATGAGGCCGTCGCTCGCCACTCCCTTGTCGTCACCATTGGCATCGTGGAAGAGCCTGAGCGTGCCGTCGGTCATGCGCACCAGCCTGAGAGTGTGGATTTTCTTGCCACCGAAATACGTGCGGAAGTGGAGCGTCAGATAGCCATCCTCGCACACGGTCTTCCAACTGTCTACAATCTCCACAGGGTCATCGCCATAGGTCTTCTCAATGTCGCTGACAATTGGAGACATCGCCTTTGTGCGGATGGTGTCGAACAGGGTGACGAGGTGTACGGAGCGCTGAGCTTCATTCTTGTCCTTGTCGTCGAAGACAACAGACACGAGTGCGCGCACCTCCTTCTTGTTGGCGGTCTCAAACGGCCACTTCTTGTAATTCGTGTCGACAAGGGTCACCGAGTCGTTGAGCTGCATGAAGGGCTGACCGCTCGCGGCATCGGTCTTCAAGGTCACCAACGCGTTGGGAGTGTAGACGGGGTCAATGATCAATGTGTTGTTGTCGTCATCACTGCACGACTGCAATGATAACGCCGTGGAAAATAATATGGCCGCAAAGACCATCATCTTCGATAGTTTGTTCATAGCTGTTCTTCTTTTATTCATGGGTTAAATGCCGATAAGGGCGAAACCTTGCACAGCCATGACATCTTTTTTTCAGAACACGCCTTTATTGAATTGAAGCCTTCAACTCTTCCATATTTTCCACGACCTTGATATGATCCGTCCAAGGGCTACGCATGAAGCCTCGCTGCTGCATGTCGTCGAGCATCTCTATCGTCTTGTCCCAAAAGCCTTCCACGTTGTAGAGGATCATCATCTTGCCATGGTATCCGATGTTGCGCGACGCCGCCACCGTGAACACCTCGTCGAGGGTTCCTATGCCGCCAGGCAATGCCACGCACACGTCGGCTTGGGCGAGCATGAGGTCCTTGCGGTCGGAAAGGTTGTCGCAGGGTATCTCCACGTCGAGGTAGTCGGGACGCTGGCCGTTATTCACGAGTATCTGGGGGATGACGCCTATTATCTGGCCGCCGCCATTGTGCACCGCCGCGCCCACACACCGCATGAGCCCACGGTTCTGACCACCATAAACAAGGGCGTGACCATTGTCCGCCATCCACTTGCCAAGCTCCTCGCCGGCCTTGAAATAAGCCGGGGCAATGGAGTCGTTGGCTGAACAAAACACTGCTATTTTCATGTCTTCAAGATTTTGTCCGGCAAAGATAACAATAATTATCACATTTTTGTCGCACAATCTCTTATTTTACAGTAACTTTGCATATTATTTATTTTATATAGCTATATTTTTTTGAAGACGTTTGAAGAATTGGGCGTGAGCGAGCCTATCCGCCGCGCCATTGAAGAACTTGGATTCGAGCAGCCGATGCCCGTCCAAGAGGAAGTTATTCCGTATTTATTGGGTGAACACAACGATGTCATCGCGCTGGCACAGACTGGCACGGGCAAGACCGCCGCATACGGCATTCCCGTGTTGCAGAAGACCGACGCCACGACAAAAGACACGCAAGCTCTCATTTTGAGCCCTACGCGCGAGTTGTGCCTGCAAATAGCCGACGACCTCAACTCGTTTGCCAAGTACATTCCCCACATGCATGTCATTCCCGTATATGGCGGCGCGTCCATCGTGACGCAAATCAACGAGCTGCGCCATGGGGCACAAGTCATAGTGGCTACGCCCGGCCGACTCATCGACCTCATGGAGCGCGGCAAGGTGAAGCTTGAGAACATTCGCAACGTGGTGCTCGACGAGGCCGACGAGATGCTCAACATGGGATTCTCCGACAGCATCAACGCCATCTTCGAGCGCGTGCCCGAAGACCGCAACACACTGCTCTTCTCCGCCACAATGAGCAAGGAGATAGAGAAGATAGCCAAAAACTATCTGCACGACTACAAGGAGATAGTGGTGGGCTCGCGCAACGAAGGTGCCGAGAACGTGAACCACATCTACCATCTCGTGAACGCCAAGGACAAATACCTTGCCCTGAAGCGCATCGTAGACTTCTACCCACGCATATATGCCATAATATTCTGCCGCACGAAGCTGGAGACGCAGGAAGTGGCCGACAAGCTCATCAAGGACGGCTACAATGCCGAGTCGCTGCACGGCGACCTGTCGCAGCAACAGCGCGACCTCACGATGCAGAAGTTCAGGCAGCACCTGGTGCAACTGCTCGTGGCAACCGACGTGGCGGCACGCGGTCTCGACGTGGACGACCTCACGCATGTCATCAACTACGGACTGCCCGACGACGTGGAGAACTACACCCACAGGTCTGGACGCACCGGACGCGCGGGAAAGAAAGGCACCAGCATTTCCATCATACACTCGCGCGAGAAGTTCAAGGTGAAAGCCATCGAGAAGGTCATCGGCAAGGAGTTTGTCGACGGCACGCTGCCCACGCCTGAGGAGATATGCAAGAAGCAGCTTTTCAAGACCATGGACGACATCATGAAGACCGATGTCGACGAGGACTTGATTGCGCCTTACATGACCGACATAAACCGACAGTTTGAGTATATCGACAAGGAAGACATCATAAAGAAGATGGTGTCCAACACGTTTGGCCGATTCCTCGACTACTACAAGAATGCGCCTACGATAGAGAAACCCACAAGGGGCAACGCGCGTGACGACAGAAACAAGAAGGGCGAGAAAGGCAGAAACGGCTCGCGCGGCGACCGCCAACGCGGTCCACGCAAGGCGGAGGCTGGATACCGCAGGCTCTTCATCAATCTCGGAAAGTCCGACGGCTTCTACCCGGGCGAGGTGATGCAGTTTATCAACCACCACGTGCACGGGCCAAAACAGGAGATCGGACACATCGACCTGCTGTCGAAGTTCTCATACATAGAGGTGCCCGAGAAAGACGCCAACAAGGTGATGAGCGCCATCAACGGCGTGAGATACAAGGGACGCGAGGTGAGGTGCAACGATGCGGAGGACAAGAACGCCGGACGTGGCAACGCCCCGCAGAAGAAGCGCGAATACCGCAAGAAGAATGCCGACAACAACGCCAAAGGCAAGGACGACTGGCGCGCACTGATGAATGGCGGCAACAAGAAAGGCTTCAAGGACGAGGAACCCGACTTCTCGGAAGAAGGATGGGCACGTCGCTACCCAAAGAAGAAATAAAGATACATTAAACAATAATCACAACAAAAACAAACAATGAAAAAGACTATCCTGACAATGACAGCCCTGGCCATGCTGACGGCTTGCGCCAACGCTGCCGACAACAAGGGCAATGTCAGCTTCTCGGGCGAGTTGAGCGGCCTGAAAGACACGCTCATCGTGATGACCCCAACTGGCGAGAGAAACATGAAAAAGGACACCGTGCTCACGAAAGACGGCAAGTTCCAGTTCACCGTCAGCGTGAGCGAGCCCACCACGATATACGCCTACACCCCTGGCACACTTCGCCGCACTGAGCGCATCGGCTTCGAGGCTATCGCCGTTCCTGGCGAGAAGGCGGTGATGACTGGCGACATAACCAAGGAATACTATTTCAGCGGCAGCAAGTTCTACAAAGAATACAATGAGGCCGACAGGACTTATTCTGCAGCTCTGAAGCCTTTCAATGAGCTCATGGAGTCGCTGAACAAGCGCATGCAAAGCGGTGAGTCGCAAGAGGCCTTGCAGAAAGAATACAGCGAGAAGGCTCCTACCCTCCAGCAGCAAGCCACCAACGCCTTGGTAGACTTCATCGCCAAGCACCCCAACTCGGAAGGTGCCGCAGCGTTTATCCCCTCGCTGGGCGACCTCGCCACGATGAAGAAGGCGGCAGCCTCGCTGTCGGATAACATCAAGAACGGACGCATGCACGCCTACTATCAGAAGGTCATAGACCAGATGGAGGCACGCGAGAAAGCTGAGGCTGAGGCAGGAAAGAAGCAGGCCGCAGGCGTGGTGGCTCCCGACTTCACGCTCAACGACATCGATGGCAAGCCCCTGTCGCTCGCAAGCTTCAAGGGCAAATACGTGCTCCTCGACTTCTGGGGCACATGGTGCGTATGGTGCGTGCGCGGCATTCCAAAGATGAAGGAATACTACAACAAGTACAAGGACAAGTTTGAGATTCTGTCCATCGACTGCAACGACACCATGGAGAAGTGGAAAGAGGGCGTGAAGAAGCACGAGCTTCCTTGGAAGAACGTGTACCAGCCCAAGACCGGTGCCTTGCAGACAACTGAGATGTATGGCATCCAAGGCTTCCCGACAAAGATTCTCGTGGGTCCCGACGGCAAGATCGTGAAGACCGTGGTTGGCGAGGATCCTGCGTTCTACACATTCCTCGACGAGACTTTCGGCAAGTAAACAAGTCATTATACAATAATTTTCACGGGCGGCTTCCCAAAGGGATGCCGCCCGTGTTTTGTTTCAATGTCACGCACGAAAAAAGGGGAAGAATCAGCGTTTGACTCTTCCCCTTTATAGTTGTTGCCTACGGCGCAGAAAGGCTTGAAATAGTGCCTTAAAAGCCGTTTTGAGGCGTATTAGTCGGCAAGCTTAGCCTTGATGAACTCGCGGTTGAGACGAGCGATGTTGGCGATAGACTCGTTCTTCGGGCACTCAGCCTCGCAAGCGCGGGTGTTGGTGCAGTTGCCGAAGCCGAGCTCCTCCATCTTGGCAACCATGTTCTTGGCACGACGGGCGGCCTCTACGCGACCCTGTGGCAGGAGCGCGAACTGGCTGACCTTAGACGATACGAAGAGCATGGCGGAGCCGTTCTTACAAGCAGACACGCAAGCGCCGCAGCCGATGCAAGTGGCGCAGTCCATAGCCTCGTCGGCAGCTTCCTTGGAGATAAGGATGGCGTTGGCATCCTGGGCCTGACCAGTGCGCACGCTGGTGTAGCCACCTGCAGCGATGATCTTGTCGAAAGCCGAGCGGTCTACCATGCAGTCCTTGATGATTGGGAAGGCTGCTGAGCGCCAAGGCTCAACGGTGATGACATCGCCATCGTGGAAACGACGCATGTAAAGCTGGCAAGTGGTAGCGCCCTGCGCTGGTCCGTGGGGATGACCGTTGATGTAGAGTGAGCACATACCGCAGATACCCTCGCGGCAATCGTGGTCGAAGACGAAAGGCTCGTTGCCACCCTCAATGAGTTGCTCGTTAAGGATGTCGAGCATCTCCAGGAAAGAAGTGTCTCCGGGGATGTCTTTCATCTCAAAGGTGTCGAAGTGGCCTTCAGCCTTAGGGCCGTTCTGGCGCCAAACCTTCAGTGTGAATGATATATTCTGATCCATTGTTTTTCTTGAGTTAATGAACTTAAAAACTATGATTTATAGTTACGCGTCTGAACCTTGATGTACTGATAGTCGAGGTCTTCCTTGTAGAGCGCGGGGGCTTCGTTCTCACCCTTGTACTCCCAGCAAGCCACGTACATGTAGTTCTGGTCATCACGCTTTGCCTCGCCTTCCTCGGTCTGGCTCTCCTCGCGGAAGTGGCCACCGCAGCTCTCGTTGCGCTCCAGGGCGTCGTAGGCGATGAGCTCACCCATGAGGATGAAGTCGCGGAGGTGGATAGCCTTGTCGAGCTCGACGTTGAGACCTTCCTTGCTTCCCGGCACACGCACGCAGGTGTTGAACTGCTCGCGCACGTCTTTAAGCAATGAGAGAGCCTTCTTCAAGCCTTCGGCGTTGCGTGCCATGCCAACGTAGTTCCACATGATGTTGTAGAGCTCCTTGTGGATAGAGTCAACGCTCTTCAGCTTAGACTTGTCGGTCTGCTTGTTCTGGATGTCCATGATGCGGTCGATCTCATCCTGCACGGCCTTCTCAGCTGCCACGAACTCAGGAGAGTCGATGCTTGGCTTCTTCACCTGGATCTGGTCTGAGAGGTAGTTCTGCATTGTGTAAGGAATTACGAAGTAACCGTCAGACAAGCCCTGCATCAAGGCTGAAGCGCCGAGGCGGTTTGCGCCGTGGTCAGAGAAGTTGCACTCACCGAGGGCGAAGAGGCCCTTGACGTTGGTCTGCAGCTCATAGTCGACCCACAGGCCACCCATGGTATAGTGGATAGCAGGGAAGATCATCATTGGGTTGTCGTGAGGATCCACGTCGGTGATCTCCTCGTACATGTCGAAGAGGTTGCCATAGCGCTGGTCCACGACGTCGCGGCCGAGACGGTTGAAAGCCTCTGAGAAGTCGAGGAACACGGCCAGACCGGTGTTGTTGACACCAAAGCCCTTGTCGGTGCGCTCCTTGGCTGCACGTGAGGCAACGTCGCGAGGCACGAGGTTACCGAATGCTGGATAACGGCGCTCGAGATAGTAGTCGCGGTCTTCCTCAGGAATGTCGCGGCCCTTGAGCTCGCCCTTCTGAAGCTTCTTGGCGTCCTCAAGCTTCTTTGGCACCCAGATGCGACCGTCGTTACGAAGCGACTCCGACATCAATGTGAGCTTCGACTGCTTGTCGCCGTGCACAGGGATACATGTGGGGTGGATCTGCACGAAGCATGGGTTGGCGAACCAAGCGCCCTTGCGGTAAGCCTGGATAGCGGCGGTGCAGTTGCAGCCCATGGCGTTGGTAGAGAGGAAGTAGGTGTTGCCATAACCACCAGTGGCAAGGCAAACGGCATGAGCTGAATAACGCTCCAGCTTGCCCGTGACGAGGTTCTTGGCGATGACGCCGCGGCAACGGCCGTCGACCATGACCACATCCTCGATCTCTGTGCGGGTGTGAAGCTCCACTGTGCCGTTGTTCACCTCTTTCATCAATGAAGAGTAGGCACCGAGCAGAAGCTGCTGACCGGTCTGACCCTTGGCGTAGAACGTGCGGCTCACCTGAACGCCACCGAACGAACGATTGGCGAGCATGCCGCCGTACTCACGTGCGAAAGGCACGCCCTGGGCAACACACTGGTCGATGATGTTGGCGCTCACTTCAGCCAAACGGTAGACGTTGGCCTCGCGGGCACGATAGTCGCCACCCTTGATGGTGTCGTAGAACAGGCGGTAGATGGCGTCACCGTCGTTCTGGTAGTTCTTGGCTGCATTGATACCACCCTGCGCAGCGATAGAGTGAGCGCGGCGAGGAGAGTCCTGAATGCAGAAGTTGATTACGTGGAAACCCATCTCGCCAAGAGAGGCGGCGGCACTGGCACCAGCCAGACCCGTACCCACGACGATGATGTCGAGCTTACGCTTGTTGGTTGGGTTAACCAGTTTTTGATGAGCTTTATAGTTGGTCCATTTCTCGGCAAGAGAGCCTTCTGGAATTCTTGAATCTATCTGAGTCATTTTATTATGAGTTTATAGTTGTTGGGATTACAGTCTATAGTTTGTGAGTTTCTCGTTTATAGTCTTGAATAGCGCTTGGCTACAGGTTTCATCAACTAAAAACTAAAAACTATATTTGCTATCAACTATTAGAAGCTGGGGGCGAAACCGAACCAGAATGACAGTACCAGGAAGGCGAAAACAGCCATGAGGATGGTGACATAGGCGATGCCGATGCACTGCCAACGCTTCAGCCAAATCTTGCCGCTCCAACCCAAGGTCTGCATTGCTGACCAGAAACCGTGTGAGAGGTGGAACCACAAGGCTACGATCCACACGAGATAGAGCACTGAGTAGACGGGGCTGGCGAATGTCTGCTGAATCCAGCCAAAGCCATCGGCAGGAGCCGGTGTGCTGGCACAGCCAACGAGCTCGGCGAGCATCATGTGAGCCCAGAAGTTGTAGAGGTGGAGCAGAAGGCCAACCACGATGATAAGGCCAAGCACCAACATGTTCTGCGATGCCCAAGACACCTCAGGACGACGGCTTGTGACCTCGTAGCGCTGTGGGCCACGAGCCCTACGGTTCTGAGCCGTGAGGATGAAAGCGTAAACGATGTGGCACACTGCCAAGAAGGCAAGGCCAAGCGTTCCCGCTACTGCGTACCAGTTGCTTCCCAAAAACTCGCAAACCATGTTGTAGGCATTCCCAGAGAAGAATGCAGCCACGTTCATGCAGCAGTGGAAGGTCAGGAAGAGAATGAGGCAGATGCCAGTGACAGACATCACCACCTTTCTACCAATCGGAGAATTGATTAACCACATAAATGATTGAGTTTAAAGATAATATTAATGTTATGTTTTTGTATTATAATCAATTTGGGGCATGCGCATACCTCGCCTTCGGTACCGATTGCGCCATTCCGCTGCAAAAATACTATATTTTCAGGAATTTAACAAGTCAAAACGACAAAAATTCCACATTATTTGTCTTGGCATGATACTAACTTTTAGGTAGGAAATGTTAAAAGGTCTGCATGTTAATGAAAATCTTGCCAAACAAGCATGATACACGCACAACCCAAACGGCCCGTCCTATTGTTGCTGCAAGAGACGGCCGAGAAGGTAGGTGGCGTTCTGATTGCGCGCCACGCCGGGAGTGATGCGGTAGGAATAGGTGACATCCGTGCCCAGCGCTATCTCGAAACAGTAGTTGTGGAAACGGTCGGGCCGCTGGTCGGCCATGTGGGATAGTTCGAGGTCGTGGGTGGCTATGACACCGGTGACGGCGCAACGCGAGATATGCTCCAGGAAGAGGCGCGAACCGTTGAGCTTGTCGGCGGAATTGGTGCCGCGGAGTATCTCGTCGAGGATGATGAGTGTCGTCTCCACCTGCGACGTGTGGCGGAGCAGTTGTTTGAGGCGGAGCAGCTCTGCGTTGAAATAACTGATGCCGTGCGACAGGTCGTCGGTGGTGCGCATGCTGCTGAACAGGGAAAAGACGGAGACTCGCATACGGTCGGCAAACACCGGCAGGCCGTTCATCGCCAGGATATAGTTCACGCCGAGCGTGCGCAGAAAGGTGCTCTTGCCAGCCATGTTGGCGCCTGTTACTATATAATAGTGGCGGTCGGCAAGGGAGAAGTCGTTGCGCACAGCCTTTTCGCCGAGAAACGGATGATAGAGCCCACTGGCCTCATAGACCACCGTTAGACGGTCGTCCACCACTTCGGCCGTAGACGTGCCAAGGGCGTTGTGGCGAAACACCGCCATCGACACCAGGGCGTCCATCCGCAACAGGGGCTCCAGCCACATGTCAGCGTCAGCTGGAAACGAGCGTTGCCAACGGAGCACGCGACGCAGAAGGAAGAAGTCGCTCAGGAAAAAGATGTCGAAGAGCAACAGCCCGAGTATATTGCCACGCCTGTCGATGGCATCGAGTATGCCGTCGCTCTCATGAAAGGCATCCTGCATGCCCTGCACGTCGGCGACGAGCGTTCGCAGTTCGTCCGACGACGCCATCAGCTGCTCATCAGAAGCCAATTCACCGATTTGACGCACCAGGCGCGAGCAGGCCGAGAATGATTTATGCAGACGGTCAACGGCACGGCCAACGGCTAAAAGCGTGCCGTGACAAACAAGCAACACCGCCCCAAGCAGAAGAATGGCAAACAGCACGGGCACACTGGCAGGAACGGAGGTGAAGACCGACAAGCCCACCAGCGCATAGAGTGCGACAAGCAGACAACAAGCCACGGCAAACGCAGCTCCGCTGCCCACCCAACTGGCAACAGGCACCGCGGCGGCAGCGGCAAGCGACTGCGTGATGGTCTTCGTGTCTACCTTTTGGCGCACGCCAGAGGCAAGCAACGCCATGCACCAGTCGATGTGTTTGACCAATGCACCGACGGCCTTCTCGCGTCGCCCAATGGCCGACACATCGGCGAGCCCTGGATAACCGTTGTTGCCGGAAAGACATCGCGCGAGGTAGTCGCGTCCGCCCGTGGTGACGGTTCGGTTGATGCGCTGGAAGAGCGAGCCCTCGCCAAACACATCCATGTCGAAAGTATACGGATGGCTGGCATCGACATATTGCGTGCCACCGTCAAAACCAGAGAAGTCAGCCTCCAAGCCTGCCTCTTCACGGAGATGCACCGCCAGCAGGTCTTCCGCCCTGCTGATGCGCTCCGAGTTTGCCACATCAGCCCGACGGATCACCACATACGCGGCAAACGCCAACGCCGACACCACCAGCAATGGCCATCCCCAAGCAGTGGTGGTATATGCCACCAGAGCTGCGATACCCGACAGGAACGACAATATCTCGCCTGCCACAAACGCTCGGTTGCGACGGCGCAACATGACAATGCGGCCGCGCAGCGTCTCGGCGCGGCCAATATAATAGGATTGGAGTTCGGTCTTCGTCATATTCAGCTTTCAAAGTTACGCAAAACTGTAAAGATGAAGAAGCCGGTTAAGATTTTTAATGATTTCTTATTGCTTTCGAAGGTGTCTGCCTTCTCATATAGAGCAAAACTCGTGGTTCAATAAAAGCGAGTCATTGGCGTTTTTCTTTTCAAACCTCTAATAAGACGAATCTTATCATATCCGACCTCTGACGTTATCTTCTAATCCCTCGCGTACACTGGCACCGTCTTCCTTACCGCCTTGCCGTTCTTCATGGTCGTAACATAGCAATGGTGGTAGCCGCTCTCGCGGAGAACAGTGAAGAACTTGGCGAATTGCTCTTCATTGTCACTTCCATACCTGTCGGAAACCAACACGAAATCGGGTTTGCCCGTCCGTATGGCTTCATACCTTTCCTCTTTTATTCTCTCGCCCGAATTGTTTTGCAAAGCCCAATATTTGCAGGCTGGCAAGGCACGCACAAGGAGGCCATAGCCATAATCGCCGCTGATGGTGAGTATGCGTGGGCGTTGTTTACGTTGCATCACCGATTGTATCTCATCCCATTGCTCTTGATCGGCAGATGGGAAGAACACGAGGTTTCGCCAATGCGTGTTCCGTACTATGCAGCATAGGAAGACGACAACCGCAATGACGGCAAACACCTTCTTGGGAAGCATACAAACGGAACGGGAACAACAACTGACAAGGAATATCAGGAAAAACATGTAGAATGGCATGACTATAGAAAAGTAGTAATACCACGACGGTTGGAAACCAAGACCAAGAAAGAAAGGCAGGTAGGCCAACAGCAACCAATACGACATCCGGAAACGACGGCAAAACAAGACAATACCCACAATGGCTCCAACAAGCAATGCAGCTTGGTAACCTGCCATGCGGTCGGTCAATAAGTTACAGAACACGGTACGCCACACCCCGGGGTCCTTGCCACGGCCCGTGGTAAGAAACGTGTTGACAAAATACTCTTGAACCAAAGCCACAAGGTTGCCCTTCCACAGGAAATAAACCACAAAGGGCAACGTCAACGAGCCAATGCCCAGCAAGCCAAAGCCGAGACCGTCGGCACGCCGTCTGCCAAACGACACACCTAATATAATAAGTGACATGCCACCCATCAATACAAACCAGTTCCACTTTATGAGCAGACACCAAGCCATACCCACGCCGAGCCAAAAGGCATATTTCCTAACCGATGCATTTTTCGGAGACATAAGTGAACGGCAAGTGCAGTAGATGCCGATGCAAATTCCCAGCATACAAAAGTCCTCTGCCCGCACTTCGTCGTGCAGCACGCGGTAGAACATCAGCATTGGCATAACGACAAGCACCACCAGCGACTCACGACATCCGACAAACAGCCGCGCCGTGCGCCACACGATGGCGAAGGTCACGGTGTAGGACAGCACGCTGAGCCAAAACACGCCAATATAAGAAGTGGGCGAAAGCAGATAGCCAATGCCATAGATGAGCCAAAGCAACGGTCCCTTGGAATCGGCAAAATCAACATATGGTGTCATGCCTTCCATCCATGCCTTGCCGCAGGTGAAAAACCATGCCGAATCTTCACGCATGGTGCATAAGTGGGTTAAGAAAGAGTCGGGCGATATGAACGCCAGCAAGAGGAAAGAGAAAAGGAAAAAGCCTATCCAGCTAAGAACTGTAAGCCTACAGGGGGGGTAAGTTGCAGATTGTTCATAAAAACTCTATATTTCTTAAAGACTGTCACGCACCATTCATTATTCCGCACAAATACAGCGTAAACACGATGCAAAAGTAGCAAAATGTTTTTAAAACTACACATTTCTAAACCAATAATTGATAGCGGACGTTCGTACCATTCGCTTGATTCGCTTAATTCGTGGATAATTGAAAAACGCAGGCGTTTTAGGCTCATTCTTTAGATTCGTGGTTCAGAAATCCACAAGGGCGCATTTCATATAAAACCGCGCCCTACTATGAAAGCCACACAGACAAGACGCAAGGATGTCCTAGCCGCGACAGCAGTTTGCCTAAACCGCGACAAAAGGCTTGAAACAAGGTCCCTTTTTCAATGCTTCGGCTTTCCATTGAAATGCCGTCGGCTTTCCATTGAGATGCCGATGGCTTTCCATTGAGATGCCGATGGCTTTCCATTGAGATGCCGACGGCTATGCGCAAGAAAGCCGAATGGATGAAATTTGGGCATAAATCATGCCACGACCAAGCAAGGACGACACGAGGACACGGACAAAGCCTAAAAATGAATTTGTTTATTCGAGATATTCGATTCTTTTTCTTACTTTTGCGCCAAAACACATTATTTATTATGATTTTCAATTACGACGTCATCGTCATTGGTGGAGGCCACGCAGGTTGCGAAGCGGCGTGTGCTGCTGCCAACATGGGCGCGAAAACATGCCTCATAACGATGGACATGAACAAGATTGCGCAAATGAGTTGCAACCCGGCAATAGGAGGTATCGCCAAGGGGCAAATAGTGCGCGAGATTGACGCGTTGGGAGGGCAGACGGGAATTGTCACCGACCTCACCTCCATCCAGTTCAGGATGCTCAACAAGGGCAAGGGACCCGCCGTGTGGTCGCCAAGGGCGCAATGCGACAGGGGAAGGTTCATCTGGGAGTGGCGCGACAGGCTCGACCACACCGACAACCTCGACATTTGGCAAGACCAAGCCGAGGAACTGATAGTGAAAGACGGAGCTGCCGTGGGCGTAAAGACGATATGGGGAGTGGAATTCAGGGCAGGAGCCGTGGTGATAACCGCCGGCACCTTCCTCAACGGACTGATGCACATCGGCCACAAGCAAGTGGCTGGTGGCAGAATAGCCGAACCTGCCGCATGCCATCTCACAGAGTCGATAACAAGACACGGAGTGAGAGCCGGGCGAATGAAAACCGGAACCCCTGTGAGACTCGACAAACGCTCCATACATTTTGAAGACACAGAAGAGCAACCGGGCGATGCCGATTGGCACCAATTCTCGTTCAGCGGGGTGCAGCATGCTCTGAAGCAGCTACCATGCTGGACTTGCAATACCAACGAGGAGGTTCACCGCATACTGAAAGCCGACATAGCCAATTCTCCCCTTTTCAACGGTCAAATCAAGAGCACCGGACCACGCTATTGCCCCTCCATAGAGACCAAACTCGTGGTGTTTCCAGACCGCGACCATCATCCTTTGTTTATCGAACCAGAAGG
Organism: Escherichia coli; assembly: GCA_963593695.1. GTDB lineage: Bacteria > Bacteroidota > Bacteroidia > Bacteroidales > Bacteroidaceae > Prevotella. Next base: position 15,981 of record CAVBBO010000034.1, on the reverse strand, counting down.
CGAAAACACCAACGAGATGTATCTCAACGGCTTTTCGTCGTCGATGCCAATGGAGACACAGTTGAAAGCATTGCGCCAAATACCCGCGCTGAGGGATGTCAAGGCGTATCGCCCGGGCTACGCAATAGAATACGACTACTTCGACCCGACGCAACTCAGCCACTCGCTCGAATCGAAAGTGATATCGCGCCTCTTCTTCGCCGGACAGGTAAACGGAACCACCGGATACGAGGAAGCCGCAGGACAAGGATTGATGGCTGGCATCAACGCCGCTCTGAAATGTGCATCGTCGGAACCTTTCATATTAAAACGAGACGAGGCATATATTGGCGTGCTCATCGACGACTTGTGCACCAAGGGCGTGGACGAACCATACCGCATGTTCACATCGAGGGCGGAATATCGCATACTGCTAAGGCAAGACGATGCCGACGCAAGACTCACGGAGAAAGCCTACAACATCGGCCTCGCGAAAAAAGACCGATACGACCGTTGGACAAGCAAGAAAGAGATGATAGACCACATCATCTCTTTCTGCGAAACCACAACCGTTCATCCCAAGGACATCAATTCCGCTCTTGAGGCAATAGGCACCACCCCACTCCACTTTGGTTGCAAAATAGCAGATTTGATCAGTCGCCCGCAAATCACCTTCAACGAACTTTCTCGCGCCGTTCCTTCCCTTAAAGAGGAACTCGACGAGATAAACGACAGGAAGGAAGAGATTGTAGAGGCAGCCGAAGTCAAAATAAAATACAAGGGATACATAGAGCGCGAGAAGATTGTAGCCGAGAAAATGCGCCGTTTGGAAGACATCAAAATAAAGGGACATTTCCGCTACGATGAGATTTCAGAGATAAGCACCGAAGGTCGCCAAAAGCTTCAACGCATCGACCCGGATACGTTGGCAGAGGCGAGTCGCATACCGGGCGTTTCACCGTCGGACATCAACGTTCTGCTCGTTTTGCTCGGAAGATAAAGCCACCCAAGCATCACGTGTTACACGAAGCAGCCTTAAACGTTTCACGTGAAACAAAACACAACATAAACATTTGAAAACAAATAAGATAACACTTAAAGTTAAACGTAAAACATGAACAACCAAACTCTGGTAGAGAACCTACGCACCATTAAAGACTGGCCGATAAAAGGTGTCAATTTTCGCGATGTCACTACCCTGTTCAAGAACGCTGAATGCGTCAAGATTATCAGCGACATGATGTATGACCTTTACAAGGACAAGGGCGTGACAAAGATCGTGGGCATAGAGAGCCGTGGCTTCGTCATGAGCTCTGCCGCTGCCATAAAATTGAACGCAGGCATCGTGCTTTGCCGCAAGCCGGGCAAACTGCCTTGCGACACCATACAACAAAGCTACGCAAAAGAATACGGTATAGACACTATAGAAATTCACAACGACGCCATAACGCCCGACGACGTGGTGCTTCTGCACGACGACTTGTTGGCAACAGGTGGCACTATGAAGGCTGCCTGCGACCTCGTGAGGAAGTTTAATCCAAAGAAGATTTACTGCAATTTCATCATGGAACTCATCTCAGAATTTCCACATACACGAGAGATTTTCGACAAGGACGTTGAGGTAACAAGCCTGCTCCAGTTTTAGTTCCACGTGAAACAAATCAAGGATAATACTGCTTGAAGACAGCAAGTTGGTGGGTATGATTAAAGAAAAAAATGAGAAAAGGATAGAGTACTTGAAAAACATAGTGCTCAATATGCCCGAGAAGCCTGGCAGCTACCAATATTATGATGACCTGCGCGAAAACGGGGGCAACATAATATATGTGGGCAAAGCCAAAAACCTGAAGAGGCGAGTGTCGAGCTATTTCCACAAAGAGGTGGACAGGTTCAAGACCAAGGTGCTCGTCTCGAAGATTATGGACATATCCTACACCGTGGTGAACACGGAAGAGGATGCCTTGTTGCTCGAAAACGCACTCATAAAGAAATATAACCCCAAATACAATGTCTTGCTCAAAGACGGCAAGACCTACCCTTCGATCATCGTGACCAACGAGTTTTTCCCTCGAATATTCAAGACGCGACACATAAACAAGAAACTCGGCACTTACTTTGGTCCATACCCACACATTTCCTCTATGTACAATGTCTTGGCTTTGATTCAAAAGGCATTCAAGCCAAGAAGGTGCCGCCAGCCAATAACACCGGAAGGCATCAACTTGGGCAAATACCGCCCTTGTCTGGAGTATCACATACACAACTGCGAAGGCTGTTGCATCAACAAGCAGTCGAGGGAAGATTATCTGGAGAACATAAGGCAAGCAAAGGAGGTGCTGAAGGGAAACACCCGCGAACTGTCTGAATGGGTCTACAAGCGCATGATGGCCAATGCCGAGCTCATGAAGTTTGAAGAGGCTGAAAGGCTGAAAGAACGCTATCTCCTCTTGCAGGACTTCGTTTCGAAGAGCGAGGTGGTGAGCCACACCATCAACGACGTGGACGTGTTCACCATAACGGATGACGACAACAAGAAGAACGCGTACATCAATTATATACACGTAAAGAACGGAACCATCAACCAGAGTTTCACCTACGAGTATAAACGCAAGCTCGACGAGAGCGACGAAGATTTGCTCATTCAAGCCATTCCGGAGATAAGGGAGCGCTTCGGGAGCACATCGAAAGAGATTATCGTGCCGTTTCAGATGGAGTGGAAACTGCGCGACGCGGAGTTTTTCATCCCTCAACGAGGCGACAAGAAGCACCTATTGGAGCTCTCCGAGATGAATGGCAAGCAGTATAGGTTTGACAGGCTGAAGCAGACCGACAAGCTCAACCCGGAGCAAAAGCAGACGCGATTGATGAAAGAGTTGCAGGAAAAGCTGCATCTCGACAAACTTCCCTATCAGATAGAGTGTTTCGACAACTCCAACATCTCGGGCACAGACGCTGTGGCAGGCTGCATTGTGTATAAGGGCATGAAGCCTTCGAGAAAGGATTACAGGAAATACAACATCAAGACCGTGGTGGGACCCGACGATTACGCCTCCATGCAAGAGGTCGTGAGGCGAAGATACTCGCGCATGATAAGCGAGAAGGCCACCCTACCCGACCTTATCATCACGGATGGCGGAAAGGGCCAGATGGAGATTGTAAGGGAAGTGGTGGAAGACGAACTGCATCTCCACATCCCCATAGCCGGACTTGCAAAAGACGACCGTCACCGCACCAACGAGTTGCTCTTCGGCTTCCCGGCACAGGTGATAGGACTGAAGACCGACAGCGAACTGTTTCATGTGCTCACGCAGATACAAGACGAGGTGCACCGTTTCGCCATCTCCTTCCATCGCGACAAGCGTTCGAAACACGCGCTCCACTCTGCTCTGGACGACATCAAAGGTATTGGTCCAAAGAGCAAAGAAGCACTACTAAAAGCCTTTAAGTCAGCTAAATACATAAAAGGTGCAAGTATCGACCAACTTGCTACCATTATTGGCAAGGACAAGGCACAAAAGGTCTTCGATGCATTGAACAAACCAGAACCATTGAACCAACCAGAACCACAAAATCAAAAGCAATAATTAAACAGGCAAAAGGACAATGAGAATAGTTATACAACGTGTCACAAAAGCATCTGTGACGATAGAGGGCAAGGTCAAGTCAAGCATAGGCAAAGGTTATCTCATACTCGTTGGCGTGTGCTCCGAGGACACAGAGGAAGACGCCGCTTGGCTTGTAAAGAAGATCATAGGCTTGCGCGTCTTCGATGATGCCAATGGCGTGATGAACCTAAGCATTGGCGACGTGGGTGGCGACATCCTTGTCGTTTCTCAGTTCACGCTCATGGCAAGCTATAAGAAGGGCAATAGGCCGAGTTGGATCAAGGCAGCACCCCACTCCATCTCCATTCCCCTCTACAATCGTTTCTGCGAATTGCTGACCACCGCCTTGGGCAAACCTATCGGCACTGGTGAGTTTGGCGCAATGATGGAGGTGGAACTTCTGAACGACGGCCCCGTGACGATATGCATGGACACTAAGAACAAGGAGTGAGCATCAGCATGCCAACCCACGCCCAAGCATTCGCACAAAGAAATCATCTTCCTCAAAAGGATTAAAAAGAGGTTTAAAAAGAGGCTGGAAAAGCAGGGGTTGAAACCGTCCAAGTGGTAAGGCGTGGCTAAAAAATGGATTCTCAAAGGAGATAAAATTAGTTAGCAAACACTTAACCGTCTGTAACACAATGTATTGCACAAAATATTTATGACTAATTTATTACAAAGTAATATTCCCAAAGAGATGCAAAAAAGCTAACAAGAGACGAAAGTCTGTGCGTTTGCATAATTGCACGCAATCAATATTGCGCATAAGCAGCCAATGAGACGATCGCGCCAAGGAGCAAACGGGCAAGCGCAAAAGAAGGCAAACGTAATATTAGACAATCACAGAAGAAGGCAATCACATAAAGGAGCAATGCTAAAAAAGATTGCCAAGACAGAAATTAAAAAAAATGTATTACCTTTGCAAAACACTTAAATCAGATGACTATAAAAGAAGCACAAAACGCCGTTGACGCGTGGATAAGGCAATATGGCGTGAGATACTTTTCTGAATTGACCAACATGACGGTTCTGACTGAAGAAGTGGGTGAACTGGCGCGGGTCATGGCTCGAAAATATGGCGACCAGAGTTTTAAGGAAGGTGAAAAGGACAACATGGGCGAAGAAATAGCCGACATCCTTTGGGTGCTTTGCTGCATAGCCAACCAGACAGGCATCGACATAACTGAAGAGTTCGAGAAAAGCATCGACAAGAAAACCAAACGAGACAAGGAAAGACACAAAAACAATCAAAAATTAAAATAAGAAAATATGGGAGTGATAAAAAAGGAAATCCAAGCACAGCGTAGCGAGGGTATTGTGAGCAGCAGCAAGATAGAACAAGCTTTTACCAAGTATGACCTCAACGTGAACGAAGAGGAGGTTGCCAGCAAGGTGAAAAGCATCATTGCCGACAAGGTGCCGGAGAACGACACTCTCGACGTGAAGAAGTTCTTGTTGGGCTCTGTTGAGCTTACTTCCCTCCACACCACCGACACGGAGGAAAGCATCCTTGCCTTGGTGGAAAAGGTAAACAAGTTTGAGGCAGCATACCCAGACCTTCCACACGTGGCAACAATCTGCACTTATCCCAACTTCGCGCATTTGGTAAACAACTCGCTTGAGGTTGACGGTGTTGAGATAGCTGTGGTATCAGGCTCCTTCCCATCCTCGCAGACGTTTATCGAAGTGAAGGTGGCAGAGACAGCCCTGACCATAAAAGACGGAGCCACAAACGTAGACATCGTTCTGCCGGTGGGCAAATACCTTTCTGAAGACTACGAGGGCGTGGCAGACGACATCAACGAGCTGAAACAAACGTGCGGCGAAGTGCCAATGAAAGTTATCCTTGAGACCTGCGACCTCCCTACCCTATCTGACGTGAAGAAAGCCGCAATCCTCGCAATGTACAGCGGTGCCGACTACGTGAAGACATCCACGGGAAAGGAGAAGGCAGGAGCCACTCCAGAAGCTGTCTACGTGATGTGCAAGGCCATAAAGGAATACTATGATAAGACAGGTATCGTGATAGGCTTGAAACCTGCAGGCGGAATAAACACTGTCAACGATGCCGTGGTTTATTACACTATTGTGAAAGAGGTTCTCGGTGAGAAATGGCTCACCAACGAGCTTTTCCGCTTAGGCACGAGCCGCCTTACAAACCTTCTTCTCAGCGACATTCTCGGCAAGGAAACCAAATGGTTCTAAACGCCATTGAATAAACGTGTTAAGGGCGATCACAATGAAGTGACCGCCCCCAACATATTTTTATCAGAATAAAGAATAGAGATTTATTTCTTTCGCTCTATCACAAAATCAAGATAAGCCTTCAAACTATCTCTTACAGATCCTTCCGCAACGCTCTCGTCGAGCAATGCCAACGAAGCAGCATGAAGTTCCCACATCTTTCTCTCTGCATAGTCTATGCCGCCGTTTAGCTTGGTGAAAGTGACAAGACGAGAAATCTCATCCTTTGTCACTGTGCCATCCTTGACCTTATAGGCAATGTCTATCATTTCCTTGTCTTGGGTGCTGTTCAAGGCATATAACGCAGGCAAGGTGAGTTTACCTTCAGCCATGTCGTTGCCTGTAGGCTTTCCTATCTCCGACTGGTCGTAATAGTCGAATATGTCGTCACGAATCTGGAAGATTATTCCTAGGTTGGTTCCGAATTGCTTGGCATATTCAATCTCCTCCTCCTTAGCACCACCACTCAAGGCACCCATCGCTGCGCAAGCCTCGAAAAGGGCTGCCGTCTTCTGCTTTATCACCTGGTAGTAAGCCTCCTCCGAGAAGTCTTTCGAATGCACGTTTTGAAGTTGCAGAATCTCACCATTTGAAAGCCTTTGACCCAATTCGGCAAGGTAACGAATGATGACTTCATTGTGCGTGTAACTGATGTTGAGCAATGCCGTTGAGAGTATATAGTCGCCCACCAGCACAGCCACCTTGTTGCCATAAACATCATTCACGCTTGCCTGACCTCTACGCTCCTCGCTTTCGTCCACCACGTCGTCGTGAACCAAAGAAGCCGTATGCAAAAGCTCAAGACCGACAGCGGCATGCTGGGTGACATCAGTAATGCCACCATGACATTTTGCCATCAGGAGGATAAGCATCGGACGCATGCGCTTGCCTGCACGCTGACGGATGTGGTCTAAAGCCTGTGACAATAGACCGTCAGAATGTGACAAGGAACGGTCGAACAAATCCTTGAAATCGTTCAACTCCGATGCTATGGGTTGCCGAATTAATGAGATATAATCCATCAGAATGTGATATTTACCACAAAATTAGTTATTTTAAATGATATAGTGGAGACGCTGTGGCAACTTTTTCGTAATTTTACACAAAAATAGAAGTTCACATACATTTTGACAATATCACCATCATGGGCAAACTATTTCTGCTTGACGCATACGCCATCATATTCCGATCTTATTACGCATTTCTGAAACGCCCCACCATCAACTCTAAAGGGCTCAACACCTCGCCCGTGTTGGGGTTTTGCAATACATTGAAAGAGATTAAAGACAAGGAGAAACCCGATTACATTGGAGTGGCGTTCGACAAGGGCAAGACGTTCCGACATGAGGCTTTCCCAGCCTACAAAGCCCAACGACAGGAGACACCCGAAGACATAAAACTTTCGGTGCCTATCATCCAAGACATACTTAAAGCCATGAACATCCCCGTCCTCATCGCCGAAGGTTTTGAGGCCGATGACGTGATTGGCACGCTCGCCACGCAAGCCGGACAAGCCGGTGTGGAAACATACATGCTCACACCCGACAAGGATTACGGACAACTCATACAGAAAAACGTGTTCATGTTCCGTCCTAGGCACGGAGGTGGCTACGACAAGATTGGCGAACACGACATTGAGGAAAAATATGGCATTCCTAATGCCGCCAATGTGATAGACCTCCTCGCGCTGATGGGCGACTCAGCCGACAACTACCCTGGTTGTCCAGGCGTGGGTGAGAAAACAGCTGCTAAACTTATCAACCAGTTTGGCACCACCGAAAACCTTTTGGCACATACCGATGAGATAAAGGGCAAGATAAGGGAAAAGGTGGAGAATGCCAAAGAAGACATTGAGATGTCGAAGTTTTTGGCAACGATAAGGACAGACGTGCCTATAAAACTTGACCTCGACAAGCTGAAAGTGACCGAACCAGACGAAAACAAACTTCGCGCAATATTCAATGACCTTGAGTTCAAGCGCTTCACCGAACGTTTTCTTGGCAAGCCCGAAGCAAAGGTTCCACAACAGCCTGACCTTTTCGGAAACATTACCATTGCACGCAACGAAGCAAACACGCAACCCACCAACTACACAAAAGGACAACAGGGCAATGAGGAAAGCGCTAATGCTGTATTAAACCTCACAAGCATCAAAAATGTTGAACATAAGTATGAGCTAATCAGCGACAAAGAAGCGGCTAAGCAACTTTGCAAAAAGTTGATACAGAGCCCGTTTATCAGTCTCGACACGGAAACCAACTCGACCAATGCCATCGACGCCGAGCTCGTAGGCTTGAGCTTCTCGATAAAAGAGCATGAGGCTTATTACGTGGCTATACCTCCAGTAAGAGAAGAGGCGCAAGAGATGGTAAACATATTCAAGCCACTCTACGAGAACGCCGATATCTTGAAGATTGGTCAAAACATAAAATACGACTATGAGGTATTGCGAAACTATGGCATAGACATACAAGGCAAGATGTTCGACACCATGCTCGCCCACTATGTGTGGCACCCCGAACTGCGCCACAACATGGACTATATGGCAGAGACCTTATTAGGATACCAAACGGTGCACATAGAGGAGCTGATTGGACAAAAGGGCAAGAACCAGAAAAACATGCGCGACCTCAAACCAGAGGAGGTTTACGAATATGCAGCCGAGGATGCCGACATCACGCTGCAGCTCAGAAATGTGTTGGAACAAAAGCTCGACGAGGTAAATGCCCGAAAGCTTTTCAAGGAAATAGAGATGCCATTGGTGAAGGTTCTTGCCGACATGGAGATAAACGGCGTGCGGCTCGACACCGACCAGCTGAAGGTGACACAAGAGGTGTTTACCGATAGGATGAACCAATATGAACGCCATGCCTTCGAAGAAGCCGGACAAGAGTTCAACATATCTTCGCCAAGGCAGGTGGGCGACATTCTCTTCGGCAAGATGCAATTGGTAGAGAAGCCCAAGAAGACCAAGACCGGACAATACGTCACCTCCGAGGAAGTGTTGCAACAGTTGAGTGGCAAGGCACCTATCGTGGACGACATTCTCAACTATCGTGGCATGAAGAAGCTCCTCGGCACCTACGTGGAGGCATTGCCAAAGCTTATCGATGAGAAGGACTTGCACATCCACACGTCGTTCAATCAAGCTATCACCGCCACGGGCCGACTGTCGAGCAGCGACCCCAACCTGCAAAACATACCCGTGCGCGACGACGACGGCAAGGAAATAAGAAAATGCTTCATAGCCGACGAAGGTTGCAAATGGTTCTCAGCCGACTACTCACAAATAGAGCTTCGCATAATGGCGCACCTATCGGGCGACGAGAACATGATTGAGGCCTTCCGCGAGGGTTTCGACATCCATCGCGCCACGGCATCGAAAATATGGAAAGAGAGGATCGAAGACGTAAGCGACGCGCAGCGCAAGAAAGCCAAGCAAGCCAACTTCGGCATCATCTACGGCATCACCGCCTTCGGACTCGCGCAGCGTATGGACATAAGCAACAAAGAGGCTAAGCAGCTCATCGACGACTATTTCCAGACCTTCCCCAAGGTGTATCAATACATGGAGCAAGCCAAGGAGAGCGCAAGAGAGAAAGGCTACGCCGAGACCATGTTTGGCAGGCGCAGGTATCTGCCCGACATAAAATCGGGCAACAACACGGTGCGAGGCTTTGCCGAGCGCAACGCCATCAACGCTCCAATCCAAGGCTCCGAGGCCGACATCATCAAGATTGCCATGATACGCATTTGGCGACGCTTCAAGGCAGAGAACCTACGCTCAAAGATGATTCTACAGGTGCACGACGAGCTCAACTTCTCCGTCTATCCCGACGAAGAAAAGAAAGTGGAGGAAATCGTTATAGAGGAAATGCAAAACGCCGCAAACCTCAGCGTGCCATTAACGGCAGACTCGGGCTGGGGCGACAATTGGTTGGAGGCACATTGAAAAATCCTGTACAGTCCTCATTTTCACCATAACTGATATGAGAAAACTAAATGCTATAAATATAATAAAAGGTATTTTGCTATTTATTTGCGTGGGGTTCTGCAATAAAATTTGCGCACAACAAATAGTGGCACGTCCTTTTCCTTTTTATTACCAATTGTTTTCTAATGAGGTATACGATGTTTATCAGGATCGTACAGGCTATTTGTGGTTTGGCACAACTTCCGGCTTGACCAGATATGACGGGCATCAATTGCGTACATTTCGATCTGATTATAAACATCCCGATCTTTTGGTCAACAATCGTATCGTATATATCACCGACAACAATCGTTATGTGTGGGTCAGCACGGGCGGTGGAGTCACGCTCTATGACAAGCATACTTGGAAGACCTCTAAGGTCATGGACAAACGGATAGATGGTCATAGCGTTACGGATATCACGACTGACCCATCCACAGATGAAGCGTGGGTAGCATTAGGCAATCATGTTTTCCGTTGTTCACCTGACGGAAAACAAGTAGAAAGCTATCTATTACAGAAGGATGCTCCTGAAGATGGTGTCAGGCAATTGTATGTAGATAAGGACAACCGTGTTTGGGCAACAAGTTATTATGGATTGTTTGGTTATGACAAGACTAAAAAATGTTTTGACAGATACCCTACGATGCCAGATGGCGCTACACCATATACCATATTACAAGACCATCAAGGTAACTATTGGGTAGGAACTTGGGGACAAGGATTATGGTTATTCAATCCAAAGGCTTCTTTTCCACAGGAATGTTATCAACGCCAAAAGGTAAATATTTCTGGACGCCGCACGGAAGACATGGTATTCTATTCCATCGTGCAGGATGATGTGTATGGCTATCTATGGACATTGTCTTACAACGAATTGCATGCGTTAAAATACCATGATGGCAAACTGGAGCCAATAGATATTTCTCGTATCATTGACCCTCACAAGATGTTTACCATGATATTGAAAGACCGCGAGGGAAACCTTTGGCTAGGGTCGTATGACATGGGCTATACCATTTATTTCAACAGAACAGGAACGGTCTGTTATCCTATGACCAACCTAAAGGAGCTTTTGCAACACGATGCCAATATCGTCAATTTAAGCTATGGAAGAGATGGAACCTTGTGGATGAGTCAGGATCGCTATGGCTTGCTGCTCTACGACTTGAATACGGGGAAAATAACATCTGGGGCGAGTCTTGGATTGGGGGAGATTTCCATAATGAAACGCTCTTCCGACGACGGTGTTTGGGTGCGCCTTCGTAGTCAGAATCGAATAGTGAAGTTGGAAAAAACTCCTTTAGGCATTCATTTGGTAGAAGACATCGACATGTACGCCTTGTTGGCCAACCCTGGTAGTATTGTAGATATGAATGAGGACAAGGCTGGCAACCTATGGATATTGACCACCACAAATCTGTATGTTCGCAAGCCTCATGCTCCGACACTCTTTGCAGCGGGCAAGGACGTGATGCGCCCAGATGCTTTTGCTGTTGATGACAAGGGTGATGTTTGGGGTGTGAAAGGGCGGCAAGTCTATCACTTTTCGTTCACGGGGCAGGATATCATTGCAGGAAACATTGGAAAGATTGACATGTTGAGTCGCAATGAACAGGTGGAACATCTCTGCGTGGACAAGCAGGGAGTTTTGTGGTTCAACACTTCCTTGAGCAGAATCGTGAGGAGCGATCTGACCAAAAGGAAATTTTTCAGCCAAGACATAGGGCAATTGGCGGATGGACCGATCTTGTCTCTTTTGGCCAAAGATCATAAAGTGTGGGTCTTGACCAATAAAAAGGTGATAAGCATAGATGCCAACACACATAAAATAAAGGCTTATGAAGCAAATAGTGAGAACATAAGTGTGAAGGCTTTCCGGAGTTCTGCATTATGCCCGGATTTTCAGGGTGGTGTTTTTGTGGGAGGACATGATGGCGTTGTGCATATTAAGCAAGAGTCAGGCAAACAAGTATTGCCCAAAGACTTTAGGTTTCATGTGGCAGATGTATTGAGCAATGGTGTGAGCCTGTTGTTTGATAATCCCGATGCAGACAGCCACGAAGGTCTCGTGTTTGTTCCTTCGGATAGTCGTAACATTGAAATATGCGTGGCTTCGCTACTTTATTCTCCAGGTGTCATAGGGACTGTGCAATATAAGTTGGAGGGTGTCGATCCCGACTGGTTAAACTTGAATGGCAAGAACAGTTCGGCATTCTATAGTTCTTTGCCCAAAGGCAAGCATCGTTTTATGATAAGATGGCAGAAGACAGATGGAACTTGGTCGGAAGCAGATGATGTCCTGCTGTTGGTGCGTCGTCCGGCTTTTTATGAGTCATCCGTTGCGTATGTTCTTTATGGCTTGTTGATCCTAATGGGCATCCTTTATTCTGTTTATGTCATTCGTCGCAGAGCCAACATGTCTGCATTGCGCCATTATCACAACCAAGCTCGATTGGGGCAACTGATGGAGGCGGGCAAGGAAACTCCAACTGTGGCGGTTGTCTCGGAGGCAGACAAAGCTTTTCTCAAGAATGTGCTCGATTTGATAGAAAAGCATATACGTGATTCGGAATATGGTCAAGAGCAACTATCCCAAGATTTACTCTTGTCACGATCCACCTTATATCGTAGGATAAAAGCGGCAACAGATTTGTCGCCGCAGGATTTCATACGCAATGTGAAGATGAAGAAAGCATGCGATATGCTGAGTCGGCATGAGATGTCTATTTCAGAAATAGCCTATTCTTTAGGTTTCTCCAATCCTAAGTATTTCACAAAATGTTTTAAGGAAGAAACAGGTCAAACGCCATCCGAATATCAAAAACACAACTGATTTCAGGTGGTCAAATTGTGTCAATAGGGGTTCTTTTTGTGTCATTGGGCTATCTTTTGCCCTCAATGATACAAAAAGAACCCCTGTTTCGTTGGTATCTTTACTTATTTTGCAGCGGAAAAATTTATGTCAAAACCTGAATCAAAGTATGAGCATGAATCTGAAAAGAAAAGTTGTTTCAATGATGTTTATGATGGGCATCGGATGCGTTTTCGCGTCTGCAGCTCATGCCGTCGACTGGACGAGGAAGACTTTGTTTGACTCCTCTTGGAAATTCTCGCTAGGCGACGAACAGGCTGCCGCAAAGCCTGAGTTCAACGACTCCAAGTGGCGTTCTGTTCATTTGCCACACGATTGGAGCGCAGAACAACATGTGGACAAAGACGCTCCAGCTGGCAACGATGGCGGTTACTATCCTACGGGCATCGCATGGTACCGGAAGACTTTTGTGGCTCCGGCATCTCTGAAAGGAGAAAAGGTGTTTCTCTATTTCGAGGGAGTGTATATGAATTCCTCGGTATATGTGAACGGCCATCTGGTGGGTGGTCATCCTTATGGCTATACTTCTTTTTTCTGCGATGCTACGAATGCCATCGTGCCTGGTAAGAAAAATGTGGTTTCGGTGAGAGTGGATAATGCTCAACAAAGAAACTGCCGCTGGTATTCTGGTTCTGGCATCTATCGGCATGTTTGGCTTGTACATACTCCTATGTTGCATATCGACAATTGGGGTGTGGCAGTGCATACTCCACAAGTCTCGCCTTCTCGTGCCACCATTGAAGTGAAAACCCTTGTAAATAACGAGACACCTGTAGACAAAGAGGTAAACGTGAAGGCGCAGGTGTCTGGCGCGGACGATGCAGTGACAACGGTGCTGATTCCTGCCAATAGCAAGAAAGAAGTAATCCAGCAAATAGCTTTGGCTCAACCTAAACTATGGGATATAGAAGCCCCAAATCTTTACGAAGCCCACGTATCTATCTTGGACAACGGCAAGACGATAGACACCTATACTCAGCCATTCGGCATTCGGACTATCGAATGCTCAACAAAAGGATTATTCCTAAATGGCAAAAAGATAGAGTTGAATGGCGGATGCTTGCATCATGACAATGGCATCTTGGGTGCAGCGGCATTCGACAGGGCCGAGGCTCGCAAGGTGGAACTGATGAAGAAAGCTGGTTTCAATGCTGTCCGCACTTCCCACAACTTGCCGTCGGAGGCTCTCTTGGAAGCATGCGACCGCCTGGGCATGCTGGTTATCGACGAGGCGTTCGATGGATGGCGAGAAGCAAAAAACACTTACGACTATTCCACTCTCTTCGACAAGTATTGGCAACAGGATGTAGAAGGCATGGTGCTTCGCGACTTGAATCATCCTTCCATCATGGCGTGGAGCATAGGCAACGAAGTGATAGAACGCAAGAAACTTGAGGTGGTGACAACCGCTCACAAGTTGGCAAGCAAGATACGTGAATATGATAATCGTCCCATCACCTCTGCCTTGGCATCATGGGATAGCGATTGGGAGATATATGACCCTTTGGCAGCAGAACTGGACATTACCGGCTACAACTATATGATTCATAAGCATGAAGGTGACCACAAACGCGTGCCTTCGCGCATCATGTGGCAGACAGAGTCTTATCCGAAAGATGCTTATCGAAACTGGGCAAATGTGCACGACTTCGATTATGTCATTGGCGACTTCGTGTGGACCAGCATCGACTATCTGGGCGAATCGGGTATCGGCCGTTGGTGGTATGATGGTGATGTGCCAGGCGAGCACTATCAGCGCCCTCTCTATCCCTGGCATGCTGCATATTGCGGCGACATAGACTTGGTGGGATGGAGAAAGCCCATCTCCCACTATCGCAATCTCTTGTATAATGACACCGAAAAACTCTATATGGCAGTGAAAGAGCCTGATGGCTATTACGGCACCATCCGCACAGGCTTGTGGGCTGTTTGGCCTACATGGGAAAGTTGGAACTGGCCTGGACACGAAGGCAAGGATATCGACGTGGAGATATATTCCAGATACCCCCAGGTGCGTCTCTATCTTGACGATACCCTGGTCGGCGAGAAGACTGTTGGTCGCAGCACCGAGATGAAGGCGGTCTTTACCTTGCCATACAAGGAGGGTACGCTGAGAGCCGAAGGCATCGCAAATGGAGAGGTCAAGGAAACCAAGGTGTTGGCTTCTGCTTCCAATCCTGTTGCCATCCGTACGGTGGTGGAAAATCGGGAGATGAGTGCCAACGGCGAAGACCTGTCTTTTGTGCAGGTAGAGGTGGTTGACCGAGATGGACGCATCTGCCCGAACGCCGCCGTTGAGTTGCAAGCCTCTGTCACAGGACAAGGTGTGCTGGCTGCCATGGGCAATGCCGACATCAAGGATACCTACAGCTATGTGGATTCCACCCATAAAACATGGAAGGGCCGTGCGCTCATCGTCGTTCGCAGCACCCAACAAACAGGCAAGGCGAAACTAACGGTGACTGCTAAGGGTCTGAAGTCGGCTTCGGAAACGATACTCGCCAGATAGAAAAATCAAAAACCTATACTAAAAACTTTTACTGACAATCTCATGAAGAATTACAGGATCATTACTTTAATTCTATGATGTGCTGACAGCTTGCGGCAGCGGAGAAACACTGGAAAAGAGCCAATTTTGTTCTAAATGAACGAAATTGGCTCTTTTTTGTAAAATATATCCTACCCTTCTGACCTGTTTTTTCCTAATTTTGCCATCGTAACAACAACTCAGCAACATCGCAAAGATAGGCAGATATTAAAATCTATTGAACGTCATCGGTCAAAGAGACCATCACGATGAGAAAAATACTAATCTCCACTGCATTGGGATTGCCCATGAGGTGATAATGAAACTAAGGGATGACAACTACTGCGTACACGGTGGAGGGTGTGTCTCAATCTTGATTGCGTCACACCCTCAACTTCCGCTTTGTGCGTGGAATGGGAAAAGATAAAGATTTTTAGCAAGAATTTAACACTTGAGGGGCACACCTTCCAGGACGGGCAAAGAGGCTCTGAACTGTCAAAGCGGGTGCTTTCAAGCGAATTTCAGGCTCCAAAACCATGAAATCGGGTCGGCATAGCATATATATCGCGTCGCGATTCTAATGCAAAGTCGGCATCATGCTAATGCAAAGCCGTCGTCATTCTAATGGAAAGCCGGTGTCATTCCAATGAAATGTCAACTCAAGAGCTCAAATTCTGCCCATGTTTTAGGCTGCAAAAATATAACCATTTGATTATAAACACATTATAAAAACAGGGCAAAAATCGCTCAAATCCGACGAGAGGAAAAGTTTTTCAAA
>CAVBBO010000033.1:0-95952 GCA_963593695.1 Escherichia coli | reverse complement strand
TACCGTTGTCAGATGGTCTTTAAGATAGTTTCACTTCTGTGCTGCCACGGAAAATCCCCGTTGAGCCATACTTTTACACTTTTTTGGTACGTTGTCAACGATACAGTTTGTAAATTTGTACCAGACAACGAAGCATTGGTAAATATAAACATCAACCTGATAACGATATGACTAAACGATTTTTCTTTATTACCACCTTATTATATATGGCGGCTTCGGTATCGGCAGACAACTATCTGGTGAAGTCGCCAGACGGAAAGATAGCCGCAGAGTTGAACACTGACAATAATCTCTCTCTAAAATTCAAGTTTAATGACTCTGAGGTCATGAAGGAGTCTTCAATAGGCATGAAACTGGTGGATGGAAAGGATATCGGCAGTAGCCCTAAGGTGAAGAGCCACAAGCTCACCAACCACAAGGAGACTGTTAATTCTCCCTTTTACCGCCAAAAGTCATTCAGCACCGCCTATCAGGAACTGAACGTGGCACTGAAGAACGGTTTCGGCATCATTCTGAGAGCCTACGACGAGGGAGTGGCATACAGATTCTACACCACCCAGAAAGGCAAGACCGTCATCATGAACGAAACTGCCGACTACAACTTCGGCAAGGACAAGAAGGCATGGCTTTCCTACACCACCACCCCGGAGAAGCCCTTTGCCATGGCTTTCCAGAATGTCTATGACGAGACGCGCATCGACACCGCCAAGCAAACACTTGCCTTCCTGCCGGCCACCGTGGACTGCGGCAAGGCGAAAGTAACCATTCTGGAGAGCGACCTCGTGAGCTACCCCGGAATGTGGCTACAGGCAGACGGCGACAAGCTCAAGGCTGTCTTCGCCCCATACCCCAAGAAGATGGCATACCATCCCTGGCGCCACATGACTCACGTGGCAGAGGCCAGCGACTACATCGTCACCAGCACTGGTCAGCGCGACTATCCCTGGCGTGTGTTCGCCATCACGGAGCAAGACACTGAGATGCCGGTAAACAATCTCGTCTATGCCCTCGCTTCCCCCAACAAGATAGGCGACACCTCATGGATTAAACCCGGCAAGGTGGCTTGGGACTGGTGGAACGACTGGAACCTGAAGGGAGTGAACTTCAAGGCAGGCATCAACTACGAGACGTACAAATATTATATAGACTTCGCCCACAACCACGGACTGGAATACATCGTGCTGGACGAGGGATGGTACAACTCCAAGGAGGGAAGCATCCTGAAGCCTATCGATGAAATCCAACTGCCAAAGCTCATAGAATATGCGAATACCAAGGGCGTTGGCATCGTGCTCTGGGCAGTGTTCAACGTGATGGACGAGAACTTGGAGACCATTTGCAAGACGTATGCCGACATGGGCATCAAGGGATTCAAGGTAGACTTCATGGACCGCGACGACCAGACTGCCGTCGAAATGATTGACCGTCTGGCCGCCTGCACCGCGAAGCATCACTTGATTCTCGACTTGCATGGTCTTTACAAGCCCGTGGGTCTGAACCGCACCTATCCCAACATCCTCAACTACGAGAGTGTGTTTGGCATGGAGGAGAGCCGCTGGACGGAACTGAAGAACGACATGCCGCTCTACGACGTCACATTCCCCTACATCCGCATGATGGCAGGACAGGTGGACTTCACGCCGGGAGCCATGCGCAACGGAACCAAGCAAGACTGGCGTGCCATCTACACCAAGCCCATCTCGATGGGTACCCGTTGCCACCAGGCCGCTTGCTATGTGGTGCAGGACAGTCCGTTCACCATGCTCGCAGACACTCCGACCAACTATGAGGCAGACGAACCGTTCACAAAGTATATCGCCTCTCTGCCCGTGGTCTTCGACAAGACCATCGTGCCACAGGGCGAAATAGGCAAATATATCGTCACCGCACGCCAGAAGGGCAACGACTGGTATGTGGGCGGACAGACAAACTGGGACGCAAGAGACCTCACGCTGAAGTTTGACTTCCTCGGTGACGGCAACTACGAGGCACAGGTGATGAAGGACGGCATCAACGCCAACCACAACGCCGAGGACTATGTCATCAAGTCGCAGTCGGTCAACAAGCAGTCGCAGATGGACATCCACCTCGCCTCCGGCGGCGGTTTCGTCATCAAGCTCATCAAGAAATAAACATTCCAAGACACAAATATTTCTCAGAACATAGGTTTTATGATTAATAAAGGTATAATTGTAACATCGCTTATGGCAGCCTTCTGCGCAGCCCCCCAGACGGGTGCCGCCCAGAAAGCAGCTTACAACACTCCCGGTGCCGGCAACCCCATCCTTCCCGGATATTTCGCCGACCCCACCATCAAGAAATTTGGTGACACCTATTATATATATGCCACCACCGACGGTAGCGGCGCCGGTTTCGGTCCTGCACAACTCTGGTGCAGCAAGGACTTCAAGAACTGGACACTCATGCCCATGAACTGGCCCGACAGCCACTGGATATGGGCTCCCGACGTGATGAAGAACGAGGCTGACGGCAAGTACTATTATCTTTATTGCCAGCCATGCAAGCTCCATCTCGGTGTGGGCGACACGCCACGCGGCCCCTGGAAGAACGTTCTCGGCGAGAGCGAGGCAGTACTTGTGCCCGACAGATTCGTGAAGAACGCCATCACCCTCGACGGCCAGACCTTCCGCGACGATGACGGTTCGGTATATATGTACTGGGGCACCTGGGGCATCTATCCCGGCTTCGGTTGCGGAGCAGGAAAGCTCAATCCCGACATGAAGTCGTTCTCCGAGACCAAGCTCATCGAGAACACTGAGGTGACCCACTTCTTCGAGGCGCCTTTCGTGTTCAAGCGCAACGGCACCTACTACTTCCTCTACTCCTGCGAGCATTGCGAGGATGCCAGCTACCGTGTGGACTACGCCACAGCGAAGAGTCCGCTCGGCCCCTACACCTACCACGGCACCATCCTCAAGACCAATGCCGACGGCACGGTACATGGCCCCGGCCACAACAGTATCCTGCAGGAAGGAGACAACTACTATATCGTGTACCACCGACATGACAATCCCCACTCCAACCGTGGTTTCCACCGTCAGGTGGCAATCGACAAGCTGGAGTTCAATGCAGACGGCACCATCAAGGAAGTAGTCCCCACCCACGAAGGCATCGACCTGAAGCCTGAGATCAAGGTGGCAAAGAACCTTGCCTTCGGAGCCAAGGTGACCGCCTCCTCCTATTACGACAACGACTTCCGCCCCGAATATGCGGTGGATGACAACAACGGAACACTCTGGCGTCCCCGTACCATGGGCCCCGCATGGATCAAGATAGACCTCGGCAAGAAGCAGAGCATCAAGAGCGTGTGGACCCAGTTTGAGTATGGCACGCAGTTCTATCAGTACATCATCGAGACCTCTAACGACGGCATCCACTGGCAGACCTTCTCCGACAAGCGTCAGAACCGCCTTGCCGGTTCGCCCATGGTAGACTTCGGCAATGCCAAGGCACAGTATGTGCGCCTCACCTACACCGGCGGTCAGAAGAACGGCTTTGGCGGTGCCATCTGGAACATCAAGGTATATGGTACGGCAGAGGACTCCGCTCCACAACAGTGGCTCGGTCTGACAGCCGCCGACTTCGACGGCACAGCCTGGCACAACAACGAGGGTATGCTCGGTGGTGGGTTCAAGCTCATCCAGGGTACGGCACTCAGGGAACGTATCGGAGGAAAGGAGGCCATCACCCTCCAACCCGGCACCCAACTCGTGATGAGTCATCCACAGATTGGCAAGGCTCGCAAGCACACCCTTACCGCACAGTCTTACGACAACGGCGCATGGCGACAGATTGACGAGAGCGATGCCCGTCTGACCCTCTCCGAAGGGAAGCTGGAAATCAAGGCAGGAAGCACTCCGTTCACACTGACCAACCTGCGCTATTACAACTGGGAACAGGAAGCACCCGAGAAGGCATTCGACGCAGAAAGCGACATCGTTCGTGAGGATGTGGCAGACAAGGACAGCCGCGGACTGGTGGTGGACCTCAACGCCGACTACTACAACGATGGCGACACCGTACCTTATATCAAGAACGGCAGTCCGCTCGACGTTCATCTCAAGGGCATGTTCGAGACCCAGAGCGACACCGCCGCCATCGTCAAGACCATCAGCGGAAAGAAAGCCTTCTCCTTCACGGGCAAGGAGAGCTACAAGAGCAACTTCATGTTGCCAGCCACCATCCGTGACAACGCTCCCTACACCATCGAGGCTTGGATTCTGAACCCCGAGATTGCAGAAAACGAGTGCGTTGCCGACTTCACCTCTTCCCATGACGAATTGGAGAAACTGATGCTCGTCAACGGAACAGAGCCACGTTGCGGAGTCATCAACCACTATGGTTGGTACGAGGATGCCGGTTACAAGGAGATGAAGAGTCTCGCTGGCAAGTGGCAGCACGTTTACATCTGCTTCGACGGCAGAATCGAGAGCGTCTACATCAATGACAAGCTCATCAGCCAGAAGGACATCCAGCTGCTCATCAAGCCCTCGCAGTTCATGCTGTTGGGCAAGAATGCCGAGGAGGCTTGGCCATTCACGGGCTATCTCCACTCATTGAAACTCTGGGACGAGTATATTCCGAAGAAGTGAAGAGGGAAGAGTGAAGAGTGAAGAATGAAGAATAAACAAAACAGCGACGATACATGAAGAAAATCTTAGTAACATCAGCCTTGGCGGCATTGGCATTGATGCCAGCCTTGGCACAGAAAGCGAACAAGAGCGCAGGGGGCTATCCCATCACCCCCGTGCCTTTCACATCGGTAAAAGTGTGGAACAACTCGTTCTGGGGACAGCGCATCGAAACCTCTCGCGCCGTCACCATTCCATTGGCTTTCAGCAAGTGTGAGAGCGAAGGACGCTACAAGAACTTCGAGCGTGCCGCCAAACCCAGCGACACCTACGACGTGGGTAAGTTGATGCCTTACAGTTTTGATGACACCGACCCCTACAAGACCATCGAGGGTGCCAGCTATGTGCTGCAGACCTATCCCGACAAGAAGCTCAAGGCATATATCGACAGTGTACTCGACATCATCGCCCCCGCCCAGGAGGCTGACGGCTATCTCTACACTGCCCGCACACAGAACCCCAAGCATCCCCACTTCTGGGCTGGCGACACACGCTGGAGCATGGAGGAGGACTTGAGCCATGAGCTTTACAACCTCGGTCACATGGTGGAGGGTGCCGTGGCACACTGGCAGGCAACAGGCAGCCGCAAGTTCCTCGACATCGCCATCCGCTACGCCGACTGCGTGGTGAAGGAAGTGGGTCCCAATGCCGGACAGGCTTGTGTGGTGCCCGGACACCAGATTGCCGAGATGGCGCTCTGCAAGCTCTATCTCGCCACAGGCAACAAGAAGTATCTCGACGAGGCCAAGTTCTTCCTCGACTATCGTGGCAAGACCAAGATAAAGACCGAATACTCACAGAGCCACAAACCCGTATTGGAGCAGGACGAGGCAGTGGGCCACGCCGTGCGTGCCACCTATATGTATGCTGGCATGGCCGACGTAGCCGCCCTCACCGGCGACACTGCCTACATCCACGCCATCGACCGCATCTGGGACAACATCGTGGGCAAGAAGCTCTACATCACCGGCGGCATCGGAGCTACCAACAACGGAGAGGCTTTCGGCCAAAACTATGAGTTGCCCAACATGAGTGCCTATTGCGAGACCTGCGCTGCCATCGGTAACGTATACGTCAACTACCGTCTCTTCCTCCTCCATGGAGAGAGCAAGTATTATGACGTGTTGGAGCGCACGCTCTACAACGGTCTCATCAGCGGTGTGAGCATGGACGGCGGCGGTTTCTTCTACCCCAACCCCTTGGAGAGCATGGGCCAGCACCAGCGCCAGGCATGGTTCGGTTGCGCTTGCTGCCCCAGCAACATCTGCCGTTTCCTGCCTTCCCTCCCGGGCTATGTATATGCAGTGAAAGACCGCAACGTATATGTGAACCTCTTCCTCAGCAATTCCTCATCCCTGAGCGTGGCGGGCAAGAAGGTTTCCCTCAGCCAGGACACCCAGTATCCCTGGAACGGCGACATCGCCATCAAGGTGGATGACAACAAGGCCGGTCAGTTCGGCATGAAGATCCGCATCCCAGGATGGGTGAAGGGTCAGCCAGTGCCATCGGACCTCTACTACTATAGCGACGGCAAGCGCCTCAGCTACTCCATCACCGTGAACGGCAAGAAGGTGGATGCCAAGGTGACAGAGGACGGTTACTACACCATCAACCGCAAGTGGAAGAAGGGCGACGTGGTTCGCATTCACTTCGACATGGAGGCACGCACCGTTCGTGCCAACAACAAGGTGGAGGCAGACCGCGGTTGCATCAGCATCGAGCGTGGTCCTCTCGTTTACTGCGCAGAGTGGCCCGACAACAACTTCGACATCATGAACGTGCTGGAGAATCAGGAGCCTACCTTCACAGAGGGCAAGATTTCCTATGACGGTTTCATCGACCCCAAGTACAAAAGCGTGTTGACACTCTATAAGGGTCAGGAGATGAACACACTCACCGAGAACGTGCAGACCCTCGCCTTCGACAAGAGCGGCAAGCTCACCGCCAAGGACGAGACCCTGAAACTCATCCCCTACTTCGCCTGGGCACACCGCGGCAACGGCAACATGAAGGTATGGTTGCCACAGGACATGAAGGCTACTCGCCCATCTGCCCCCGCCACATTGGCATCACAGGCAAAGGTAGAGTTCTCCTCTCCCGTTCCTGCCAAGAGCAGCATCACCGACGGACTGGTACCTGCCGACGAAAACGACCGCAGCATCCCCTACTGCCACTGGTGGCCCAAACAAAACACCACAGAATGGGTGAGCTACACATTCCCCGAGACCAAGGAGATAAAGAGTTGCACCGTATACTGGTACGACGACCAGCCATGGGGCGGTTGCAAGGTGCCAGACTACTGGAAGATCTACTACCAGGACGAGGCTGGCAACTGGAAGGAAGTGACTGGCGCAGACGGCTATCCCACTGCAAAGGGCACAGCTTGCACCGTCAACTTCGACCCTGTGAAGACCAAGGCAGTGAAGCTCGAACTGAAGCAGCCTGAGAAGCACTCTTGCGGCTTGTTTGAGTGGAGCGTAAGATAATTTATTGCTGCCCACTAAAACTGAATAGGTCTGGACCTCCACAAGGAAGTCCAGACCTATTTTCATATTATACAGAAAGAATCGAAGCCGGTATTACTTGATGTTCGGCTCCTGCAATCCATAATTCTTCTTCTTGTCGATAACGAGAAGAAGAAGACTCAAGACAACCGCGCACACTCCAAACGAGCAGAATACGCTCATACTTGTTTTATAAGTTGGGTCAGAGCCATTGAGCTTGCCTATCAACATCGGCACAAGACTAAGGCCAATGTTCTGGATATAGAAGATGATGGCGTAAGCTGAACCCAGCAACTTCATGGGGATAATCTTTGGAACACTTGGCCACATGGCTGAAGGAACCAACGAGAATGCCACACCAAGAAGTATCATGATGATAACGGCGAACCAACCAAAAGGCAGGATGTGGATAGCGAAGATGAAATGAATGGCTGCCAACATGGCCGAACCTATAAGCATCAAAGTAGCGCCTTTTCCGATCTTGTCGTACAGCGAGCCAAACAGAGGCGTAAGAAGAATGGTGCCGAAAGGAATGAGTCCTGGAATGATACCTGCCACATTCTCAGGAACGTTGTAATTGGCAATCATCAGTTTTGTGGCGAACTTCAAGAATGGGAACACCCCACTGTAGAAGAGCAGGCACAACAAGCAAATGCACCAAAAGCCAGGGTTGGAGAAGATGAGCTTGAGGTCACGGAAATGGAATTTCTCGTCGTCGGCATCACCTTGCTCACCAACTTGCTTCTCGCTTTCTCCCTTAGCCTCAGCAATACTGCGGTCGAGCTTCTTGTCCATGACCGTGTAGACGATAAAGACAAGGAAACCAATGGTAAGCAGTACCGCACCAAGCAATATAGGGGCGCCAACCTTGCCGCCAAAAGCCTTTGCAATAGGCAGGGCACCCATCATTGCCGCAGCCGTGCCAAGACGTGCGAGAGCAACCTGTATGCCCAAAGCAAGCGCAAGCTCATGACCCATGAACCATTTGGTAATAATCTTGGATACCGTGATACCACAAATCTCACATCCCATGCCGAATATTGAGAATCCAAGAGAAGCTACCGCTGCCGACAAAGGCAAGTTGCCCTTGAAGATAATGATATTCAGATAGATGCTGTCGCCTCCGAAGTCGTGACTGACACCAAAGAACTTGACACATACACCAATCACCATCAACGCGCAAGCCAAGATTCCCGTGAAACGGATGCCCATCTTGTCAAGAATGATACCTCCAAAGAAGAGCATGAGCAGGAACACATTGATAAGTCCATAACTTCCTGAGAAGAAGCCGTAATCATCCGACGACCAACCCAATCCGCCTTCGGCGACAGGCTTGGTCAAAAGCACTTCAAGGGGCGACATCACGTCTGTGATGAAGTAGCCCATCATCATTGTGAAAGCGACAATGAAGAGGGCCGTCCAACGCGCACCTTTACTATCGCTAAGAATTTGCTGAATTTTCTCTACCATAATATAAACTTTGTTTTTCTATAATGAACATTTCATTGCAGCTACGGACGGTCACAGGGACTGCCCATAGCTGCAAAGCAAAAAAAGGCTCTTGATTATTTCTTCAGCCAACGGTCGAGCCAATTGAAGAACGTGCGCTGCCAAAGTACTCCGTTTTGTGGCTTCAGCACCCAATGGTTCTCGTCAGGGAAGATGAGGAGCTCTGCTGGTATGCCTTTCATGCGCGCGGCGTTGAAAGCTCCAAAGCCTTGGTTGGCGTTGATGCGGTAGTCTTTCTCGCCATGAATGCAGAGGATAGGCGCGTCCCACTTATCCACAAAACGATGTGGACTGTTCTTGTAAGTGCGCTTTGCAGCATCCGTAGCGTCTTTGTTCCAATAAGCGTCATCATACTCCCAGTTGCTGAACCAAGCCTCCTCTGTGTCAGTGTACATCGACTCAAGGTTGAAAGCGCCGTCGTGGGCAATGAAACACTTGAAACGCTTGTCGTGATGACCGGCAAGATAATAGACGGAGAATCCGCCGAAGCTGGCACCTACGGCACCCATTCGGTCCTTGTCCACATAAGGCAGGTTGTTGGCGGCATCGTCAATCGCCGAAAGGTAGTCGCGCATGCACTGACCTGTCCAATCCTGTGATACCTCCTCGTTCCATGCCGAACCGAAACCTGGAAGACCACGACGGTTAGGGGCCACGATTACATAACCGTGAGCTGCCATTATGCTGAAGTTCCACCTGTATGACCAAAACTGTGAAACAGGGCTTTGAGGTCCACCCTCGCAATATAACAATGTGGGATATTTCTTCGTGGAATCGAAGTGAGGCGGGAGGATAATCCAAACAAGCTCTTGCTTGCCATCGGTCGTTGTCACCCAACGCTGTTGGATTGTGGGCAATGCCAATTGGTCAAATATCTGCTTGTTCTCCGCAGTAATACGTGCGAGCGTTGACGACTTAGGCTTCTTGTTGTTTGGTGTCAACACATATATGTCGTCAGGGGCTGCCATGGAATGCTTTGTCACCAACAGCGACTTGTCCTTAACACCAGTGCCAAGCATCTGGAGAGAGCCGAAGTCTGCCCACTCGTCCACACTGATTTGCATCACGTTGCCTTCCAAATTGGTCTGGTAGACATTCTCGGTGGCGTGCCAACAACCTGTGAAATAGATGGTCTTGCTGTCGTTTGCCCAAACGAAAGCGTCGACATTGGAATCAAAGCTCTCTGTGACATATTGCTTCTTACCTGTTGCCAGGTTCATTACGCACAAACGGTTGCGATCGCTCTCATATCCATCGCGTGCCATGCTCTGCCAAGCAATATACTGGCCATCAGGCGAAAACTGAGGATTTATGTCATAGCCCACTTGCATATCACCATTTTGATGGTTTACCTTTTGGTCACGCATACTCTTCGTAGGGTCAACCTTTGGTGCCTTGTATCCCTCGGGCTTGCACAGGTTGCGTGTGGTCTTCTCTGCCACATTGTATAAATATATGTCAGCATCTGTAGACACCGCATAATCAACACCCGTCTTCTTGCGGCAAGTGTAAGCAATGTTCTTGGAATCCTTGCTCCAGTCAAGTTGCTCGATACCGCCAAACGGAGCCATCGGACACTCATAAGGCTCACCATTGAGGATGTCTACCCCTTCGTCCACCTTGTCGCCTTTGACATTAGCGACAAAAGGATGGGCTACGCTCTCAACATAGTGATCCCAGTGACGATAGTTGAGGTCGGTGACAATCCTGCCTGTGGCAAGAGGAAGGTCTTGAGGGTTTTCCTTGATAGACTCATGGTAAGGCAAACTCTTTAAGAGGATGACCTTGCTTCCATCCGGTGAGAACTTATAACCCTCAATATCAATTTTAGAGTCGCTGAGCTTAACACGCTCTGTGCCGTCAGCATTCATCTTCCATAGCTGGCCATCACGCAAGAAGGCTATCTTCTTGCCTCCTTCAATCCATGAAGGATCGCTCTCGCTCTTCTCGTCTGAAGTCAGGAGCACTGGCTTGACGATGGTCTTGCCGACCTTCGTCGACTGAATGTAAAGAACCGTGTGGCTCTTGTTCTTCTTTACGCTGTAATAGCTCACTTGGTACACCACCTGTTTTCCGTCGGGTGAAACAGCTGCCGTACCTATTCTTCCCATTGCCCACAAGGCCTCGGGAGACATCAAGTCGGACTTCAGCGTGATACTACTCTTTCCAATCATTGTTGTCGCGTCTATCTTAGGCGTCCCAAGAAGCATGGCGCCTAAAACCAAAGCAATAGTTTTATTCATTATGATAAAAATTATGCGATATTATTAAACAGTATAGGGAGGCTCAAACGGGCCTCCCTAACGTTAACTAAAAAATGGTCTACCGTTTACGATTCTGCTGTTGTTTCATCTGCTCTTGCTGCATCTGCTGCAAAGCCTGCATACGGGCAGCCAGACCGCTCATCTTCTTAGGGTTATCCTTGTTCTCCTTGTAGCGACGTTCCAGGATAGCCAATAGCTTTTCATCGTTGGTCGTCTTGCGTAGCACGAACATGATAATCGCCGAGAAAAGAAGTGATATGAAATAATAGAAGTTAAGACCAGCTGAATAATCATTGAAGATGAAGAAGAACATCAATGGCATTATGTACATCATCCATTGCATTGTCTTCATCTGCTCAGCCTGCTGCCCTACCATTTGGTCTTTTTGCAACTGCATCGTAAACCATGAGTAAATGAGCTGCGCGGCCACGAAGAGTATACACGTCAACGACAGGTGATCGCCAATGACAGGCATGGTAGCACCCCACTCTATTATCGGATCAAATGTTGAAAGATCGTGAATCCAAAGGAAGCTCTCGCCTCGTAACTGTATGGCGTTAGGCACGAAGTTGAACATGGCAATCCAGATAGGCATCTGAATGAGCATCGGCAGACATCCACTGAGTGGCGACACACCATACTTGGCATATTCCGCCATCATGGCCTGCTGCTTCTGCATGGCATCCTCCGGCTTGTTGTATTGCTTTGTCGCCTCGTCAAGCTTCGGTTTAAGCACACGCATCTTAGCAGAAGACATGTAACTCTTCTTAACCATAGGATAAGTGATGGCTTTCAAAAGAAGGGTAATGAGAATCAAGACGACACCCATATTGAAGCCCCACGATGTGAGCCATGTGAACACAGGCATCGTGAACCAACGGTTGATAATACGGAAGAGAGGCCAGCCAAGATATACGAGTCTTTCCATCTCGAGATCCTTATTGAAGGAGCTTTCCTGCTCCACATTCTTCAAGGTGTAGAAGTCGTTTGGACCATAATAGAACTCAAGCTCCGTAGCCTTCTTACCACTTGGGTCGAACGCGGTCTTCATGCTTGCCCTGAAGTCTTTAAGGTAACGCACTTTCCAATTGTCTTGCGACTCCTTGTTATAGACCGTACTCTCAAGGTCGGCACCTTTTTCAAAACCGTCCTTGGAAATGATCACCGCTGAGAAGAACTGGTTCTTGAAAGCCACCCAGTCCATCCGCTCGTCCACGGTCTCCTGTTTGGAAGAGGCCTCGCTGAGATAGTCGGTGCCGCCATCGGTGCATTTCCAATCGAGACGAGCATAACGGTTCTCAAAATTGAAACCTCTCTCCTGCTGCCTTACCGTCTCGTGCCAATCAATGTTCATGCGCGAGGCGTTAGGGTCGAACAATCCGCTCATTCCCGTTGCCTTGATGTCAAGGTGCAACATATAATTCTTGCCCAAACGGTAGTTGAACACCAATGTCTTTCCCTGCCCCGCGTCAGCGGTAAGCGTCACTGTAGAGTCGGTGACTGCTGATGGAGTGAAATAAAGGTCAGATGTCCTGATGTTCATTTCTTTGGCCACAAGCGTATAGTCGAGCGACTGACGACGCCCCTCAAAGAGAGTCACACCTTTCTCATCGTCATGTTTCCCACTTCTGTCAGCCATGTCGTGGCCAATGAATCGCTTTGAGCCATTCTGATTTTTCAGGTATGCCTTTACCACCGTAGCACCTTTTGTTGAAAGCGTAAGGGCTACCTTGTTGTTACTCAAGACAATATTCTGCGCATTGCCCACAAGAGATTTGTGGAAAAGGGCAGTCGTGTCCTCAGCCACTTTCTGCTTTAATGCCTGATGCTGCTTGTATTCAGCGACCTTTGCGGCTTTCTCCGCCTTCGCGCGGTTTGCCTGTTCAGTAGAGTCTTTGACAAATGCCGCACGTCGTTCTTGCTCTGATGGCTGCGAATAAATGCTGAAGCCAATGAGCACGGCGGCAATAAGCACAAATCCTATTATTGAATTTTTGTCCATTATTTCTCTTGATTTTCAATAGCTGTCTTCACAAAGTCGAGGAAGAGAGGGTGCGGATGAAGCACTGTCGACTGATACTCGGGATGGAATTGTGTGCCTATGTACCATTTAAGAGAAGGAATCTCGACAATCTCTACCAAGTCGCTCTCTGGGTTACGTCCCACACACGTCATGCCATTACGCTCGAACTCCTTTTCGTAATCATTGTTGAACTCATAACGATGACGGTGACGTTCCTGAATGTGTTCTTTCTTATAAACATTGAACACGCGCGAACCTTGTCTTAAATCACACTCGTATGCTCCAAGACGCATCGTGCCACCCATGTTGGTGATGTTCTTCTGCTCCTCCATGATGTCGATGACATTATGCGGAGTCTTCTCGTCCATCTCACGACTGTTGGCATCCTTATATCCAAGCACGTTTCTCGCAAACTCAATAACCATCATCTGCATACCAAGGCAGATGCCCAATGTTGGTATATCGTGCTCACGACAGTATTTTGCGGCAATAATCTTGCCTTCTATGCCACGCTGGCCAAATCCGGGGCAAATCACAATGCCATCCTGCCCTTTCACCTTCTCTGCAACGTTCTCTGGAGTGAGATACTCTGAGTTGATGAACGTGATAACCGTCTTGTGGTCGTTGTATGTTCCTGCTTGCGAGAGGCTCTCACGAATACTCTTGTAAGCGTCTTGCAAGTCATACTTGCCCACGAGACCGATGTGCACTTCTTCCGTAGCCTTGTTTCTACGCTCAAGGAAAGCCCTCCACGGACCAAGCGCCGGCGTCTCACCCACAGGCTCACCCACCTTGCGCAATATGGCGGCGTCGAGGCCTTGGCTTTGCATGTTCACGGGCACTTCATAGATGCTTGGCAAGTCTTCGCTCTGCACCACACAATCGAGGTCCACGTTGCAGAACGCCGCCACCTTCTTACGGACGCCGTCCTCAAGATGCTTCTCTGTGCGCAGCACGAGGATATCGGGCTGTATGCCAACGCTCTGCAACTCTTTCACGCTGTGCTGGGTTGGTTTTGTCTTCAGCTCACCAGCGGCCTTAAGATAAGGGATGTAGGTAAGATGGAGGTTCACCGCCTTCTTGCCAAGCTCCCATTTCATCTGACGGATAGCCTCAAGGAATGGCGCGCTCTCAATGTCGCCAATGGTTCCGCCGATCTCGGTGATCACAAAGTCGTAATGGTATTTTGTGCCAAGAAGCTTGATGTTGCGCTTGATCTCATCTGTAATATGCGGCACCACCTGGATAGTCTTGCCAAGATAGTCGCCACGGCGCTCCTTGTCGATTACCGACTTGTAGATACGACCCGTGGTCATGGAGTTAGCCTTGGTGGTCTTGATATCGGTAAAACGCTCGTAGTGACCAAGGTCGAGGTCTGTCTCCATGCCATCAACAGTCACATAACACTCTCCATGCTCATAAGGATTGAGCGTGCCAGGGTCAATGTTGATATAAGGATCAAATTTCTGGATAGTGATATTGTAGCCCCTTGCCTGGAGGAGCTTTCCTATAGACGATGATATGATTCCTTTTCCCAAAGAGGAAACCACACCGCCCGTGACGAAAATGTACTTTGTTTCTGCCACAATCTTGAGGATTAATAATGATAATAAAAAATTTGTTGCAAAGATACGGCTATTTTACGAGATAAACAACAAATCATTTTAGTATTTTCCTTTTGGATTTTGTTTCACATTTACTACCTTTGCATCAAATTATATTTCATCCTGCTATATGTCACTCAAAAGACTCAACATATTCTCCGGCAAACATCAATGCTGTTGGCAAGCGGCGTTGTTATCCCTCATTGTCTTGGCGCTTATTCCCTCGTCTGCCTCCGCCTCGACCCAACGGCGTTTTCATGTCAACACAGACGATGCCGCACAAAGGCTCATGCACAAGTATGCCGATTCCCTGCTTCTCTTCCGCGACTCATTGTATAGTGACTACGTTCACGCCGCACCTATAAAGCCCTTGGAGGCAGCACCCTATTTCTTGCCTTTCACGTTCTACGAGGGCGTGGCAGGCCAAGCCCTTTCCATCGACAAGGAAATGAGCGACACAGACAGCACTCTGCTTTCATTATACCTGTCACACCCCGAGTGGGTCATCAACTCTCAGCGCCGTCTTGAGACGACAGGGCCAGTCATAAAGCCCAAGACCATAAAGGAAAACCCGACAGAGGTTATAGAGAAGACGCTTCCCCAAGAACCTGTCAGGCAACCCATTGACCTCGTGGTGTTCAAGCCCGACTTCTGGCACTTCAGCGGTGACTACTACTTGCAATTCCTGCAAAACTATCTCTCCAACAACTGGTACCAAGGCGGAGAGAGCAACTACTCCATGATGGGTTCGGTAACACTGTCTGTCAATTACAACAACAAGCAGAAGGTGAAATGGGACAACACATTGGAAATGAAGTTTGGCATGCAAACCTCAAAGAGCGACTCGATACACAGCGTCAAGCCCACTGAAGACATGCTACGATACACTGGCAAGCTTGGCCTTCAAGCCGCCAGCAAATGGTACTACACATTCCAACTCATTGCCCAGACACAGTGGGCACGCCACTATGACTCCAACAGCAGCACTGTAAAGTCAGACTTGTTTTCACCCCTCAACGTCAACGTGTCTGTCGGTATGGACTATAGCGTCAACTGGCTGAAGGGCAAGCTAAAGGGCAGTTTCCATATTGCGCCATTTGCCTACAACTTCAAGTATGTTGGCCGACTCGCCCTTGCCGCCAACAACGGCATAGCCAACGAGCGCCACTCGCTACACGATTTCGGTTCGCAGACCACGATAGACTTGACGTGGAATTTCTCCGACTACATCTCGTGGAAGACACGCCTCTATGGCTACACTACTTACAAGCGCATGGAAGCCGAATGGGAAAACACGCTCTCTTTCCAGTTCAACCGCTATCTCGCCACAAAGATTTTCCTTTATCCAAGGTTTGACGACGGCAGGACGCGCGACGACAAGCTCGGCTATTGGATGTTCCGAGAATATTTCTCAATTGGCTTCTCTTACAGTATTTAGCCTTTAAGCAAGAGAAGTGCCTTTGCGGCTTTTGCTATCTAAGCGCTTAAAGCTTGGTCATGTGATACCCCAACGCCCTTAGTTCGATTGCCGCACCCATGAGATACATCTGGTGCAAGGCAGCCACAAAGCCACGAAAGGCTTCTTCCGTGCCCGGCTGCAAGCCCTGATGAATCAAGAGGTTATACGTGCGAGATGCACACTCCGCCACTACCGCGGACAAAGCCTTGCTATCAGCCTCATTGAGCAATAGCACTTTCTCGCAGATGTAGTCGTCCATGTGGTCGAAGTCGATGCGGTCGCGCAAATACTTATAGAGATCATCCACTTTACTATATAGCTCCCAGTCTTCATCCCAGTACTTGGCAATAGCCATGCCTACAAACATTATCCAACCTAAGGATACCGTAGGATACTTGCCAAACTCTCTCATCGCGTCAGGCAAGTAGCTCTCTCCCACCCTTGCCCAAAGCTCCTCTATGTCGGGAGCCTCTGGCAGACGCTCGTCCACTCGATGAATGTAAGTGAGATACTGGTGCAGGTCGCTCTTGAATATTTCCTCTACATTTCTTTTGTTTGTTTCCATCTTTATCCTTGCAGTTTTGTCTATAAAATGTAAATGTATTGCTTTTTCCTTATATTACCGCAATACACGACATTTTTTAAAGAGATTTAAAACTTCCCCGTCTTGATTTTTCCGTTATTGCGTTGGACTTCTCTTTCCAACACCCTTCCTTCGATACATATTCTTACCATTTTTCAACTCCATTTGTTTGCTTATATGCAATTTTTACAATCGTGCCAAACACTTTGGAAGAACCATTGAGATACTAATTAAAATGGTGTCTTTGTAACACATCATGTTCCAATACACGGCAACAGTGTCAAAAAAAACTGCCTACAAGAAAATAATGCACATTTTTTTTGCTATTGAGCAGTTTAGATATTAACTTTGCACGAAAATTCGAAATTTGTGCAATGACAAACACAAGAAGTCTAAACAAGTTGATTGAGGACGCCATCGTCAACAATTGGTATAAAGATGCCCTTACCGACTATAAGGGTGCCACCTTGCAATACCATGACGTAGCGCGCAAGATAGAGAAGCTTCACATCATGTTTGAGAGCATTGGCCTCGCCAAGGGAGACAAGGTTGCCCTTTGCGGTCGCAACAGCTCGATGTGGGCATGTGCTTTCTTGGCCACGGTCACCTATGGAGCCGTGATTGTGCCAATCCAGCACGAATTCACCCCATCACAAGTATATAATGTGGTAAACCACTCCGACGCCCGCCTGCTCTTCGTCGGCGACGTAGTGGCCACACAGCTCGACTATGAGCAGATGCCCCACCTTGAGGGCATTGTCTATATCCCTGACTACTCCATCGTGCTCAGCCGCTCAGAGAAGATCACGTATGCCCGCGAGCACCTCAACGAGGTCTTTGGCAAGAAATACCCAAAGTATTTCCGCAAGGAGCACGTACATTATTATGAGGACCAAGAGGAAGACCTCACAATGATAAACTATACCAGTGGCACCACTGGGTTCTCTAAGGGTGTCATGCTGCCAAGCCGTGCGCTTTGGAGCAACATCACCTTCCTTGAGCATGCCCTCGGTAGCAAACTTCCCAAGAATGCCAACACCCTCTCCATATTGCCCATGGCCCACATGTACGGCATGGCATGCGAGTTTCTATTGCAATTCTGCATGGGCAACCACATCTTTTTCCTCACACGTCTGCCCAGCCCCACGGTCATCCAAGCCGCAATGGCGGAGATTCACCCGTGCGTCGTCATCTCTGTGCCTCTCATCATAGAGAAGATTATCCGCAAGAAGGTGTTCCCTCTCATCACCCCACGCCTGCGTCTGCTTATGCACATGCCGGGTATAGGCAAGAAAGTGCGCCAGCACGTCTGCGAGCTCGTAAAACAAGAGATGGGCGGCAAAGCCTATGAGGTGGTGGTCGGCGGAGCCGGACTTAACAAGGAGATAGAGTCGTTCCTGTTGGAGATTGGGTTCCCCATCGGCATGGCCTATGGCACCACAGAGACAGCACCTTTGATCACTTGGGCAGACTGTCACAACTTTGAACAAGGCTCTTGCGGCACGGTGGTTGAGAACATGGAAATGAAGGTGCTCAGCCCGGATCCGGTAAACATTCCCGGAGAAGTGGTGTCGCGCGGACTCAATGTCATGCTTGGCTACTACAAAAACGAACAAGCCACAAAGGCAGCCATAGACGAAGACGGATGGTTCCACACAGGCGACCTTGGGCAAATATCTCCCGACGGTCACCTCTTCATCCGCGGACGCATCAAGAATATGCTTCTTAGCTCAAACGGGCAAAACGTTTACCCAGAGGAGATTGAGGACAAGCTCAACTCCATGGCTATGGTGGGCGAGAGCCTCATCGTGCAGCAAGGCGACCAGCTCATTGGCTTGGTATATCCCGACACCGATGCCGCACAGCAGTTGGGCTTCAAGGAAGGCGACCTCAATGCCATCATGGAGCAAAACAGGCAAGAACTTAACCAACAGTTGCCCGCGTTCTGCAAAATCAGCAAGATACAATTACAAGACAAGGAGTTTGAGAAAACTGCCAAGAAGTCGATCAAGAGGTATCTCTATGCCGAGAAAAAATAACCAAAGATTACTGCTTTCACTCAGAAGATATTGACCTATGGAAAAAATTCCAAGCTTCAACCAGCTCATCCAAGACAGCATTGTCAAGAACTGGGACCGTGACGCGCTCACAGATTACAAAGGTGCCACACTTCAATACCACGACGTGGCACGCAAGATAGAGAAGCTCCATATCATGTTCGAGAACTCGGGCGTAGAGAAAGGTGACAAGATCGCCCTCTGCGGCCGCAACAGCGCTGCGTGGGCCGCTGCTTTCCTCGCCGTGCTCACTTATGGAGCCATTGCCGTGCCCATCCTCCACGAATTCACGCCAGACCAGATTCACAACATAGTGAACCACTCCGATGCCAAACTCCTTTTCGTGGGCGATGTCGTGGCGACACAGATTGACCCGGAGAAGATGCCCGGGCTTGAGGGAATAATCTACATCCCTGACTATTCACTGGTTGTTTCACGCACGGAGAAACTGACATACGCTCGCGAGCACCTCAACGAGATATTCGGACACAAGTATCCTAAATATTTCCGTAAGGAGCACGTTCACTACTACATAGAGCAAAGCCCCGAGGAGCTGGCACTCATCAACTACACCAGCGGCACCACGGGCTTCTCCAAGGGCGTGATGCTTCCTTACCGCGCCATGTGGAGCAATGCCGACTTCGCCGAACACGTGCTGGGCAAGGCTCTCTCCCCTGGCGACAACATTATCAGCATCCTCCCCATGGCCCACATGTACGGCATGGCCTTTGAATTTCTCTACGAGTTTATCAAGGGTTGCCACGTGTTCTACCTCACGCGCATACCGTCGCCGGCAATCATTGCCGCCGCTTTCGCCGACGTGAAGCCACGGGTCATCATTTCCGTGCCACTGATTATCGAAAAGATAATAAAGAAGAAAGTGTTCCCGAAGCTGCAAGACCCACGTGTACGCCTGCTCCTGAAGATGCCTGGATTGAACAAGCGAATCTACGAGCGCATAAACGAGCAAGTGACCAAGGCCTTTGGCGGCAACTTCTACGAGATTATCATTGGCGGTGCCGCCTTCTCGCAAGAGGTGGAGCAATTCCTCCACCGCATCGGCTTCCGCTACACTGTCGGCTATGGTGCCACCGAGTGCGCCCCAATCATCGGATACGAGGATTGGTCGCGCTTCGCGCCAGGGTCGTGCGGCAAGGCGGCATACCACATGGAAGTGGAAATAGACAGCCCAGACCCGACAACGATTCCGGGCGAGATTCTGTGCAAAGGTCTCAACGTGATGTTGGGTTACTATAAGAACGAAGAGGCCACCAAGGCCGCTATCGACGACAACGGTTGGTTCCACACTGGCGACCTCGGCTTGAAGGACAACAACGGTAACATCTTCATAAAAGGCCGCTCAAAGAACATGCTCCTCGGCTCGAATGGACAAAACATCTACCCTGAGGAGATTGAGGACAAGCTCAACTCCTTGGCTCTTGTAAACGAGAGCGTGGTGATACAGGAAGGCGACAAGCTCGTGGGCCTGGTATATCCCGACTTCGACGCGGCAAAGGGCATGGGCATCAGCGACAACGACCTGAAGGACGTGATGGAGCAAAACCGCAAGACACTCAACGCCGAACAGCCTGCCTATTGCAGATTGTCGGAGATAAGAATACATGAAGAGGAATTCGAGAAGACGCCAAAACGCTCGATAAAGAGATTCCTCTACACCAAATAAGAATAAGCCTCAGCAAGGTAACGAGGTTTGTCCACGCACGTGAGCCATATTGCCCGCGTTCGTGAATCATGTTGCCCACGTTCGTGAACCATTGCGCTCACGTGCGTGGGCAATTTTCGTTTTATAGAAAACTTGTTGCTATTGTTCAAGTTTTGCACAGAAAAATTAGTAACTTTGCAACATATAATACAAGGAAACTGATTGTCGGTAAATATGAAAGATTTTTTCAGGGCAGGGCTTGACGTTGGCTCAACAACCGCCAAGATGGTTGTCATCGACGCTCAAGACAATATTGTTTATTCACGCTACGAACGCCACAACGCCAAGGTCAAGGAGCTTGTAAGCACCTACCTTGACGAGATAGGACAGAAACTTCCAAACATCCACATGAGCCTTTGCGTCACAGGCTCGGTGGGCATGTCCACCGCTGAGACGCTCAACGCCGAATTCGTGCAAGAGGTTGTTGCTGCAACCGTTTTCGCCCGCAATCGTTTTCCCCAGGCAAAGGCATTGATAGACATTGGCGGCGAGGATGCCAAGGTCGTGTTTTTCAACGGCAAAGGCACGGAACTCCGCATGAACGGCAACTGCGCTGGCGGCACGGGAGCGTTTATCGACCAGATGTCGGTGCTCATGGGATGCGACAACCAGCAAATGAACGACCTCGCCATGCAATCGACGCACCTCTACCCCATGGCCGCTCGTTGCGGTGTGTTCGCCAAGACCGACATTCAAAACCTCATGGCGCGCAACCTCCCCAAGACCGACATAGCCGCGAGCATATTCCATAGCATCGCTGTGCAGACGGTGACGACTCTCAGCCATGGTTGCGATTTCTCAGCGCCAATCCTACTGTGCGGCGGTCCTCTCACATTCTTGCCCGCGCTAAGAAAAGCTTTCGCCGACTATCTCAGCATGGATCCTTCCGACTTTATAGTCTTGAAGGAGGGCAACCTTATTCCCGCGCTCGGATGTGCCATCAGGGCAGAGAACGCTATGCCCGTGAGCCTCAAAATGCTCAAGGAACGCCTCAACACACCAATAGGAAACGCTCACGTGACATCGTGCGACATGCAAACCAAAGTGGACGTGGAGGAAAAGCTCAACCCTCTGTTCGCATCGGAGGAGGAGCACCAAGCATGGCTGAGAAGCAAAGACAGATATACCACCAAGATATACCCCATGCGCAAGGGCGACGAGCAAGTGGTCATCGGAATAGATTCCGGTTCCACAACTACAAAGATCATTGCCGTGCGCGCCCAAGGCAAGGATGCCGGACAGATAGTGTTCTCCGACTATTCCATGAACCTTGGCAACCCAATCAATGCCGTGAAGGAAGGCTTGAAACGCCTCAAGGCGAAAGCCTCCGACGCGGGAGCCGACCTCCACGTGGTGGGCTCTTGCTCCACAGGTTATGGAGAGGAACTCATCAAGGCCGCCTTCAATCTCGACTGCGGCATAATAGAAACCATGGCACACTATCGCGCGGCAGAGAGGCTCATGCCCGACGTGAGCTTCATCCTCGACATAGGCGGCCAAGACATGAAAGCCATTTTCGTGGACAACGGTGCCGTGACGCGCATGGAGCTCAACGAGGCATGCTCGTCTGGCTGCGGAACGTTCATTCAGACTTTCGCCAAGGGATTGGGCTATCAGATAGATGATTTCGCGAAGGCTGCTTGCCAAGCCCACAAGCCTTGCGACCTCGGTACACGCTGCACCGTGTTCATGAACTCCAAGGTGAAACAGGTGATGCGCGAGGGTGCCACTGTAGAGGACATCGCAGCAGGACTGAGCTACTCCGTGGTGCGCAACTGCTTGTTCAAAGTGCTCAAGCTTCATGGCAACGACAACCTTGGAGCGCACATCGTGGTGCAAGGCGGTACCATGAAAAACGACTCCGTGGTAAGAGCATTCGAAATTCTCACAGGCAAGGATGTGGCACGCAGCAACATGCCCGAGATGATGGGCGCGTACGGATGCGCCTTGCACGCCATGACCGACATAGCCACAAAGGAGCAACACCGCGACAGCAGCGTAGACGACCTTCTCGACATGTCGGAATACGACACCAAGTTGCTCAACTGCAAAGGTTGCGAGAACCACTGCTTTGTCACGAGGTATCTCTTCGCCGGAGGCAGGAAGTTCTATTCGGGCAACAAATGTGAGCGAGTGTTCAACAACAAGGGCAACAACGATGCCAAGGGCGAGAACATTTACACCTACAAGTATCACCTGCTTTTCGACAGGTGCAAAGAACAGGACGACACGGCAGACGACACAACAAGTAAGGCCAAGACCATTGTCGCCATTCCGCGAATCCTCAACATGTATGAGAACTTCCCCTTCTGGTACGCCCTCTTCACCACGGCAGGCTTTGAGGTCGTTTTAAGCTCTGAGAGCAATTTCCACCGCTACGAGAGCGCGCTCGGCTCAGTGATGAGCGACAACATTTGCTTCCCTGCCAAACTTGTCCACTCCCATGTGAAGGAACTCGACGAGAGACTTGCGGCGTTGCCAAGCCAAAGCAAGTTTATCTTCATGCCTTACGTGGTGTTCGAGCATCAAGACGATGACCGAAACATCAACAGCTACAACTGCCCCATCGTGTCGGCCTACTCGGATGTCATCAAGTCGGCAATGAGCCTTCAGGCAGAGGTTGTGGCACCTGTGATAAACTTCCGTGACGAGAAGTTGCTCGTCAAGCAGATTGACCATTTCTTGAAAGGCTATGGCGTCGGCACCAAGACACGCAAGAGGGCTTTCGACGCGGCAGTAAAGGCGCAAAACCAATACGTAGAAGCAATTAGCGTGAAGGCCAAAGAGATATTGGCAGACAGCAGACGCCAACACCGGCTCACCATCTTGCTCGCAGGCCGTCCATACCATACCGACCCACTCATACAGCACAAGCTATCAGACATGATTGCCTCGCTCGGCGTGAACGTGATTTCCGACGACATAGTGCGCAACGACACGCAAACAAGCACTGGCGACACCTGTCTCGTGAGGCAATGGGCATACATGAACCGCATCATCAAGTCGGGACAATGGTGCGCAACCCAACCCGATGACGTGCATTTCATACAGATGACCTCGTTTGGCTGCGGTCCCGACTCATTCATACAAGACGAGATTCGCCGCATAATGAGCACCAACGGCAAACCTTACACCCTGCTGAAGATCGACGACGTGAGCAACGTAGGCTCACTGAGGCTCAGGGTGAGGTCGCTGATCGAGAGCCTCAACGGGAAGACCGGCAAGGGAAAGGTTGCCGACATGGACATGGGCGACAAGCGCACAACCGGCACGGCAAGCGTAAAACCACAGAACAAGAAGATACTCGCGCCATATTTTACCGAATATCTCACGCCACTCCTGCCCCCGCTCTGCAAACTCCTTGGGTGGGACGTGGAAGTGTTGCCGCCAAGCGACATAACCAGCGCTGAGCTTGGACTAAAATATGCCAACAACGAGGTGTGCTATCCTGCCACCCTCATCGTCGGCGACTTCGTGAAGGCGTTGCGATCAGGCAAATACAACCCGGAGGAGATTTCCGCCGTGATGACACAGACTGGAGGTCAATGCCGCGCCACCAACTACGCAGCCCTGATACGCCGCGCCTTGAACGCCAACGGTTTCAAGGACGTGCCTCTCATAACTCTGGGAGTCTCTGCAAGCGCCAGCGACGACAAGGAGCAAGATGGCGAGTTGGACGTGCCATGGCTGAAAATGGCTCCAATCATAGTGACGACATTCATCTATGGTGACACGATATCAAAATTGTATCATGGCTCAGTGAGCCGACTGAGGAAAGACGCTCTCATTGTTGGCGGACCATTCAGCAACAAGGCAGAACAGTTGCGTGAGAAATATCTCTCCGCCGCTGCCAAGCCCATATTGGCAAATGACCCGAAAGGGCTAATGCGCCTCATAGCGCAAGCGGCAAAAGACTTTGACGACATAACAGACGACAAGGAGTTGCCAGCGGTTGGCATCGTGGGCGAGATATTCTTGAAGTTCAATCCCTTTGCCCATCAATTTCTTGAGCGCCGCATCATCAACAAAGGGTGCGAGGTGGTTCCACCGCTGCTCTTGCCTTTCTTCCTCCAAGAGTTTGTCAACGCCATAGTGCAAAAGCACATGGGGTTGAAATGCAGCCACGTGCCCGACTTCTTGATCAAAAGCGTATACAGCCTAATATGGCGACGCGAGCAAAAGGTCAACCGCATAGCGTCGCGGTTCCGCTATTTCCGTCCTTTCACCAATATCTTTGACGAGGCAAAGGAGGTAAAGGGCGTGGTGTCGCTCGCGGCACAGTTTGGCGAGGGATGGTTGTTGCCAAGCGACATCATAAGCATGGTGAAGCAAGGCGTGAACAACGTGGCAAGTTTGCAACCTTTCGGGTGCATAGCCAACCACATAGTGTCAAAAGGCATTGAGAAGAAGCTAAAGGCGATGTTCCCACAGTTGAACCTCGTGTCGCTCGACTTCGACAGTGGCGTGTCTGCCGTGAATGTCACCAACAGGCTGCTGCTCTTCCTCGACAGCATAGCGTGACGTGCGGCATGGCAAGAGGGGAAAGAGCGTCGAAGCCCTCTCTCCACTAAAAAACACAACGAAAGGCGGAAGCCCTAAGAGAATTGGTTTCTCTTAGGGCTTCCGCCTTTCTGTGAATTGGATTATAGTTCTTATTGAAGGTAAGGCAACCGCTTAACCCTCGATAAGCTTGTCGAACTTCTCTTGGAACTTGCCTTTTGCAGCCGCGCCAACAAACTTGTCCACGAGCTGTCCGTTCTTGAAGAACAAGATAGTCGGGATGTTGCGCACGCC
The DNA here is from genome assembly GCA_963593695.1 of Escherichia coli. Lineage (GTDB taxonomy): Bacteria > Bacteroidota > Bacteroidia > Bacteroidales > Bacteroidaceae > Prevotella. The sequence continues at coordinate 70,780 of CAVBBO010000033.1, read as the reverse complement.
ATATTGCATTGGGATGTCTTCGTTCTCCTCAATGTCGCACTTGCCTACCACGACCTTGCCCTCATATTCGTTTGAGAGTTCCTCCATGATTGGACCAACCATACGACATGGACCACACCATGTTGCCCACAAGTCAACTACAAGTGGCAGGTCGCCATTCTTCAGCTTCTCAAAGTTGTCGGCTGTTACTTCTACTGTCATTGTGTATTCCTTTCTTAATTTAAATAATGTTTATTTGCAAAAGTAAGCAAATAGTTTCATTCTGGCAAACTTTACGCAAAAAAATATAATTTTTAGAACTCCACTACCCTATTGCCGTCCTCAAGTTGCGTTATCGTAACTTTCACGGCATCTCCAGGAAGGATGTCTTCTATGAGCTCGGGCCACTCGATGAAGCATGGGCATCCACTATAGAAGTAGTCTTCATAACCCATGTCGTAGACCTCCTCCAGTTTCTTGATTCGATAGAAATCGAAATGGAAGATGTGGCTGTCATCCTTAGAGGAAGTGTAGTCGTTGACGATGGCAAAGGTTGGCGAGGTGATCACGTCGTCCACGCCAAGCTCTTCACACACAGCCTTAATGAATGTCGTCTTCCCCGCTCCCATCTTGCCATAAAAGGCGAATACGTGGCCATTGCCCATGTTTTTGATGAACTCACGGGCTGCCTCATGGATGTTGTCCAATGACTTGATCGAAATCTTCATTGTTGCTTATAATTGTTTGTTGTTGTGTTATGGTTAATTGACATGATAGCTCATGTCTGATCTCTCCTCAATATATTGCACGAGTTCCTTGCCCACCTCTATTTGCCGCTTGTCTGACCGCAAGAGTACGTTGACATGGCTCTCCTCGTCTATCACATTGAAATACAGTTCCGTGGGGCCAGGAGCGTCGCCTATGATCGACATCAAGTCGCTGACCAACGTGTCGTCGATGACCTTGCTTGGTACATTTATCGTGAATTTCTCTATTCGCTCGCTTTTCACGGTCTGGAGATACTCCACGTTCTGTATCGCCAATGAGTAAGACTGGCTCGTGGGGTAGAGTTTCACGTATCTTGCCTTTACGAATACCGAGCAACCCATGGAGAGCTTACCGTTCCATTTTCCCCATTCCTCGCCAAAGAGGGCTATCTCTCCCGACCCACTGAAGTCCTCAAGCGTGACAAGGCCAAATGGACTGCCGCGCTTGGTGAATTTCTGTGTCACCTTGGTCACTATGCCACCAAAGGTGATGTCCTCCCGCTGTGCCAGTTCCTCTTGCTTTCCACGGTCGCCCACCTCTACGCACGACGTGTTGCACATGTTGTTTAACACTATGGAGAAATCGTCGAGAGGATGCGCCGAGAGGTAAATGCCTACCAACTCCTTCTCCCTGCTCAATTTCTCAATGCTGCTCCACTCCTCCGTCTTTGGGGCTTGGGGTAGCGCCACGGCAACTTCCGTGCCCATTGAGCCGAACAAGGAATTCACTTGTTCTTTCTTGTCTTGCTGGTATTGCTGGCCAAAGCGCACTATACTGTCGAGAAACGCCTCCCCCTTGGAATTGGACGCGAGATACTGCTCACGCAAAAGGCCAAAACAATCGAAACCGCCACTAAGGGCGAGACTCTCAAACGCCTTGCGGTTTACATCCTTCAAGCTTACACGCTCGGCAAAATCATAAATATCCTTGTAGGGTCCATGTGCCTTTCGCTCGCTAACGATGGCGGCAGCGGCAGCTGAGCCCATTCCCTTGATGGCAGACAAGCCAAACCTTATCTCCCCCTTGCCGTTGACACCAAACTCGGCATAGCTCTCGTTGACACTGGGGCCAAGCGTAGGCACGCCCAACGACTTACACTCCTCCATGAGCTTCGTTATCTCTCCAATATCTGAGAAGCGGCGCGTCATGAGGGCAGCCATGTATTCGGCAGGGTAATGGGCTTTCATGTAAGCCGTTTGGTAAGCCACCCACGAATAGCAAGTGGCGTGCGACTTGTTGAAGGCATAAGAGGCAAACTTCTCCCAGTCGCCCCAAATCTTCTCCAACACCTTCGGGTCATGGCCGTTCTCCCCACCTTGCTTGAGGAATTTCGGCTTCATCGCGTCTACAATGGCTTTTTTCTTCTTACCCATAGCCTTACGCAACGCGTCGCTCTCGCCTCGGGTGAAGTTGGCAAGCTGTCGCGACAAGAGCATGACCTGCTCTTGGTAGACGGTGATGCCATAAGTGTCTTTCAAGTATTTTTCCATGCAAGGAATATCATACTTGATGCGGGTTGGGTCTTTCTTTCTGGCGATGAACTCGGGTATGTAATCCATTGGTCCAGGCCTGTAAAGGGCGTTCATGGCTATGAGATCCTCAAACACAGTTGGGTGAAGTTCCTTGAGATACTTCTGCATTCCTGGCGACTCAAACTGGAACGTGCCTATCGTGCGGCCTTCTTGATAGAGCTTGTATGTAAGCTCATCGTCGATGGGTATGGTGTCGAGGTCTACCTCCTCGCCCGTGGTCTGCTTCACAACCTTTACCGCTTCCTTCAGCTCAGAGAGCGTTTTCAAGCCGAGGAAGTCCATCTTGATGAGACCTGTCGACTCAATGACATGACCATCGTATTGCGTCACATCACACTTCCTGTCTGGGAAGTCGGGGTCATCAGCCGTTGACACTGGCACCCAGTCGCTTATAGGATCACGACAAATGATAAAACCACAGGCATGAATGCCGGTTCCCCTTATGGTTCCCTCAAGCATTCTCGCGTATTTTATGGTGTTGCGCTCTCTCGGATCCATGGAGCTCTCAGCCTCGCGAAGTTCTGGCGTGCACTTTATGGCATTGGCAAGATTCATCTTCATGCCGTCAGGCAAACGGTCGGGTATGGCCTTTTTCAGCTCATTTGAACGTGCCAAAGGCAACTTCTCCACTCGTGCCACGTCGGCGATGGAGTTTTTTGTCGCCATGCTCGAATAGGTAATGATATGCGCGCAGTTGTCCTTACCATACTTATCCATGACCCATTGCAAGACCTTTCCACGGCCGTCGTCGTCGAAGTCGGTGTCAATATCAGGCAGGTTCACACGGTCTGGATTGAGGAAACGCTCGAAAAGCAAATCGTATTTGAGTGGGTCAATCTTGGTGATGCCCAAGCAATAGGCCACCACCGAGCCTGCCGCGGAGCCACGTCCCGGTCCCACCCATACGCCCAAACTGTCGCGAGCGGCATTGATAAAGTCTTGCACGATAAGGAAGTAGCCCGGGAAGCCCATGGTCTTCATGACGTGAAGCTCAAACTTGACGTGCTCTTTCACGTCGTCAGGAATAGGGTCGCCATAATGCTTGCGGGCGCCATCATAGGCAAGCTTTGCAAGGTAGTCGGCCTCGAACTTGATGCGGTAAACCTTGTCGTAACCGCCAAGACGCTCTATCACGGCGTCGGCCTTGTCTGTGGGCAATGGGTTTTCGCCATTCTCGTCGGTGGTGAACTCCTTATACAGTTGTTCCTCGGTGAACTTGGTATGCCACTCCTCCTCCGTGCCAAAGCTCTCGGGAATAGGGAAGAATGGCATTATGGGTCCATGGTCAATGTCGTAAATCTCAACCTTGTCGAGTATTTCAAGGGTGTTGGACAACGCCTCGGGAACATCGGAGAAGATGGCACCCATCTCGGCGCGAGTCTTGAACCACTCTTGTTTAGTATAGACCATTCGGGTGGGATCGTCCAAATCCTTGTTGGTGGAAAGGCACAGCAAATGGTCGTGAGCCTCCGCCGTCTCCTTGTCCTCGAAATGGCAATCGTTTGTACAGATGATCTTTATGCCATATTCCTTGGCCAACTGCATCAAGACCCTGTTCACTTTCTGTTGCAAAGGATATGTCTCACGATTGGCATGCAACGAAGGATCCGTGACCTGGTGACGCTGAAGCTCCAAATAAAAATCCTCACCAAACAAGTTGTGGTACCACTCCACCGCCTCCTTAGCGCCATCTATGTCGCCAGCGAGGATTTTCTGCGGTATCTCACCGCCAAGGCACGCAGAGCTGACGATAAGGTCCTCGTGGTATTTCTCAAGGTCGCGGCGGTCGGTCCTGGGCTTGTAATAATAACCATCTACCCATGACCTGCTGACCAACTTTATGAGGTTCTTATATCCATTATAATTTTTGGCAAGCACTATGAGGTGGTAGCCGGAGCTGTCACCAGCCGACTTATCCTTGTCTTCCTTATGATGGTGAGCCACGTACATCTCGCATCCCAAGATGGGCTTGAAAGGTTCCAGACCTTCCTTCTTGCGTTTCTTGTTCACAGAGGCGCAATAGTCTGAAAACTCCTTTATGCCATACATGACACCATGATCCGTGATAGCCATGCCTTTCATGCCATCATTGATTGCCTTGTCGACAAGGTGGTTTACTTTCGATTGTCCGTCAAGAATACTGTAATGCGTGTGAACGTGCAGATGTACAAAATCTTCCATGAAAAGATGCTATTATGAGTGTAAAGTTACTCCGAATAATTGACATACCCAAAAGAAGAATGAAAATAATTTCACATTCGACTGAAAACTATTTGCGAGTTTAACGAAAAAAGGCTACCTTTGCATAAGTATAAATATTGAAACCTCGTCTTTCAGAGACAAAATCATAATTATGGGGAAAAGACTCAAGAAACTAAAGAAAATACATATACACAGGGAAGGAATAGACCAGCTCGTGGGTGGCATTGCCGCAATCGTCGTAATAGGCTTTTTGCTTTGGCACTTCGTCGACACGCCTTGGCCTTTTTGGACATTCATGGTCATAGCCGGCACCATTTATGCCATAGCCGTGAATTTTTACCAATGCCCCGTGCGCTATTTCAACCAAGAAGACACTGACGGCATTGTCGTCGCTCCTGCCGACGGAAAGATAGTGGTCATTGAGGAGGTGAACGAAAACACTTACTTCCACGACAGACGCATACAAATCTCAATATTCATGAGTGTCACCAATGTTCACGCCAACTGGTTCCCGGTGGACGGTCACGTGAAATTTGTCAAGCATTTCAACGGCAATTACCACAAGGCATGGTTGCCCAAGGCGAGCATGGAAAACGAGCACGCCGACACCATGATAACAACCGAAGACGGCACAGACATTCTCTGCCGCCAGATAGCTGGTGCTGTGGCACGAAGGATCGTGACCTACGCCAAAGAAGGCGAGGAATGCTATATAGATGAGCACCTGGGATTCATCAAGCTTGGTTCGCGCGTTGACATCTTCTTGCCAATCGACTCGGAAGTGTGCGTGGAGATGAACCAAAAGACTGTTGGCGACCAGACGATCATCGCTAAATTGAAAAAATGAAACTGATTAATTTTCCTAACATATTGACATGTTGCAACCTCATTTCGGGTTGCATCGCAACTTGTTTCGCATTTTTCGCAAGCCCCGATCTGGCACTGCTTTGGATTGTCATAGGAGCTGCATTCGACTTTTTTGATGGCATGAGCGCAAGGGCTCTGCACATTTCCTCGCCAATAGGCAAGGAACTTGACTCCCTTGCAGACGACGTCACGTTTGGCGTGGCACCATCGACCATTATCTTTTCGCAACTCCTGGTAATGCAATACCCCACTTGGCTGGGTTCATTCACCGACTATATTCCTTTTATAGCCTACGTCATGGCGGCATTCTCCGCCTTGAGGCTCGCGAAGTTCAACCTTGACGAGCGCCAGTCGATGGGGTTCATCGGCTTGCCGACACCTGCCAACGCATTGTTTTGGGGCTCATTGATTCTCAGCCTTGGCGGTTGGCTCAACACGTTGACCGCAGGTGCGCTCATCGTGATCTTGCTGATGTTCCTCAGCTCCTTCCTTCTTGTTTCCGAGATTCCAATGTTCGCATTGAAGTTTAAGCATTGGAACTGGAAAGGAAACGAATTGCGCTATTCTTTCATTGGTTTGTCTGCTGTCATAATAATAGCATCCACCATTTACCAAGGAATTGCCGGCAAGGGGTTCTTGGCTGGCTTCTTGGGGTCATGGTGGATTGTGATGCTTATTTATGTCATCGCGTCAGCTATCAACGACAAGCTTGCTCGCCATTAAGCCAACTGGCTAAAATCAAGGGCGCAAGCTACCAGAGTGGGACAAATAATAGAACCAATATGTAGTGCCATAGCTATCCTTGACGTTTGACAACCTAGCTGTGGCATTTGTGGTTTGGTAATACACTTTCTTGAAGTCCTCATAATCGGCATCCATTGTGGACTCCTTGTAAACAATCAACGGCTTTTTTCTCAAATGGTTATACAACACCAAGGCTTCACGGAAAGACTTGGGTAAAGCCCCATTTACTTCATAATAGCGTGGCAAGGCTGCGGCAAAGCGGTCAAGGTCACAATCGAGCAAGTAGGCACACAACAACCAATCTTTTGAATCCTTATTGGCATACTTGCTCTTGTTCACGTATTTAAGGTATGTCAATGGCTTCATTTTTTGCTTAAACACTATGCCGAAAGTGGCATAGACACTGTCTTCCGGAAGCATCATCAACTTTACCGACTTTTCATTGGGCAACATTGCATCTGAGCCTCCCACCAGCGGATACTCAAACAAGCGCTCGCAAAGGGCATGGTCTTTTGTCAATGCCACTATGCGAAGCATCGATAGGCTGCTGTCAACATCCGACACTTTTTTTCCCACACACGCTGCCGCATGGTAATCACCTTTCATCATTTCACTCTCCATGCGCATGCGGCTATGAAACACGGCATCGGAGCAGCCTATGGAACAAACGACAAACGATGCCACCGTCAGCTGAAGAAGGTTTATCCACGTGAGCCTTGAGAAAAGACCAGCAGACAACATCGCGGGCTCCATGGGCTCCAACTGCTTGAAAAACCACACCACAAAGGCAAACACGACCATGAACAATGGGAAGAGCCACACCCAAACACCCAAGTAGGTGCTTGTGGTCAAGTCGGGCGACACATCGGTCAAGACCGCCAACAGGAGCATTGATGGCAAATAGGTCAGTGCGTGCGTGCGGTGATTGAGTCTCGTGCCAGCATATACGGCAACCTGAATCAGCCACAACGCCAACGTGATAAGAATGGTGCCCACTAGATTATTATAATGTGTGGCACCATGAGACAGCACATGCTGAGTAGCAGCCAAGATGTCTGGCTGGTATTTATTCAGATAAAGTGACGTGAATAGTATGAAAAAGATGGCACAGACCAATCTCATTATACCTGTGCCATCTTTGTATTGTCCTGAATTTGACATTATCAAATTATTTCTTTCTTAAAGCCACGGCAGAACGAGCCGGGACATACAATTTCAGCCATTCCTTGCCCTCCTTCTCATAGAGTGGGTCAAAGTTGGTGAAATGCGCCACGCTGTCGTCTGCCAATCCATTGCCGCCAAAGACCTTGGCGTCTGTATTGAGAACCACACGATACTCGCCTTTCTTCACGAGGAAACCATAATCGGTGAAACTCGTCGCTGGTGAGAAGTTGAATACGAACACAAGATCGCCACGCTCGAAAGCAAGAATCTGGTCGCCATCATTGTGCCATATCTCCTGCACCGGAGTAAGGTTGAACTTCGGCTCACTCTTAATCACCTCAAGCATTGCCTTGTCGAAGTCGCCGAGGAAATGATAGTCCAAATCCTGGTTGTCGACCAAGTTCCACTGACGACGCGCATACTTATGGCTCCATCCGTTACCCTCGCGCGGGAAGTCGATCCACTCCGGATGTCCGAACTCATTGCCCATGAAGTTCAAGTAGCCGCCATTCATGGTGGCAGCTGTCACGAGCCTTATCATCTTGTGCAAGGCTATGCCACGGTTGACAAGGTTGGTCTCGTCGCCATGCTTGAAATGCCAATACATGTCAGCGTCTATAAGACGGAAGATGATGGTCTTGTCGCCCACCAAAGCCTGATCGTGGCTTTCACAATAAGATATGGTTTTCTCGTCGGCACGACGGTCCTTAACCTCCCAGAATATGCTGCTTGGCTTCCATTCCTCGTCTCTCCGCTCCTTGATGGTCTTGATCCAATAGTCGGGGATGTTCATCGCCAGCCTATAGTCGAAGCCATAGCCGCCGTCCTTGAACTTAGCCGCAAGCCCTGGCATGCCGCTCACCTCCTCGGCTATGGTTATGGCCTTGGGGTTCACCTCGTGTATGAGCTTGTTTGCCATGGTGAGATAGCAGATGGCATTGTCGTCCTCATGGCCGTTGAAGTAGTCGCCATAATTGGTGAACGCCTCTCCAAGACCATGACTGTAATAAAGCATCGACGTGACGCCGTCGAAACGGAAGCCGTCGAAATGGAACTCTTCCAGCCAATACTTGCAGTTGGACAACAAGAAATGCACTACCTCGTCCTTGCCATAGTCGAAACACAAGCTGTCCCACGCCGGATGCTCATGCCTTTCGCCCGGGTAAAAATACTGGTTTGGGTCGCCGGCGAGGTTTCCCAGTCCCTCCACCTCGTTCTTCACGGCATGTGAATGCACGATGTCCATAATGACCGCAATGCCCTTTTGGTGAGCGGCATCAATGAGAGCCTTCAGCTCTTCGGGAGTGCCAAAACGGCTCGACGGAGCGAAGAACGAACTCACATGGTAACCAAAGCTGCCATAGTAAGGATGCTCCTGGATGGCCATCACCTGCATGGCGTTGTAGCCGTCTTTCACGATTCTCGGGAGCACGTTGTCCTTAAACTCGGTATACGAGCCAACTTTCTCAGCGTCTTGCGCCATGCCTATGTGACACTCGTAGATGAGCAATGGGTCATGAGACGGGGTGAACTTCTCCTTCTTCCAACGGTATTTTCTTGGGGCCCAGACTTGAGCCGAGAATATCTTTGTCTGTTCGTCTTGCACCACTCGCGTGGCCCAAGCAGGAATGCGCTCGCCCTCGCCACCGTTCCATTTGACATGCATCTTGAACAAGTCGCCGTGGTGCATGGCTTTCGTGGGAACCTTCAATTCCCAGTTGCCCGTTCCTTCTACCTTCTTACAACGGTAATCCTCGCTTTCTTTCCAATCGTTGAAATCGCCTACAAGATAAATGTCGGTGGCGTTGGGTGCCCATTCCCTGAAGACCCAACCTCCGCGAACCTTATGCAGGCCAAAGTATTCGTGACCATTGGCAAAGTCGGACAACGACTGCTTGCCATGTTGTGTAAGTTGATCGATTTTCCATTCAGCATGATTGTGACGCCCCTTTATGGCATCCTCATAAGGCTCAAGATACTGGTCGTGAGCTACAATACCGATATGTTTTACTTTTGCCATATGTATTGAGTTGAATTGATAGTTGTCTGTGTTATTTGATAAGCCTTGACAAGGCCTACTGGTCGTTGAAGCGTTTGCCGCTCTCGTAATGGCCTGTGCAAGTCACTTGCCCGTTTGCATCTTTCTCCACGAAACGGCCGTCACGTATGTCGTTAAGGTAGGTGCCCTCAAAACGCTTGCCATCTTTGGCCTCCTCTATGCATTTGCCGTTTCGCTTGCCGTTCTTGTAGATGCCCTTGAAACGTGAGCCGTCGGCATAATGGATCAACACCTCGCCGTCGATCTTACCGTTGCGGAAAACGCCTTCATAGACGTCACCGTCTTTCTTGGTCAGTTTCCCGTGACCGTTGATTTGGTCGTTTTTCCATTGCCCCGTATATTGGTCTCCGTTTGCCCAAGCAAACGTGCCTTCCCCGTCGCGCTCGCCTTGATTGAAATGGCCAGTGTAACGGTCTCCGTTGGCATACTTGAAGATTCCCTCTCCGGTGCGCTCGCCCTGGTCGTAATCGCCCTCATACTGGTCACCGTTTTGGAAGATGTATATACCGCGGCCTTGCTGGATGTCGTCTTTCCACATGCCCTTGTAAACGTCACCGTCGGCATACTTGTTCACGCCATAGCCAGAACGCTGGTTGTCGAGCCAGTTGCCACGGTATGTGTTGCCGTCGCCCCAGTCGAAGAAGCCTTTTCCCTCCTTCTTGTCGTTCTTCCATTGGCCATCATAGTAAGCCCCCGTGGAAAACGTGTACTTGCCGTGGCCTTGCCTCATGTCGTGGTACCAGTCGCCGTCATACACGTCGCCGTTGAAGTAGTACATCACGCCATGACCTTGTTGATAGTCGCGAAACCAAAGCCCTACATACTTGTTGTTGTTGCTGAAATAATACGTGCCCCTTCCGTGTTGCTGGTTCAAAACCCATTGGCCATCATATTTCTCGCCATCGGCGAAGGTATAAATTCCATGGCCATGTCGCTTTCCCTTCACGAAATCGCCGTCATAGGCATTGCCGTTCTCAAACACCTCGTTGCCTTTGCCATTGGGCTTACCCGAAGACATTTCGCCCTTGTAAGTACCCTTTACGCCCATCTCCTCTATCGCGCAGGTGCCAATGGATATTTTCTGGGCAGATACGCACAAAGGCAGTGCAAGGAAGCATAAAAATAATATATGATGTCTCACGATTATAATCCTTATATCAATGTTGGTTCAAAGATAGGCATAAAAAACGAGAAAAGTCCAAAACCACGTTCCTATTTATGGCAACAAGGTAAAGATTTAACAATATTATTCATTTATGAGCATTTGTTTTTTGTAATTTTGCATCGTAATCAATCAACAGATCATGCAGTTTATAGCCATTATCCCCGCTCGCTTTGCCTCGACGCGTTTTCCAGGCAAGCCGCTTGCCCTGCTTGCCGGCAAGCCTGTCATAGAGCACGTGTATGAGCAAGTGACCAAGGTGCTGCCCGAGGCATGGGTGGCGACCGACGACAGCCGCATCTTTGATGCCGTGGAACGCTTTGGCGGAAAGGCAGTCATGACAAGGGCCGACCACAAGAGCGGCACCGACAGAATAGAAGAGGCTGCCGAGAAAATCGGCACCAACGCTGACGTCATTGTCAACGTCCAGGGCGACGAGCCTTTCATCCAGCCGTCACAGATAGAGACGCTTTGCGCGCTTTTCGACAACCCGTCGACCCAGATTGCCACACTGGGAAAGCCGTTCTCATCAATGGATGCCGTGAAGAACCCCAATTCTCCGAAGATAGTGACCGACAACAATGGGTTCGCCCTCTATTTCTCGCGCTCTGTCATCCCCTTCGTGCGTGGCAAGGAGGAAGAGACGTGGCTTGACAATTATCCTTATCTCAAGCACCTGGGCATCTACGCTTATCGGCGCGAGGTGTTGCGCGAGGTGACAAGCCTCCCCATGTCTTCGCTTGAGAAAGCCGAAAGCCTTGAACAACTGCGCTGGCTGCAAAACGGATACCGCATCCGCGTGGGTGTCACCGACGTGGAAACCGTCGGCATAGACACGCCAGACGACTTGCAAAGGGCCGAGGAATTCTTGAGAAAACAAGGCTGACGGCTTTGCACTGAAAAGGCGTTGCCTTTGCACTGAAAAGGCGTTGCCTTTACATTGGAATCGCATCACGATTTCATTGTAAAGGCAACGCCTTATTTTATGGCCTGATTTTGACCTTATTTTACGGCCTTTTTGAAGGTCTTGCCATCTTGCCTGATTATGACAACGCCACGCGCTGCGTCCTCTCCCGAGAGGCGACGACCCGACAAGTCGAACACCTCGTAGGGCTTGGCGGAATCAAACTGGCTTTCAGAGCTAACGGCCTTAATGCCCGAGGTTGTTTTCTTGCCGGACACGATTGCTCTCACTATCTCCCAAGTGGCTGAGACCGAGGTCGTTCCGGTATAGCGGAAGAGTATCTGTATCTTCTTGCCAGCAAATTGGTTCAGGCTGATTGCGCCCGACTCCACCGACACGAACTTCGTGCCTGCCGGCCACGTGAATCCCGAAAGCTTAGTCACATTGCCTTCGCATAGCACCTCCACGCTAAGATAGTCGTCGGGCGAAGTGCAGTAGTTAAGCATGTGGGTGAACGACAACGATGCCGAGGCGTATCCGCCAAGGTCTATCTCGGGCAAGGCGAGTGTGCCCTCGGCGTTGTATTTTACGTATGTATTGCTGCTATTCTTTATTGAGCTTGTGGCCTTCCAGCCATAGCTGCTTGTGCGTTGCCACACTTCGATGCCCGTTTGCGGCTGCGTGATATCGGTGGCAACACAATTACCGTCGGCTGCTTTGTAGTTGGCCGTATAGATCACCGTCTCGCCCGTGTCTGAACTGTCACCGCCACTATATCCTGTCGACTTTACGGTCGTGACAGGGTCGAAGGCATAGTCTACGCTGTCTCCCCAGATGTATTCCATGAGATTGGGAAAGTCGATAAACGGGTTGCGGTTGCCCTGAATCTTGTACACGGCCTCGTTGCGGGCAATTTCCGTCTTGCTGACGGGGTCTGCCTTGCACCATTTGATGTAGAGCTGATACGCCCACTTCTTCAGAGTGGGGTAATCGCCCTGCTCAAGCGAGTTAAGGCCTTCGCTCGTCCATGTGAGATTCTGATATGCCGTGGCCATATACATATAGCTGCGCGAGAAGTCGCCCTGCCATTCGGCGCTCGGCTGCCAAACCTTGAAGCCTTGGTCGCCATCGCCAACCTTGATGCAACCATTGTCGTAGGTAGCCTCCGAGACAACGCCCATGCCATAGTTGCTCTTCGAGGAGTTGGCAGTGGAATTGCTTGGCATGAGGTTGTACAAGTCTTGATAGGCTTGGTTCTTGCTGCCGCCCCACCAACTCTTGGGGAACGAGTGCTCAATGTTCATGCCAGAGACTGCCGAACCTTGCGTGCCAAACTTCGCGCTGTTGTTGCTGTACCGGTCTATCACATAGCCGTTGTCGTTGTCGGTCAAATAGAATCCCCACCATGTAGAGCCCGACCCCGAACCATAGCTGAGCACGTTGGCATCCTTGATGATGTTGTGTACTGCCGTTTTCAATTCCGCGCCTTTCTTGCCTTTCAACGCGTCGTAGTAGCCGTCAGGAATCTGTGCAAGCGCATTGCCCACTGGAATAATGGCGGCAATGGCGAGCAGGATGTTTCTTGTAATCTTGTTCATTTAATCGTGTTTGTGTTTGCGCAAGTCTTTAAACAACTGTGAGTTTCGCTGGCTAAGTTAGTGTTTTTTTATGACACGGCAAATACAAAATGATGAAAAAAGTAATAATCTATTACCTAATTGTTGGTCAAGACCTATTTGTGCCATAAAGTGCGAAAAGCTGACGATGAAAAATGCACATTTTGCTTGCAACTGTGAAATATAAATATTACTTTTGCAAAGTATTAACGCCGTCTTAACCCAGCTGGCACATTAAACAGGTTCATACACATGAATCAGGATATTCTAAAGCGAGGTATAGTGAAATCGGTAAACGGCTCACGCCTCACTGTCGTCATAGACAGATACTCGGCATGCGCCTCATGTCATGCCGCGGCAACCTGCGGCACGTCGGAGCGCAAGCAGATGGTCGTGGAAGCACAGGTCCAGCCCAACCACCACATTGCAGTTGGCGACATGGTTTACGTGCGCGCCGGCGGCAAGAGCCCCATGGCCTCCATCATGTTGGGATATGGTATGCCCATGATAATGCTCATCATGGGATGCGTGGCGGCAAAAGCGATAACCAAGTCGGACATCATCGCGGCAGTAGCCGGGCTCTGTGTCATGGCCGCTTATTTTCTCTTGCTTTGGATATTCAAGCCGCGAATAGACCGCGCGTTTGGCTGCTGGGCGTTTCCCTGCACCGACACGCCCCCTCGACCCAATGAACATTGCCCACATTCTTAATACGCATACAACAAAACATTATGATAATTCTTACTTCTATAATCGTGCTTTGCGCCATCGCGCTTGCCGCATCCTTGCTGTTGTATATATGCAGCAAGAAATTCGCAGTGGAAACCGATTCGCGCATCAACGACGTTCAAGAGTGCCTGCCCAAGGCCAACTGTGGCGGATGCGGATTCGCCGGATGCCAATCGCTTGCGGAAGCCATCGTAAAGGCTGTCGACGAGGGTGGCAACATTCCCACGTGTCCCGTAGGCGGCAACGATGCCATGTCGAAAATCTATGCGCTGCTCGGCATTGAGAACAAGGGCGGGACGGGCAAGAAACGCATTGCGGCACTGAGATGCGCAGGATGCGACCTCGCGCCAATAGCCTCATACGACGGCCTCCGCACTTGCGACGCCATGAACCGTTGCGGATCTGGCGAGTCGGCGTGCGGCTATGGCTGCTTGGGCTGCGGCGACTGCGCCAACGCCTGCGATTTTGGCGGCATTACCATCAATCCCGAGAAACACATTCCGGAAGTAGACGCCGACGTGTGCGTGGCATGCGGATCTTGCGTCAAGGCATGTCCCCGCCACTTGCTGGAGATACGCCAGGTGGGAGCGAAAAACAGGATGGTCATCGTGGCGTGCAGCAACCACGACCGCGGCCCCATAGCCATGAAAGTGTGCGGACACTCTTGCATCGGGTGTGGCAAATGCGCCAAGGAGTGCCCATTCGAGGCTATAACCATCAACGGCAACGTGGCGACAATCGACTCGGAGAAATGCCGCATGTGCCGCAAATGCGTAGCCGTGTGCCCACGCAAGGCAATAGTGGCAAGCGGATTCCCGCCTGCCAAGCCTGCCGCCCAACCCAAGGCTGCGGCAACCGAAAAGACAACGACAGCAGACATTACCGCCCAAGACTAATGACACTGAACACCATGAAAATAAAGACATTCAAGATAGGTGGCATCCACATGGATGACCACAAGATAGCGGCAGGACGGGCAATAGAGCCTGCGCCGCTGCCACAGAGAGCCATTTTCCCACTCTCCCAGCACATTGGCGCGCCAGCCAAGCCTGTGGTCAAGAAAGGCGACAATGTGAAAGTCGGCACGCTGTTGGCGGAAGCAGGAGGATTCATCTCCGCGCCCGTACACTCTTCAGTGTCGGGAACAGTGTTCAAGATCGATCAGGCGGTAGACGCGTCGGGTTATCAGAAACCCGTCATCATAGTCAACGCGGAAGGCGACGATTGGGAGCCTTCAATCGACAGAAGCGAAAAGCTGGAAACTCTCGATTCTCATCCTGAGCTGGACGCCAAGGAGATAGTGGAACGCGTGAAAACAGCTGGCGTGACGGGAATGGGCGGAGCCGGATTCCCCACCTATGTGAAGCTCATGCCCCCGGAGGGTTCCGTGGAGTGCGTCATCCTCAATGGCGTGGAGTGTGAGCCTTACATCACGTCAGACCACAGGCTCATGCTGGAACATGCGGCGGAAATCGTGGAAGGACTACGCATCATCATGCGTGCCGTGGGCGTGAAACGCGGATACATCGGCATCGAGGTGAACAAGCCCGATGCCATCGAGACAATGGTGAAGACCACCGCCAATGATGAAACCATAGAGGTGGTGCCTCTCAAGCAAGCCTATCCACAAGGTGGCGAGAAGCAACTCATCGATGCCGTGATAAACCGTCGCGTGCCAATGCCTCCAGCCATTCCTGCCAATGTGGGAGCAGTGGTGGACAACGTGGCTACGGCCTTCGCCGTATACCAAGCAGTGATGAAGCGCAAGCCCCTCTTCGAGCGCGTGGTGACGGTGTCGGGCAAGGCGATGAAGCAGTCGGGCAACTTCCTCGTGAGGATGGGCACCAGCGCGGCAAGCCTCATAGAGCTATGCGGCGGTCTGCCGGAAGGACGCAACAAGGTGCTCAGTGGCGGCCCAATGATGGGAAAGGCGCTGACAAGCCTTGAGGCTCCCATAGTGAAAGGCTCCAACGCCATAACCGTGTTGACAGACGACGACGCTCTGCGCAGACAGCCAAGGCCATGCGTGCGTTGCGCCAAGTGCGTGGGGGTGTGTCCAATGGGACTTGAGCCTTACCTTCTCGCCACGGCGTCGGCCATGGGCGATTGGGAACGCATCGAGCACGAGTACATTACCTCCTGCATAGAGTGCGGCTCTTGCCAGTATACCTGCCCATCGGCACGTCCGTTGGTCGACAACATAAGGAAGGGAAAGGCGACCGTGATGGGCATCATCAAGGCAAGGAAACAACAGCCTAAGCCGTAAAAACAATAATGACAACGAAATTAAACAGAAAGAACTAATAAACATGTCGAATCTAATAATATCGCAATCGCCACACGCCCACACTCCACGGACAATGGAGCACGACATGCGCGACGTGGTAATAGCTCTCATCCCGACATTCGCGGCCTCGCTGCTATTCTTCGGCATAGGCTCGCTGATAGTGTGCGCCACCAGCGTGCTCGCTTGCGTGGCAACAGAATGGTTAATTGGCAAGTACGTGATGCACACGCAACGCACGACCATCACCGACTGGTCGGCGGTGATAACGGGCTTGTTGTTAGGCTTTAACCTGCCGTCCAACATCCCCGCGTGGATTGTGGTGCTGGGCGCTATAGTGGCAATAGGCGTGGGCAAGATGACCTTCGGCGGCTTGGGGTGCAACATCTTCAACCCCGCGTTGGTGGGACGTTGCTTCCTGCTCGTGTCGTTTCCGTCGCAGATGACATCATGGCCATTGGCAGGACAACTGTTGAAATATACCGACGCGGAAACAGGAGCCACGCCACTGAGCATTATAAAAGGAGCAGCGAAGACAGGCGACGGTTCGCTGCTCGACCGCCTGCCCGACTCGCTGGGCCTCTTGCTCGGCAACGACACGTTTGCCATGGGCGCGGGCTCACTTGGCGAGGTGTGTGGCATTGCCATCATCCTTGGACTTGTCTATCTGCTATGGCGCCGAGTCATAACATGGCACATCCCCGTGAGCATCATTGCCACCGTGTTCGTGTTGACCGCGCTGCTGCACGTTGCCAACCCGTCATACGCCAACCCTGTGGCATCAGTGTTGAGCGGAGGCGTGATGCTGGGAGCCGTATTCATGGCAACCGACTACGTGACATCACCAATGACCCACCGCGGGCAGATTGTCTACGGCGTAGCCATTGGCGCCATAACAGTGGTGATACGCAACTGGGGCGCGTATCCAGAGGGCATGTCGTTCGCCATACTCATAATGAACGCCTTCACCCCACTGATAAACACTTACATCAAGCCTCGCCGATACAGCAACAAATAATGCCGCCGATGGCACGACGAAAGGTAATCATACAACAGACATGAAATGGAAAAGCTAAAATCTTCTATCCAGAATATGGTAATTGTGCTGACGGTGGTGTCGCTCATAGCCGCCCTCGTGCTCGCATTGGTCAACGAGGTGACTACGGAACCCATAAGGCAGCAAGCCATCAATGAGATAAACAATGGCATAAAAGACGTGATGGGCACGCCAAGCCTCAAGGTGACAAAGACCGACACAGTCGTCGTAAACAACGACGGAACCGAGAGCACGTATGTAATCCACAACACCGAGACTGCAAACGGCAAACCGCTTGGTGCGGCCATAGAGAGCTCGGTAATGGGGTTTGGCGGTGACTTCAAAGTCCTGGTAGGACTGTCAAGCGACTACAAGATCTTAGGCTACAAGATATTGCAATCGAGCGAGACCCCCGGATTGGGAGAGAAAGCCGGCAAGTGGTTCCAAAAAGACGGCAAAGGCAATGTCATCGGTCGCCAACTGTCCGACGACAAGCCGCTAAGCGTGAGCAAGGACGGTGGCGACGTGGATGGCATCACGTCTTCCACTATCACGTCAAGGGCTTTCCTCAAGGCCGTAAACCAAGCCTACAAGGCTTACCGGTCATCAGTTGGCTCATAAACATACCATAAACCATACGACGCTGACGGCACGAAAGCCCGCAAGCGTCGGAAAAACATACAACAAATGAACAGTTTGAAAATCATTGTCAACGGGCTGATTAAGGAGAATCCAACCTTCGTGCTTCTCCTCGGCATGTGTCCTACCCTCGCCACGACCACATCGCTCATCAACGGCATCTCGATGGGTCTGTCGACGGCTTTCGTTTTGATATGCTCAAACATCGCCATATCGCTTATCAAGAACCTCACCCCTGACGCGGTGAGAATCCCCGTGTTCGTGGTGGTGATAGCGTCGTTCGTCACGGTGCTGCAGATGTGCCTGGCGGCTTTCTTTCCGTCCATCAACTCATCTCTCGGACTTTACATTCC
The DNA here is from genome assembly GCA_963593695.1 of Escherichia coli. Lineage (GTDB taxonomy): Bacteria > Bacteroidota > Bacteroidia > Bacteroidales > Bacteroidaceae > Prevotella. Next base: position 52,742 of record CAVBBO010000033.1, on the reverse strand, counting down.
GCTTATCGTGGTCAACTGCATCATCCTCGGACGCGCCGAGGCCTTCGCTTGCAAACACGGCGCGTTCGACAGCATGCTCGACGGCGTTGGCGTGGGTCTTGGCTTCACGCTCGGTTTGTCGCTTCTCGGCTTCTTCAGGGAGCTTCTCGGCACAGGTTGCGTCATGGGGTTCAGGCTCCTGCCAGAGACTGCCGGCATGCTATTGTTCATCCTTCCACCGGGAGCCTTCATCACCTTGGGCTATCTCATAGCCGTGGTCAACAGACTGAAAGCCAAGCAACAATCATAGTATAACGAAAAAACAGCATCAAATCAATGGAATATATTCTGATTTTCATCTCCGCGATATTCGTCAACAATATAGTGTTGTCCCAATTTCTTGGCATCTGCCCCTTCCTTGGCGTGTCGAAGAAGATACAGACATCACTTGGCATGGGCATGGCCGTGGCATTCGTGCTGACCGTGTCTACCGTTGTCACTTTCATATTGCAGAAATGCGTCCTCGACCCTCTTGGCCTGCAATATCTCCAAACCATAGCGTTCATCTTGGTCATCGCCGCCCTTGTGCAGATGGTTGAGATAATCCTTAAAAAGGTCTCCCCTGTCCTCTACCAGTCGCTTGGAATATTCTTGCCACTCATCACCACCAACTGTGCAGTGCTTGGCGTGGCTATACTCGTTATACAAAAGGATTTCTCGCTCATTGAGAGCATCGTCTATGCGTTCTCCACGGCTATCGGCTTCGCGTTGGCACTTGTCCTCTTCGCCGGAATACGCGAGCAACTGGCTTATGTCAACATCCCCAAAGGCATGAAAGGAATGCCAATAGTGCTCGTGACGGCAGGATTGTTGTCCTTGGCTTTCATGGGATTCAGCGGCGTTGACTTAGGACTTAAAGCTCTGTTCGGCTTAAAATAAACCTGCCCTCTACACTACAACGGTCCACGGCGAATTATAGCCTTAACACGGCTAAACAACGACAATACTAAGATTGACAAAAGGCGTTGCGGAGACATTCCGCAACGCCTTTTTATTATTCTTAAAGAGCAAAAAATATGGTCTGTGTCTCACAAAAGACAAAGACCATACCCTTTCTTATTTTATGATTCCTTGCTCTACGAAAATCTTCTTCAATACCTGAACACCACGCTCAACATGCTCCTTGGTATGTGTTGCCATAAGGGCAAAACGCACAAGAGTGTCTTGTGGAGCGCATGCAGGTGGAACCACAGGGTTGATGAACACGCCTGCATCGAATGCCAACTTCGTCACGAGGAACGTCTTGGTATTGTCGCGCACATAAAGCGGAATGATAGGACTCTCGGTATCTCCTATCTCAAAGCCTTCCTCGCGGAAACGCTTCAATGCAAAGTTTGTGACATCCCACAAGTGCTGACGGCGCTCAGGCTCATTCTCAATGATGTGGAGAGCCTCCAACGCACAAGCTGTGGCAGCAGGCGTGTCGCTTGCTGAGAAGATGTAAGTACGTGATGTGTGACGAAGATAGTTGATGGTATCCCAATCGGATGCTATGAAGCCACCGATCGAAGCAAGACTCTTGGAGAACGTACCCATGATAAGGTCGATTTCATCCTGCACGCCAAAGTGATGGCAAACGCCTTGACCACCTTCACCAAACACACCAAGGCCATGAGCCTCGTCTACCATGATGGAGCAGTTGTACTTATGCTTAAGCTCTACAATCTCCGGAAGCTTGGCGAGGTCGCCTTCCATTGAGAACACGCCGTCTACGACTATCAACTTGATGGCATCGTGAGGAAGCTTCTCAAGAATGCGCTCCAAGTCGGCCATGTCGTTGTGCTTGTAATGGAGCTGCGTAGCGAAGCTAAGGCGACGTCCATCAACGATAGACGCATGGTCGCGGTCATCACAAATAAGGTAGTCACCTCTGCCAACGATTGTTGGTATTACGCCAGAGTTGACCGTGAAGCCCGTCGAGAAACAGAGAGCGGCATCCTTGTGCTCATACTCAGCCAATTCTTTCTCAAGCTGGACATGAATGTCAAGCGTGCCATTCAGGAAACGACTTCCGGCACATCCCGAGCCATACTTGTCAAGGGCAGCCTTGCCTGCTTCGATAACCCTTGGGTCTCCTGTAAGACCTGTGTAGGCGTTACTGCCAAACATCAACATCTTACGGCCATCCATGACGACCTCAGGCCCTTGTTTACTCGTTATCTCTTTGAAATAAGGGTATACACCTTTATCAATGTACTCTTGCGGTACACGATACTGCTTGTATCTTTCTGTTAGTTGTCCCATTTTAAAATAGGTGAAGAAATTTCTTTGTAATGAACAGGTTGCAAAGTTACAAAAAACTCTTTATAAACAATAAAGAATTGACAAGAAAACCACTTTTTAACAAAAAATCTGAAATCCACTTGCGTTTTGATGAATAAAAGAGCTATTTTTGTCTTTTAAAAAGCTATCCAATGACAACGATAAGATTTATCATAAATCCCATCTCTGGCACGGCTGGCAAGTCCAAGATTCCCGAAGCCATAGACACGTATTTAGACAAGTCTAAATTCAGTTACGACATTGTGGAAACCCAATATGCCGGACACGCCACCGAGCTCTCTCGCCAAGCCGCCGAAGAGGGCATCAACATTGTCGTGGCCGTGGGAGGTGATGGAACCGTCAACGAAGTGGCGCAAAGTCTCACAGGCACCGGCTCAGCGTTGGCCATAATCCCGTGTGGATCCGGCAACGGTCTGGCGCGCCACCTCTTCATACCTCTTAATATAAAGAAAAGCATAGAGATAATCAACCAATGCGTCATCCACGACCTCGACTATTGCCTCATAGACGGTCACAAATTCTTCTGCACTTGCGGATTGGGGTTCGACGCCTTCATAAGCTTCAAGTTCGCCGAGTCAGGAAAACGCGGCTTGATTTCCTATGTGCAACAAGTGCTCGAGACCGGGCTTAAGTACAGGCCACAGACTTACGAGCTGACAACCGAGGAAGACGCAAAAGAATACAAGGCCATGCTCGTGACGTGCGCCAACGCCTCACAATACGGCAACAACGCCTACATCGCGCCACAGGCCAGCATGAGAGACGGACTACTCGACGTGGTCATCATAGAGCCTTTCAACATAATGGAAATCCCACAGATCGTGATAGACATGTTCAGCAAGACCTTGAACAAGAGTTCGCGCATCAAGACCTTCCGCACAAGGCACCTTCACGTCCACCGTTCGTCGGAAGGTCCAATCCACTACGACGGCGAGCCCGTCATGGCTGGAGCCGACGTTGACATTAGCATTGTGCCGAAGGGCATCAAGGTGATGGTCAACGCCGATGCCGACAAGAGCAAGCGCAAGCCCAACCCATTCCAGAAAGCGGCTTGCGAAATGTTCAACGACCTCAACACCATACAAGATGATATAGCGAGGCAGACACGCCGCGGCATCAAAATGGCCAAAATGCTGCAAAGAAAGATAGGAGAGAACTTGCCAAATATATAAAAAAAAGAAAAAACCCAGCGTAAGATTTCGTTTTAACCAAGATAATTAGTAATTTTGCAAACTCGAAAGACGGGCACTATAGTAGTTTGAAAATTAACAAGATATAATCAGATAATTAACAAGATGACAAAAGCAGATATCATCAACGAGATTGCTGAACAAACAGGATTGCAGAGGAAAGAGGTTTCTGTAGTGGTGGAGGCCTTCATGGAGACTGTAAAGAGCACCATGCTCGAGAAGAAGGAGAACGTCTACCTTCGCGGTTTCGGCAGTTTCATAATAAAGCATCGCGCCTCAAAGACAGCTCGCGACATTGGCAAGGACATGACCATCACCATCGCGGCCCACGACATTCCGGCTTTCAAGCCAGCCAAGGTCTTCGTAGACGAGATGAAAGGCGAGTAAGCAACAAGAAAATTTTTCATATCACAACATTTTAATTTTACAATTATGCCAAACGGTAAGAAGAAAAAGGGCCACAAGATGGCTACTCATAAGCGTAAGAAGAGACTGCGCAAGAACCGTCATAAGAGCAAGTAAGCCCGAGAGACAGTTTCAAAAGGGGCTCGCCCTAAGGGCTTGCCCCTTTTTTATTTGTTGAACAAGTTGTCGGAGAGACAACTGAGAGAAAAACACCATCAGAAATGACAAGTGAAGTAATTATCGATGTCAAGCCTAAGGAGATTTCCATTGCCTTGCTGGAAGACAAGAGGCTGGTTGAATACCAGAACGAGTCACGCTCGGCAAACTACTCTGTGGGCAACATCTACGTCGCGAAAGTTAAGAAACTCATGCCAGGTCTCAACGCATGCTTTGTGGATGTAGGTTATGAACGCGATGCTTTCTTGCATTATCTTGATTTGGGTAGTCAATTCAACTCCTACGCTAAGTATCTCAAGCAGATTGAAAGCGACAGAAAACACCCCTTCCCTTTCGCTAAGGCATCACGCCAACCAGAATTGCAAAAAGACGGGAGCGTGCAGCAAACGCTGAAAGTGGGACAGGAAGTATTGGTGCAAATCGTGAAGGAGCCCATATCAACCAAGGGACCTCGCATGACTGCCGAGCTCAGTTTCGCCGGACGTTTTCTCGTGCTTATCCCCTTTGGGGAAAAGGTATCGGTTTCGTCGAAGATAAAGAGCGGTGAGGAGAAGTCAAGACTGAAACAACTCATCCAGAGCATCAAGCCAAAAAATTGTGGAGTCATAGTGCGCACTGTTGCGGAAGGCAAGAGAGTGGCAGAGCTCGACGCCGAGATGAAAGTGCTCACAAGCAGATGGCAGAGCGCTATCGACAAGGCACAGAAGACACAGCGCCGTCCACAACTAATCTATGAAGAGACCGGCAGGGCCGTTGCCATGCTGCGAGACCTCTTCAACCCCACTTACGAAAACATCTATGTCAACGACGAGGATGTTTGTAAGGAAGTAAAAGACTATGTGTCAATGATCGCCCCTGAAAAGGCCGGGATAGTAAAGACGTACACGGGGAAAGTTCCCATCTTCGACAATTTCAATGTCACAAAGCAAATAAAGGCCAGCTTTGGCAAGACCGTCAACTATGCCCATGGAGCTTATCTCATCATTGAGCACACCGAGGCCATGCACGTGGTCGACGTTAACAGCGGCAACAGGTCGAAAAACCAAAACGGACAGGAAGCTACGGCACTCGACACCAACCTTGGAGCTGCCGACGAGCTCGCCCGACAATTGAGACTGCGAGACATGGGAGGAATCATCGTAGTCGACTTCATCGACATGAACCTTGCCGAGGACAGGCAAATGCTCTATGAGCGAATGTGCAAGAATATGCAGAGCGACCGTGCGCGACACAACATCCTTCCGCTGAGCAAATTCGGACTGATGCAGATAACGCGCCAACGCGTGCGCCCTGCCATGGATGTCAACGTCGAGGAAGATTGTCCATCCTGCGGAGGAACAGGAAAAATACGTGCCAGCTTCTTATTCACTGATCAGCTTGAGAGAAAAATTGACCAACTCGTCAACAAGATAGGCATAAAGAAGTTCTATCTTTACGTTCATCCATACGTTGCGGCTTTTATCAACCAAGGCATGGTGAGCCTTAAACGCAAATGGCAGATGAAGTATGGCTTTGGAGTACACGTCTACTCCTCACAGAAACTCGCTTTCCTGCAATATGAATTCTATGACCCCAACGGAGAATTCATTGACATGAAAGAAGAAAACGAAACAAAGTAACCGGTATAAAAAACCGCCGCGCTTAATCAATGTTAGCGCGGCGGTTTTTTTATTGTCTTTCGGCTTATGCCAAACTGGTCTTAAGCGTTTGGTATCACCTTGAACCTGATTCGAAACGTGTGGCTCATCTCATCCCAATTGGTGCCGAGCAACACGAACTTGCCCACTTGCGATGTAGACCTCACGTGCTTGCCAATGCATGGGCAAACGTCGTAGTCGCCAATGCGCACTATGCGTATTGTCTCCGACGCGTCCTTGGGCAGGCGGTCAAGCGATATGCCCTCGGGCAAGTGGTTGCGGTCCACCATGTCATAGGCCACAGGCATATCGCTCTCTATCAGGCGATTCATCTCAACCTCAATGGCCTTCTCTTCCTGGCGCGACGGCTTGTGATCGAGAACATAGTTTATCTTGCTCTTCTTGCGCTCTATGTGGGCATCGTTGGACCGCTCGCAACCGAACATCCTTATCATCAACTGGTTGAGCAAATGCTCAGCGGTATGAGCAGGCGGAAACTCGTCCTTGCCATGCTCGTTAAGGGCTAAAGAGTCTGTTCTCATATTGATATTGAATTTAAGAATCTTCGCACCATAAGGAGGCAGCTCCATCGTCACCGCCCCGTCTTTTTTGAGGGTCAACGGCAGCTTCTCGCCACTCAAGAGGTCGGAAGCCACAACCTCACGTTCTGGCAGACCAAGGAAGTCGAAGGCATGTTTGGGTATAACCACGGATACGCGAACGTCGGGACGCGAGAAGTTCACCACAATGAGCAACACCTCATCGTCTTTTTTCCTCAAGAAAGCAAACTGCTCTCTTGGGTTGAATTGCCACGTCTGATTGTTGGCATACATCAGGTCGAAGCATTCTCCCTCCCTGACAGCCTTTTCCTTGTTGGCTATGCGCAGTATCTCACGATAGGTCTTTTGCAGTTTCTTCTCGCTCTCCGAGAGCCCATCAGAGGTGAAAAACTCTCGCCTGACAGAATCCACGCTCCAATAGTCGAAGATGGTCGTGCGCCCGTCCTTGCCGGAGAAGCCTTCCTCGTCCATGCCACGCTCGCCAACCTCTTGTCCGAAATAAACCATGAAAGGGTTCTTCTGCAAGAGTGCGCCCACCACAAGTGCTGGCACCGCCTTTGCCCCGTCGCCACAATAGAAGTCGCTGCCAATGCGTTGCTCATCGTGGTTCTCAAGGAAGTAGAGCATGTGATCCTTTATGTCGTCGGTGCTCTGCCAGCACCACGTGATGCTGTTGGCAGGACGGCGCTCACACACCACGTCACGAAGGCAATCGTACATTCCCACCTTGTCATAGAGATAGTCGAAACCGGAAGCCACATACCTGCGATACTGGTTGGTGTCGTAGACCTCTCCGATGAACACAAGCTGAGGATAACGTTCCTTCACTATGGCCGTGGCGTAAGCCCAAAAATCCGCGGGGACCATCTCCACCATGTCGCAACGGAAACCGTCGATGCCCTTTCCCGCCCAAAAGAGCAAGATGTCGGTCATCTTCTTCCACGTGTCGGGCACCGGGTTGTAGTGGTAGCTTCTGCCAGCGGCATCGCAATAGTCAACGCCATAATTGAGCTTAACAGTCTCATACCAGTCGTATACGCCTGGCTCGGCGTTAAACTTGTCGTTGCCCGTGCATTTGGCAGGCTTCTCCACATAAGGTTCTTCATTGTCGGCCGGAGCCACAGGACTCACGAAAGCATGACCGGGACAATAATAGAAGTTGTTGTTTATGTCAAAATGCTTAGTCGTGTCGTCGTCTGCCCCCAAGTCGCTTACACCTTCAGGGAGATTCACGCTATGATACTCACGCGCCACGTGGTTGGGCACGAAATCGATTATCACCTTCATGCCTGCCTTGTGGGTACGTTGTACGAGAGCCTCAAACTCTGCCATACGCTCAGGCACGTTCTCGGCTATGTCGGGGTCCACGTCATAATAATCGGTAATGGCATAGGGAGACCCTGCCTTGCCTTTTATCACGCAATCGTGTTGGCGCGGAATGCCGTATTGAGAATAGTCTGTCGCCGTGGCATGACGAATGACACCCGTGAACCACACATGCGTGAAGCCCATGTCGTGTATCTTCCTCAGCCTGACAACATCTATATTGTTCATCTTCCCCACCCCATTCTCGGCAAGCGTACCGTCCTTCTTGCATGAAGTGTTACGATTGCCGAAAAGGCGCGTGAGGATTTGATATATGACGATCTTTTTATTCATCGAGCATCAGGCGATTCCGTGAGCGGCAACAGCCTTGTCTATGCGATGAATCATGCCTTGCAGAGCCTTGCCTGGGCCACACTCCGTGAAGTCGTCGGCACCATTGGCAATCATGTCCTGCACGCTCTTTGTCCAGCGCACAGGGCTGGTGAGCTGAGCTATGAGATTTGCCTTGATTTGCTCAGGATCAGAGTAAGGCTTCGCGTCAACATTCTGATATACAGGGCACTTAGGAGCTGAGAAGTGTGTCTTCTCGATGGCTGCCTGCAACTCTTCCTTGGCTGGCTGCATGAGCGGAGAGTGGAAAGCACCACCCACAGCCAAAGGCAACGCGCGTTTTGCGCCAGCGGCCTTCAATTTCTCGCAAGCCTCGGCAATCGCATCCTTGTCGCCTGAGATAACGAGCTGACCAGGGCAATTGTAGTTGGCAGCCACAACCACCTTGCCACCATTGCTAACCTCGGCGCACACTTGCTCCACGGTCTCATCGGGCAAACCGATAATGGCGGCCATGGTGCCTGGGTTCTTCTCGCAGGCTTTCTGCATGGCGTTGGCACGGGCGGCAACGAGCTTCAAGCCATCCTCAAAATCGAGAGCACCGCTTGCCACAAGGGCTGAGAACTCTCCGAGTGAATGGCCGGCAACCATGGCAGGCTGGAAGTCATCGCCCAGGCAAAGGGCAGAGATAACACTGTGGAGGAAGACGGCTGGCTGTGTCACCTTGGTCTCCTTGAGCTGCTCATCGGTGCCCGAGAACATGATATCTGTAATCTTGAAACCAAGTATTTCGTCAGCCTTGTCAAAGAGTTCCTTTGCCAATGCGTTGTTCTCATACAAATCCTTACCCATACCCACAAACTGTGAGCCTTGTCCGGGAAAAACGAATGCTTTCATCTTAGAATTCTGATAAAAATGTTAATTTGTGTGATTGTCTTAATAAAAATCCCATTCACTACTAGAGCGAATGGGACCATTATGCTTGTTTGCTTTACAGTGCAAATATAAAGCTATTACTCTGCTGCGGGAGCCTCTTCTGCCTTGGGAGCTTCCTCAGCCTTAGGAGCCTCTGCCTCAACGGCCTTAGGCTCTTGGTTCTCAGCCACGACGATAACAGGAACCTTCACCTCCACGTCCTTGTGGAAATGAACCGTAGCCTCGAACTCACCCACCTTGCGTGCCTCACGCATGGTGATGATCTTGCGATCAATCTCGATGCCGAGCTTAGCGAGCTCCTCAGCAACCTTAGCTGGACCCACTGAGCCATAGAGATGACCAGTCACAGCCACCTTGGCAGCCACAGTGATAGTTACATCCTGGAGAGCCTCAGCGCGCTTCTCAGCCTCAGCCTTCTTGGCGGCGAGCTTGGCAGCCTGCTGCTTCAAGTTCTCGGCGAGCACCTTTCTAGCGCTAACAGAAGCGATAACGCCCTTGCCTGTAGGGATGAGATAGTTGCGGCCATAGCCGTTCTTCACAGTCACAATCTCGTTCTTGTATCCAAGACCGATGATATCTTCTTTCAGTATGATTTCCATGTCTTAGCCTCCTTCTTATTATTTCAACAGATCGGTTACGAATGGAAGCAGCGCAATCTGGCGAGCACGCTTCACGGCCTGTGCCACGCGACGCTGATACTTCAGCGAAGTGCCAGTGATACGGCGGGGAAGAATCTTGCCCTGCTCGTTGAGGAACTTCTTGAGGAACTCAGGATCCTTGTAGTCGATATACTTGATGCCGCTCTTCTTGAAACGGCAATACTTCTTCTTCCTCGTGTCGATGGAAGGAGCGGTGAGATAGCGAATCTCACTGTTGTTAGCGCGTGTGTTGTTCTGCTCTGCCATGATTATGCCTCCAACTTTTTACCCAGCTTTGCACGACGCTTCTCTGCATAAGCTACTGCATACTTGTCGAGCTTCACTGTCATGAAACGAATCACCTTCTCGTCGCGGCGGAAGCCGGTCTCAAGGGTGTCAATTACTGTAGGCTCTGCCTTGAACTCAACCAGGCAATAGAAGCCTGTTGACTTTTTGTCAATGGCATAAGCCATTTTCTTCAATCCCCAAGCCTCTTCGTTAAGAATCTCAGCACCATTGTCGGTGAGCAGCTTCTTGAACTTAGCGGCCGTTTCCTTCATCTGTTCATCAGACAAAACGGGAGTCAAAATGAAAACGGTCTCGTATTGATTCATACTACTTTGAAATGAATAATTTGTTGTTTTGCAAAAATGCGGTGCAAAGTTACGTTTTTTTATCTGAATATCAATGACCTAACCTTTCTTTTAGTCATCTTTTAACATTCATTTTAACATCAATCACTACCAAGGGCACATTTTTATTTGTACTTTTGCACCTGCATATTATAAAAGGCAAGCTTCAACACTATTTGCGTCATGCGAAAGACTATTACCATATTTAGGAAGTCGTGGGCGACCGCGGCAAGGCTCTATGCCGTGGCCATGCGCCACGTGGGGTTGCCATTCGTCTACGGCGGCGTCGTCTGCCTCGCCTTGTTCTACGCAACCGGGCTCACCAACTACAATATCCTCAACATCCTTCCCGTCATCGCCATCTTTCTCGGCATCGTCGGCTACGTAAAGGGCGAAAAGCGGAAAAGCCCCTACTAATAACTCCAAAACAATATGGAAGACTACAATGACTTGACCCGCGAAATGCTGCCTCCTTCGTGGACGTTTTGTTTCATCGACGGCTGCCAGCAAACATCCAAGTGCATACGCCACATATCATCACGCGTCATCCCAAGCGAAACGACATCAGGCAACGCCATTTACCCAACAGCTATCAGCTCCGGCAACTGCCCGCACTTCAAGGCCATCCGGAAAATTCATGCAGCATGGGGCTTCGATACGCTATTTGAAGACGTGAAAATGAAAGATGTCGCCACACTACGCAAGGCAATCAAGCAATACCTTGGCGGCCATGGCACATACTACCGTTACCACAACGGCGAGAGACTGCTCACACCCGAACAGCAGCAATGGATCGTCGACCTTTTCAAGGCACATGGCTACGAAAACAGCCTGGAGTTTGACCACTACCGCGACATCTACGACTTCACGTAAAGCACACGTCATCTTGCAGCATTATTATTACGCCCATTACTATACATTCAACAAGACACAACTATAAGCCATTGCCAGTACCAAAGTTTGGTAGCCCAAATACCACGGCGTGGTACCCCCAATTCCATATTTTGGTATTTCCAATGCCACAGCGTGGTACCCGTCGTACCAAACTACCGAACTTCCCCGGTACTACTATTTTAGTGTATTTAACACGCAGTTTGTGCAACAGTTCATGGAAATAGCTTATTTTTGCAAAAGGTATCAACGGCATGAATAACACTATGAATAAGAGAAATGTTATAGAAGCAATGAAAAGCAAGTTGCACGAGATAGACCCTCATGCAAAAGCAATCTTATTCGGCTCACGCGCCAGAGGCACGGAGCACAACGGTAGCGATTGGGACGTGCTTATCCTGATAGACGAGCCTAAAATAACCTTGCAAGACTACGACAAATATTCTTATCCTCTGAGAGAGCTTGGCTGGAGTATAGACGAAATCATAAACCCTGTTCTTTTCTCTCAAAAAGAATGGGACGAGAATCATTTCACACTATTCAACCACAATGTAACCCGAGATGGTATAGTGATATGCTAAAAGGACAACTTTCAGACTCTGACAGATTAGAAATCGTTAAGTACCGTTTGGAGAAGGCGAACCGTACATACAACTAATCAATTGGCGCAATAGCATATGGCTAAAAGGCATTGAGATATTATCAATTGAGAAATGCATAATTACCCAAAGAGAATCTATTGATAAGACCAACACCCCAAAAAACAGAAACATAACAATATGAGTACAAAAATAAAATTCATTCTAACCTATATAGGCGGAATCGCAACAGGCATACTGCTTTTTATTGCCTTTATCTTCTATATGGCAGCAAAGCAAAGCAATAGCGAAGATGGCACGCAATTGTTTGACCGTCCAGGCCAGGAGATAAACGCAGATTCATTTCAAGTGATGCAAGTGTTACAGGATGGTAGCGCTTTAGCTACCCCGTATGATCATGAAGGCTTGCTTGATTATAGAATGATTGTGATGTTTCAAGCATCAGACAACACCTCGTACTACGACAATATGGTGATTTCCCTACCCAAAGGAAAATGTTACAGACAGATTGGCACTTATCGGTATGAAAATCGCCAAGGAATGGAAAAGACGGTACCTATAATTGACATTTTCGATAAGTAGTGCCCTACCCCAATTAAAGACGGCTAGCACCAAGTTTAAACACATCGTACAATACGAAAAGAAGCGTTGAAAACCGCACTCAGCTGATTTTCAACGCTTCTTCTCTATCGGAGCGGGATACGGGAATCGAACCCGCCTCACAGGCTTGGGAAGCCCGTACACTACCGATATGCTAATCCCGCACAATGTGCGAAACACACATTGAGCCGATACCCGGACTCGAACCGGGGACCCACGCATTACGAATGCGTTGCTCTACCAACTGAGCCATATCGGCGATTGCGAGTGCAAAGATAGTAACTTTTTTAGTTCTGACAAAGTTTTGTCATGTTTTTCTTTCTTTTTTCATAAAAAAAGCCCACGAAACATCCTATGGCATTTCGTGGGCATACATTATTATATATTATATCAGCAATTCATCATTTTGAATACTTCTTTATCAAGTCCTCGGCACGTTCGTCGCCAAGTTCCTGCGCCTTTTTCAATGCTTCCAAGCCCGCTTCCTTTTGCTTGAGCTCGCAAAAAGCGATACCTTTGATGATGAAGAAGTCGGAAACCTTGTCGGCTCCGTCGATGGCGAGGGCCATGTCGCAGGTCTTCACCGCATCGTCCAGACGGTTGACGCGAAGCTGAAGACTTGCCATCTCAGCGTAATAGAGCGGCACCGTGCGAGTGAGCACAATGGCATGGGCAATGTCGTTGAGCGCCGGCTGATACTGCCTTATCTTCATCTCACACTTGAACTTCATGTAATAGAAATCGGCGGAGGCATTGAAGTTCATCAAGGAGTCGTATTTCAGGTAATCGAGGAACGCCTGACGATAATTGCCGTCAGCGTCGTATTGCCTGCCTTGCGCCAGCACGTAGGAAGCCGATGAAAGGCCTGGCTGAACATTGACCGCCGAGTCGAGCAACGCCATAATTTCAGGCTTTGGGGCATTGAGCCGCGCCTTGCACTGTGCTGCCTCATAGTATATCTCACCTGTCTTGCCGAGATCGGTTTTCTGGAGAGCCGTGAGCAAGTCGAGTGCCTCATTGTATTTGCCTTTGGCAAACAACACCTGCGCCTGCTGATGCTGATAAGTCGGCATGGGGTTCACCTTATATGCCTCGCCAGCCAAGTCGTAAGCCTTGTCAAGGCTCCATTTGGTAAACGTGGTGTCAATGCGATAGATAGAAGCACGATAAACGAGAGCAGCGTAATTGCTGTAAGCCACATCCTTGTTGGCGGCACGCTTGGTCTCGGTCTGAAGCATCTCGTCGGCCTCGGCGAGCTTGCCATAGTTGACCAGTTGCGTGGCCTTGGCGTTATAGCCGTCGGTAGCCGTCGGGAAATAGTGGATGAAGTCGTCGATATACCCATTGTATCTCACGCTGTCGGCCATGCTCGCCGCAAGCACGAGCATCAGCGATGCTTCCTTTTGCTCTTCAGGCAAGGCTACGCGAATGCCCGTGGCGCGGAAGGTCTGGTCGTTGATGGAGAATCCCATACGCTTGAAAGTGGTAGTGAGACGCACGTCGGCAGCAAACGCCTCTCCGCCATCCTCGGGTCTCTGCACAATGCCCAGCAGCTTGCCGTCGGCACTCACTACGGGGCAGCCCAACATGGATCCCGACACGTCCTCATCCTTGAAGACGTAATAGTTGAGATCGGTCATGAACTTCTCCGTTCGAGCTGGCGATATGCTTTTTATCTCGGATTTCTTGGTATCGTAACCCACCATGAACATCTGTGCGGCAAGCGAGTTGTCGGCTGTGGGAAGAAGCCCACTGCCACTGTTGGCATAGCCCTTAATCCTGAAGCGGCACATGTCGTAGTTTTCTGACACTCCAAGCATGGCATCCACGTCATACTGCTTGCCCTTGCTGTCGATGATCACGGCCCGTGTCGCGCCCTTGAAAGGATGCCACATGGCAATGGCCTCGCCTGCGGCTCCGGTGAAGACGCCATGCGATGAAGAATGAATGGTGCCATCGGCATTGTATGTCGTCAGGGAGAAGACGCTTTGCGCGGCCTTCTTCACAGTGGCGGGCTGTGCCTTTGCCATCATTGGCAGCATGATTGCCATTGCCAATAGAAGTCGCATGATCTTTGTTCTCATTGTTGTCTTATTTCGATTAATCATTGTTTCAATATTTTAGCGCGCGTTGTCAAGCAACGTGCGCGCGTTGTCGATTGCCGCCTGCGAGATGCTGCTTCCGCTAAGCATCTGTGCCAATTCGTCCACCCTCTCCGCCTGCGACAACAAGCGCATGTGGCTAACGGTTCCCTCCGGCGTTTCCTCCTTGCTCACCTTATAGTGGGTGGTTCCCATGGCCGCTATTTGCGGCAAGTGCGTGATGGAGATCACCTGACGGTTGCGGTCGCCCATTTCTCGCATTATCTGCGCCATTTTCTCTGCCACTCTGCCGCTCACGCCTGTGTCTATTTCGTCGAAAACAATAGTGGGCAACTTCACCGCCCCGCTTATCATCGCCTTCAACGACAGCATGACGCGCGCTATCTCGCCACCCGATGCCACTTGCGCCACGGGTTGCAATGCCGTGCTGCTGTTGGCACTGAAGAGGAACCGCACCCGGTCGATTCCCGATGCCATGCATTCGCCGTCCTTGAAATCGATGGCGAAACGCACCTTGGGAATGCCCAATGGCACGAGCCTTTCTCTCATCTCCTCCTCTACCCTGACGGCAGCCTTTCTCCTCACCCCGCTCAGCTCCTTGGCAACCGCGAGGCATTCGGCATAAGCCTTATCGCTCTCTGCCTTGAGCTCCGCAAGCTGTTCCGAGCCGCCATCTATGCTGTCGAGCTCTTTCTTTATCTTGTCTCGTTCAGCAATGAGCTCGTCGGACGAAGAGACGTGAAACTTCTGTTCCAACGAATAGATGAGGTCCAAGCGCTCGTTGATAGCCTCCAACTCTTGCGGGTCGAAATCTACGTCCTCAAGATACCCCTCTATCTCGCGCGAGATGTCTTTGAGGTCTATGTAAGCGGAGTCGAGCCTGTCGGCAATGGCTTTCGCCTCCGGATACACCTCGGCAATGTCGCGCATGCTGTCGGCAGCGTCGCGCGTCATGGCCATTCCTCCCGCATCCTCTTTGGACAAAGCCTCCGAAGCCGTGAAAAGCGCGCTCTTTATATCCTCGGTATGGCTCATGGTCTGCGAGCGTTGCTCCAGTTCCTGTTCCTCACCTTTTAAGAGTTTTGCCTTGTCAAGCTCGGAGAACTGGAACCGCAGAAACTCCTCGTTTTCCTTGCTCCGCTTGCACGCTTCCTCACAATCGGCGTAAGCCTTCTTGGCCTGAAGCCATGCGGAGTATTTTCCCTTGTAGCTGGCGAGAAGCGCGGAGTCGCCGGCGATGATGTCCACTACGTTGAGTTGGAAGTCTTCTTTCTGGAGCAGGAGGTTCTGATGCTGACTGTGGATGTCGATGAGCTGGTCGCCAAGGTCACGCAAAGTGGTCAGCGACACAGGAGTATCATTGATGAAAGCACGGCTTTTGCCTTTCTCGCTGACCTCACGCCGCAATATGCAGTCGGTGGCGTCGTAGTCGATCTCGTTGTCGTCGAAAAACGACTCCATGTCGTAGTGCGACAGGTCGAAATGCGCCTCGATGACACATTTTTTCCTTCCCAACTTCACTTGCTTGGAGTCGGCACGCTGCCCCAAGAGGAGATGGAGCGCGCCTATCACGATGCTCTTTCCCGCGCCCGTTTCGCCCGTAATGACAGAGAAGCCAGGGTTGAACTGGATATTGAGCTCGTCTATCAGCGTGAAGTCCTTTATGTAAAGTTGTTTGAGCATTTTGTTTATTGCTTTATCTTTTCCCACGCGTTGTTTTGCGAGGCATTGATAGAGAAGAGAATGTCGTAGACCGTTTCCTTTTCTTTCGGCGTGCCCTTGCCCTTGTATATGTTGGCAAGCTCGTCGCGCTTATAGTCTGTCCATATTTGCGGCAGCACGCTCTGCGGACGATCCTCATGGCATTTCTTCAAGTCGTTTTCTATCGCCGCCGTTATCTCCGCCCGTCCCCGGTCGGCGTTTGCCGCCATCTCGTCAAGCCCCTTGCGGTAATAATCATACTGCAACTGCCTGAATGGCTGCATGCCACCATTGAGATAATCGTTGATGATGGCAAAGCGGCAGCGATCGTTGTCAAACGACTTCCATCCGGTGAAATCGAGGTTCTGCGCGTTGTTCACGAGATTCATGCAGCGTTCCAGGACGTCGCTTCCGCCAAGAGGCGAGAAACTGTCGAGATTGATGCCGATGATTAGATAAGCATAATAGGCGAAGAGGGCGGTGAGCTGGTTGTCTATGGTCTCTTCGTTGAATTCCAATTGGTCAAACTGCCTGAAAACAAAATTGAAATCGTTGTCGGTGTTATTATATAATGTAGAGTTGTAGGAGGCATTGTACACGGGCCTGTTGGCCTGGATGATGGCCTTGCACGTGAACATACCGCTCGACTGGTCGTATTTGGTCACCGTGATGTTGAAGTTGCACGTGATGCGTTCCTTCTTCGCAAACTGCAGGCTGGTCCATTGCCTGTCGTTGACAAACTGGGTCAGGGTTTGCTGCAGATTGTCGAAGACAGAAGCGTCCGTACCACTTATCTGATTGTGGTTGATCGTGATCCTGGCGTTAAGCTCCTGGGCTTTTACCGCCAAGACCATCACAAGAGCGACAAACACGAACAAGACTCTACGCATTCATGTTCAATTTTGCCTCCCTAAGCCTTATGCGTGTCAGCACCTGCTTGGTGTTGAGCGTGAAGTCGGCATTGAGCATCCAACTGTAATAGCCCGGGTCGCGATGAAGCACGTCGGTAACCACGTGGCCTTTGTATTTTCCGAAGTTGAAGACCTCGCGGCGCACAGGATTGCCATCCTTGTCGGTCACGGGGTTGCCCTCCTTGTCTTTCACGGTTTCCCACACCATGCGTCCCGCAAAGTCGACATTGTTGTTCATCCTCGACTCCGCTGCCAAGACATCCATGTCGTTGGGAAGTGCCAGCGATGGATCCTCAACGCTTGCCGGGTCGTACTTGTCGAGCTCGCCCATGAGCACACGATAGGTGGCCTCAGCGTCCTGGTCGGCACGGTGAGCACGGAAATCGTCTTCCATCTTGCGACCCGTGTAGAACCTGTAGGCGGCAGCGAGATTACGCGGCTCGCGCTTGTGGAAAATGTTTTGGGCATCGATGAGCCGGCACTTGGAGAAGTCGAAATCGACGCCAGCCCTCAAAAACTCCTCAGCAAGCATGGGGACATCGAAGCGGTCGCTGTTGAAACCGGCAAAGTCGCACCCCATAAAGGAATCGGCAAGCTGCTTGGCCAACTGCTTGAACGTTGGCGCGTCTTTCACCATGTCGTCGGTTATTCCCGTGAGCTGTTGCACGAGAGCTGGTATAGGCTTGCCGGGGTTCACGAAAAGGCTTTTCCGCTCTTCCTCGCCCTCCTTGTCGCCCGGGCTAACCTTGACATATGAGACCTGGATGATCCGGTCGTTGACCAAGTCAAGACCGGTGGCCTCCAAGTCGAAGACCACCAGAGGTTTAGTAAGATTCAAACGCATGGCTCTAATCACCCAAAAGCAATGGCATAATCAACATGAGCACATCCTGTTCGTTGGGCTGCTCCGTAGGATAAATGACACCAGCGCGGCTCGGGTCGCCAAGAAGCATCTTGATCTCGTCGGTTGTTATGCTGTTAAGAATCTCAGAGAAGAAGTCGCCTCGGAATCCGATCTGCAATGGCATGCCATTATATTCACAAACAATCTTCTCCTTGGCACTCGTGGCGAAATCGAGGTCTTCGGACGACAACTCAAGGCAGCCATTGTCAAGATGGAACCTGATGAGCTGGGAACTCATGCTCGCAAACGGCAACACACGGCGTATGGCACCAAGGAGGGCCTTGCGGTCGATGACAAGCTCATTGGTGTTGTCTGTCGGGATGGCAGCGTTATAGTTGGGGAAGTTGCCCTCGATGAGCGTGCTCGAAAGCATACCGCCCTGGAAGTGGAACTCCGCACAGTTGGAATTGAACTTGACGGTGACATCCTCCTCGCTCTTGTCGAGAACGGCACGAAGAAGCATTGCCGGCTTCTTGGGGAGGATAAACGAGTCGTGGTTCTCGCTCTTGATACCCATGTAACGACAGCGCACGAGCTTATGACCGTCAGATGCCACGAAAGCAAGGCAGTCGGGGAGAAGGTCAAAGTAGATACCGTTCATCACGGGGCGGATGTCGTTGTTGTCGGTAGCAAAGAGCGTCCTATTGATGTTTTCGCACAACACCTTGGCATTGATGGTCAACGTCTTGGCGTCGTTGCCGATAGGCGACTTCTGTGGATACTCCTCAGCATTTAGGGCCGTGAAGTTGTATCGTCCGTTTTGGTATTCTATTGCCACCTCATAAGTCTCGGGGTTGACCTCAAACGTAAGAGGCTGCTCGGGGAGCTCCTTCACCGCGTCGAGAACGGTGCGGTTGGGAATGGCGAAATTGCCTTCCGCGTCACATTCGTCAAGAGGAATCATTGTCCTCATAAGGTTTTCACTGTCGGAGGCCGTGACTTCCATCTTCCCATCGTGAACCTGGAAGAGGAAGCTCTCAAGGATAGCAAGAGAGTTTTTGCTGTTGATGACCTTCGCAAGGGTTTGCAAACGGCTGTTGAGAACCGTGCTGGAAAGTGTGAATCTCATCGTATCTTTAGTTTTGTTATATTCCACTATAATTATCGCACAAAGATACATATTATTTATTGAAATGGTCAGAAAACGGAAAGGCTTTTTCATTTTTTTCATTTTTTAATCGACAAACGCTTTGCCATAAGCGATTTTTTCTCTAATTTCGCATAATATTCAGAAATCACAAATCCAATTTTATACAACTATGGCTTTACAAGGAATAGAAGTAGAAGGCGTAATCATAAAAGAGTATCCAGCCAAGGAAGGCGTGTCGCAACGCTCTGGCAACGCATGGAAATCACAAGAGTTCGTGATCCAGACAAAAGACCAATATCCCCGCGCATGCCAGTTCCGCGTGTTTGGCGCAGACAGGCTCCAGCAATTCAACATCCATCAAGGCGACACCGTTCACATATGGCTCGACATAAACGCCCGCGCATGGCAAGACCGCTATTTCAACGACATCAACTGCTATCAATGCGACCACGTTGACCCTAATGCGATGAACACAGGCGTTCCGCCAATGCAAGGCAGCCAGTTAGGCGGTTCCGTCCAGGCTTCTCCTGCGGTCGCTCCGGCACAGCCAACGGCAGACCCGCTCAGCAGCGACGACAGCTCCACTGGCGAGGACTTGCCTTTCTAAAACCTAACCAAAAGACATCACCCGACCCTACCAAGACCTCAGAGCCTTGGTAGGGTCGGGTCATTTACAGACAACAATTATGTGGTTATTATTAGCCTTCATGTCGGCTACCCTATTGGGTTTTTACGATTCATTCAAGAAAAAGTCACTCCAGGGCAACGCGGTCATTCCCGTGTTGTTTATCAACACCGTGCTTTGCTCGCTCATATTCCTGCCATTGATTGTGCTGTCAGCCACGGGCACTCTGCCGTCAAGCAGTCCTTTCCATGTTGGCGGCGGCGGTTGGGAGATGCACCGCTATGTCATCCTGAAGAGTGTCATTGTGCTCTCCTCCTGGCTTGCCGGATATATTGGGATGAAGCATCTTCCGCTGACAATAGTGGGGCCTATCAACGCCACTCGCCCGGTGATGGTACTCATAGGTGCCTTGCTGGTCTATGGCGAAAGGCTCAACGCTTGGCAATGGGCAGGTGTGGCAGTGGCTGCCACGTCTTTCCTCTTGCTCAGCAGGTCTGGCAAGAAAGAAGGCATCAATTTCGCCCACGACAAATGGATAGGATGCATCGTGTTGGCAGCCGTGCTCGGAGCCGTCAGCGGGCTCTACGACAAATATCTCATGGCGTCGCCCGCAGACGGTGGCGTGGGACTGGACAGGATGGCAGTGCAATCGTGGTACAACATCTACCAATCGGCGATGATGCTCATCATGCTCGCCATCATCTGGTTTCCACGGCGCGAGAGCGACAAGTTTCATTGGAGCTGGTCAATAATCGGGATAAGCATATTCCTCTCCGCTGCCGACTTTCTCTATTTCTATGCGCTCAGCCTGCCAAGTGCCATGATTTCCATAATATCCATGATAAGGCGAAGCAGCGTGCTCGTAAGCTTCCTCTTTGGAGCCGTTTTCTTCCACGAGCGCAATCTTAAAGGCAAGGCCGTAGACTTGTTATTAGTGCTTTTGTCCATGGTTTTGTTATTTATTGGAAGTAAATGAGCATTTTTTTTTGATATTAGACACAAAAAGGTTAACTTTGCAAAATGACCGACGCTAAAGCGTCCATGAGAAAACAAAGCTTCTTACATAATGGCACAGAACATTTTCAAGGGATTAGGCATCGCTTTAATAACACCGTTCACAAAAGAGGGAGAGGTTGACTACAAAGCCCTCGCAAAACTCGTGGACTACCAAATAAACAACAACGCCGACTTTCTATGCATACTCGCCACCACGGCTGAGGCTCCATGCCTTTCTCGCGAGGAGAAAGACAAGATAACCGAACTAATAAAGGATGTCAACAACGGGCGTGTTCCGTTGCTCAAATATTGCGGCGGAAACAACACTGCCGCAGTGATTGAAGAGATGAAGTCGACAGACTGGAGCGGAATAGACGGCATATTGAGCATTTGCCCATTCTACAACAAGCCATCGCAAGAAGGCTTATACCAACACTTCAAGGCCATCGCGCAGAACGCGCCATTGCCAATAGTGATGTACAACGTCCCTGGACGCACGGGAGTCAACATGAAACCCAGCACCACCGTGCGCCTGGCAACAGAGTTTCCCAACATCGTTGGCATCAAGGAAGCTTCTGGCAGCCTGGAGCAGGTTGACGAGATATTAAAGAACAAGCCACGCCACTTCGATGTCATCAGTGGCGACGACGCGCTGACATTCTCCATGATAGCAAGTGGGGCAAAAGGTGTCATATCTGTCATTGGCAACGCCCTGCCAAAGGAGTTCTCAAGGATGATACGCTTGGAGTTCAACGGCGAATACGAACCGGCACGCAAGATTCACCACATGTTTACCGAACTATACAAGTTGCTCTTTATAGATGGCAACCCGGCAGGCGTGAAAGCGTTGCTCAACGACATGGGGTTCATCGAGAACGTGCTTCGTCTGCCACTCGTCCCGACAAACATCGAGACCAAACAGAAGATGGCAGACATTCTCAAGGAGCTGAGATTCTGACCCTATACGGCCAAGGTCGTAACCTACAAGAACATTGCTCGCTGGAAAACTAACATTTTAATATTGGATTTTATGAAAAAAGTTCTCACTTTAATCATCGCTGTGCTCGCCTCCATCTCGGCAAGCGCACAGTTTGAACAGGGAAAGACATATATCGGCGCCTCACTCTCCGGACTTGACCTCAGTTACAATGGCATGAACGAGGCAAAATTCGGGCTCAATGCGCAGGCAGGTCTCTTCGCTGCCGACAACTTGCTTGCTTACGGTCAAGTTGGCTTCGACCACCCGGGCAAAGATCAAAGCAACTCCTTCAACATTGGCGTAGGCGGCCGCTACTACATCACGCAAAACGGCATTTTCCTCGGGGCAAACGTCAAATACGCTCACTCAAAAAGCTACAACGACTTTATGCCTGGCGTTGAGGTGGGCTATGCTTTCTTCCTAAGCCACACCTTAACCATTGAGCCAAGCATTTACTACCAGCAAAGTATAAAGAAGCACTCCGACTACTCCACTATCGGCCTTCGTCTCGGCTTTGGCATCTACCTTGGCAAATGATGGAACAGTACCCATCCGTGTTGCTTGCCCGCGCCACCGATGAACTTGGAAAACTACCTGGTGTAGGGCCTAAGACCGCATTGCGCCTTGCCCTGCACATTCTGAAACAGCCCGTGGCATCTGCCGATTCTTTCGCAGATGCCATCAGCAAGTTGAGACATGACATTAAGTATTGCCGTGTCTGCCACAACATAAGCGACACGGACATATGCCCCATCTGTTCAGATGAGCGACGCGACCATTCCACGATATGTGTAGTTGAAAACGTGCAAGACATCATGGCGATAGAAAACACGCAGGCTTATCATGGGCTTTACCATGTCTTGGGAGGCATAATATCTCCTATGGATGGCATTGGCCCTGGCGACATAGAGATTGACTCTCTCGTAAGCAGGGTGGCAGAAGGAGGCATCAAGGAAGTGATTCTCGCGCTAAGCTCCACGATGGAGGGCGACACCACCAACTTCTATATCACGAGACAACTCAAGCCCTTCAATGTCAAGCAAACGGTAATAGCAAGGGGTATAAGCGTTGGCAACGAACTGGAATATACCGACGAGGTAACACTCGGTCGCTCAATTGTCAACCGCACGCCAATTGAGTGATTATCTTACAACAACCAATAAACCAATATCTTCTTGATGAACATTTCCCGAAAACTACTCCTCGTAGAGTTTTGGATTCCTCTTTTCATCTGCTTCTGCACAACTATCTTATTCGAGAACGACTTGCTGCCTTCTGGTGGCTGGCTTGACAACAAGGTGCAAGAATACTACGTGGCGATAGTCATGGAACTTCTCACCATCATCACAATTCCGCTATCCCTTAGATTGTTTAAATTCGGCTTCGTCAAACGACAGCTATTGTCAAGCCCTGTCCACGCGCTTGGCACATGGGGCTCGTTGCGTCTTTGCATGCTCACCGTGCCCATGATGGTCAACTGTGGACTATATTATATGTACATGAACGTAGCCTTTGGCTATATGGCCATAATAGGTGCCCTGTGCCTGTGCTTTGTATATCCATCAAAGGACAGGTGCCAATTGGAAACTTCTGACAACACCAAGCAAGACGCAACAGAAGACACCACAAACGACACATCCTATAACCCTGGGAAGTAAATGCTGTTATCCGTTATCATAGTAAGCTATAACGTCAAGGATTATCTATGGCAATGCCTCACGTCGCTACAAAAATCCTTGAGGGGCATTGACGCTGAGGTGATAGTATTTGACAATCACTCACGCGATGAAACGGTGAAATGCCTTCAGCCTTTGTTTGACGACGTAAGATTTATAAGCAACAACCATAATTTAGGATTCGCGAAGGCCAACAACCACGCCATAAGGCAAAGCAAAGGCAAATACGTACTATTGCTCAACCCCGACACCATCGTTGCCGAAGACACCATCCGGTGCGCTTTGGCGTTCATGGAGACACATCCGCAAGCTGGCGGCGCCGGAGCGAGAATGACAAACCCCGACGGCACTGACGCCAAGGAGTCACGACGCGGCGTCCCCACTCCACTGACGGCACTTTTCAAGTTTACAGGACTTTGTTCCCGCTTCCCCAAAGGCAAGCTCACAGGTCGCTACTACATGGGCTGGCTTCCATGGGACAGAGAAGCAAAGATAGAAACCATTAGCGGGGCATTCTGCCTTCTCAGACGTGCAGCCCTGGAACAGATTGGCTTGCTCGACGAGAGCTTCTTCATGTACGGCGAAGACGTAGACCTAAGCTTTCGACTATTGAAAGGCGGTTGGGAAAACTGGTACTTACCCTTGCGCATTCTTCATTACAAGGGTGAGTCAACCCAAAAATCAAGTTTCCGCTATGTCCACGTGTTCTATAAGGCCATGCTTATTTTCTGCGAGAAGCATTACAAAGGCATAGGCAGGGCGTTACTGCCATTCCTGAATATCGCAGTCAACGCGAAAGCCTTGATGGCACTTTGCGCCGTTGCGTTCAACAAGACTCGAAAAAGCCTTGGCTTTGTCTGCGAGAACACTCACGACTCTTTCTTCATTATCCACGTCAGCCCCAACAACATGAAGAGATGCCAACAACTCATTTCCGAGAAAGGATTGTGGGCAGAGTTTCACGACGCCAACACGAAATTCTTAAACAACACCTTGACACATCAAAAAGGTCAAAAGACTTACATAGCCTTCGACGCCTCCGCATTCTCTTACACCGAGATGCTGTCCGCCATGCACGACCACTATGAGGGGAAAGCTCTCATTGCGGTATACCACCCCAGCAAGGACATGATCATTACCGAACACGAGATAATCAAACGCGAGGCGTGGATGTGACGCGAGGAACATGAAATGAAGAAAATGAAAGAAGAGAAACTGCCTTCAGTCATCCTAAGGGCAATGGAGCCCGAGGATCTTGACATGATGTATGCCATTGAGAACGACCGCGACACATGGAGTGTCACCGACATCACCACGCCATATTCCCGCTATCTCTTGCGCGAGTTCATTGCCACTGCCACAGGCGACATATATACCGACAAGCAGGTGAGGCTCATTATCACCGACAAGTGGAATGTGTTTATCGGCATGATAGACTTGTTCAATTTCAACCCACAGCATAAACGGGCAGAGGTTGGCATCGTCATAAGAAAATCTTACCGCGACCAAGGCTATGGGAAGGCCGCCTTATTGGAACTTATCAGCTACGCCAAAAAAATTGTCCACATCCATCAGCTCTATGTATATATGAGCGTGGATAACACAAGTTGCATAAAGATCTTTGAAGATACAGGGTTTGAGCGTGACACAGAGCTGAAAGACTGGCTTTTTGATGGCGAAAACTACCATAATGTCTATCTGATGCATTTTTTTTGTAAAAAAACGGGCAAAAGTTTTGTGGAATAAAAAAAACTTACTACCTTTGCACTCGCAAAAAGGAAATAAAGCCAACAAGGTGCGTTAGTTCAGTAGGTTAGAATGCCTGCCTGTCACGCAGGAGGTCACGAGTTCGAATCTCGTACGCACCGCAAGCTTTATAACTTTTCACCTCTACAAGGTGCGTTAGTTCAGTAGGTTAGAATGCCTGCCTGTCACGCAGGAGGTCACGAGTTCGAATCTCGTACGCACCGCAAAAAGCCATTCATCTTTTGATGAATGGCTTTTTTGTGTTTAGGAGCCTTGGCTTGACTCCAAACGTATGCGGCTAATTTTTGAATGGCTCAAATTCTGTCAAGCACACGCACAATCAGTCCGTCGATGTCTCCCTTATAGTTGGTCTCCATTCTCTTAGCGCGACGATTGGCTATTACCATACAGCAAGTCATGGCGTGATGTCCCATCAGCGTGGAAAGCCCGGCCAGGGCCGACGACTCCATCTCAAAGTTGTCCACACGCAAACCCTCGTATTCAAAGCTCTCTATCTTCTCGTTGAGCCCCGGAGCCATCAATGGCAGGCGAAGCTCGCGCCCTTGAGGGCCAAAGAATCCACCACAAGCCACAGTGATGCCACGCACCATGTCGTCGCCAGCAATGCGGTCGAGCAACTCCCTATCAGCCGATGCCACATAAGGGTTGCCCATCTTGTCGTTCCATCCCACATGCCGCTTAAACGCTTCTTCTATCTTCATGTCGCTCGCCTCGTCTCTTCCGGCATAGAAATTGAGCAAGCCGTCGAAGCCTATGCTCTTGACGCTCGCTACATACGTGCCAAGAGGTGTGTTTGGCTGAAGACCTCCGCAAGTGCCTACCCTGACAAGTGTGAGGGCTCGATGCGTAGGCTTCTCCATGCGCGAGACAAAGTCGATGTTCGCCAAGGCATCAAGCTCGTTGAGCACAATGTCGATATTGTCGCATCCTATGCCTGTGCTGAGCACGGTTATCCGCTTTCCTTTATAGCAACCTGTTATCGTGTGGAACTCACGGTTGGAAATATCACACTCCTTGCTGTCGAAATGGGATGCCACAAGCCCTACCCTGCCTTGGTCGCCCACAAGGACGACCTTATCGGCAAGTTGCTCAGGCTTGATATGAAGATGGAAAATAGAGCCGTCACTGTTAATGACGAGCTCTGATTCAGGAAAAAATTTGCTCATATAGATTCAGTTGTTTAGTTTGGTTGTTTAGTTTGGTCTTTGGGGTGGAAGATGTTGGGGCTTCTGCTTAGCCCTGCTTTTCTATCCGTCGTATTTGTTTCTCCGTATTGGAAATGTCTTGTTTTGTGTTCTCCAACTGTTTCTCCGCCTTCAAGATGGTTTGCGACAAAGACTTGTTGCCGCGATGATAATTCTCCCGCATTGTCTCCAGCTTCGTTTTGTCCGACACGTACATGGCTTGCAGCTCCACAAGCTGCTTGTAGAGTTGTCGGCTCTTGTCGCTCTTGAATTGTGTCGGGCTCGTTATCACCGTGTTGTCATCCACCACGAAAGACATGGCGTTGCCGTTGCTTTTCTTGGCTGTGTTTCTCTTTATCAAGTTCTCAAGTCGCTTCATCGCAGCATTGCGATTGCCGAAATTCCACGTCGACTTGATGCTATGCAAGCTTGCGAAACTTGCAAGCTCCTCGTCGTCGAGGTCATCATCATTGAAGTTCTGTCGCGTCTCGGTTGGCACGAACGTATAGACACACACCTTGTCCTCGGGCTGTCGGCGGTCAGTGACCAACCATCCAAGCGAGTCAAGGTCGTCAATGGCAAGCAGGTAGTCGTTGGCGGTGGAGTTGAACGGCAATCCCACGTTCTGCGGCTTGTACCACGAGGAGTTGTCAGAGTCGAAAGAGCTCATGAAGATGTCGCGTCCTCCCATGCTCTCGCTCCCCTCGGCTGAGAAATAGAGCGTCACGCCATCCGAGGCGAGGAACGGGAAGTTTTGGTTCGTATACATTTGATTGTTAAAATCAGAGATGTGTGAACCTTTGCCCCATTCGTCGCCCAACTTTGTTTGAGTGTAGAGTTGCGAATTGGTCGAGTCGCCATCGGCGTATATTCTGCGCAAGCCCAACTCATTCTCATACTCGCCCATCTGGTTGGCAATGTCGGCCTTAGGGTTTTTCGTTGTCAACATCCCAGCTTCCTTGCTCAATGGGATATGTCTGAGAAAATCGTTCTTGTCCACCACTACACTGTCGATGAACATGACCTTTGCCGTGGCAGGCAGCAGGCTCTTGAAAAGTTTCATTCCCTGCGAAGCCCCCTGCTGCGAAGGTTCTTTTGAGTTCTGCACCGCAGGTGTTTTCTTAACCACGGGCTGCTTTTTGCGCTGGGCGCCTGCCCCGACAATCACGAAAGATAATAATAGTAAGAGAACTGTTTTTTTCATTGTTCATGTTTTTTTAGGAGCGGCAACATCGTGCCGCCCCCATAACTTAAGCAAGCAGTTGGCTCGCCATGTTTGCCGCGGCTCGCCTTCCGTCGCCCATGGCAAGAATCACCGTGGCACCGCCACGCACTATGTCGCCTCCGGCATATATGCTCTGCCTTGACGACTGCATGTCCTCGCCCACGACGATGGTGTCCTTGCGACCGAGCTCAAGGCCGGGAACCGACTTCGGGACAAGCGGATTGGGCGACACGCCTATTGCCACTATAACCTGATCGCAATCGAGCGTCTGGATTTCACCTGTGGACACTGGGCGACGACGGCCTGAGGCATCGGGCTCGCCAAGCTCCATCACGTCGAGCACAACGGCGCGCACACGTCCCTGCTCGTCGGCAAGATATTCCTTAGGATTATGGAGCGTGAGGAAATGGATGCCCTCTTCCTTGGCATGCTTCACCTCTTCCAGACGTGCCGGCATCTCCACTTCCGACCTACGATACACAAGCGTAACGTCGGCTCCAAGGCGCTTTGCCGTGCGGCAAGAGTCCATGGCGGTATTGCCGCCTCCGACCACCACGACCTTCTTGCCTATGTTCATTGGCGTGTCGGTATCCGGGTTAGCGGCATCCATGAGGTTTACACGAGTCAGATACTCGTTGGACGACATCACGTTGATGAGGTTCTCGCCCTGGATGCCCATGAAGTTGGGCAATCCAGCTCCCGAGCCCACGAAGATTCCCTTGAATCCCCTTTCCTGCAGCTCGTCTATGGTTATGGTCTTGCCTATGATGGTATCAGTCTGGAAATGAACGCCCTCGCGTCGCAACGTCTCTATCTCTGCGTCTACGATGCGGTTGGGCAACCTAAACTCCGGTATGCCGTATTTCAGCACTCCGCCAATCTCGTGCAATGCCTCAAACACGTATACCTCGAAGCCTTTCTTCACCATGTCGCCCGCGAAGCTCAAGCCCGAGGGGCCACTTCCGACCACAGCCACCTTTATGCCATTGCTTGGTGCCACCTCAGGCAACTTGCCGTCGCCGTGCTCGCGCTCGTAATCGGCGGCGAAGCGCTCCAGGTAGCCTATGGCCACTGCGGGCTCGTTCATCTTCAAGTGCAGGCACTTGCTCTCACACTGCTTCTCTTGCGGGCACACCCTGCCACACACGGCAGGCAAGGCAGAGGTCTGCCTAAGCACAGAAGCCGCACCAAGGATGTTGCCACGCTCAATGTTCTTGATGAAGTCGGGGATGTTGATATGCACAGGACATCCCTCCACACACGACGGCTTGGCGCAATCGAGGCAACGGCGCGCCTCCTGCATTGCCATTTCCTTTGTCAAGCCCTTGTTCACCTCCTCCAGGCGAGTTGTCGCCCTATACTCAGGATCCAGTTCCGGCATCTTCACGCGCTCAATGGCCATGCGCTCCTTGGGCTTCATGGCCTTGCGCAACTCGGCGCGCCATGGTGCCGACCGGTCTGTCAGCTCATTGTCGTCTTTCTCCGAAGAGGCCGCTTGGCAAGGCGGAGCCTGCACCTCGGGCGTGGAAACCTCCGGCTGCGCGCCTGTATCGGGCTCGCCCTCATCGTGCCAGCGCTGAAGGTCATCGTGCTCAACCTTCTTGAAGGTGGCCATCCGGCTCAACATCTCGTCCCAGTCTACCTCATCGCCATTAAACTCCGGGCCATCAATGCAGACGAAACGTGTCTTGCCGCCGATGGTGAGTCGGCAAGCGCCGCACATGCCCGTGCCATCCACCATGATGGTGTTGAGCGACACGTCGTTTGGAATGTTGTATTTCTTTGCCATCAGCGAGGTAAACTTCATCATCATTGGCGGGCCAATGGCGAGCACCTTGTCTACCTTCTCGCGCTTTATCACTTCCTCTACACCAACCGTCACCACGCCTTTCTGTCCGTAAGACCCGTCGTCGGTCATTATTATCACCTCGTCGCTGTTGGCCCTCACCTCGTCTTCGAGGATTATGAGTTCCTTTGTCCTTCCGGCGAGCACCGACACTACCTTGTTGCCGGCATCGTGCAAGGCGGTGAGGATTGGCAGGATGGCGGCTATGCCGATGCCACCGCCGGCGCACACCACGGTGCCATATTTTTCTATCTTCGAGGGCGTGCCGAGCGGGCCTACCACGTCTTGCACGTATGCGCCTTCTGGCAGCTCACAAAGTTTCGTTGACGAGAGACCCACCTCTTGCACCACGAGAGACAACGTGCCCTTCTCTGGGTCGCTCATGGCTATTGTGTAAGGCACTCTCTCTGAATGGTTGTCAACACGAATAATAATGAAGTTGCCTGGCTTACAGCTCTTTGCGATAAGCGGTGCCTCCAACTCTAAATAATAGACCTTTTCTGAAAATTGGGCCTTCTTAATGATTTTATTCATTGTCTTTAGTTTTTGTTAGTTTCTTTTCAGCTAGGATGTTGTTGTCCAAGTCGCGGATGGAGATCACACCATTATCCAATATTCCAAACGTGGGTTCTTTGCCACCCTTGGGGAAGGTTATGGATCCCGTGTTGCAAATCACGGTATGGCCGTCATTCTCGGCATCGTCCATGTCGGCCAACTCCCACAGGTGGGTATGACCATAGACCACGGCATCGAAATGGCCAGGCGGAAGCGTCTGCTTGTTATACACGTGGCCGTGGGTGAGGAGGATCTTCCGTCCCTCGTCGACCAGCACTGAGTAAGTGCCCAATATTGGGAACTGGAGCAGCATCTGGTCCACCTCAGAGTCGCAATTGCCCCTTACAGCCACAATCTCGTCTTTCATCTTGTTGAGCTCTTCTGCCACGCCACGTGCGTCGAGTCCCTCGGGAAGCGAGTTTCTCGGCCCATAGTTCATGATGTCGCCCAGCAGCAACAGCATGTCGCAACGCTCCTTGCGGTAGATGTCGAGCACCGTCCGCAGTCTCGGCAGCGAGCCATGAATGTCGGAAAGCAGGAAATATTTCATATCATCATGTTTTTGTTTTCTGTTCTTATCCTGTTTTTCAGTTCTTAAAATAGTCTTTCAGGCTGGCGTCGCGCGTCTGCTTCGTTATCTTTCTCACGGCATGGTCGCGAATCTGCCTTACCCTCTCTCGCTTCAGTCCCATCTCAGCGGCAATCTCCGCCATCGTCCTCGTCTCCACGCCCAGGCCAAAGAAGCGTTGCACCACATGGCGCTCCCTCTCTTGCAGGTTGGCGAGGATGGAGCTCAGCTCTTTCGTGAGCAAGTCTTGTCGCAACGTCTTGTCGGGGTCGGGCGCGTCGGCGTCCGGAATCGACCTAGCGAGACTTCTCTCCGCGCTGCCTCCCACCGGCGCGTCTATCGACAACGCACGCGAGCGTCGCTTCTCCAAGGTGGCGTCTTTCACGTCGCGCGGCACACGGTATATGCCAGCCTGTTGCTCAATGGCCTTGCCTATGGCGGCACGCACGAAGGGTGCGGCATAGGTGACAAAGCTCTTGCCAAGGGACGCGTCGAAAGAGCGCGCCGCCGACAGCATACCGATGTTACCCTCGCTAATGAGGTCTTCCATTTCAAGCCCACGGTGCTTATACTGTGAGGCCAAACTTATCACGAACCCCTGATTGGAGCTGATGAGCTTCTCTATAGTCTTGCGGTCGTTTTCCATGGTTAAGTCCTTTTTCTTTCTGTTTATTATAATCCAGACTCCAGCAACATCTCGGCCACCTCCTCAGGAGTGTTGAACGGCATGCCGTCGATGAGTTCCTGGTCGGTGAACTCGTTTGAGAGGTCTTTTGCCTCTTTTTCCGTGAGTCGTGGCGCACCATCGCCGTCCTTGGCGTTGAGCAGGAGGTCAAGTATCTTGCTGCGGTATTCGTCTACTTCCATTGTTTATTCGTATTTTTCTGTAAAGTTACGAAAAAATATTGAGATGTACTGAATCATTAATTTTTTTTCAAACTACGATAACAAAACTCACATTTCAGAGGGGTCTCGCCTTTTCAATGGAATGCCGAAGGCCTTCGAAAACATAAGCAACACCATAGCATGAATAGTTTAAATTTCTTGCAAAAGAACGCCTTTTATTCGCGTTTTTTATGTAAGTTTGCAAATGGACCATAATAACATTCTCCTTATTCGTTAACGTTATGGGGCAAGTCAAAAAACATCAACAACATTTGCGAGTGTCGCAATTATTACTTATTTTTGCATAAGATAGGCTGCACCTCGGCCATATGAGCACGCTCATGGCTCTCGGTTTGCACTATCTTTGCAGTATAAACCAACATTGCAAACCAACTACATCATTCACGCCATGGCAACAATCACGAATAGAAGACTACCCGTCGGCATCCAGTCGTTTGTGGAGATAAGAAAAAGGGGCTACCTCTATGTTGACAAGACAGACATTGTATGGTATCTCGTCAATGGGGTGAAATTCAACTATCTGAGTCGTCCCCGCCGGTTCGGCAAGTCTGTGCTTGTTGACACGCTTCAGGCGTACTTCTCGGGCAAGAAAGAACTGTTTGAGGGCTTGAAGATAATGGACTTGGAGACAGAATGGGTGGAGCGTCCAGTCATAAGGCTCGACATGAGCCGTGGAGGGGCATCAGAAAGCACCTTGCGTTCTTATCTCAATATGACATTTTCGCGAGAAGAGAAAAAATATGGCATCACGGCCATGCCTGAGGCTTCATTGGCAGATAGGTTTGACACGATAATCCAAACGGCTTACAACCAGACCGACCAACAGGTAGTCATACTCATCGACGAGTACGACTCACCCCTGCAACACTCATGGCACACGCCTGAGCACGAGGCGTGTACCGCCCTATACCGCGAGGTTTTCGCCATTCTGAAAGCAGACGACGAGATGGAACACTTTGTATTCATCACGGGTATAACGAAGTTCACGCAGCTATCCCTTTTCTCAGCTCTCAACAACTTACTCAACATCAGCCTTGAACCCGAGTACGCCGCCATTTGCGGCATCACGAAGCAAGAAGTGGTAGACAACTTCATGCCGGAGATAGAACAAATGGCGGAAGTGAACGGTTGGACAACAGACGAAGTGCTGGACAACTTGAAAGCCTTTTACGATGGCTACCATTTTAGCGGACAGAACATGGTGGACGTTTATAATCCATTCAGCCTTGTCAGCGCATTATACCAAAAATGCCTGAAGAGCTATTGGGCGATGTCTGGCTGCACGTCGCTGCTGCCCAAGTTCGTGGGCGACATGGAAATTCGTCTTAACGATTTCGAACATTGCTCCGTGTTGCGCACCACCCTTGAGTCGTCCGACGTGACGGGGGGTGGGCCGGAACTGTTTCTCTACCAGTCAGGCTACCTCACCATTAAGTCGATAGATGAGTTTGGCTACAATCTCGGCATACCCAACGAGGAGGTACGGCAGGCGTTGAACGAGATGGTATTACCCACGCTGACACTGCGCAAACAGGGCGACATTGCGTCACTGCAGGCCAACCTTTACCGTCAACTCGGCACAGGGCAACTCGATGAGGCAAAGAAGTCGATGCGAGCGCTCATAGCCGACGTGCCTTACAGCAACAAGAAACTCGCTTCCATGGATATGGAGGAGCGCTACAGGCTGATAATGAGCACCATCCTTCAGGCTATCGGTATCCGCGTGGAAGTGGAGCGCATGCTCGCCACCGGCAGGATAGATCTCGTGGCGTGGCTCTCACGCTACATCTACGTGATAGAACTGAAACTATCCAACAACGGAGGCCTTGACGCAGCCGAGCGGCAGATAAAGACGTGCGGTTACACCGAGCCATTCAAGGCCGACAAGCGCAAGGTCGTCGGCCTCGCCGTAGAACTCGACAGCGAGGGCAAGGGACTGATAGACTGGCGAGCGGTGTAAAAGGCAATAGAGACCTGTTGACCGAGAACCATAACAGTTGAAAAACATATATACCATGGAAGTGAGAGACGTGTTTGAGATGCGCAAGGAGGGCAGGCACGAGGAGGCATACGGTGCCATATTGCAGCTATATGCCATGCACCAGGGACCCCATACCAACCTGTGCATGTTTTGGTGCACCAACGACATGTTCAAGCTGCGCGCCAAGCAGAAACGCCCAGAGGAGGCACGACGCCTGCTCTTCCAGCTTGTGAAGCTCTATCCGCAGACCAAGGACAGGATGGGACAGGGCAACCGTGCCATCATCAACGCCGCGCTCTGCATGGACAAGCTCACCGAAGGTTTCAACCTGCTCTATTTCATGCCCTACTACAATCGCATGACCGAGGCCGACTGGCAACCCTACATGGTCAACGGCCACAAGGTGCCGTCGCTGGGACAGCAGGTTGTGAACCACTTGCTCAAGGACCTTGCCAAGCGCGATGCCGCCTACGTCAACCAAGTGGCCGACATCTTCAGGCTGGCATTCCAGAAGTCGCCTTATTACAAGGAGAACCTGCGCCACCTGGCGCAGATGCACAGTCTCGTTGGACATACCGACAAGGCCGTTGACACCTACAAGAAATTGCTCATGCGCCATCACGACAGTTATCTCTATGCAGAGCTTGCCAAGCTCCTCACGGACAACACCCAGAAAATAGCTCTCCTGTGCCAGGCCGTGGTCAACCAACGCCGCTCAGAGTATGCCGCCAAATACCATCTCGACCTGGCGTGGCTCTTGCACGCCACCCTGCCGCGGCGCGCCGCCTACGAGCTCGCAAGATACATGGACATAAAGCGGCGGCTCAACCAGCGCGTAGCCCCGTCGGCCATCAAGCTGCAAGAGAGGCTGAGGGACGTGCGACCCGTCACTGCCCAGGAAGAACAGACGCTTTACGACAGGTCGGCAGAAGCCGTGAGAGGCATACTGGCCGAGCATCAGTAATTGCACATTTAATATTTGCCAGTAAACTTGCGCCGTTCATTTTTTCTCGTTAACTTTGTTGCGTAATTCCATGAATGGCAGGCAAGGAGATGCAAGCGATAATTAGTGGTCAATGTTATTTAGCGTTAGACGTTATTATTAAAGGAAGAACTTTTATGCAAGCAACAACATTAAATCAATATCAGAAGCATGTAGTCGATTTGATGGCCAATGTTGACGAGAACCAACAGATGGAAATTTCTAATCTGTTGGCTCACTACTTTGCGCAGAAAGCTTTTGATGCAGCCGATGAGTTGTGGGATAGCGGACTGATAGGAGAAGAAACTATTGATGAGTGGAAAAGCGAACACATGAGGACACCTTATCATGAGTGATAGCAAGTAATATTGTAAATGTAATACTTGCTGCCCCCAATACTATTTTTGTTAACCCACAGAATCGTTATCATTTGATAACAGCCGATATTGACGATAACCAGTTCGTCGATTGCGCTATTACGGCTAAAGCTAAGTATATTGTTACACAAGATAGGCATTATGATGTTGTAAGATTCAATCCTACGTTTATATCGCATTACCTTTACAGCTAAAGCCAGTGCGGAAGGTCTTTTATTATGCCTTGGAAAAATTGGCGTGCTGGTCAAAAGTCATAGACTAAATATCAAAACAAAAGGGTGGCAGGCGGCTTTATTCACTAATTTTGCAATCGAAAACAAAAAAAGACATAGACACAAACTAAAAAAATTTTTGCTATGAACAGCATTTTGAATGGTCGTCCTGCCTTGAAAAAGGAAGTCGACAAGATTGCGGAAGTGGCCGGTTATCTCTGGCAGAACGGTTGGGCAGAGCGCAACGGCGGCAACATCACCGTCAACATCACCGACTTGGTGGACGACGAGATCAAGGCCTTGACCGCCATCAGTGAGGTGAAGCAGATTGGTGCCACATTGCCCGCCCTGAAAGGTTGCTACTTCTTCTGCAAGGGCACGGGCAAGCGTATGCGCGACTTGGCTCGCAGGCCGATGGAGAATGGTTCCGTCATCCGCATCCTCGACGACTGCGCCAGCTACGTGATCATAGCCGACAACCCCGTGATGCCCACCTCCGAGCTGCCAAGCCACCTGAGCGTCCACGCTCGCCTCATAGAGAAGGGCTGCAACTATAAAGCCACTGTGCACACGCACCCAATCGAGCTCATAGCTATGAGCCACAACAAAAAGTTCATGGGCAAGGACGTGCTTAGCAACTTGCTCTGGAGCATGATTCCGGAGACCAAGGCGTTCTGTCCGCTCGGCCTGGGCATCGTGCCCTACCAGTTGCCCGGCAGCTTGGAACTCGCCGAGGAGACCTTGAAGGAGCTGGAAAACTACGACGTGGTGATGTGGGAGAAGCACGGTGTCTTTGCCAAGGGCCTGGACGTGCTGGATGCCTTCGACCAGATAGACGTGCTCTCGAAGAGCGCCAAGATCTACATCGACTCCAAATGCATGGGCTTCGAGCCAGACGGCATGAGCCAAGAAGAGATGGCAGAGATGACTAAGGTGTTCAATCTGCCAAAATAAACAGTCGCACAAGAGTTACGTTAGTTGTCAAAATAGATATAAGATTGCTTTTAAGATAAAAGATTGTTTTCAGGTGAATTTAAGCCCCGGACACGACATGATGTCCGGGGCTAATAGTTTGCAGCGTATTCTATTTTAGCATCCGCTTAGAGTGCTGGCAGGAAACATGACACTATCAAGACGATGATGCCAGCCACCAAGGTAACGATGGTCTTCCGCGAACAACCTTTCCACTCCTTCAGAATGATGCCCCACACGTTGGAGAACACCACGTTGAGCGCCATCAGTATGCAGAAGGAGAGGGTCGTGAGGGTTGGCGACTCGGTGAGGAAGCCCTTGCCCAATGAGAGACCGAAGAACTGGCTGTACCACAAGGCGCCTGCCAAGGCACAGAACACGAGGTTGTTGCCCCACACCTCCTTCTTCCGGTAGTCGCCCCACGTGTGGTTCTTGTTGTTTTGGTAGAAGCAATAGACTGCGTTGGTGATGAAGCCGCCCAGCGTCACGAGGAATGTGGCAGGCAGAGTCTTGTACATGTCGGGTGTGAGCACACCGAAGTTAATGTCGGCTCCGAAGGCAAGCCCCACGTTGAAGCAACCGCTCATGAATCCTGCCAACAGGGCGATGGCGAGGCCCTTGGGGAAGTTGAAGTCTTTCACTGCCGCCTTCTTCTCCTCCTCGGAGAGGGAGGCGGATTTCATCGAGCCAGCCATGCCGATGATGGCGATGCCCGCGAGCGTCACCACCACGCCGAGGATGACGCTGAAAGACAGGCTCGACAGGGCGTCCATCTCAGGGAAGAAGATGTTGAGCAGCACGGGACCCATGATGGTGCCCAATCCAGCGCAGGTGCCGAGAGCGATGCTCTGTCCGAGGGCCACGCCGAGGTAGCGCATGGAGAGGCCAAAGGTGAGTCCGCCCACGCCCCAAAGCACACCAAAGAGCATGGTCATCACCACATTGAATCCGTGGCCGCCGAACAGCTCAAAGAACGAGTGACCCGAGGGCACGGCGAGCATTGCCCCAAGGAAGGGCAGCACGAGCCATGCGAACACGCCCTGTACAATCCAGTAGGATTCCCAGCTCCAATTCTTGATCTTATTGATGGGAACGTAGCAGCTGGATTGGCAAAATGCACCAACTGCTATGATTAGAAGTCCAATGATAATATCCATAGTTTTACAATAAAAGTGAAGAGAGAAGAATGAAGAGTGAAGAATGAAGAGTGAAGAATGAAGAATGAAGAACGAAGAGTGAAGAGTGAAGAACGAAGAATTCATGTGCTTGTCTTTCTGTTAGACAATTGGATACTTCACTCTTCGTTCTTCACTCTTCACTTAAAACTTCGTTCTTCACTTAGTTTCTCTTAGCGAGCACCTCAGCCTCGTACTTCTCCACGTCGGCGATGAACTCCTCGCCCACGGGGATGTTGTGCTTCAGGTTGAAGTAGTCGTAGACGGCACCGAATGGCAATGTCTTCTCCTCCTCCAGGAGAGCGAGGCGCTGGAAGAGCTTGCCCTCGTCCTCATACTTGCGCAGGATGTCGAGAGGCTCAAGGAAGGCCTGGAGCAACGACTTCTGTGCGGCGCGCACGCCGATGATGTAAGCACCAATGCGGTTGATGGAACCGTCGAAGTAGTCGAGGCCGATGTGGGCACGGTCGAGGGCGTTGGCACGAACCAACTCTGAGAAGAGGTTGCGGGTGTTGTCGTCGAAGAGTGTCACGTGGTCGGAATCCCAGTGCATTGGGCGAGACACGTGGAGCATCAGCTCGGGCACGAAGAGCAAGAGGGCGGAAACGGCGTCAGACACGTTCTCCGTGGGCTCATAGTGGCCAGTGTCGAGGGTGTACATCACGTTGTTCTTGGCGCAATAGCCAGCATAGAAGTCGTGAGAACCCACGGTGTAAGCCTCCAGTCCGATGCCGAAGAGCTTGGCCTCCAGGCAAGACTTCATGCCGGGCAACTCTTCCTTCAGAATCTCGTCGAGCGAGTTCTTCAGAATCTCACGATAGCGGCCCTTCTCTACGGTCAAGTCTTTAGAACCGTCGTGTACCCAGATGTTCATGATACAAGGGTCGTTTTGATACTTGCCCATGGCGTCAGCGATGCGTCGGCAGCGCTTGGTATGCTCAATCCAGAACTCGCGAATAGCAAGGTCGGGGTTGGAGAGGGTGAGACTTCCGCTCTTGGGGTGAGAGAAAGAGGTGGAGTTGAAGTCGAGCTTCATGTCCTGCTCCTTTGCCCACTGCATCCAACCAGTGAAATGGTCTACGGTCACCTCATTGCGGTCGATCTGCTTGCCGCCGAACTCGCCATAGATCTCGTGGAGGTTGAGGCGGAAGGTACCGGCGAGGAGAGAGCTCACCTTCTCTATGTCCTGGCGCAACTCGTCGATGTTGCGGGCCTTGCCGGGGTAGTTGCCCGTGCTCTGGATGCCGCCTGAGGCAGCCTCGCCACGCTCGAAGCCCACCACGTCATCGGCCTGCCAGCAATGCAGGGAGATAGGAGTCTTCTCCAAGGTCTCGATGGCCTTGTCTGTATCCACACCGAGAGCGGCATAGCGCTCCTTAGCAATCTCGTAGTTCTTTAAAATCAAATCTGCTTTCATAATCATGTTTTTAAGTTTATGTTGTTTTATTATTTACTTTTTTATCTCCAGAAACTTCTCGTATGCCTCATCCCAAGCCTCCTTGTCTTGTGGCTCAAACTTCTTTAGCTCCAGCGAGTTGGCTATGACATGGCGCATCTCCCAGATGTCGCCCACCAAGCCAGAAGCCTTGGCCTGAAGCATGACGTTGCCGATGGCGGTGCCTTCCTGAGGCCCTGCCAGCACGGTGACGCCACAGCTGTTGGCGGTAAACTGGTTGAGATATGGATTGAGCGAGCCGCCGCCGATGATGTGGAGCACGTTGATGTCGAAGTCGGCATAGTCCTTCAGCCATGTGAAAATCTGGCGGTAGCGCAGGGCGAGGCTCTCGAAGATGCAGCGGCAGAACTCGCCGTGGGTCTGAGGCACGTGCTGATGAGTCTTTTCACAATATTCCTGGATGGCGCCGACCATGGACGAAGGATTGGCGAAAACGGCGGCATCGGGGTTGATGAGGCTTTGGAAGGCAGGTTGCGTCATGGCCTCTTCTATCAGTTTGCCGTGATCAAGGCTTGCAAGGTCCTTTCCCATGGCCAATGCCTCGTCCTTCCACTCCTTGCGGCAACGCTCGTAGATCCACATGCCGCAGATGTTCTTGAGGAATCGGATGGTGCCCTCGATGCCACCCTCGTTGGTGAAGTTGAGGCCATAGCTCTTGTCGTTGATGATGGCGTGCTGGGTTTCGATGCCCATGAGGCTCCACGTGCCCGAACTGAGGTAGGCGAACTTCTCGTTCTTGGCGGGCACGGCTGCCACGGCACTGGCGGTGTCGTGACCTGCCACGGCTATGACCGGCACGCCCCCCAAGCCCGTCATCTTCTGCACCTCTTCTGTCAGCGTGCCGATGATGGTGGCGGGGGCGGTCATCTCGCCAAACTGCTCACGCTTCAGGCCAAGACTCTCCACGAGCTCGGTGTCGAGGTCGCCCGTCACGGGGTTGAGAATCTGCGAGGTGGAGGCCACGGTGTATTCGCAGATGGCCTTGCCCGTGAGCATGAAGCTGAGGGCATCGGGGATGAAGAGAATCTTGTCGGCGTTCTCCAGCGCCACGTTGCCAGCCTTGCGCATGGCATAGATTTGGAAAAGGGAGTTGAAGTTCATGAATTGAATGCCCGTCTTCTCATAGACCTTCTCCTTGGCCATCTTCTCCTCGAAGTATTTCTCCATCATACCGAAGGTGTGAGGATCGCGGTAAGCCAGCGGATTGCGCAGGATGGCGTTGTCCTTACCGATATACACGAAGTCGCATCCCCAAGTGTCGATGCCGATGCTCTCGATATGGATGCCGCGCTGGGCGACGAGCTTCAAGCCCTTGATGATCTCGAAATAGAGGGCATAGATGTCCCAATAGAAGTGGCCGCCCGTCTCGATGAGGTTGTTGTCGAAACGCGTCAGCTCCTCCAGGTCAAACTTGCCATTGGCCAAACTGCCGATGATGGTTCTTCCGCTTGTGGCGCCCAGATCCACAGCAAAGAAGTATTTGCTTACTGCCATACAGTTCTAAAGTTTTTAAGTAATTATCTTTTTTACGGTGGCAAAATTAGATGAAAACGAGTAGGCCCACCGATAGAAAATGATTTAAAAACTTGTTTTTTTGGCTGACGGCAGAAAAAAATGCGTGACGGTGTTTATCTGGTCATGTTTCTGAATTCAGATGGTTTCATGCCAGTCTGGGTCTTGAATTTGGACGAGAAATAATCCGGCGACTCGAATCTGAGCCTGTAGGCTATCTCCTTGATGCTCTCGTCGGTTGTCGACAGCAGTTCCTTGGCGCGTTGCAGCCTTAGGCTCTGTTGGTACATGGCAGGGGCGAAGCCTGTGTGCTCCTTGAAGAGCTTGCGGAAAGACGAATAGCTGATGCCCATCTCTTGCGCTATCTCCTGGATGGTGAGGTCGTCTTCCAACGATTCCCTGATGCGCAACCGGGCCTTGTTGATGATTTCCACGTGCTGGGAATCACGGTTGAGAATGATGTTCCTCTCGCGCGAGTACATCACGCCTATCAGGTGGTTCACGATGCCGGCAAGCGTTTGCTGGGAGTAAGCCGCCTCTGCCTGGGCTATGGCATAAGCCTCTTCAAACAAGGTGACAATCTCATTGCTGAACCCCACATGATAGATGGGCTTCTCCGGCGAAAGAAACTTGTGTTTTACCCTGTCGTCGATGTTCTTTCCCTTGAATCCTATCCAGTAGCCTTTCCAGCCCTTGGCCTGCGAAGGATAGTAGGTGTGCCATTCCCCGGGGAACAGCAAGTATATGTCACCTGCCTTGATGGTTGTCTCCTCGCAATGCGCCGACTGGAACGTGCCTTCACCCTCTGAAAGGTAAAGGAGCTGGTATTCATCGAGGACCCTGCCCTTGTGTTTGTCGAAAAAGTAACCATCGGCATGTCCCTTGGCGGGGTAGTCTTCCCCTGGCTTTATGTCGTCGAAGCCAACGGTGCTGATGGTTAGACCCCATTCGGCATCCCTTTCCGTAGCTAATAAGTATTTACCTGTTTGCATGTCGTTGTTATGTCTAAGGCAAGTGTTGAGGATACAAAATTAAGCAAAACAGAGAAGAAACAAGGATTTTGGAAGACAAAAATACGCCATGGCACGCAATTTAATGCCATGCGCCACATTATTGACTATCCCTACTACTTGCATCCTTTACGTGCCAAAGGAATATCTTCAGAGCTACTTCACACAATGGCATCGTAACGCTTTCGGGTCTCAACAATAACGAGGAAGTCCGCTTCTATTCAGTTGACGGCAAGCAGATAGGCGCGACCAAGGCGATTGATGGCATAGCTTCGCAAGCCGTCTCTCCCACTTCCCTTGTGATAGACAAGATTGGTGGTCAAGCTATCAAGATTGCCGTGAAATAACATCACTGCCCTCTTGCATATATAGAAAATGCAGCCAACATCCTTGTTTATAGGACTGTTGGCTGCATTTCTCGTTATGCATATTATTCGGCAGAATAGTCCGCCACCATCTTGCGGTAGACGCTATAGAGGCGAAGGCGGGAGATATAACCCTTGAGATGGTTGTTGATGTCTACCACGGGCAGAGCCTCGGCGTTGGTGTGGTCAAACTTCTTCATCACTTTCTCCATCGGCTCGTTGTTGTAGAGGAACGCAGGCACGGGTGTCATGAGCTGGGCAACGGTATATCGCTGGTATAGCTCGGTGCGGAAGACGATGTGGCGAATCTTCAATATGTCGATCTCTCCAAGGAGATGGCCATCGTCGTCGACCACAGGAAGGTAGTTGAAGTCGCTGTTCGACAACACGTTGACAAGTCTGCCAAGGCGTATGTCGGGTTTCACGGTGGTGACGCTCTTCTCTATCACCAAGTCCATGTTCATGAGGGTGAGTATGCTCTTGTCGGTGTGGTGGGTAAGGAGCTTTCCTTCGCGAGCCAAGCGCATGGCATAGATGCTGTGAGGCTCGAAGATGCTTATCACCATCACGCTGACCACGGCCACGATGAGAAGCGGCACGAAGAGCTGGTAGCCGCCCGTGATCTCAGCTATGAGGAAGATGCCGGTCAGCGGGGCGTGCATCACGCCTGCCATCACGCCTGCCATGCCAAGGAGCACGAAGTTCTTTTCCGGCAAATAGGTGCCTAACATCTCCATGTTCCAAAGACGGGAGAAAAAAAAGCCGGCGAAACCGCCCACGAACAGCGACGGGGCGAATGTTCCGCCACATCCGCCTGCTCCGTTTGTGGAGGCAGTGGCCACGATCTTCGTGAGAATCACGAGACCAATATAAGCTATGAGAAGTTCGGAATGGCCGTAGAACATCGAGCCGTCCATCACTTGGTTCCAGTCGGTTTGCGTCTTGCCGCTCAACAATATGCCGAGACCGTTCCATCCCTCACCGTAGAGCGAAGGGAAGAAGAAGATGAGCACGCTGAGCAGCACACCGCCCAAGAGCAGTTTCTTGTAAGGATGGTCTTTCTGCTTGGCGTAGAGGCTTTCGCACCACGTCATGCCCCGCATGAAATAGAGGCTCACAAAAGCGCAGAAGACCCCGAGGAGGATAGTGGCTGGCACACGCTCCACATTCCATTCGCTGTCGAGCTGGAAGGTGAACATGGTAGCGTTGCCGGCGAGGATGTAGCTCACCACGTCGGCGGTGATGGTGGCAATGAGTATTGGCAGTATCGATGCCATGTTCATGTCGATCATCAGCACCTCAAGGGTAAACACCAGTCCCGCTATCGGTGCCTTGTAGATGGCGGCAACTGCCGCCGCCGCGCCACAGCCCACAAGCACCATCAGCTGCCTGTTGCTCATGTGGAAGAGTCGCCCGAGATTAGAGCCGATGGCTGAGCCCGTGAGCACAATTGGAGCCTCGGCACCGACAGATCCGCCAAAGCCGATGGTCAACGCCGACGCCACGAGCGATGTCCAGCAGTTGTGGGCCTTTAGCTTCGACTGCTTGGTGGATATGGCATATAGCACACGGGTGATGCCGTGGGAGATATTGTCTCTCACGACATATCTTATAAAGAGCATGGTAAGCCAAATGCCGACGACCGGGAAAACAAGGTACAACCAGTTGAAACTGTCTGCCACGAAATCGT
Source organism: Escherichia coli (assembly GCA_963593695.1). Taxonomy (GTDB): domain Bacteria; phylum Bacteroidota; class Bacteroidia; order Bacteroidales; family Bacteroidaceae; genus Prevotella. The sequence continues at coordinate 9,732 of CAVBBO010000033.1, read as the reverse complement.
TTGTAAGGAGTTTCTGAATCAGGGCGATAAGCTTGTGCAATGAGAACGCGGCAAGCGACGCTAACACGCCTATCAGAAACGCGATGATGGATGTCGCTTGACGCCTTGTGAGATGTTGCTCTCCCCAAACTATTAACCTCTCCAGCATCTCACTTACGAATAATCTGGACTTCCCCGTCTGGTTTCAACCTGATGATGGAACTTGGCGTGTGTGGCTTGTGCTCCTGTCGGCGCGAGAAGCACACGTAGTCTACACTGTCGAGCAGTTCCTGGCTTATGTCGCCATAGTTTTGCGCCGCAGGCTCCCCGCTGATGTTGGCACTTGTTGACACGAGGGCCTTTTGGAAACGATAGCACAATTCATGCGAGAAAGGCTCCTTCGTGATGCGCAAGGCAATCGAGCCATCGGCGGCTATCAGGTTTGGCGCGAGGTTCACCGCCCCGTCGAGGATGACGGTGGTCGGCTTTACGGCCAGCTCGAGCACGTCCCATGCCACGGCAGGCACGTTGCGGACGTACCGCTGAAGGCGCGCGTCGCTATCGACAAGGCAGATGAGGGCCTTGGAATCGTCGCGCTGCTTAATCTTGTAAACTTTTGCCACGGCTTCGGCGTTGGTGGCGTCGCAGCCGATACCCCAAACCGTGTCCGTGGGGTAGAGAATAACGCCGCCTTCCCTGAGTACCTTGACGGCATTCTTAATGTCTTCTTCTTGTGTCATAATCAATACAACTTAGCGCAAAGATACATATTCTTTATTTGATGTGCAAAAATACTGTCAATATTTATAAAAAAAACATAGGTTTTCTGTCTTTATTCTGATATTTTACTACCTTTGCAGCAATAAGAATCTTTACAAAGATATTATAATTATAACAGACTAAAAACATATTATTATGGAAGAAACTGTAATGAAACCGTATGTCATTGGCCTTGACCTCGGTGGAACAAATTCTGTGTTTGGCATTGTCGACTCTCGTGGAGACATCAAGGTTACTACGGCCGTGAAGACTCAGGTCTATGATAAAGTGGATGACTATGTGGACGCTTGTGTTGAGGCCCTTCAGGTGATTATCGACCAAGTGGGCGGCATCGAGAAGATTAAGTCGATGGGTATCGGAGCGCCTAACGGCAACTACTATACGGGTACCATTGAGTTTGCGCCTAACCTAAAGTGGGGTCACGACGGCATTGTGCCTTTGGCCAAGATGTTCTCCGACAAATTGGGCATTCCCGTGGCTCTTACCAACGACGCCAACGCGGCTGCCGTCGGCGAGATGACTTATGGAGCCGCTCGCGGCATGAAGAACTTCATTGAGATCACGCTTGGCACAGGTGTCGGCTCGGGTGTTGTCGTCAATGGACAGGTTGTTTACGGTTGCGACGGTTTCGCTGGCGAGCTTGGCCACATCACCACTGTTCGTGGTGAGAACGCACGTCCTTGCGGATGCGGCAGAAAGGGTTGCCTGGAGGCTTACTGCTCTGCCACTGGCGTGGCACGCACGGCACGCGAGATGTTGACTAAGACTGATACTCCATCTGTTTTGCGTGAGCTTGACCCGGAGAAGATTACCTCGCTCGACGTGAGCATCGCCGCCAACAAGGGCGACAAGCTTGCCAACGAGATCTATGAGTTCACAGGGCATATGCTTGGTGAGGCTTGCGCCGATTTCGCAGCCTTCACGTCTCCAGAGGCATTCATCTTCTTTGGTGGCATGACAAAGGCAGGCGACCTTCTCATGAAGCCCATCAAGGAAGGTTTCGAGAGCCACGTGCTTTCTATCTTCAAGGGCAAGGCTAAGTTCCTGTTCAGCAGCCTTGAAGGCAGTTCGGCAGCCGTCCTTGGCGCTTCAGCCATTGGTTGGGATCTCTAAGAGAACTGGCTATAGGTCAGAAAACACGCAGGCGTGCTTAGGCACGCCATGTGCATATACTAAAAAACTTCAGCCCCATTTCCTTCTTCCCTTTGTGGGATGAGGAAACGGGGCTGAAGCTTTTTTGCGAATCCCGTAGTGATAAGAATTGCTTCTTGTTTCTATTGATTGGCAATGGTCTCAGGGGCGACCTTCGCCTTGTCTGTCATGTTTTCCGCTCCTATGGATGTAGTCCTTGCCTCCTCCTTGGTGACATACCGTTTCCAATAAGCGATGATGAGGGTGGTGAGCGGCAAGGCTATAATCAGGCCGATAAAGCCAAGCAACGCGCCCCATACCGACAGTGAGAGAAGGAGGATGGCAGGGTTGAGCCCCATGGCCTTGCCCATGATCTTGGGTGTGACAATCATGTCGGTAATTATCTGTACGACTATGAACAATCCCACAGCCATGCCAAAGATAAGCCAGAAGTTCTGCCCCGTGTCGGCGGCTTTTAGCATCGCAAGAAACGCGGTCGGAATCAAGGCGAAGGTGTGCAAGTATGGAATCAGGTCGAGAATGCCAATCAATATGCCAAGGCTTATGGCCATTGGGAAATCCATGATGGTGAAGCCGACGCAAAACATTACTCCCATGCAGAAAGCCACTGTGCCTTGACCACGGATGTAGTTGTTGAGTTCCCTCTCTACGTCTTTGGCGAGCTCGTGCCAGAAAGGCCGGTGCTTCTTGGGGAAGATGCGAATCCAATTGAAGGTCAGAAACTCATAGTCGAGCAGGATGAAGAATGTGTAGAGGAGCGTGATAAGCGATGCCACGATGCTCATTACGATATTCGCAGTCTTTCCAAGCACGTTGAAAAGCTTTGGCATTGTCGTCTTGAGCGTATTGACGAAGTCGCCACTCTTCAAGAACCTTTCTATCTGGTGTTGGTTCTCGGTTATTTTCTCAGAGAGCCAAGCCGAGATGTTGTTGGTGTGCGTGCTCTCGTGCAACCAGTTGGCAAGTATCTCGTAGAGCTTCTGAAACTGTTCTATCATCGGCGGTATTATCAGCCAGACAAGCAGGCCGATGATAGAACAGACGAAGATAAACGTCAATATGATGGACAAGGCCCTCACGTGCAGGTGGAGCTTGTTCTCAATAAACTTCACGATGGGATAGAGCAGGTAAGCAAAGAGCCATGCCACGAAAAAAGGAATGAGCACTCCGCTGAGATAGTTGACAAGCAATATTGCGGCAAAAACCAACAAGGTTATGCCACTCCAACGAATGAATTTATCAAAAGTGATCTCTTTCTGCTCCATATTCAGCATGGTCTTTGACCTGTCCTTTATCCGTCTGTCACCCCATCGTGCCAATGTCAGTCTTGGGGTACCTCAAACTTGTCGCCAGTCTCCTTGACTAGCCTCTCCTTGTATGCGTCTGGATAGCCTGGGCGTTTCACGGCTGCCCCAATGCCTTCAGGCGTGCGTGTGAACTTGCCGTCAGCCTCAGGCTTGACGGTCATGTCGTTGTATTTCACGATAAGGTAGAATGCCAGCTGGCGCCAACGCTCAAGCATTTGTTGCGCTTTCTGGTTGCTGTAGCCGTTGAGATACTCTATGGCTGCATCCTTGTTGTCTTTATACAGCTCGGCAGCCTTCGCTTCCACTGCTTCTTGGTTGGCAAAATAGCTTGCCTCCAAACTGTCGCGAACCTCCTTCAGGCTTGGGAACATCATAGAGTAGCGTGGGTAGACCATGTTGCTCACCCAGTTGCAAACCCAATAGGCGTTCTTCATGGAGAATGTCACGGCATCGGCTCCTGGTGTATTGTAGCACTCTGGCTGAACCTTGTTGCCACAATATATTGGTGTATAGGCAACCATGTTGCCGTCGTCATTGCCAAACCATAGCACGCCGCCGATCTCGCGTGGCAACCAAGATCTCATCTGCGAGACATAAGAGAAACCGGTTTGCTGTGTTGAGGTTGGGCGCTCGTTGAAATAGCTCTTGCCATTCACCTTGAAAATCAGAGGAGTTGGACGATACGGCATCTGCCATATTCCGCCACCCATATCCTTGCCATCCGCAACCGACAGCTCTGTGCCTTCATAATGGTCGCGCATGTCTGCTTCCACGTCTTGCACACTGAGTTTCTTGTCGGGGACAATCCAAAGAGGCATGTCTTCTGCATTCTTGTCCTTTCCCATCGCCCAAGGCAGCCAGCGGCTCATGTCCTTGTGGTGATTGAAGAAGCTCCATACACGCGCGTCGCATATGCGTCGGCCGGAGAAGTCGGGGAAGGCGTAAGTGTTCTTCCAAGAGAAATCCTTGTCCGAGCCTTTGTACCAACCTTTTTGGCGTGCGAAGCTGACAACGTTCTTGCTGTGGAGCACTTCTGTTTCATATTGTGAGAACACTCCGACACGACTCTGATTGGCATGGCCACAGATGGCATTGTCGGGCACACGCACTGCAACCCAAACCACCTTCTGCTTCTTGTCGCCACCGCAACCCATCATTTCCATTATCCAGGCCTCGTTGGGGTCGCAGATGGTAAATGTCTCACCCTCAGAGTTGTAGCCATATTTTTCAACGAGAGATGTCATCACCTTGATAGCTTCACGTGCGGTCTTTGAGCGCTGCAGGGCGATATAGATGAGCGAGCCATAGTCGATGATGCCCGTAGTGTCGACCATCTCCTCTCTGCCACCATATGTTGTCTCACCAATAGTCAATTGAAACTCATTGATATTGCCAATGACGTTATAGGTGACGGGGGCTTCAGGAATCTCACCGTGATATTTCTTTGTGTCCCAATCAATTACCTTTCTCATCTCGCCTTTCTGGTGCGTGCCGGCGGCATAGTGTGCCAACCCGATAAACATGCCGTAGTCGTCGGCGTTGTAGGTGCATATCACCGAGCCGTCGGTAGAAGCGCCCTTGCCCACGATGAAGTTGGTGCACGCGGATGCTGCTGTCGCCATTGTCGTGAAGAAAGCAGTCGCGAAGAAAGCCTTTAGTATTTGTTTTCTCATATTCTTTACCTGTTAGTTTTGTCTGTATTTCTCGTTCTATGTTCGTTTTTTTGATGACAAGCCCCTTGGTCTGTCCTCATCGCATCACTTGTGGCTTCATCCTTTCCGAATCCGGGACATTGGCGTCTACAGGAATCCTGCCATCGGTTGGAGTCTTTGGCACATTGCCATTCACGGGTTTCGCGGGATGAATCCTGATGAGCTGGATGTCGTGAATGCTCATCAGTTTAAGCGTTGTGGAAGACGTGTTGGCATCCATGCTTTTCGACAACATGAAGAATCCGCGTATCTTCTTGATTCCAAGGCTGTCGTTGTCGGAAATCATCAGCGATATTGGCATGGACGAAGAGATGTGCGACACGTTAGAAGTCACGCTGTCATTGCCAAGGACGACCGAAAGCACGACGACGCCATCTCGCATTCCGTCTTGGAAGATGAAGTCGGACTTGAAATTGAGAAGCAACTTGTCGCCCTTGTGGAATGTCGTGTCAGGGGTGAGGTTGAAAGAGTAGAGGTTGTAAGGCTCGTTGGGTATGAGCGTCAACGTCCTCTCGCCATTCCATACGTCGGCAGAGTCGCCAGCGGCGGTAATGCCGCTTGATGAACTTGCGCCCAACCTGCTTGCTTCCTCCTGCATACGGTCGGAGATGTGCTGATACATCGTGTGCAGTTCACTGGTGTGGCGCATATAGTATACCATTGACGAGTCGAAGTCGCCTTGTGTGACATTGTATTTCTTGAGCACCGCGGCACGATACTCAAAGGCGTTCTTCTCATACCCTCCGTCGGATTGCTGAGCCATGGCGTCGGCAAGGTGATAGTCGTAGAGAATCTTTTCCATCTCTCCAGAGGAGATGATAGATGGACGGTTGTCGCAGCTCATGACAAAGGCTCCGACAACGATCATGGCAATAAAGAAAAACAATGTCTTTCTCATGGCTTATTCTTTCTTCGTGCCTTTCACGGCGTTTGTTTTCTCCCTGTCCTCTTCCGCTGCAGGTTGCTTTCCGCGAGCAGTGTCGATGGTTTTCCCAATGGTTGAGAGATCATTTGAGCAAAACAGCAGCAAGCAGATGACACCAGTCGTGATGGCGGCGTCGGCAAAGTTGAACACTGGCGAGAAGAAGGTGAAACTCTCACCACCCACCAAGGGCATCCATGTGGGCCAAGTGCTGTGGATGATAGGAAAATAGAACATATCCACGACCTTACCCATGAGGAAGCTTGTGTAGCCTGAACCGAATGGCACAGAGTATGCCACGCTGTAGGGAGTGGAGGCCGTGAAACAAAGTCCGTAAAACATGGAGTCAAGGATGTTGCCTGCCGCGCCTGCCAATACCATGGAGAGGCAGACAACGAAAACAGTCCTTCCCTTTTGTCGCACCACTTGCCAGATAAACCAGCCGATGGCGCAAACAGCTACGACGCGTAGCACACTAAGGAAGAGCTTGTTGACAAAAGTCATGCCCCAAGCCATTCCGTTGTTCTCTATGAATGTGATATAAAACCAGTCGGTGACCCTTACAGACTCACCTAAGGCCATTGTTGTCTTGACATGAATCTTTATCAGCTGGTCGATTATGAGAATGACAGCGATAATGATCCATGCCAGAAGTCCTTTTCTCTTCACTTCTTTCTCGCGTTTTTAGTGGCGACACTGAGTGTGGCATGAGGCACAAGGCGCAACCGCTCCTTGGGTATCAATTCCCCTGTGACACGGTCGATGCCGTATGTCTTGTTATTTATCCTGACGAGGGCAGCTTCGAGCGACTGTATGAACTTGTATTCGCGTTGAGCCTTTTGTATGAGGTTTTCTCGCTCTATCATCTCCGTGCCCTCTTCAAGGATATGAAATGTCGGGGCAGTGTCAGCGTCCGTGTTGTTACCCTTGTTGCTTAAGGCCGCCATGGCTTCGTTGTAGCTTTGCTTAGCGACCTTAAGCTTTTTGTTGATAATTTCACGAAACTCTTCGAGCTCCTCGTCAGAATAACGCTTTACTTGCATGACGACTGGTTATTAGTCTTTTTCGACCTTTATGTTCAGCTTAAACTCATCCATGTCCACTTCCGTGCCGTCGTTGTTGGCGATGGTGATGGAGTTGGCGAGCACCTGACTCTTTATAAGGTCGCCGAACGCCTCGATAGCCGCGTCGGTGGCCTCGTTGGGAGCCACGGTGAGCTTCACGCGGTCCGTTATCTCTAATCCGCTGTCCTTACGGATGTTCTGTATGCGGTTGATGAGCTCGCGCGCCATGCCTTCGTTTTTCAGCTCAGGAGTCAATTCCACCTCAAGTGCAACAGTGAGGTTGCCGTCATTGCTGACGAGCCATCCTGGAATGTCCTCAGAGATGATGTCCACGTCGGCAGCGTCCACGGTGACGGGATTGCCTTCTATCTCAAACGCCATGGAGCCTTCTTTCTCAAGGGCGGCGATTTCCTCCTGTGACAAGCCGTTCATCTTGGCGGCAACTCCTTTCATGAGTTTACCGAACTTCTTGCCCATGACGCGGAAGTTGCATTTCACCTTCTTGACCAGAATGCCCTGTCCCTCGATGAAGTTCACATCCTTCACGTTGACCTCGTTTTTCAGCAATCCTGCCACCGCCTCTATGTGAGCCTTTTGGGTCTCATCCACGGCTGGAATCATGATTTGCTGGAGCGGCTGGCGCACCTTGATGTTCACCTTGCGGCGCAATGCCAATACCATTGAGGTTATCTTCTGGGCAATGGCCATGCGCTCCTCCAAGTCGTGGTCTACGGCTGCGTTGTCTGCCTCGGGGAACTTGTCCAAGTGTACGCTCTCCAGCTCGCCGCCCAAATCCTTGTAGAGTTCGTCGGCATAGAAAGGAGCGAATGGCGCGAGCAACTTTGCCACGGTCATCAAGCAGGTATAGAGCGTCTGGTAAGCGCTGAGCTTGTCCTCGCTCATCTCCTTGCCCCAGAAACGTTTGCGGTTCAGACGGACGTACCAGTTGGAGAGGTCGTCGTTGACGAAAGCATCAATCAGTCGGCCGGCGCGTGTCGGGTCGTAGCCTGCAAGCTCCTTGTCCACGCCCTTCACGAGGGTGTTGAGCGAGGAGAGAATCCAGCGGTCAATCTCCGGGCGCTTCTCTGTGGGCACCTGTGCCGCCTGTGGGTCGAAACCGTCCACATTGGCATAGAGGGCGAAGAAGCTGTATGTATTATATAATGTGCCAAAGAACTTGCGACGCGTCTCGTCCACGCCGTTGGGGTCGAACTTGAGGTTGTCCCAAGGCTCGCTGTTGGTCATCATGTAGAAGCGCACTGGGTCAGCACCATACTTGCCTATCATCTCGAATGGGTCGGTCACGTTGCCCACGTGCTTACTCATCTTGTTGCCTTTGGCATCGAGCACAAGACCAGAGGAGATGACGTTCTTGAATGCCACACTGTCGAACACCATCGTGGCGATAGCGTGCAGGGTGAAGAACCATCCGCGTGTCTGGTCCACGCCCTCGTTGATGAAGTCGGCGGGATAGAACTTAGGCGGAATGGCGTAGCCCTCGTAGGTGCTGTGGATAAGAGCCTCACGGTCTGCCTCCGTGCCACGTGCCATCTCACCCTCGAACGGATAGTGGAGCTGGGCATAAGGCATGGAGCCTGAGTCGAACCACACATCTATCAGGTCGCTCTCACGGTGCATGGGCTTGCCCTCGTCGTTCACCAATACGATGTTGTCAACGTATGGACGGTGGAGGTCTACCTTGTCATAGTTTTCCTGACTGTAGTCGCCCACCACAAAGCCCTTATCCTTCATCGGATTGCTCTGCATCACGCCTGCGGCTACAGCCTTCTCTATTTCATTGTAAAGCTCTTCCAAGCTGCCGATGCACTTCTCGCCACGGTTCTCGTCGCGCCAGATAGGCAACGGTGTACCCCAGAAGCGGGAACGGGAGAGATTCCAGTCGTTCAGGTTCTCAAGCCAGTTGCCGAAGCGGCCTGTTCCTGTGCTCTCGGGCTGCCAGTTGATGGTCTTGTTCAGCTCCACCATGCGCTCCTTGCGGGCAGTGTCCTTGATGAACCAGCTGTCCAGGGGATAGTAGAGGATGGGCTTGTCGGTGCGCCAGCAGTGGGGATAGTTGTGCACGTGCTTCTCGCTCTTGAAGGCCTTGCCCTCCTGCTTCAGCTCGTAGCAGAGCACGATGTTGAGGTCTTCGGCCTTGTCGGAAGCCTTCTTGTCCCATACGCCGTCCACATTGAACTGTGGGTCGTAGGCGTTCTTCACATAGTCGCCGGCGTGGTGGGCATAAGCCTCCTTGTCTACGCAAGCGGCGATGAAATTGTCGTCGAGGTCTTCCAAGACATAGAACTTGCCCTGCAAGTCCACCATCGGACGTGTCTCGCCCTTTTTATTAATAAGGTAGAGGGCAGGGATGTTGGCATCCTTCGCCACCTTGGCATCGTCGGCACCGAAAGTAGGAGCAATATGCACGATGCCCGTACCGTCGTCTGTCGTCACATAGTCGCCGAGGATCACACGGAAAGCCTCGCTCTCCATCTCCACGAACTTGTCGCGGCCGTCATCAGAGGCGAACACCTTCTCTGGATGTGCAGCGGCATATTCTGTCACAAAGGCAGGAGCGAAAGCGTCCACCTTCTCGCATGGCTTCACCCAAGGCATGAGCTGCTCGTAGTGGAAGCCTTCGAGGTCTGCACCCTTCATGTGGTCGATGATGCGCCATGGGCACTGCTTCTTCTCCTTGTCGAATGGCAGGAGGTCACCCTCCTTGCATTCTTGGTCGGCCTTGAGGTAAGAACCAACCAACGCCTCAGCCATCACGAGCGTCATTGGCTCGCCGTTGTAGAGGTTATAGGTCTCGA
>CAVBBO010000032.1:0-22019 GCA_963593695.1 Escherichia coli | reverse complement strand
ACTTCGACCAGAACTCGTCCTTGTTGTTCAGCTCGTCGTTGAGCTGCACCTGTATATATACGATGCCGTCACGGCTCATGGAGTAAGTCTTTTCTTTCTTCACCTCCTTGTAGGAGAAGATGTAGTTCTCCAGAGGTTTGGTCACCTGCTGCTCCATCTCCTCAGCGGTGTTGCCGGGAGCCACAGCCACCACGATGCCCTGGCGGATGGTGAAGTCGGGGAACTCATTCTTGCGCATGTTCGGCAGACTATACACGCCGAAAGCGACGAGGCAGCACACCACCACGATGATGATTTGGCGGTAGTGCATCGCCCATTCCACTATATTTCGTTTCTTCATTCTTCACTCTTCACTTTCATCCCCGTACATACTTTCTGTTGTCCCTCAACGATGACCCTGTCACCGCTTTTCAGTCCGCTCGCGATGCTCACGCCGTTGCTGCTGTACTCACCGCAGACGATGGTGCGGCGCGCTGCCTTGCCTCCCTCGTCCACCCATACAAAGTTGGAGTTGTCGTCGGCAAGCTGAACGAGGTGGGCGGGGATGACAATGGGCGCAACACTTCCATGAGAAGGAGATGTCTGGGAAATCTTACCCAAGCTCACTTGCGAAACCATACCCGGAAGCAAGGCGTTGTCCGTGCCCTCCACCCTAATCTTCACGCTATAAGAACGGGACACAGGGTCGGCGATAACACCTTTTTCTATTACATACCCCCCGTATTGCTTGCCGTCGAGTGCCTGAACTAGAATCCTTGCCCGTTGGCGGATATGGATGTTCGCCATCTCGCTCTCCGGCACTGAAATCTTCACGTTCAGCACCTTCGTGGTGACGAGTTTCACGATGGGCACACCTGGAGCTGCATTCTGCCCCACCTCGGCATACTTCTCGGAGACGACACCGCTGAAGGGAGCATGGAGCGAGCAGTCGGCAAGGCTCTTCTTGGCGATGCTCTCTGCGGATACGGCTTGCTGGAGCTGGCTCTGCGCCTCCACCCATTTGATTTCGGGCAGACTACCCTTGTCGTGGAGTTGCTTCATGCGCCTGTAGGCATCCTCGGCCTGCATTTTGGTGGCATGCGCCATGTCGTAACTGTTTCTCACCTGCGTGGGATCTACCGTGGCGATGAGTTGTCCCTTGCGCACGTGGTCGCCCACCTTCACCTTGAGTTGCATGATGGTGCCGCCCGTGGTGAAACTCAGCGAGGCGCCGTTCTCTTCCTCCACCGTTCCCGAATAACCATAACCCGATGCCATCATGTGACTGTCCGTCCCCACGGTCATCTCCTTCACCTTCACCGTCATTGGTTGCACCGCTGTCTGCGCCTCCTGCTTCTTGCCACAGCCTGCGAGGAACAACGATACCAGCGCTAAGGCTGCAAACGTGCGCACTGGGGCAAGCTGCATGCCGCCCGTCATGGCTTCTCTTTTCTTCATATTTCTCATGTCGTGTGTTTTGTATGTGTTCGTGTTTTCCTAAATTCGGGTGCAAAACAACTGCTTTTGCGTGGATTTATCGGACATGTCATGTCTTATAAAGTGTCCGATAAGTCTACTGTGGGGCAAAGTAGCGCAGTTTAGGACATAAAAAGGAAATAGGTAACACAACGTAATTCGGCGGATATTGATAATTTTGCACCTGAACAGACAATGACGTAGCAATATGCCAGATATGGAAATGCAGGAGAAGAAGATAATAGACGAAGAAGTCTTTTCAAAGGAAAAGATATTGTTTCGGGTGGGACGCGGTGGCATTACCGAGGAGGAGTGCCGGCTGCGCATGGAGCAACTCACCGACAAGGACATTGCCGTGTTCGACGAGCTAGGAGACTTGCCGGCAGAAAATGTGCACGCTGAGGCTTATGTGGTAATCCTGTGTCTTGAAGGAAAGGCATCGTGCAAGATAGAGGGTAGGGAATATCACATTGGAAAGAACGACATGGTGCTGGCGAATCCCAACCAGTTCATACAGAATGCCATGGTGAGCTGCGATTTCAAGTGCCGAGGTCTGCTCATGTCGCCTGCCTATTTCGAGAGCATATTCATTATTGGCGGCAACATTTGGGAGGCAGGACTCATCATCCGTGAGAATCCGTTGCTGCACCTTGAAGACAACGAGGCAGAACACTTCCTGACCGACTATGAGTTTCTGAAGCACAAACTTGCCGAACCCCACTTGCCCCATCACGATCAGATACTGAAGTTGCTGTTGCAGTCGTTTGTGTTTGAGTTCTACGACAACATCGCCCCTATGCTCAACCAGCAAGTGTCATGTGCCAACTGCACCTCGGCAGAACTGATCTTCAAGCGTTTTGTCTCGCTCGTCTCTGTCGAGTTCCCGCGCCGCCGCGAGGTGGGCTATTATGCCGACAAGCTATGCATCACGCCCAAATATCTGTCGGCCATATGCAAGAAACAGGTTGGCAAGACAGCCTCGGAACTGATAAACAGTGTAACCCTCAACTACGTCCGCAACATGCTCGCCTCCTCTGACCGTAGCGTCAAGGAGATAGCCGCCGAGGTTGGCTTTGAGAACCTTTCCTTCTTTGGCAAGTATGTAAGGAGGGAGCTTGGCATGTCGCCGCGACAGGTCAGGGCCAAAGAACAATATGTAAAGCATACCGGAGAGATGGGGGAGCCCATGGGCATGGATGGCGGAAAAGCCGTCTAGGACAACCCCCACATCTTGTTAAGCATGTCGATGGCAAGGGCAGATCGGAACACCTTTTCCCGGAACTTGACGATGCCGTCGGGAGAAATGTGGTCTTCGAATGAGTTGACGAGGAAATCGGCCTCCAGGAGTATGCGGTGGTCGGCGGCGGTCACGTTGCTGTAGGTGTGGTGATGCCCGATGAGCCAGCAGACGCGCTCTGTTTGCGCGTCGGTAAAGCCCCCCACTTCCTGCAACAGTTTGCGTGCCTCGTCGGGTCCCAGCTCTTCCTGCGCCTTGCCGTTGCAGTTGCCATATTTGGCTTCAGCAGGGTGGATGCCGATGTCGTGGAGAATGGCTGCCGCCTCAAGTACGAATTGTGTCTCTTCGTTCAGGTTTTCTGACGCGCCGATGGTAGCGGCGAAGTCGTGCACTTTCACAAAATGTTGTATGCGTGGCACGTCGCCACTGTCGTAGCTGATCATTGCTTGCATCAGCCGTGCGAGTTGTATGTTCATGTTGTTTCTGTTTTATTGATAGGTTTATTCCATCCTTCCGTATTTCATTTCCTCACCGTTCTTGTCATATTGCTTGCGCTTTCCAACGGCAGGCTCGGTCAGTGTAATCCTCACCACCGCCGTTCGTCCGAGCGACCGGGCGACGCTGCTGTCGAAGGCATCCATGTGGTCGGGCAGGAAACGCTCGCAGACCAGGCGTAGGCCATGGATCTTCTCCTCATCGTCTTCCACCAGTTCCGCAGTCCCCACGGCGGTGGCAGACTTGTATTGAATCGTAAACTCGCCGTCTTTCGGACCCACGGTAGGGGTGCATCGCGTCACGGCAGAGAGGAAAACCTCCGGGTGCGTCTTTATGGCATCCAGCTTCTTGCCCTCCAACGCGCAATGGAAATACCAATGCACGTCATCGTCCGACGCCAGCGAAAGGGGCAAGCCGTATGCCTTGCCCTCGGCATCAACGAAACTCACGGTTATATACGGAGCGCGGCGCATCACGTCCACGGCCCACTGCTCATTCATCTCCCTTGATTTCTTTCTCATAATTGTTAGTTCTGTTTTTTGCAACCATTCACGGAGGTCTCTTCCAGTTTGGTTGCTTTTTTTGTGAGTGGTCTGGTCTGCGAGCAAGCTCCACGGCCGCCCCGGCATGCTTCATCCGCTCACATTTTAATATTCTGCTTACAAAAGTATGCAAAAAAACAACATGTTGCCCACTTTTTTATGTAAATTTGCAAACAGATATGCCTTCAATGCTCCAAAGGCAACGTGCATGGCAAACCAAACCTATATCGCTACATATGAACAAGTACCACTTTATCAGCATCTGCATGCTCCTTGCGCCCTTCGCGGTGCAGGCACAAGGCACGGCGGCCAAGGCGAAAGCCGCACGGCAGGCTCGTCAAGCCAAAGCCGTGACGAAACTCAATGCCACTGCGTGCGCCACCTTCTCCGATTCGTGGGTTGAAGACCAACACAAGTTTGAAGACAACAAACTGAGTGCCCACGCCACTTTCATCCCATACTCCACCACAGCCTCAATGCAGAGCGACGAATGCTATGCGTTGCCATGGCTGACACCAAAGAAGGCCGACTACATGTCGCTCAACGGCACGTGGAAGTTTAAGTATACAAGCGACTGGAAGAAGGGCAAGCCGGAGGCCGACGATTTCTATGCCGACAATGCTAATGTGAGCGGATGGGACGACATCAAGGTGCCGCTCAACTGGGAAATGGCGGGCTACGACGTGCCTGTATATAATAATGTGGGCTATCCGTTCAAGAACAATCCTCCGTACATCACGGCCATCCCCGACAACTTCGACGCCAACCCCTTGGGCTCCTACCGCCGCACCTTCACTCTGCCAGAAGGATGGGACAAGAAGCGCGTCACCCTGCATTTCGACGGTGCATGCAGCGCCATCGCAGTGTGGATAAACGGCAAGTACGTGGGCTACTCGCAGGGTGCCAACACTGATGCCGAGTTTGACGCGAACCCGTATCTGCGCACTGGCGAGAACAACATCTCTGTGCGCGTCTACCGCTGGAGCGACGGTTCCTATCTTGAGGGACAGGACATGTGGCACCTGGCAGGCATCCACCGTGACGTGTATCTCGTGGCAACGCCCAAGACCTACGTCTCCGACCACTACATCACGTCAACGCTTGACAACGGCTACACGAGCGGATCAATGCAGGTGAACCTCACCCTCGACAATGCCACGGGCGAAAAGGCCAGCAAGCAGATAGAGGTGACGCTCGTCGACGGCGAGGGCAAGACGGTTGCCACACAGAAGGCAACGGTCAGCGTCGACAAGAAGACAAAGAAGAAAGACATCACCGTAGACATGGGCCACATAGCAAAACTTACCCCATGGAGCAGCGAGACCCCTTATCTCTACACGGTCATCGTGAAGCAGATGAGCGCCGGTGGCGAGGAGATGGTGTTCTCCACCAAATACGGCTTCCGCGACGTGCGCATCAATGAAGACAAGCAGATGCTTGTCAATGGCAAGCGCATCTTCTTCAAGGGTGTCAACACTCAGGACATCCATCCTCTCTATGGTCATGCCATCGACGTGCCCACCATGCTGCGCGACGTGCAGCTGATGAAGCAGGCCAATGTCAACACAGTGCGCACGAGCCACTACCCTCGCCAGGCTAAGATGTATGCCATGTTCGACTACTATGGTCTCTACTGCATGGACGAGGCAGATGTGGAGTGCCACAACAACCAGGGCCTGTCCAACGACTCCACATGGGAGGCTGCCTATGTGGACCGCACCGAGCGCATGGTGCTGCGCGACCGCAACCACCCGAGCATAGTGTTCTGGTCGCTGGGCAACGAGAGCGGTGGCGGCGTCAACTTCCAAGCCACCTACGACTGCGTGAAGAAACTTCTGCCGGGACGCGATGCCCTGGTTCACTATGAAGGCTACCACCACGGCGAGAAATACTCCGACTTCGGCAGCAACATGTATCCGAAGATAAAGGTCGTGGAAAGTCTCAAGGACGGTCTCAACGGCAAGCCCTACTTCATCTGCGAGTATGCACACGCCATGGGACAGGCTGTAGGAAACCTGCAGGAGTACTGGGACATCATAGAAAGCAGCAAGTCGATCGTCGGAGCATGCATCTGGGACTGGGTAGACCAGGGCATTTACGACACACGGCGCATCAGAAACAAGCAGCCTCTCACCGACGAGAAGACGGGCCTGCACTACTACACCTCGGGCTACGACTATACAAAGCTCAACAAGGGCATTCAGGGTTTCCAGGGCGACTTCATGAGCAACGGCATCATCACCCCGGGCCGCGAGTGGACTCCGAAGCTCACCGAGGTGAAATATGTCTACCGCAACGTCGACTTCGTGTCGTTTGCGGGCAAGAAGCTCACGCTGAAAAACAAATACGCCTTCACCAACCTGGCCGACATCCTCGCGCTGCGCTATACGGTGCTCAAGGACGGAAAGGCCGTGGAGACATCGTCTGTGGCAGTGCCATCGACGCAGCCCGGCTCTACCACCACGATAAACATCCCGTATACCACAGACGTGGACGATGCACACGAATACATCATCACGTTTAGCCTGACACTGAAGAACGCCACCACATGGGCAGAGAAGAACTATAACGTCGTGGACCAGCAGTTCGCTCTCTCGGCAGACGACAACGGCTCATGCCCGTCAGTGGCAGATCCTAAGTTCATTGAGGGCCGCAACACCACGCTCGCCCCACTGTCGCCGAAAGGAAAGATAAAGGTGAAGGGCAACACCGTCACCGGCGACAATTTCGCCATCGCCTTCAACGACAACGGCACCATCGCCGAATGGACATACGGCGGTACCAAGCTCGTGGTGCCAGGCGCAGGGCCCGACTTCAATGCTTTCCGCCGCATAGCCAACGACAACGTCAGCCTCGGCGCTACTGGAGGAACTGCAGAGAACGAAAACAAGCAGGAAGGCTTTATCGGCGGCAAGAAGCAACTCACCATGGCTCCGCACAAGGTGGGCAAGAACGTAGAGGTGCAGACTACTGTCTCCGGCGGCAACGACACCCACGTGATCGACTATACGGTCTATCCTGACGGCACCGTCGACATGCGCGTCACCTACGACAACTCGTCGGCAGACACTCGCCGCATGGGCATCACGATGCAGTTTGCCGAAGGCTTCGAGAACGTGGAATACTATGCCAAGGGTCCCGAGAGCAACTTCGTTGACCGTCAGCGCGGTTCGCTGCTCGGATACTACACCACCACCGTCGGCAAGATGTTTGAACAGCAGAGCGCGCCGCAGACCATGGGCGACCGTCAGGGACTGCGCTTCCTGTCGCTCGACAACGGCACCACAAAGCTCTCCGTGGAGACCGACAAGCTGGCATCGTTCTCTCTGTCGCACGTCGACGACGAGCAGTTCAACTATGATGTCTTCTACGGTGGCAAGCATCCTTACGACCTCGTGAGCAAACCGCAGGTGTTCGCCCACTTCGACTATTGGCAGCGCGGCATAGGCAACCACAGTTGCGGTGGCGACTCCGTGCTCGACCAGTACAGGTGCCCTGTAGGCAAATACACCGTGACATACAGGTTCACACCGTCTGTAAAACAATAACACCGCTTGAGTTGTAACATACACAATATTGGAAAATCCGCTTTGTTGGCTTCAGGTTGACAAAGCGGATTTTTAGTTTTAGTCCTTCAGACAACCAATCGGTATGACATACACCCCATCTTTTCTTCGATAAGCATACTTGCCAACACCAATGATAACTGCCATGAATGAAGGTGCTGGCATCTTGTTGGTGTCGATGTTGTTGGCTAATGCCTGCAGATTGGCTGCTCCTTCATTTATTCGTTCTTCACCACCTATCTTGACTTCAAGAAGGGCATAACTGCCATCGTGCCTATGAAGTACCGTATCGCACTCTAAACGGCTCCTTTCCCAAGAACTTTTCGTTCTAAGATGCTATCTGCTATGCGATGTTTGTATTTTGCCATAACTATATGATTTTGTGGGCAAAATTACGAACAATATTTTAAAATGCCCAAAACTCTTAGCGAATTTTCGGTTGTTTGTGGCGCTTTCGTTCGGTTGTTTGTGGTCAAACTGTTCGGTTGTTTGTAGAGATTTTGTTCGGTGATTTGTGGAATTGTAGGAAAGGTGAAACTATAATATACAAACCGTTTTTCTGTGTTCTTGCTATCTATGCGCAGAAGCAACCTTTTTGCCTCGATTCCTCCGGTAAACCATATCAGGGAATGGACGGAGCCGACATTGGATGTTGACAGTCTGCTTCGTTTTATTTCACTTTCTGTGTGTTGGGCAGGAAGCCGGCGATGACACCCAAGAGCGGCAGGAAGGCGCTCACCCGGAAGATGAACTCGATGCTGGTCTTGTCGGCGAGCCAGCCGAAGAAGGCGGAACCCAAGCCGCCCAAGCCAAACATCAGCCCGAAGAAGATGCCGGCTATAAGGCCCACCTTGTCGGGCATCAGGTCGGTGGCATAAACCACTATGGACGAGAATGCCGAGGCGATGATGAGCCCCGAGAGGAAGGTGCAGACGAGGGTCCACGTGAAGTTGGCGAAAGGCATGGCGATGGCGAAGGGTGCGGCTCCAAGGATGGAGAACCAGATGACATATTTCCTGCCAAACCTGTCGCCAAGCATACCGCCCGCCACGGTGCCAATGGCGAAGGCGGCAAGGAAGACGAATAGGCAGAGTTGAGATGCCCGCACGGAAACACCGAACTTGTCTATCAGGAAAAATGTGAAGTAGCTGGTGATGCAAGACGTATAGAAATATTTCGAGAAGACCAGCAGGATGAGGATCGTCAATGCCCCATACTTGGCTCGCTTGGAGATGTGGTGGTTGAGGAGTGGCTGTTTCTGCGGATGCTTCACCACATAGGCAAGTCGCGCCTTGTACCAGGAACCAAGTCTGACCATGATAAGGGCGGCCAACAGTGCCGCCAAGGCAAACCACGAGATGGCGTGCTGGCCAAAAGGCAGGATGATGAGGGCGGCAAGCAATGGGCCCACTGCCGAGCCGCCGTTGCCGCCCACCTGGAAGATGGATTGCGCCAGGCTCTTCTTGCCGCCCGATGCCAACTGCGCCACTCTCGATGCCGTGGGATGGAAGACAGAAGAACCCAATCCAACGATGCTCACCGCCAAGAGAATGAGAAAATAGTTCTCGGCGAAGGCGAGAAGCACCAGTCCCACCAAGGTGAAGCACATGCCCACCGAGAGGGCGTAGGGGCGCGGATGCTTGTCGGCGTAAAGGCCCGTGAATGGCTGAAGGATTGAGGATGTCATCTGGAAGATCAGCGTGATGATGCCTATTTGGGCAAACGAGAAGCCGAACTTATCCTTCACTATGGGGTAGATGGAGGGGATGATAGACTGAATCATGTCGTTCAGGAAATGTGAGATGCTGCAAATGATGAGCATCGAATACACTGTGCCTTCAATCATTGTGGGGTTGCCCCTCAGCTTGCCCCAAACTGCGTGTCTTATATTGGTTTTGTTCATATTTTATGTTTGTAAGTTGCAAAAATACTTACTTTTGCGTGAAATTATGTATCTTTGCGTCATTAATCTAAAAAATCATGGCCATGAAAAGATTCTGCCTGCTGTTCTCCTTGTTTCTCGCCCTCTGCTCCGCGTCCAAGGCGCAGCTACGTTATCACGATGCTACACAATTCAAGATCATCGGTCAGCCGGTGCCCGACCAATCACGCGTGTACACCCGCTTGCCCGACTCGCTGAAAGGCAAGGTGCGCGACGAGCTATGGAGTCTCGGCCAGAACACGGCGGGCATGGCAGTGCGCTTCCGCACAGACGCGAGGCAGATTGGCGTGAAATGGAAAAACCGCTCGGTGTTCAACATGAACCACATGACCGCCACGGGCATCCGCGGTCTCGACCTCTATTGCTTGCAAGGCGGCGACCAGTGGGTGTTCGTGAACAGCGCCAAGCCGATGGAGCGAATCAGAAACAAGTCGAAACTGATAGAGAACCTCGACGGCAACGAGCATGAGTACATGCTCTACCTGCCCCTCTACGAAGGCATCGACTCGCTTGAGATAGGTGTCGACGAAACCGCGATGATATACAAGCCACAAGTGGCGCTGCCCGTCGAGACCAAGCCGATAGTGTGGTATGGCACGAGCATCACCCAAGGCGGATGCGCCTCAAGGCCAGGTATGGCGGCGACCAACATCATCGGGCGCAGGCTCAACCGCATGGTGGTGAATCTCGGGTTCAGCGGCAACGGCAGGCTCGACCCGGAGGTTGCCGAGATTATGGCCAAGCACGATGCCTCGCTCTATATCATGGACATGCTGCCCAACTGCACGAGCAATATGATCGTCGAGAAGATAGAGCGCTTCTATTCCATCTTGCGCAAGGCGCACCCCGACACGCCGATTCTTCTCGTCGAGAACCCCATCTTCCCACCCACGCGTTTCAACTCGAAGACTCGAAAGGAAATAGAAGAGAAGAACGCCACTCTCGCCAAGTATTACAAGAAGTTTCGCGCCGCTGGCGACAAAAACGTGTATTTCGTGTCTTCTGCCGATATGATAGGCTCCGACAACGAGGGCACCGTGGACGGCATCCATTTCACCGACCTCGGCTTCGAGCGCTGCGCCGACTACATGACACCTATTATAAAGAGGCACCTGAGAAAATGAGCTGTTCGTGCCTGCAACTACATCCCACACGTATTAAAAAAAGTAGCTTTTTTTGATTCGTGTGGGTTTTATTTTTGAATCAGATTTCATGCCATCGGAATCTCAATGGAAAGCCATCGGAATCTCAATGGAAAGCCAATGGAATCTCAATGGAAAGCCGACGCGATGCCAATGGAAAGCCGACGCGATAGCTGCGCAACGATTTTTGGGGTCTTTTTGACCCGTGAGAAATTCATTTATGAATACGCCGGCAAGCAAATGTCACGGTCGTTGCAAGAGAATCGTTCCGGAAACGCAAAACGCTCTAAACCAAAAAGTTTTTGAAAAATAATGGCGTAAAGTCTTGGTGGATAGCGCAAAAAGTCGTACCTTTGCACCGCAAAAGTGGGTATTGCGCTGGCTCGAAGCCATCAATACGCTGAATTAGAGCAACTTGGCCTTCAGTTTAGAAGAAGTGAGCGGTTCTTTTTAAGTGTGTTGTGAGCTTGAAAAAGCGGGTATCACTTAAAGAGAACACAAAACAACATTATATTATTATTTAATTTTTTAAACTGAGATGCCAGGATTAATTGGAAGAAAAATCGGAATGACATCCGTTTTCAGTGCCGACGGCAAAAACGTGCCGTGCACTGTTATCGAAGCTGGTCCTTGTGTTGTTACCCAGGTGAAGACTGTCGAGAAGGACGGTTACAAAGCCTATCAGCTGGGCTTTGGCGAGGCTAAGGAGAGCCGCACCAACAAGCCTATGACAGGAATCTTCAAGAAGGCTGGAACAACACCAAAGAAGCACTTGGCCGAGTTCAAGTTTGACGAGGAGTACAACCTCGGCGACACTGTCACTGTTGACATTTTCAGCGGTGCCGAGTTTGTTGACGTCGTTGGCACATCCAAGGGTAAAGGCTTCCAGGGCGTTGTGAAGCGCCATGGTTTCGGCGGTGTCGGACAGGCTACTCACGGTCAGGATGACCGTCTCCGCAAGCCGGGTTCAATCGGTGCCTGCTCTTACCCCGCAAAGGTGTTCAAGGGCATGCGCATGGGCGGCCAAATGGGAGGCGACAGGGTGACAACCCAGAACCTCAAAGTGTTAAAGGTAATCCCTGAGCAGAACCTCATTATCGTGAAGGGTTCTACGGCAGGTTACAATGGTTCAACTGTTTTAATTCAGAAGTAATGGAACTCAGCGTTTTGAATATCAACGGTCAGGAGACCGGCAAGAAGGTTACATTGAATGACGCTGTCTTCGGCATTGAGCCAAACGATCACGTCATCTATCTCGACGTTAAGCAGTATTTGGCAAACCAGCGTCAGGGTACGGCTAAGTCTAAGGAGCGTAGCGAGCATCGCGGTTCTACACGCAAGCTCGGTCGCCAAAAAGGTGGCGGCGGTGCACGTCGCGGTGACATCAACTCACCAGTGCTCGTAGGCGGTGGACGCGTTTTCGGTCCTAAGCCACGCGACTACGGCTTCAAGCTGAACAAGAAAGTAAAGGTTCTTGCTCGTAAGTCAGCCCTTTCTTACAAGGCTCAGGACAACGAGATTATCGTGGTGGATAGCTTCGATATGGCCGCTCCAAAGACTAAAGATTTCGTAAATATTACTAAAAATCTTAAAGTCGAGGGCAAGAAGACTCTCGTGGTTTTGCCAGAAGTGAATAAAAATGTATATTTGTCCGCTCGCAACCTGCAGAAGGCCGAGATTATGAGCGCAAACAACATCAATACGTACAAAATTTTGAACGCAGATGTGCTCGTGATAGCTGAGGCTTCCCTGGAGATGATCAACGGCGTGCTTAACAAGTAATTTGGAAGAAAGAAATGGCAAACATTATCATTAAGCCTCTGGTAACAGAGAAACAGAACAAAATCACGGAGAAGGACGCAAGCCGCTATGGCTTCATCGTTCGTCCCGAGGCCGACAAGCTCCAGATTAAGAAAGAGATAGAGAGCCTTTACAACGTGAAGGTCGAGTCTGTCAACACAGCACGCTTCGCCGGCAAGCGCTCAAGCCGTTACACCAAGGCAGGTCTCATCCGCGGTCAGAAGAGCGCGTTCAAGAAGGCCTACGTTACCTTGAAAGACGGCGACACTATTGATTTTTACAGCAATATCTAAAATAAGAAATGGCAGTACGTAAATTCAACCCGGTCACTCCGGGTCAAAGACACAAGATTATTGGCACGTTCGAGGAGATTACTGCATCCGTGCCAGAGAAGTCTCTCGTTTACGGTAAGCGTTCAACCGGCGGTCGAAACAACACCGGTAAGATGACTGTCCGCTACATCGGCGGCGGTCACAAGAAGAAGTATCGTCTCATTGACTTCAAGCGAGAGAAAGATGGTGTTCCTGCTGTAGTGAAGACAATCGAGTATGATCCTAACCGTTCGGCTCGTATCGCTCTTCTCTTCTACGCAGATGGCGAGAAACGTTACATCATTGCTCCAAACGGATTGAAGGTTGGCGACAAGCTCATGTCAGGCGCTGATGCTGCTCCTGAGGTTGGCAACGCCCTTCCACTTGCCAACATCCCTGTAGGTACCGTGATCCACAACATCGAGTTGCGTCCGGGCCAGGGTGCTTTGCTCGTTCGTTCGGCTGGTAACTTTGCTCAGCTTACTTCTCGTGAAGGCTCCTACTGCGTCATCAAGCTCCCTTCAGGTGAGACTCGCAAGATCCTCTCTGCTTGTAAGGCAACTGTTGGCAGCGTAGGCAACTCAGACCACGCTCTTGAGCAGTCGGGTAAGGCTGGTCGCTCACGTTGGCTCGGTCGTCGTCCTCACAACCGTGGTGTTGTCATGAACCCTGTTGATCACCCGATGGGTGGTGGTGAAGGCCGTCAGAGCGGTGGACACCCACGCTCACGCAAGGGCTTGTACGCTAAGGGCCTCAAGACTCGTGCACCGAAGAAGCTCTCGAACAAGTACATTATCGAGAGGGCTAAAAAGAAGTAACTTAAAACACAGAGCAAATTATGAGTCGTTCACTTAAAAAAGGCCCGTACATTAATGTCTCGCTCGAGAAGAAAATCCTTGCCATGAACGAGAGCGGCAAGAAGAGCGTTGTCAAGACATGGGCCAGAGCATGTATGATTTCACCTGACTTCGTGGGTCATACTGTCGCAGTTCATAACGGTAACAAATTTATCCCCGTGTACATTACTGAGAACATGGTAGGTCACCGCCTCGGAGAGTTCGCTCTCACACGTCGCTTCGGTGGTCATACCGGAAACAACAAGAAGTAATCGGGATAAGCATTAAATTCAAGCAAACATAATGGGAGCAAGAAAACATAACGCGGCTGAAAAGTTGAAAGAAGCCCGTAAGAATCAATACTTCGCCAAGCTCGTTGGCGTTCCCTCCTCTCCCCGCAAGATGCGCTACGTGGTAGACATGGTTCGTGGTATGGAGGTCAACCGTGCCCTTGGCGTGCTCAAGTTCTCTAAGAAGCGTGCCGCTCAGGACGTGGAGAAGCTTCTTCGCTCTGCTATCGCCAACTGGGAGACCAAGAACGATCGCAAGGCTGAGGACGGAGAACTGTACATCAGCAAGGTCTTCGTAGACGAAGGCGTAACCATGAAGCGTATGAGGCCGGCCCCACAGGGTCGCGGATACAGAATTCGCAAGCGCTCTAACCACGTCACTTTGTTCGTGGATGCCAAAACTAATGACGATAAAGATTAAATAGAATGGGACAGAAAGTTAATCCAATAAGCAACCGTCTTGGTATAATCCGTGGTTGGGATTCTAATTGGTTCGGTGGCAAGAACTTCGGCGACAACCTCGTAGAGGACAAGCAGATTCGCACTTACCTGAAGAAGCGTCTCGAGAAAGCCCAGGTTTCACGCATCATCATCGAGCGTACTCTCAAACTCGTTACCATCACTATTTGCACCGCTCGTCCGGGTATCGTCATCGGTAAGGCTGGTCACGACGTTGACAAGTTGAAAGAGGAGCTGAAGAAGCTTTACAAGAAAGACATACAGATCAATATCTTCGAGGTGAAGCGCCCTGAGCTCGACGCTACAATCGTAGGCGAGAACATCGCAAGCCAGATCGAGCACCTCATGGCTTACCGCCGTGCCATCAAGATGGCCGTGCAGAACACAATGCGCGCAGGTGCCGAGGGTATCAAGGTACAGATTTCCGGCCGTCTGAACGGTGCTGAGATCGCACGCCAGGAGATGTTCAAGGAGGGTCGTACTCCTCTGCACACATTCCGTGCCGACATCGACTACTGCCAGACAGAGGCCCTGACAAAGGTTGGCCTGCTTGGTATCAAGGTTTGGATCATGCGCGGTGAGGTCTATGGCAAGAAGGAGCTCGCTCCTAACTTCCAGCAGGAACGTAACGAACGTGGCTCACGCCGCGATGGTGATCGCCGCAACCGTGGCGGACGCCGTAGAAATAATAATCGCTAAAAGAATCATCTACAATGTTACAGCCAAAAAGAGTAAAATATAGAAGGCCGCAAGATGGTCGTGGCAACAAAGGCAACGCTCATCGCGGCACGCAACTGGCTTTCGGTTCGTTCGGCATCAAGACCCTTGAGAGAATATGGCTGGACAGCCGCCAGATCGAGGCAGCTCGTGTAGCTGTCAACCGTTACATGAACCGTGAGGGTCAGGTGTGGATTCGTATCTTCCCTGACAAGCCTATCACCCGCAAGCCTGCAGACGTCCGAATGGGTAAAGGTAAGGGTGATCCAGCAGGTTGGGTGGCTCCGATCACTCCCGGTCGCATACTCTTCGAAGTGGAAGGTGTTAGCCTCGAAGTGGCCAAGGAGGCCCTTCGCCTGGCAGCCCAGAAACTCCCAGTGAAGACAAAATTCGTCATCCGTCGTGATTACGACAAAAACGCATAATAATGAAGATCAAAGAAATCACAGAACTCGCCGACAAGGACTTGCGCGAGAAGCTGGCGCAATCTGAGGCAGCTTACAAGCAGCTTAAGCTCAACCATCAGATTTCCCCGCTTGAGAATCCGTCACAGATCAAAGCTGCGCGTCGTGATATTGCACGCATGAAGACAGTGCTTCGCGAAAGGGAACTTAACAAGTAATGGCACAAATGGAAACACGTAATTTAAGAAAGGTAAGACAGGGTGTCGTTATCAGTGACAAGATGGACAAGACCATCGTAGTCGCAGCTAAGTTCAAGGAGAAGCACCCTATTTATGGTAAGTTCGTCCAGAAGACGAAGAAGTATCACGCTCACGACGAGAAGAACGAGGCTCACATGGGCGATACCGTACAAATCATGGAGACTCGTCCACTTTCTAAGACCAAGAGGTGGAGATTAGTACAAATCGTAGAAAAGGCTAAGTAATTATGATACAGGCATTAACAAAACTTACAGTAGCAGACAACAGTGGTGCTCGTGAGGCAATGTGCATCCGTGTGCTCGGTGGTACAGGCCGTCGTTACGCAAGCGTAGGCGACGTCATAGTTGTTGCTGTCCAGAACGTCCTGCCTAGCAGCGACTTGAAGAAGGGTGCGGTATCTAAGGCTTTAGTCGTTCGCACCAAAAAAGAGATCCGTCGCGCAGATGGTTCATACATCCGTTTCGACGACAATGCTTGCGTGTTGCTCAACAACGCTGGTGAGCTTCGCGGTAGCCGTATCTTCGGCCCCGTTGCCCGTGAGCTGCGTGCTGTCAACATGAAGGTCGTATCTCTCGCACCTGAGGTTCTTTAATCTTTAAATGAAAGAAGTAATGAGTAAGTTACATATCAAGAAAGACGACAACGTCATCGTCATTGCCGGTTCCGACAAGGGCAAGACGGGTAAAGTGCTCAAGGTGCTTGTGAAAGAGAACCGTGCCATCGTTGAGGGTGTCAACATGGTTTCAAAGAGCACGAAGCCTTCAGCAAAGAATCCTCAAGGAGGAATCGTGAAGCAGGAGGCTCCTATTCACATCTCAAACATCAGCCTTATCGATCCTAAGAGTGGCAAGGCTACCCGCATCGCTGTAAAGCACGAGGGCAAGAATGTCATCCGTATCGCTAAAAAGTCAGGGGAGGAGATCAAGTAATGGATACAGCACAGTTTAAGAAACAGTATAACGAGCAGATAGCTCCAGCTCTCAAAGAGCAGTTCAACTATACTTCTGCCATGCAGGTTCCTGTCTTGAAGAAGATCGTCATCAACATGGGTCTTGGCGATGCCACTCAGGACAAGAAGATCATCGATGTATCCATCAACGAGCTCACAGCCATCACTGGTCAGAAAGCCGTGGCTACATACTCAAAGAAGGATATCGCCAACTTCAAGCTTCGTAAGAAGATGCCTATCGGCGTAATGGTTACACTTCGCCGTGAGCGCATGTACGAGTTCTTGGAGCGTCTCGTGAAGATCGCTCTTCCTCGTATCCGCGACTTCAAGGGCATCAACTCCAAGTTTGACGGACGCGGCAACTACACTCTCGGTATTGATGAGCAGATTATCTTCCCTGAGATCAACATCGATCAGGTGGACCGCCTTCAGGGTATGAACATCACTTTCGTCACAACAGCCAACACTGATGAGGAGGGATTCGCTCTGCTTAAGGCATTCGGCCTTCCTTTCAAAAACGCTAAAAACGATTAAGAGATATGGCAAAAGAATCAATGAAGGCTCGCGAGGTAAAGCGTGCCAAGCTCGCTGCCCGCTATGCTGAGAAGCGCGCGGCCCTGAAGAAGATCATCGCTACTTCAAACGATGTAGCAGAGGCTTATGAGGCTGCTCGCAAATTGCAGGCCATTCCAAAGAACGCCGACCCTATCCGCCAGCACAACCGCTGCAAGCTTACAGGTCGTCCACGTGGATATATCCGCCAGTTCGGTATTTCACGTATCCAGTTCCGTGAGATGGCTTCGCAGGGCTTGATTCCCGGCGTGACAAAGGCAAGCTGGTAAACACTCTAACACCATTTGGTTGACAGCACGATGCTTCCGCAAGAAGCATCGCCACTGTCAACTAAACTAAAGGTAAAAAAAGAGACACTCACATATTTAATATTGTCGGGGTAGTCCCGATTAATTAAACATTTTTATTTTATGACAGATCCAATAGCAGATTATCTGACACGGCTCAGAAACGCAATCATGGCTCATCACCGCGTGGTTGAGGTTCCTGCGTCAAACATGAAGAAATCTATCACGAAGATTCTCTTCGAGAAGGGTTACATCCTGAACTACAAGTTCGTTGAGGATGGTCCTCAGGGCACTATCAAGGTTGCCTTGAAGTATGATCCGCAAACCAAGGAGAACGCCATCAAGAGCTTGAAGCGCGTTTCCACACCTGGCCTTCGCCGTTACACCGGTTACAAGGACATGCCGAGAGTTATTAACGGACTGGGTATCGCAATCCTGTCTACATCTAAGGGAGTCATGACTGACAAGGAGGCCGCTGACCTTAAGATCGGTGGTGAGGTTCTTTGCTACGTCTATTAATTGGAGGTTTAAGTTATGTCAAGAATAGGTAAATTGCCAATTAGTGTTCCCGCAGGAGTTACAATCAACTTCGATGCGAAGGAGAACGTTGTTGCCGTTAAGGGTCCCAAGGGTCAGCTCTCACAGTATCTTGATCCTTCAATCAAGATGATTCAGGAGGATGGTCAAATCACACTTGAGGTGGATGAGAACAGCCCTGTTGACTACAAGCAGAAGCAAGCTTTCCACGGTCTTTATCGCTCACTGATCAACAACATGGTTGTTGGTGTAAGCGAGGGCTTCAAGAAGCATCTTGAGCTTGTCGGTGTCGGTTATCGTGTTTCTAACCAGGGTAATCTTCTTGAGTTCTCTCTCGGTTACACTCACCCAATCTTCCTCCAGCTTCCTAGCGAGGTGAAGGTAGAGACAAAGTCAGAGCGCAACCAGAACCCACAGATTATGCTGGAGAGCGCAGACAAGCAGCTGCTTGGTCTTATTTGTGCTAAAATTCGTTCTTTCCGCAAGCCTGAGCCTTATAAGGGTAAGGGTGTACTCTTCAAGGGTGAGGTCATCCGCAGGAAGTCTGGTAAGACAGCTGCAGCTAAGTAACTTTTAAAGTGACAACGAAATCATGACAACAAAGAAAGTAGAAAGACGAATCAAGATAAAGTTCCGCATTCGCAAGAACGTCAAGGGAACAGCTGAGCGTCCCCGTCTTACTGTGTTCCGCTCCAACAAGCAGATTTATGCACAAGTGATTAACGACTTAGAGGGCAAGACTCTCGCTTCTGCCTCTTCTTTAGGCTTGGAGAAACTTCCTAAGATTCAGCAGGCTGAGAAGGTTGGCGAGGCTTTGGCAGAGAAGGCCAAGGCTGCAGGTGTCGAGTCAGTGGTCTTCGACCGTAATGGCTATCTCTATCATGGCCGCGTTCAGGCTCTTGCTGACGCTGCTCGTAAGGGTGGACTTAATTTCTAATCGATTATGGCAATGAATAAAGTAAGAGTTAATAGTGACGCTGAATTGAAGGACCGCCTGGTTGCTATCAACCGTGTGACGAAAGTTACCAAGGGTGGTCGTACCTTTACATTCGCTGCCATTGTCGTGGTCGGTGATGGTAACGGCGTGATTGGTTATGGTCTTGGTAAGGCTGGTGAGGTTACCGCCGCTATCCAGAAAGGCACTGATGCCGCCAAGAAGAACCTCTTCAAGGTTCCTGTGCTCAAGGGCACGGTGCCTCACGAGCAGGAGGTTAAGTTCGGTGGTGCTCAGGTTCTCCTGAAGCCTGCTGCAGCGGGTACCGGTCTTAAGGCTGGTGGTGCTATGCGTGCTGTGCTTGAGAGCGTAGGTATCACTGATGTGATTGCAAAGTCTAAGGGTTCATCAAACGCCCACAACCTCGTGAAGGCAACAGTGCTCGCGCTGTCTAAGATGCGCGACGCTTACACCGTAGCAGGTGAGCGTGGTATCGCCATGGACAAAGTGTTTAACGGTTAATGGGATTATAAACAATGGCAACAATAAAAGTAAAGCAAGTCAAGAGCCGCATCGGCGCTCCTGTAGACCAAAAGAGAACTCTTCTCGCACTTGGTCTTCGCAAGATTTCTCAAGTTGTTGAGATTGAGGACACTCCCAGCAATCTCGGTATGGTTCGCAAGGTGCACCATCTCGTTGAGATCGTTAAGTAATAACATTTTAAAACAGACGTAATCATGAAATTAAATACATTGAAGCCGGCAGCTGGCTCTACTCACTCACGTCGTCGTATCGGCCGCGGTCCTGGTTCAGGTCTGGGTGGTACATCTACACGTGGTCACAAGGGTGCCAAGGCTCGTTCCGGTTACAAGAGAAAGATTGGTTTCGAGGGTGGTCAGATGCCTTTGCAGCGTCGTGTTCCTAAGTTTGGTTTCAAGAACATCAACCACAAGGAGTACTTCGCAGTGAACCTCTCAACCCTTCAGAAGCTCGCCGAGGAGAAGAACCTCACCAAGATTGGAATCGAGGAGCTCGTGGCTGCTGGACTTACCAATGGCAAGGAGCTTGTCAAGATCCTTGGCAAGGGTGAGCTGACAGCAAAGGTTGACGTCGAAGCCAACGCCTTCTCTAAGACTGCTGAGGAAGCTATCAAGGCAGTTGGTGGTAATGCAACAAAAATTTAATAATGAAAAAGCTAATTGAGACACTAAAGAACTGTTGGAGGGTTGAGGATCTTCGTCAGAGGCTTCTCGTTACTTTCCTGTTTACGGCTATCTACCGTTTTGGATCATTCGTTGTGCTTCCGGGTATTGATCCCGCCAAGCTTGATCAACTTCAGTCGCAAACCAAGGGTGGCTTGATGTCACTGCTGGACATGTTCTCTGGTGGAGCATTTTCCAACGCATCTATATTCGCGCTTGGAATTATGCCTTACATCTCAGCTTCCATTGTCATGCAGCTTCTTGCCGTCGCTGTGCCTTACTTCCAGAAGATGCAGCGTGAGGGTGAGAGCGGTCGGAAGAAAATACAATGGTACACTCGTGTGCTTACGGTAGCTATTCTGCTGTTCCAGGCACCGAGTTACCTTATCAACCTCAAGATGCAAGCCAGTTCGGCACTTGCCAGCGGCATATCTTGGAGCGTTTTCATGATTCCGGCAACTATCATTCTCGCGGCAGGCTCTATGTTCATCCTTTGGTTGGGTGAGCGTATCACTGACAAGGGAGTCGGAAATGGAATCTCATTGGTCATTATGATTGGTATCATCGCAAGGCTTCCTCAGGCTTTCGTCCAGGAGCTCAGCTCAAGGTTTACAGCCATCTCTGGTGGTGGCCTTGTGATGTTTATCGCCGAGATTCTAATTCTCTACGCTGTCATCTGCGCTGCTATACTTTTGACACAAGGCACTCGCAAGGTGCCTGTGCAGTATGCGAAGCGTCTTGTCGGCAACAAGCAAGTGGGTGGAGCTCGCCAATATATTCCGCTGAAGCTTTTCGCCGCCAACGTGATGCCTATCATCTTTGCTCAGGCATTGATGTTCATTCCATTGGCCATCGTTCAGTATCAGAGTAGCGAATCAAGTTGGCTTGTACGTAACTTGATGGATAACCGCAGCCTTGTCTATAACATCGTCTACGTGATCTTGATAGTAGCGTTCACCTATTTCTATACTGCTATCACGTTGAATCCTCAACAGATGGCGGAGGATATGAAGCGCAACAACGGTTTCATCCCTGGGATTAAGCCCGGTCATGACACGGCCGAATACATCGACACCGTCATGTCTCGCATCACTCTCCCTGGTTCGTTGTTTATCGCTTTCATAGCTATCATGCCGGCATTGGCAGGCTTGCTTAACGTTCAACAGGCATTCTCTCAGTTCTTCGGAGGAACATCACTCCTCATCTCTGTGGGTGTCGTCATCGACACATTGCAGCAGATTGAGTCTTATCTCTTGATGCGCCATTATGATGGACTGTTGAATTCAGGTCACACCCGTAAGGCTGGCGCTGTAAGTGCATATTAATAAGGTCTTTGGATTTATGTTTCCAAGGACAGATGAATGATACACAGGATTGGCTCTCCATTGGAATCCTGATGGAGAGCCTTTTCAAGGTTGAGTGTTTATCACCGACCTATTCACTCTCTTTGGAACATTGATAAAGGTTAAATAAATTTTATGTCAAAACAGTCAGCAATAGAACAGGACGGCACAGTAATAGAGAGCTTGTCCAACGCCATGTTTCGCGTAGAGCTTGAGAATGGAGTACAAATCATCGCCAATATCTCGGGCAAGATGCGTCTGCATTACATTAAGATACTCCCAGGTGACAAGGTTAAGGTTGCGATGAGTCCTTACGACCTCACTAAGGGAAGGATAGAGTTCAGATATAAATAGAACATCATATTTTTTATACTTACAAATATGAAGACAAGAACATCCATCAAAAAGCGTTCAGCCGATTGCAAGATAGTTCGTCGTAAGGGTCGCCTTTTCGTCATCAACAAGAAGAACCCTAAGATGAAGCAGCGTCAGGGCTAAACGTTAAAATTGCGTAAAGTTATTTGTAATGAGAAAGCTGTTTGAAGTTTTCTTATTACTTTTGTACGCTTTTAAGCAAAAACAACGCGTTATTTAAACAAAAAGTTAAGTTTTTATTCAATTTATTTCAACTAATGGCAATACGAATTGTTGGAGTAGACTTGCCCCAGAACAAGCGTGGCGAGATCGCATTGACTTATATTTATGGTATAGGTCGAAGTAGTTCAGCAAAGATATTGG
>CAVBBO010000031.1:0-31088 GCA_963593695.1 Escherichia coli | reverse complement strand
TCGAAGGTGAGGTAATAAACCGTGTTATTGAATGTCGCACAAATATAATAGGTGTGAGCCGTAGCGTCGGCAGACACGAGTTTCCATTCTTGGTTGCCATTCGCTTGTCCGCCGTTGTAGTCGTTCTCCGATGTCCACTGAAGGGGCATCTTGCTGGCGTCGTTGCCAGCAAGGTCGAGCGCCTTTGATGACAATACGCTGACGAAATGGTAGGGATAAGAGGTGGAGTAAGAGCCCTGCTTCGCCGTCCACTGCTGACCGCTGGTGCCCTCGGTGAGGGTGGTAAGGGTAATCTGCTCGTCGTTGCTCGTTGTTGTCACGGTGAATGCCAAGGTCGGGTCTTCGCCGTAGCAGATGTAGTAGTTGCTGCCGTAGGAGGGGACGACGAAAGTTGAAGTCGTCGTAGAGCCGCTGCTTACAGGATTGTCAACGGTGCCAGTGCCGCTTCCTACGAGACTAAGTTCGGTGTAGGTGGCATAACTGCGGGTATTGCCTTCCTGCGAACCTACCGAGATGCTGGTAAGGGCGAGCAGACTGCTAAGGGTGCTGGCAGAAACCTTTGTTTCGCCATTTACCGCAAGACCCTCAGAAGAGAGTTCCAATTCGAGCGTCGTGCCTGAGAGCGTAACAGTGGTTTGAGTTAGGTCGCCATTAGCAAGGTAATCTATTTCGAGGTAGTTGCTCGACTTGGTGTAGTAGAGATGCAGGTTATACTTGCCAGAGTTTTTCCAGTTGGCAATGTCGTCGCCATAGGAGATGATGTTCTGCAAACTGTAGGTCGTGCCGCATTTGCTGAGGTCGATCTTGGCATAAATAGACTGGTTGTCCCAGTCCATATTGCTCACTGAGTTTGAGAATGACGAGCCGTTGGGTGCATAGCCCGATGTGACGAAATATGATTTCGTCTCCGCCCCCACGGCGTTGCCCACCGCCATGAAGAGGAGGGCGAGGAGCAGGAGGGCGTGTGTCTTGATATATGATGTTCTCATAGTGTGATGCGTGGTTGGGTTATTTGGTTATTTTCTTTCCGTTCACGATATATACGCCCTGGGGCAGGTCGTCGGTGGTGGACGTGTTGGTCTTCACCTTCTGTCCGCCGACGCTGTACACGTCGAAGCTTGTTGCCGTGGCTGCGTTGATGTTGCCTATGCCCGTCGTGGCGCCGTCGAGCGACCACGTGTTGAACACCTTGCTGCCCGACTGTGTAGTGCCCTGGATGAGCACGGCGCGGAAGCCATCGGTGCTCATGTCGCTCACCAGGTGGTAGACCAGGTTCTTGCGCAGCACGTAGGCGCTCTTCGGGGCGGTGCCCTTGCAGAAGTAGCCCTTGAAGGTTACGCTTCCGTTTCCATCGCTCACCGTGACGTCGCTCGGTTGTGAGGCGAACGATGTCACGCCCTTGAAGGTGTAATAGTCGGGTGTTGTCTCAGCCGTGGGTATGTAGACGAGGTAAGGCTTGCCCGCCTCTACGTTGGTGCACGAGGTGAAATCGAACGAAGTAGATGTGACGCTGGTCAGCTCGGCCACCTTCATGTCGTCGCCAAACTGAGCCTTGAGCTGCGCGTTGTCGATGTCGAACGGCACGCAAAGCGAGTTCCAGCAGTTGGCGGAGAACGTGCGATAGAGGTGAACCTCAGCGCCACCCGACGCGCTGACTGTGGGTTGCGTGTAGCTCTCGGCTGTCTCGTCGAGGGTGATGACCTGGCTCTCGATGTCGGAGGGCGAGACGAGTTTCCATTGGCCGTTCGCGAAACTGGTCCATATCTTTAAGAATACTGTGGTAAGGCGGTCGCTGGCGTTGCTCCAATACATGTACATCGTCGAACCCGACTCGCGGTTGCGGCAGGCAAGGGTGTAGACGTCGGTCTTGCCGCTTACTGCCGATATCTGCCACTGGTCGTAGTAGCCTTGCTTGTTGTCGCCAAGCAGTGGTGTCTGCCATAGTGCGGCCATCACCTTCTTGCTGTCTGCCTCGATGGTGTAGAAGCTTGCGTCGGCGGTGGTGGTAGTGGTGGGCTGCTGGAGCGTCACCTCCAGATAGGGCGAGCCCAGCGTCAGCGTGCCGTCGCTCGCCACGCTCAGATATTGCCCCTTCTCCACGTTGTAGAGATAATAGCTCTTGCCTGCCTCGGGCGCGCTGCCTGTGGGCTCGCTGGCGTGCGCCACGAGCGTCGAGGCAAGGCAGAGAAGAAAGAGAGTGAGTGTAAATAGTTTCTTCATGCTGTCATCTTTAATCGTTCCACAAACCGTTAGTGCTCCAGATATTGTTGTTCTTGGCATCAATCTTGTCGGGGTTGCCTTCTTTGCTTGACGCTTCGGGATTTCCGTCTACGTTAATTTTGGTAGTCCCGGCAAGCAGCACGCAGCTCTCCTCAAGTTGCAAGACGGTGATGTCGGGTCGCTCATAAAGTTGATTTTTTATCATACTAACGTGAATGTTGATTTAATATGCAATTAATATAAAAGATTTATAAAAAGTTTAGACTTTGAAGCAAAGTTACGAATTTTATTTCATTTGTAAATCATTTTCCGCATCATTATTTCTTATGAAAAGACGTGCCGTTGCGATGTGGGCAGGCATGTGATTGGCTCACACGGATTTAAAAGATCTAAAAGATAGCTACGCCGCACGCGGCTACGCGACGATGAGCGCGCGCAAGCCCCGCCCCTGCATAACTATTGAAAGACGGTATGCGTAATCGGCGCCGCCGACATCTTTAAAATCTTTTTAATCCGTGTGCAAAAAAAGATGTGAGAACATTTATCGTTTTATCCTCACACGGATTTAAAAGATCTAAAAGATAGCTACGCCGCACGCGGCTACGCGACGATGAGCGCGCGCAAGCCCCGCCCCTGCATAACTATTGAAAGACGGTATGCGTAATCGGCGCCGCCGACATCTTTAAAATCTTTTTAATCCGTGTGCAAAAAAAGATGTGAGAACATTTATCGTTTTATCCTCACACGGATTTAAAAGATCTAAAAGATAGCTACGCCGCACGCGGCTACGCGACGATGGACGGGCCCTAACCATCCCTACCCGCCCCTGCCAGTTCGATGAAAGGGCAGCGTAAAAACGAAAACGGAGTTCCATTGAAAAGGCGTTGCCTTTTCAATGGAACTCCGTCGCCTTTTCAATGGAATCGCATTGCCTTTCCAATGGAAAGCCAACATGATTTCGCGGAAAAGCAGAAAGCGTTGCTTTTCAGGACTTTAGAGAGTGTGCTTTCAGAACGTTGCCGATGCATGCCGCCACCTTCTGCAGCGCCTCGCGCAGCACGCTGCTGGGGCAGGCGAGGTTCACCCTGATGTAGCCCTCGCCGGCGTTGGCACCATAGGTGGTGCCGCTCTCCACTCGCACCTTAGCCTCGCGCGCCAGCAGCTCCGATAGCTCGTCGCTCCTCATGCCCGTGGCGCGGATGTCCACCCAAGCGAGGTAGGTGCCCTCAAGCCGCACGGCGTTGATCCCGGGCGCGGTGTCGGCAAGGATGTCGCGAAGCATGGTGTAGTTGCCATATATATATGTGTTGAGCTGGTCGAGCCAGTCTTCGCTCTCGTTGTATGCCGCCTTGAGTGCCACAGTCCCGAAGGGGTTCACGTCGCACACCTCGAAGATGTTTATCACGCGGTCTATGCGCCGCCTCACCGCGTCGTCCTTGCAGATGATGTTGGCAATCTGCAGTCCGGCGGTGTTGAAGCTCTTCGATGGCGAGTTGAGCGTGGCACAGTTGTTGAGGTTGGTGTCGTTGACCGCGGCGAAAGGCGTGAACACGTGGCCTGGCATCACCAGCTCGCAGTGGATCTCGTCGGTTATGACGAACACGCCGTTCTCGGCGCAGATCCTGCCCATCTCCGCCAGTTCGTGGCGCGTCCACACCCTTCCGGCGGGGTTGTGGGGGTTGCAGAGCAGGAACACCGTGGTCTTCTCGTCGGCACACTTCGCGCTGAAGTCGTCCCAGTCTACCACATAGCTGTCGCCCTGCCTCTTGAGCTCACACTCCGCCACCTCGCAGCCCTGGTTGTGTATGGACGAGAAGAAGCAGTTGTAGACCGGCGTCATCACGAGCACCCTCTCGCCCGGCAGCGTGAGGGCCTTTATGGCACAGCTCGTGGCAGGCACCACGCCGCTGGTGTAGAGCATCCATCGGCGGTCAATGTCCCACTGGTGCCGGCGGTGAAACCACGAGATCACCGCGTCGTAGTAATCGTCGTCCACCTGCGTGTAGCCGAACACCCCGTGGTCCACGCGTTTCTCCAGTGCGCGCTTTATGGCAGGCGCCACCTCGAAGTCCATGTCGGCGACCCACAGAGGCAGTTCGTCGCCGGGTATGGAGTCCCACTTGTATGATCCCGTGTGGCGGCGTGCCACAACCTTGTCGAAGTCGTATGTTGTCATATGCATTTAAGATGTTCAATTTTTTTGCACACGGATTCTAAAGATTTTAAAGATGTCGGCTTCGCCGATTACGCATGCCGTCTTTCAATTGCTTTGCAGGGCGGGACTTGTGCGCGTTTATCGTCGCGTAGCCGCGTGCGGCGTAGCTATCTTTTAGATCTTTTAAATCCGTGTGAGGATAAAACGATAAATGTTCTCACATCTTTTTTGTGCACACGGATTAAAAAGATTTTAAAGATGTCGGCGGCGCCGATTACGCATACCTCGTCATATGTCACCGCGTAGCGAATAGCGTAGCATCTTTTAGATCTTTGGAATCCGTGTGCAAAAGAGTTTGCCTTTCGGGTTGCGGACGGCCACAGGGGCCGCCCCTGCAAAGCATGTTGTGCTAAGCAAGGCCATTCGGGTTGCGGACGGAGATCTCCGTGTCGTGCCCCTTGGCAAACTCGTCGTAGGTGACGGAGCCAATCTCGTCGGCCACGATCCTGCCGCTGATGGGGTTCTTGATGTTGGTTATCGCACCATTCACCGAAACGTTGAGCCCAGTGCAGTCCTCAAACATTCGGTCGCACGCTGCGTCGACGGTGCAGTCCTCAAGGATCACGTTGTCGGCATAGCACAGAATCTGCTCGCCGCTGAGGTGGCACCTCACGAAGCGCAGGTTCTTAGAGTGCCAGCCGATATACTCGCCGTCGATGACAGAGTCGTACACCGTGACGTTGTCGCACTCCCAAAACGAGTCCTTGGTGGTGATGTGGGCGTTGTGTATCTCCACGTTGTCGCAATACTGGAATATATACTTCGCGTCGCTCGTCAGCCCGTCCACGCAGATGTTGCGGCAGTGCATGAAAGGGTAGGTGCCGTCGTGCAGCGTCACGTTCTTTATCGTCACGTCGCTGACGTGCCAGAACGTCTCGTCGGCGTCGTTGATGGTGACGTTCTCCAGCGAGAGCCCCTTCATCTCGCGGAAAAACTTCGGTCCGTCTATCACGCAGTCGCGCATGGTCATGTCGTTGCTGTACCAGATGGCGGAGCGCGAGCCCGGCGCGAAATAGCAGCTCGTGATGAGGCTGCGGTCCACGTGCCACCACGGGTACTTGCCATAGAACTTGCTGTCGCGGCACTCTATGTCGTGACAGCACTTGATCGCCGACTCGCCGTCGGTCACGGTGATATTCTCAAGCTTCACGTCGTGGGCGCCAAACAGTGGGCGCTCACCGCCGAAAGAAAGGTCATGAATGTGGTCCATATATGATATTGTCTTGTGAATGTTAGTCTTGATGTAAACGAGCAATGCTCTTTCCAAACCCAATATCCATTGGAACAAACATCATGCCACACGTGCGACTTGCCACAGAAAAAAACTATCTTATCTTCACCTCTTCGAACGAATCCTTGCAAAGGGCCTTGCTCTTGACCACTGAGCGGCGGTTGTTCTTCACTCCCAAGCGTACCAAGGCTCCTCTCAACCCTTAAACGTGCAATGTCATGCCTGCAGCGTTAACATTATAGAAAATGTATTATAGGATTTCTATAATTGTTGGAATTATGGTATCTTTGCGCTGACTAATAGAAAGATAGAATGGCAAGAGTGAAGAACCCATTTGTGGTAACAGGCAAGATAGATCGTGAGTATTTCTGCGACCGTGTAGCGGAATCCAAGAAAATCACGAAGTCGATAGAGAACGGCAACAATATCGTGCTGATTTCCCCAAGAAGAATGGGGAAGACAGGACTTGTGCACCATTGCTACGACTTTGAGTTTGCGAAGGATGAGTATTACACTTTCTTCATCGACATCCTGCATACCACAAGTTTGCAAGAGTTTACCTATCTCTTGGGACGGAAGATTTATGAGACGGTCTTGCCAAAGAGCAAGAAGATGATGACCGCTTTCATCCACACCTTGAAGTCTATCAGCGGGCAGTTTGGGTTCGACCCCATTTCAAATACTCCTACATTCGACTTGAACTTGGGTGATATTGTCCGTCCCGAACTCACTCTGGAAGAGATTTTCTATTATCTGGAGCACGCCGACCGCCCTTGTGTCGTGACCATCGACGAGTTTCAGCAGATAGCCAAATACCCGGAGAAGAACGTAGAGGCATTGCTCCGCACTCATATCCAGGCCATGTCCAACTGCCAGTTTATCTTTGCTGGCAGCGAGTATCACATCATGCAGGAAATGTTTGTCTCAGCCAACCATCCTTTTTACAATAGCGCGGATATATTGGAGCTTAGCCCCATCGAGCTGCAAGTGTATACAGACTTCGTGTCGGGATGGATGAAGAAATACCAGCGCGGTATAGATGCCAGTTTGGTACAGACGGTTTATCAACTGTTTCGCGGCAACACCTATGGAATGCAAAAGACGTTCAACGAAGTGTTTGCCTCGACGGACGAGGGAGAGGTCTGCACCAAGGAGACGGTGTGGCAAGCTATCAACAATGTAGTGGATTCCAAGGAACCTCTTTTCCAAGAATTGCTGTCCAATATTCCAGAGAAGCAAAAACCTTTGTTGTATGCCATTGCCGCCGACGGCGAAGTGGATAAGATAACTTCCACGGCATTCATCAAGAAACACAAACTGGCCTCGGCCAGTGCCAATCAGTATGCAGCCAAGCAATTGATGGCCAGTGGAGTCGTCACAAAATTGCACGGCAAATATTCATTGAATGAGCAATTCTTTGACATTTGGATCAACCGAATGTATGGTAAGAGAATGCCTATTTGACACACATGGTTTGGAAATGAACTGGAATTTGCTTAGTTTGGTTTGGAAATGAACGGAAAACTGCATGATTTTGGTTTGGAAATGAACGAAAAATCGCTTGATTTTGGTTTGGAAATGAAAACAAAGTTGTATCTTTGCCCCAGATTTCAAGCGGATTAAGCATGTTTTCACGAATAGCGATCAATTATCTGCGCCAATGGGCGGAAAGCCACTACGCAGAGCGGCAAAGTCTTCACCTTATATAATATACCGCTCTATTATGCAGGAAGCTTGCAGGTGTTCCTGGATAGAATTAGCTAAAAACGGGGCATTGCTCGGAAGGGAGTTAGAACTTGTGAATAGGTACTACCATTATCTTGTACCCATTCTTTTCTATCACCCTTTCTTCGTTCATCGTGACGATGACAAGGTTCTTGCATTTCAGTTCGCCAGCGCATTCTATGAGGCTGTCCACCTCTCGTTTCAAAGTCTTTTCGGAGGACAAGTCGTAGCAAACTTGGATGAGAGAATCGACATGCGTGCCTTGGCGAGTTACAAAATCAGTCTCCTTGTCGTTGCGGGAATGATAGTAGAAGAGGGATTTCTCCGTGTCGTAACCCCTGCGAACCAACTCTATGAACACTTGGTTCTCCAATAGCCTGCCAAGGTTCTCGCTCACGCTGAAAGCCTTGGCTTCCACAAAGCCATTGTCTACCACATACACCTTTTGTGGTGCCTTTTTCATCAACTTCAGTTTGTTGTTGTATCTCGGAAGATAAAAGAATAGGTAAGGTTCGCGCAGATAACCCATAAACTTCTTGGTTGTGGCAACGCTCGAAAAGCCCAGCTCTTCCGCCAGTTCGTTGGCGCTGAAGGGGTTGCAGAAGTTGGAGACCAAATACATGGCGAGGTTGTTCAGGTCGTCTGCGTTTCTTACGTTGTGTCTCTTTGCGATGTCTTTCCAGATAATGGAGTCGAAGAGCGTGGAGAGATAACTTTGAGTCAAGCTCCTTGCAGCCACCGTCTCGGGATAACCGCCATGATGCAGGTAATCGCTTGTCAAGGCGGTGTTTTCTGTTTGAAGGCTGGAGAGACTTTTGTTGTTCCACTCGAAGTATTCCGAGAGGCTGAAAGGCAACATCTCTATCTGAATGTATCTGCCAGTCAGCAGGGTTGCCATCTCGCTGCTCAGTAGCTTGGCGTTGCTTCCCGTGATGACCATGTTGATGCCAAGTCGATACAACTTGGAAACCCACAAGTCCCACCCGTCTAAGTTTTGCACCTCGTCGAGCAATAGATAGTCGAACTCAGGATATACAAGCTGCAGTGATTCCCATACCAAGCCATCGTCCCAAGCATTCAGCAGCTTGCCGTCGTCAAAGTTGAGATAGGCAAAGTTCTTGCCTTTCAGCATCAGTAAAGCTTCGGTTGACTTGCCCGTTCTTCTAGGTCCTGTTATCAGTTTGATTTGCTTGCTGGCCAACAAATCCTCTATGTCATACTTGGTATGGCGTGAGAGGTAAGTACGGGAAAGCAGCAAGTCTCGCTCTTTCCTTTGGTTGCTGATGATGGTTCTCATGTTGTTGGTGCCTTGGTGAAACAGCTACAAAATTACTGAAAATATTCAATTACTTCGTCGTATTGAATAAAAAAGTACTGATTTTATTCAATACGACGTGTGAATTGAATAAAAACGAGGGCTGGACCCAATGGCGACACAGCAGGAAACGCAGCACTTTTAGGGAACGTTCTAATCAGCCTTCGATAACTTGCCCAGTGGGCGGGCATGGCAATGCGCCAATGGTTCGGGAGCGTTTGATAAGCGGTTAAATAGTGTTAAATATTCCTTACGCCAAAAAATAGGTTATACATATATATTGCTATTACGCAAAAAGTTAGTAACTTTGCAACCCGAAAATGGTTTATTCTGCCTTGTCATGAGAGAGATGAGGTGACGGAAAGCCATAACTCATTGATTACAAACAAAATAATATATAATAAAAAATTACAATTATGCCTACTATTTCACAGTTAGTACGTAAAGGCAGAGGCGCTCTTGCAGACAAGAGCAAGTCTCCAGCGTTGGACGGCTGCCCTCAGCGCCGTGGCGTGTGTGTACGTGTGTACACCACAACTCCTAAGAAGCCAAACTCAGCAATGCGTAAGGTGGCACGTGTCCGCCTGACAAACCAGAAGGAGGTTAACTCCTACATCCCGGGTGAGGGTCACAACCTCCAGGAGCACTCTATCGTGCTCGTTCGTGGCGGCCGTGTGAAGGACCTTCCAGGTGTGCGTTACCACATCGTTCGTGGTACACTTGATACCGCTGGTGTTGCCAACCGCAACCAGCGCCGTTCAAAGTACGGTGCCAAGAAACCAAAGGCAAAGAAGTAAACCATTCATGCTGTGAGCCGGGGGCCAGGGGTTTTTACCCCTTGTGCCAAGGGCTCAAAGCCTGTAGCTGAAGAAGCACAGAAAACATTACTATTACGAAAAAGTAATTAATCTTTTTGTTTTGCTGGAGAAGTTGAGACAGGTTGAGTAAATGTCCGGGCGAGGACGTTGAAGCTACTTTTATTGACAGCCCCCATGCAGACTACACATTATTTAATAAAATGAGAAAAGCAAAACCAAGAAAGCACGTGATCCTTCCCGATCCAGTGTTCAACGACCAAATGGTCTCAAAGTTCGTCAACCACTTGATGTACGACGGTAAGAAGAACGCTTCTTACACCATCTTCTACAACGCTCTTGACATCGTTAAGACAAAGGCTGCCAATGAGGAGAAGTCTCCTCTGGAGATTTGGAAGCAGGCCCTTGCAAACATCACTCCGCAGGTGGAGGTGAAGAGCCGTCGTATCGGTGGCGCCACATTCCAGGTTCCTACCGAGATTCGCCCAGAGCGCAAGATGAGCGTGGCTATGAAGAACCTCATCGCCTTCGCACGCAAGCGCGGCGGTCACACTATGGCCGACAAGCTCGCCGCTGAGATCATGGACGCTTTCAACAACCAGGGTGGTGCCTTCAAGCGTAAGGAGGATATGCACCGCATGGCTGAGGCTAACCGCGCTTTCGCACACTTCCGTTTCTAATCGTTAAAGGATAATAATCAAAATGGCTAAACGCGATTTACATTTGACCCGCAACATCGGTATCATGGCTCACATCGATGCTGGTAAGACAACTACATCTGAGCGTATCCTGTTCTACACAGGTAAGACCCACAAGATCGGTGAGGTGCACGATGGAGCTGCCACAATGGACTGGATGGTGCAAGAGCAGGAGCGTGGTATCACTATCACATCTGCTGCCACTACCTGTAACTGGAACTGGAACGGCAAGTCTTATAAGATCAACTTGATTGATACTCCGGGACACGTCGACTTCACCGCTGAGGTTGAGCGTTCGCTCCGTGTGCTCGATGGCGCTATCGCCACTTACTCTGCAGCCGACGGTGTTCAGCCTCAGTCTGAGACTGTGTGGCGTCAGGCCGACAAATATAACGTGCCTCGTATCGGCTACGTGAACAAGATGGACCGCTCTGGCGCTGACTTCTTCGAGACAGTGCAGCAGATGAAGGACATCCTGGGCGCTAACCCTGTGGCTATCCAGATTCCTATCGGCGCTGAGGAGAACTTCAAGGGTGTCGTTGACCTCATCAAGATGAAGGCTATCCTTTGGCACGATGAGACCATGGGTGCTGAGTACGACGTTGAGGAAATCCCTGCTGAGCTTCAGGACGAGGCTCAGGAGTGGCGCGACAAGCTCCTTGAGTCTGCCGCTGACTTCAGCGACGAGGTGATGGAGAAATACATGGACGATCCTTCTACAATCACTGAGGAGGAGCTTCTTGCCGCTATCCGTAAGGGTTGCGTCAGCATGGAGTGCTGCCCTGTGCTTCTCGGTTCTTCATACAAGAACAAGGGCGTTCAGCCTCTGCTCGACTACACTTGCGCATTCCTGCCCTCACCAGAGGACACCGTCGCCATCCAGGGCACTAACCCTGAGACAGGCGAGGATGAAGACCGCAAGCCTCTTGAGGAGGAGCCTACAGCAGCTCTCGCCTTCAAGATCGCTACCGATCCGTTCATGGGCCGTTTGGTGTACTTCCG
This sequence comes from Escherichia coli, assembly GCA_963593695.1. GTDB lineage: Bacteria > Bacteroidota > Bacteroidia > Bacteroidales > Bacteroidaceae > Prevotella. Next base: position 19,867 of record CAVBBO010000031.1, on the reverse strand, counting down.
CGTTTACTCAGGTTCTGTCAAGGCCGGTTCTTACGTATACAACCCACGTTCAGGCAAGAAGGAGCGCATCAGCCGTCTGTTCCAGATGAACTCTCACCAGGAGATTCCAATGGACAGCATCGACGCAGGTGACATCGGCGCAGGCGTAGGTTTCAAGGATATCCGCACTGGTGACACTCTCTGCGACGAGCAGAAGCCTATCGTGCTCGAGTCTATGACCTTCCCTGACACCGTGATTTCTGTGGCTGTGGAGCCTAAGAGCCAGGCCGACGTTGCCAAGCTCGACAACGGTCTTGCCAAGCTCGCCGAGGAGGACCCGACATTCACAGTGCATACCGACGAGCAGAGCGGCCAGACCATCATCTCTGGTATGGGTGAGCTTCACCTCGATATCATCATCGACCGTCTGAAGCGCGAGTTCAAGGTAGAGTGTAACCAGGGTAAGCCTCAGGTTAACTATAAGGAGGCCATCACCAAGGTTGTTGAGAACCATCGTGAGGTCTACAAGAAGCAGAGCGGTGGTCGCGGTAAGTTCGGTGACATCATCGTCACTGTCGGTCCTAAGGACGAGGACTACAAGGAGGGCGACCTGCAGTTCGTAAACGAGGTTACTGGCGGTCACATTCCAAAGGAGTTCATTCCTTCAGTGCAGAAGGGCTTCCAGGACAGCATGAAGAATGGTGTGCTCGGTGGCTTCCCAATGACAGACCTCAAGGTTACTCTTACCGACGGTAGCTTCCACCCTGTGGACTCTGACCAGATTTCGTTCGAGCTCGCTGCTCACGCTGCGTTCAAGAACTGCTGCCAGAAGGCAGGCCCCGTGCTCATGGAGCCTATCATGAAGGTAGAGGTCGTGACTCCTGAGGAGAACATGGGTGACGTTATCGGTGACCTCAACAAGCGTCGTGGACTTGTCCAGGGCATGGACGAGGCTCGCTCTGGCGCGCGTATCGTGAAGGCCATGGTGCCATTGGCTGAGATGTTCGGTTACGTGACAGCGCTCCGTACCATCACCTCTGGTCGTGCTACAAGCTCCATGGAGTATGATCACCACGCTCCTCTGTCTGCTTCTTTGCAGGCTCAGGTTCTTGAGGAACTCAAGAAGTAAGAAAAATAAGGTCGGGTGCTCGCTGAGCGAATGACTCTTTGGCGACACCCTCCTTACACATTATATTAATAATACAACACACATTTATCACAATGAGTCAGAAGATTCGTATCAAGCTGAAGAGCTATGACCACCAGTTGGTCGACAAGTCTGCAGAGCAGATCGTAAAGGCTGTGCAGGCTACAGACGCTATCGTGAGCGGTCCTATTCCATTGCCAACTCACAAGCGCATCTTTACTGTCAACCGTTCAACATTCGTCAACAAGAAGAGCCGCGAGCAGTTCCAACTCTGCACATACAAGCGTCTCATCGACATCTACAGCGCTACAAGCAAGACTGTGGACGCGTTGATGAAGCTTGAGCTTCCCTCAGGCGTTGAGGTTGAGATCAAGGTCTAATTGCTTTCAGCCGAAAAAAATAAATGCGGAGCATCCCTACAGATGCCCCGCATTTTTTTTGCGTCATTGTAAAGCCATTTTGATTTAAATCAATAAACATATTATAAAAAGGAGAATAGGAAAGATTGGTGATAAGAATAACAGAACAATTTACGTAACTTTGCAACCAATATAATTAAGCAAGATTTAGAAATGACAAAGAAAAGATGGGCCGTTGGCGCAATGGCCGCATTCGTGGCAAATGCCGTAATGGCCGGAGGCCTGCTTACCAACACCAACCAGCACGTCGCTTTCAACCGCATGATGAGCCGTGAGGCTTCTATTGGCATCGACGGTGTGTATTACAATCCCGCAGGTGTGGCTTTCTTGAGCAAGGGCCACCACTTGGCCATCAACTGGCAGTTGGCGTATCAGGATCGCACTATTCAGAACGATTACCCTCTGTTCACCAACAACGTAAACAATCCCACCACTCCCCGCGAGTTCAAGGGCAAGGCGTTTGCTCCGGTAATCCCTTCTTTCCAATATGCCTACAACACTGGCAAGTGGTCGTTCCAGTCGAGCTTCGCCCTCGTGGGCGGCGGTGGCAAGTGTACGTTCGCCAACGGCCTTGGCTCGTTTGAGAAAATAGTCTCTGAGACAGCCTTGGGTGCTTGCTCGCTTGCCAGCGGCATCGACCAAGTGGGCTATGCTGTGGGCCAGAAGACGGGTGTCCCCATTCCCCAAAAGGTATTCTCTTCCGACAACATGTTCGGCTCAAAAAACAGCTACAGCTACGACAGCTATATGCACGGCCGCCAATACTATTACGGCCTGTCGGTAGGCGCTGCATATAAGGCAAGCGACAATTTCAGCGTCTTCGCTGGCGTGCGTGGCGTTTACGCCTCGTGCAACTATTATGGCTATGTGCGCAACATCCAGGTGGGCAGCATGCCCCTTTACCAGGTTCTCGACCCCACAAAGGAAGATGCCGCCAACATCGAGCTGAGTTGCGACCAGAGCGGCATAGGCTTCACGCCCATCATCGGTGTGGACTTCAAGACAGGCCGATGGAACTTCTCAGCCAAGTATGAGTTCAAGACTCGCATGCGCTTGAAAAACAAGTCGGTGAACCAGGCACCATCCATCGGTAACCTCGCCGACAACCTTCGCACCGCCTACACCGAGCGATTGAGCATTCCTTCGCAGGTCGCCGATGCCATCCTTGGCAATGAGAATGTAGTGGGCGCCATGAGCCAGCTCAAGGAGCAGTTTGACACCAAGCTTGGAAGTGCCATCGGCGAGTATGCCGACGGCAAGAAGATAGCCGCCGACATCCCTGCCTACCTTGCCGTGGGCGTAGGCTACAAGCCTGTGGACGCGCTCCGCGTGAATGTGGGTTTCCACTGGTTTGACGACAAAAACGCTACTTCTTACGAGAACCGCAACAAGAAGCTCAAGCGCGGCACACTGGAGTACAACGCCGGTGTTGAGTATGACATCAGCAAGAAAATCACCCTCAGCACGGGTTGGCAGAACACCAACTATGGCTTGAGCGACGACTATATGGACGACAAGTCGTTTGTGGTGAACAGCAACTCCGTGGCATTCGGCGGTGTGTACCACATCAACAAGAAGATGCATCTCAACGTGGCATATTTCCACACCTTCTATGGGCACAAGAAGACCAGTGAGACCGTGACGTTGAGCGCAAACCAAAGCATAAAGTACGATTCCGACTACACGCGCAACAACAACGTGTTTGCCGTGGGCATCGACTTTGACATCTAACGCTAAAGGGTCATGAAAAAGGCTTTGAGCTTTCCCGTAGGTCACGGAAAGAGAGTAATAAGAGGTGAAAAAAAAGAATTACTCTAAACTCAAAGCCACTGGCAAAATTACGAAATCCGCTCGTCATTGAGCAAATATTCGAGATAAAAAATCGTTAATTTAAACATATTGCGGGGACTGGCGGAAAACCAGTCCCCGCAATGGGTTATGACAGTTTATTCGCTGCCCTTGATGTCGCGGTACAATCCGTCGACGATGCTGTCGGCAAGGCTGATGTTCGGCACGATGATCTCTCCACATCCAAGGTGTTCCGCCACCTTGATGAATATCTCGCCTGCGGGCACGATGACGTCGGCGCGGTCGTCCTTGAGGTTGAATTGCGCCTTGCGATCCTCGATAGACATCTGCGAGAGCTGGCTGTGGATGTCGCGCAGTTGTTGCACCTTCAGCTTCATGTTGCTGTTCTTGTCCTTCACGAGCTTGAACAGCTTGTTGATGTTTCCGCCAGAGCCTATGATGCGCGTGTCGGGGAATTCTCGCGCGTATTCCTCAAGCATCGTCTTCAAGTCGTTCCACTCCTCCGCCCTGACGTTGCCGCTCAGCAGGCGTAAGGTGCCGATATTGAACGAGTGGCTCTCGGCGAGGATGCCGTCGTGGAGCAACGATATCTCCGTGCTGCCGCCGCCCACGTCTACATAAGCGAAGTTGCCCACGCCGCTCTCCGTGTTCTCCACGAGGTTGTTGCATAGCAGTTGCGCCTCTTGTGCCCCCGGTATTATCTCCAGGCTAATGCCCGTCTTGTCCTTGATGCGCTCCATCACCTTCTTGCCATTTTCCGCGTCGCGCATGGCAGACGTGGCGCAGGCGCGAAACGCCTTGACATCGTATAGGAGCATGAACTGCTTGAAGCCCTTCATCATGTGGAGCATCATCTCGGCGCGCTGCTTGGAAATCTTGCCAAGCGTGAACACGTCCTTGCCCAGGCGCAGGGGCACGCGTATGAACATCAGTTTGCGTATGCGCTCAAACTCCGGTGCGCTGTCGTCGAATCGTTTTATGAGCAGTCGGGCGCCGTTGGACCCGATGTCTATGGCGGCTAATGTCGTTGGTTTCATGTTGCTATAAAAGTTTTAATGTTTTTGTCGCTTTTTCCTATCCTATGATGATTTGCATGGGTAAAACATACTTTCTTACGGATTTTTGTCACACGGATTTAAAAGATTAAAAAGATTGCAACGCCGCAAGCGGATACGCGGTGATGCTTTGCAGGGGCGGGTAGGTATGGTTAGGGGGCGTCTGTAACCCGAATGGCATCCGTTTGGTATGCGTAATCGGCGAAGCCGACATCTTTAGAATCTTTTAAATCCGTGTGCAATATAACATGTGAGATAATGACACCCACACGAATCAGTATAGAGCCCGTTTCCCTGTGCCGCATTATTACTGGTGGTACGCCTTGAACAGTTCCTCCTGCGACCTGAACGGCGTGCCGCCCTCCGTGACAGGTTGAATCTCGTTGGTTCCCTTCCCGTCTACTATGCGTCCGTTTGTGGTGTCGCGCAAGCCATATTCCACCGTGCGTAGCAGGTCGCGCTTCATGTCGTCGTCGTAGACAGGCGTCATCACCTCGATGCGGTTTACGAGGTTGCGTGGCATCCAGTCGGCAGAGCCGATGAAGTAGCGAGGCTTGCCACCGTTGCAGAAGATGAGTATGCGTGCGTGCTCAAGATAGCGGTCTATGATGCCTATGGCCTTCACGTTCTCGCTCATTCCGGGCACTCCGGGCACGAGCGAGCAGTTGCCACGAATGAGGATGTCAACCTTCACACCGGCATTGGATGCGGCATAGATCTTGTTCACCATGTCGTGGTCGGTGATGTGGTTGATCTTTATCTTCACCCAAGCCTCCTTTCCCTCCTTGGCGTTCTTGATCTCGTTGTCGAAAAGCCTCAATATGCGCGACTTCATGGAGTTGGGCGATACCATGAGCTCCGTGAACCTCACTTGCGAAAACGGGCGGTCGATGAAGTCGAACACCTTCGCCACCTCTTTCACTATGCGTTGGCGCGCCGTCATCATGAGGTAGTCGGTATACACCTTCGCGTTGCCCTCGTGGAAGTTGCCCGTGCCGACGCAGGCTATGTCGCCCTTTGTGCTTGTGATAAGGCAAAGCTTGGAGTGGATCTTCAGACCCTCGACACCGAAGATGACATTGATGCCCTCCTCCTGCATTCGCTTGCTCCACTTGATGTTGCTCTCCTCGTCGAAACGCGCCAAGAGCTCCACCACCGCCGTCACCTTCTTGCCGTTGCGCGCGGCGCAGATGAGAGCCTTCACCACCTTTGAGTCCTTGGCGAGACGGTAGAGCGTGGTCTTGATCTCCTTGACACTCGGCCGCAGTGCCGCCTCGCGCAGCACGCGGATATAGCCGTCGAAGGAGTGGTAAGGCACGTGGATGAAACGATCCTTCTCGCGGATGGAGTTGATGATGCTCTCCTCGGCAAGAAACTCCGGCTTCATCATCTGTGGCCACCGCGGGTATCTCAGGTCGACGTGTCCGCAGTCGGGAAACTTCATCAAGTCGCGGTGGTTCTGGTATCTGCCTCCGGCGAGAGAAGTGTCCAGCTCCTTCACGTTGAGCCGCTCAAGTATTTTCTTCTGCATCTCCTTCGGCATGTCGCGGTCGTAGATGACGCGTATCGGCGAGCCATTCTTGCGACTGTTCACACCCATGGCGATTTTCTCCATCGTGCCATAGTCGGCCTCGTTGTCAACCTCCATCTCCGCGTCCTTGGTAAACTTGAACGAGTAAGCCTCGTAGGAGCTCTCCTTGGTGCCGATGAAGATGAACGGCAGGCAGAAACGAACCACGTCGTCGAGATATATGATGTCGCAGAAGTCGTCGTCCGACGGCAGCTTGATGAATCGGCCATACACACGGTCGGGCACCTTGATGATGGCATATTTCACCTTTTTGTCGTCGGCGTGGGTCTTCTTCACCACGAGGTAGATGCGGTTGTCCTCAAGAGTGTTGAGGTCGTCGATGGCAGAAAGCCAGATGGGGTTGGTGGAGCCGTTGAGCTTGTCGTAGTAGAACCCCTTGAGAAAATCCTTCTGGGCATCGCTGAGCTGCCGGTCGTTGACAAGGCGGATGTGGTGCTCAGCCAGCTCGCCGAACACATTATTTATAGTGTCGGTGTATTCGCGGCTGTACTCCTCGTTGAGCTTGTTGATAGTCTTGATGGTCTTCTTCAACCTCTTCCTGGTGCTCTCCCCGATGCCCTTGGCACTGGCGAGGCGCGTCAACGATGCCACGCGAACACGGAAAAACTCGTCGAGGTTGTTGGAGTAGATGCCAAGAAACGACATCTTCTCCAATGGCGGCACATTGTCCTTTTGTGCCTCCTGCAAAATGCGGTGGTTGAAATACATCCAGCTAACGTCGCGCTCAACATAATGCTGCGCTTCCTCCTGATTCTTTGACTTCATCTTGTCTCTTTTTTTGGTTATAACCGCTATATGTGGTTGTTTTTGCAAAGTTACTCTAATGTATTGATACACTGATGTCTATAATGATACGATTTTGTGACATTCATGTTTCAAAACAGTTACATGGCGCGAGGAGGCGTGCCGCACATGCTACACTGTCGCTCTTAACAACATTGTAACATTGGCGTAACGTATTTGTAAAAGCGCGTGCCTAATTTTGCACCTGAAATCAGTAATGACCGATAATGGACAAGAAGAAAACCCTGTTGTGCCTGATGATGGCATTGCCACTGGCTGCAAGCTCGCTGGCGCAGGAGAAAGAGAAGACCGACCTCACTCCGCACATCCACGGCACCATCCGCGGAAAGTATGAGTACCAGCCCGACGACCATGCCGGACGCTTTGAGGTGCGCAACGCCCGCTTCAGCGTGGAGGGCAAGGTGGCCTCGGCCGTGGCTTACAAGGCAGAGGTAGACCTCTCGGATGAAGGCAGCATAAAGATGCTCGATGCATATACTCGCCTGACACCATTCGACCACTTCCAGTTTACCATAGGTCAGATGCGCGTGCCCTTTACCATCGACGCCCACCGCTCTCCCCATCAGCAGTATTTCGCCAACCGCTCGTTCATAGCCAAGCAAGTGGGCAATGTGCGCGACGTGGGAGCCACGGTAGGATACCAGACAAACATAGGCATACCCGTGATAATAGAGGCGGGGCTTTTCAACGGCTCGGGACTGACCAACCAGAAAGACTTCTGGACAAAAGGCGTGAACTTCTCGGCAAAGGCGCAGATGTTTTTCCCACATGGCTGGAACCTGACGCTCAGCACCCAGAAGATAAAGCCGGAGAAAGTGGGCGTGATGATGTACGACATAGGCACCTATTACCATGCGCGCGGCTGGCACGTGGAAGCCGAATATCTCTACAAGCACTATTCCGACAACGCCTTCCGCGCAGTGCACTCGGTGGATGCTTTCGCGTCCTACGACATACCACTGAAGAAATGTTTCTTCTCGAAGGTGACACCCCTCGTGCGCTACGACTATATGACCGACCACAGCGACGGCAAGGAATACGAGCTCTCGACAGCCGCCGACGGCACCAAGGTGACGGGGTTGAAAGTGACCGATGCCCAGCGCAGCCGCCTCACCGGAGGAGTCACCTTCAGCATGAACAAGCCGTTCGTGTCTGACATACGCATCAACTACGAGAAATATTTCTATCGCAAGGATGGCGTCGTGAAGGCATCGGAAAAAGACAAGTTCGTGATAGAGTTCATGACACGTTTCTGACCAAAAATCTTTATATTTGCCCCACTCTCTTAGAGGAGCCGCGTGAGTTCTGCTCCACGGGGGGTGCCGGATACACCGACATATCTCGCCTTGACCAAATCCTTGCCTACGCCTATAAAAACAATTGGAGCCCGTTGACGGAATTTGACCGTCGGCGGGTTTTTTGCGTCCTTGCGGTGTGAAAAGAATGTTTTTTTGAAAAAACATCGGAAAAAATTTGGTGAAGCCGAGAATAATGCTTACCTTTGCATCCGCATTCCGAAAACGAGTGCTGTGAGGTCAAAGAACCAAAGGATTGGAAGTTTGGGTGAGTGGCTGAAACCAGCAGTTTGCTAAACTGCCGTGCGCATTTACGCGTACCGGGGGTTCGAATCCCCCAGCTTCCGCAAAGGTTTACAACCAAGATGGTCGGTTCATCTAACGGTTAGGATACAAGATTCTCAATCTTGGCATAAGGGTTCGATTCCCTTACCGACTACTTCTCATACAGATATGCCTTGTCTACATCAGACGTGCGGGCAGGGCTTTTTTCAACAAGCAAAACCAAGATGGTCGGTTCATCTAACGGTTAGGATACAAGATTCTCAATCTTGGCATAAGGGTTCGATTCCCTTACCGACTACTTAAAAAATGCAGGGCTTCAATCCATACGGATCGAAGCCCTGCATTTTTTATGTGCGATTTTTATTGTTTTCATCAATATACGGATGAGGTGCACGGCTGTGGACACGTGTGCCTTGCCGTGAGCAAGCCCTGCCTAAAATCTCTTGCGCTTATTATGCAGAAGAAAATTTGAGAGTTTGAAATATTCTCTGTATCTTTGCACATATTATTATGGATCTTCGGATAAAGAAACTCGATAAATTCATCGCCAAGCAGTTTCTGCTGCTTTTCACCGGAACGTTCTTCATCTGCCTCTTCGTGCTGATGATGCAGTTTCTGTGGCGTTACATCGACGAGCTCATTGGTAAGGGCCTGTCGATGGAGGTGCTTGCACAGTTTTTCCAGTACATGGCGCTGATGATGGTGCCGCAAGCCCTGCCCTTGGCAATATTGCTCAGTTCGCTCATCACCTTCGGCAACCTTGGCGAGAGTTCCGAGCTCACCGCCATCAAGGCCGCCGGCATATCGCTGATCCAGAGTTTCCGTTCGCTGATAGTGATCACGGTGGCGATAATGGCTGTGTCTTTTTATTTCCAGAACAACATCGGACCTAACGCCAACATGAAGCTCGCACAGCTCTTGGTGTCGATGAAGCAGAAGAGCCCGGAGCTGGAGATACCGGAGGGCGTCTTCTACGATGGACTGCCCAACTGCAACATATACGTGCAGAAGAAGGACCTGAAGACCGGCAAGCTCTATGGCATCATGATTTACCGCATGACGGACAGTTATGAGGATGCCGCCATAATCCTTGCCGACTCGGGCATGATGCAATCGACGGCAGAGAAGAAGCACCTCTTGCTCTCGCTGTGGAGTGGAGAGTGGTTTGAGAACATGCGCGAGTCGGACCTTGGCGGAAGCGCGGCGGTGCCATACCGCAGGGAGACATTCACCTCTAAGAGGGTGTTGATCGATTTCGACAACGACTTCTCGTTGATGGACGCGTCGGCACTGTCGAACAATGCCGCTGGAAAGAGCCTCTCGCAAATACATTTTGCCATCGACTCGCTCAACGAGACCTACGACAGCATTGGCCGCGCCTTCTGGAACGACACAAAACTAATATGTTTCCCGTCTCCAAAGATACCGAAGGCCGACTCCTTGAAGCAGGTCAGACGGGCGCAGGCGGGGAAGGTGAACCTCGACAAGCGCCTGCAAAAGATGAAGATAGACAGGCAACAGCAAATATATTCTGCCGCCCTCGGCAGCGTGCAGAGAGAAACGACAGACCTTGACTTCAAGGCGATGATGACCCAGGACAACGAGCGCTTGATACGCAACCACCAGTTGGAGGCGCAAAACAAGTATGCGTTGGCGTTGCAGTGCATCATCTTCTTCTTCATAGGCGCGCCGCTTGGAGCCATCATACGCAAGGGCGGACTCGGCATGCCAATGATCATATCGGTATTGGTGTTCATCACCTATTATATCCTCGACACCTCGGCGTTCCGAATGTCAAGGCAAGGCTCGTGGCCGGTGTGGATTGGCCACTGGCTTCCGGTAGTGACGATGGCACCCTTGGCGGTGTTTGTTACCTACAAGGCGATGAACGACTCGATGGTGTTCAATGCCGATGGATGGAAACGCTTCTTCTCTAAACTCTTGGGCCTGAGGGCAAAGAGAAACATACAGGGCAAAGAAGTGGTGATAGAGCCGCCCCACTACAGACAAGACAACGAGACGCTGCTTGAGATAAACGCCGAGATGGTGGGATATTCGCGAAGGCACAACCTCAAGTCGCTGCCAAACATCATCAAGGTGTTCTTCAAGTATGAGGAAGATCACGACATCGAGGTCATCAGCGCCAAACTCGAAGGGGTGATTCGCGACCTGTCGAACACCCGCGACAAACAGGTGCTGCACCTCATAAACCAATACCCCGTGCTCGCGCTCCGGGCACACACGCGACCTTTCGACCGGAAATGGATGAATATAGTGGCGGCGATAATCGTGCCCGTCGGAATGTTCACCTACCTCCGAATGTGGAGGTTCCGTCGCCGCCTGTTGCACGACCTGAAGGTGATAAGATACACCAACACGAATATCGTGAATTATACCGAGAAGCGGTTGGGGAGTCTTGACGACGTGAAGGAATAGGCGTGAACTGATGAATGAGGGAGGAAAAACGACAGCAGATTAGTATTGTAAACAAATATAGATATGTCAGAATATAAATTGAGCCGTATAGAAGATGCCTTGGAAGACTTCAAGCAAGGCAAGTTCGTGATTGTCGTCGACGACGAGGACCGCGAGAATGAGGGCGACCTCATCACGCCAGCCGAGACCATCACGCCGGAGAAAATCAACTTCATGCTCAAGAACGCTCGCGGCGTGCTCTGTGCGCCTATCACCATCCAGCGTGCAGAGGAGCTCGACTTGCCCCACCAGGTGAGCGACAACACCTCGGTGCTTGGCACACCGTTCACCGTCACGGTGGACAAGCTCGAAGGCTGCACCACCGGCGTGTCGACCCACGACCGTGCCGAGACCATACGTGCCCTCGCCGACCCCGCGTCGACACCACAGACATTCGGTCGCCCGGGACACATCAATCCTCTCTATGCCCAGGACAATGGCGTGCTGCGCCGCTCCGGACACACCGAGGCAGCAATAGACCTCTGCAAGCTTGCCGGGATGCGTCCAGCAGGCGCGCTCATGGAGATAATGAACGACGATGGCACCATGGCACGTATGCCCCAGCTTCAAGAGAAGGCGAAAGAGTGGGACATGAAGATCATCAGCATCAAGGACCTCATAGCCTATCGTCTCAAGCACGAGTCGAGCATCGAAGTGGGCGAGGAGGTTGAGCTCCCCACAATCTACGGCAATTTCCATCTCGTGCCGTTCCGCCAGACCAGCAACGGCCTGGAGCACATGGCGTTGGTGAAAGGCGAGTGGAAGGAAGACGAGCCCATACTCGTGAGAGTGCACTCCTCTTGTGCCACTGGCGATATCCTCGGAAGCATGAGGTGCGACTGCGGTGAGCAGCTGCATAAGGCCATGGAGATGATAGAGAAAGAGGGCAAGGGCGTCGTGATATACATGCAGCAGGAAGGTCGTGGCATTGGCCTGATGAACAAGATAGCCGCCTACAAGCTCCAGCAGGAGGAAGGACTCGACACCGTGGATGCCAATGTGCACCTTGGATTCAAGCCCGACGAGCGCGACTACGGTTGCGGTGCGCAGATGTTGCGTCGGCTCGGTGTGCACAAGATGAGGCTGATGACAAACAACCCAACAAAGCGCGTCGGGCTCGAAGCCTATGGACTTGAGATCGTGGAAAACGTGCCAATAGAGATAGAGCCCAACAGATATGACATCAAGTACCTGCGCACAAAGCGAGACAGGATGGGGCATGACCTCCATCTGTTGAAGTAAAAAGTATTGTTCTTTTATTAAAGTCAACGTCGTTATGAAGCTGGTATATACATTATTTATATTACTGCTTTACACATTAGCGGCAAGAGCAGAGAGCAGAGTGTCGGATTCCGTGGCTTGCGCGCCCACGTCTGTTATGTTGGCCAACGACACCGTGGCCAAGCAAAAGGCGCTGGGGAAAGAATACAAGCTGACTGCGATTGGAAGAAGCACAAGCGCTTCAAGACGGCAGGCTATTGTGTGTTGGGCGTTGGCGCTTGCGTGACACTCCTTGGAGTCGGAGCCTACTGTGCAGACGTAAAAGGAGATATGGAAGGGGTAAAAGTGGTCGTGGGAACAGTCTTCTCTGCCGCAGGCTTATCCATAGCGGCTGGCAGCATACCGCTGCTTGTGGTCGCGCATAGATTAAAGAAGGATGCCAAGCGGAGGGCATTGCTTACGTTGAATTGCTCAACAGCGAGCACGCCTTTGGCAAATGGAGCCAAGCGCGGGAATGTGTTATTGGGGGCTTGCTTGAATTTCTGAGTTCAAGTAATCGGGGACGTGCAATGTCATCTTGTTAATAACATGATACTTTTTCGTTTCATGCAAGTAAAATTCCACGCCTTTTCTTCGTTTTAATAAATAAAATGTTTACTTTTGCAAACAATATGGCAGGAAAGCTGCCGATTTAATACATTTATAGTATGCCACAATTGTCAGACCGCCTGAACAGGCTCGCTCCATCGGCGACGCTCGCGATGTCGCAGAAGAGCAGTGAAATGAAAGCACAGGGTATCGACGTCATCAACATGAGCGTCGGTGAACCCGACTTTATGACTCCAGACCACATCAAAGAGGCAGGAAAGAAAGCCATTGACGACAACTATTCAAAGTATTCGCCCGTGCCAGGATACATGGACCTGCGGGAGGCTGTCTCTGAGAAGCTCGCCAAGGAAAACAATCTTTCCTATTCGGCCAAGGAAATAATTGTTGGCACGGGCGGTAAGCAGGGTGTGTGCAACGCCATTCTCGCGCTTGTCAACCCGGGCGACGAGGTCATTATCCCAGCACCTTATTGGGTAAGCTATCCACAGATGGTGAAGTTGGCAGGCGGCACGCCCGTCACACTGCGCACTCCGCTTGAGAGCGACTTCAAGCTCACTCCGGAACAGCTTGAGGCAGCCATCACGCCAAAGACCAAGATGATTGTCATCTGCTCGCCAAGCAACCCTACGGGAAGTGTCTACACGCAAGACGAGCTCAACGCCCTTGCCGAGGTGGTGAAGAAGCACGAAGACTTGTACGTCTTGTCAGACGAGATTTACGAGCATATAAATTATGTGGGCTTCAAGGCAAGCATTTCAGCCGCTCCGGGCATGAAGGAACGCACGATAATCTGCAATGGCGTGAGCAAGGCATACGCCATGACTGGATGGCGACTCGGATGGGTGGCGGCTCCAGAGTGGATCATCAAGGGAATGAACAAGCTCCAGGGCCAATACACCAGTGGCACCAACGACGTGGCGCAGCGCGCAGCATTGGCAGCCTACAAGGGTAGCCAGCAGTGTGTCGAGGATATGAGGGTGGCTTTCCAGCGCAGACGCGACCTTATCGTGGAACTTGCCAAGGAGATTCCCGGGCTCGAGGTCAACGTGCCGCAAGGAGCGTTCTATTTGTTCCCGCATTGCAAGAAACTCTTCGGCAAAAGCTATGGCGACTACAAGATAAACACCTCGACCGACTTTGCTATGTATCTTCTGCAAGAAGCTCACGTGGCTACGGTGGCAGGCGACGCTTTCGGCGAGCCCGATGGCTTCCGCATGAGCTACGCCACGAGCGACGACAACATCAGAGAGGCTCTGAGGCGTATCAAGGAGGCTTGCGAAAAGCTGAAATAGCCATTTCGCAAGGATAATTAAAAAAAAGTGTGTTAAAATAAAAGAAACACGTGCCACTAATATAGAAAATGATTATCTTTGCGAGAGAATAGGAAACAATATACACAATTAAATAAATTTATAACCAAAAATTAATCAAGTACTATGGCAACTACACAAAAAGCCGCAGCTCCCAAGGCTGCAACGAAGTCACAAGGCTTCACAGGTATTAGAGGAGCATTCTGGATCATCGTCCTCTGCTTCATCGCTGCACTCTGCATCTTCAACTTCTGGTTGGGCAATGGCGCTAACTTCCAGGGCGGTGACAATGCAAATGCTCCTGCTAACATCTTCGGTACAATCTACAAGGGTGGTTATGTCGTGCCTATCATTCACACATTGCTGCTCACAGTGCTCTGCCTCGCAGTTGAGCGCTACTTCGCCCTCAAGACCGCTTTCGGTAAGGGTTCTCTGACAAAGTTCGTGGCCAACATCAAGGCTGCTCTCGCTGCTAACGATTTCGACAAGGCTGAGACTCTTTGCAACAAGATGCAGGGTTCTGTAGCTAACGTCGTTCTCGCTTCTCTCCACGCTTACAAGGCTATGGAAAGCGGTGCAAACGCTTCTCTGAAGAAGAGCCAGAAGGTAGCTCGCATCGAGCAGGCTCACGAGGAGGCTACTCAGCTCGAGATGCCTACCTTGCAGATGAACCTTCCTATCGTCGCTACTATCGTAACACTTGGTACTCTTACCGGACTTCTCGGAACTGTGACCGGTATGATCCGTTCGTTCCAGGCTCTTGCTGCTGGTGGTGGCGGTGACTCCCTCGCCCTTTCAACTGGTATCTCTGAGGCCCTTATCAACACAGCCTTCGGTATCGCAACATCTTGGGTTGCCGTTATCACTTACAACTTCTACACAAACAAGATTGATAAGCTGACATACGCACTCGACGAGGTAGGTTACACAATCGCACAGACATACGAAGCAAACCACACCGACGAAGCTTAATTCATCTTGGCCTTTTAACTTTAAATTCTTTAGTGTATGGCTAAGATTAAAATTAAGAAAGCGGACGTCTGGATCGACATGACCCCAATGTCGGACGTGATGGTGCTTTTGCTGACCTTCTTCATGTTGACGTCTACATTCGTCAAGCAGGAGCCAGTGAAGGTAAACACGCCGGGCAGTGTGTCGGAAATCAAGGTTCCAGAGACAAACGTCCTGAATATCCTCGTCGGTAATGACGGAAAGATCTTCATGAGCATGGATAAGACCACTGATACCCAGTCGGCTCTGTCCAGCATTTCCGACCAGTTCGGAATCTCGCTCACTGCAACCCAGCAGAAGGCTTTCCTCGACGATCCTATGTGGGGTGTTCCAATGCAGAAGCTTCAGGCTTACCTGAACCTCGACAAGAACACTCGTCCTACGGAGCTCAAAAATTTCGGTATTCCCACTGACTCTGTTCCGGGTAAGACTGGTGATGCCGCTATGAGCGAGTTCCAACTCTGGGTGAAAGCTGCTCATGAGGCCAATCCTGATGCCAAGATTGCAATCAAGGCTGATGAGAAGACTCCTTACTCTACTGTCAAGAAGATCATGAGCGAGCTTCAGGATATGAATGAGAACCGTTACTATCTGATTACTCAATACAAGAAAACGGAGGATTAAAGATGTCAGCAGGAAAATCGAAACAGAAGAAGATAAATGTCCGCGTCGACTTTACGCCTATGGTGGACATGATGATGCTTCTTATCACGTTCTTCATGCTCTGTACGTCTTTGGCAAAGCCCCAGACGATGGAATTGAGTATGCCGAGTAATGATAAGAACCTTACGGACCAGGACAAGACAGTGGCTAAGGAATCGTACACTATTACGATTTATTGCGCTGCCGACAACCAGATCTACTATGTGGCTGGACTTGTGAAGCCTGAGGATCCCAAATGTCTCAAGAAGACCACTTGGGGTGCAAAAGGTATTCGCAGCGTCATCATCAACCATACTACCGAGGATGGCACAACGCCTACAATTGATGTCATGAAAGCTAAGATGGAGCTCGACAAGAAGCACGATGATCCGGATCCAAAGAAAAAGATGTCGGATTCTCTCTACAATCAGGAGCTCTCTAAGATCAAGGCAGGTGAAATCAATGGCAAGCACATCAGTACGCTGACCATTATCATCAAGGCTACCGACAATGCTACTTACAAGAACCTTGTCGACGCTTTGGACGAGATGAACATCTGTACAATCGGTAAGTACGTGATTGATAAGATTAATGATAACGACTTGAAGCTTCTCAAAGAAAACAACGTCAAGTTATAAGGTAACATAGCTAAACGAAAGGTTAAAAAAATGGCACAAATTGATTTAACAAGAAATGGCTGGTGTGACCTTATCTTCGAAGGAAGAAACAAGGAGTATGGAGCCTATCAGCTTCGTACCCAGACAGGTAAGAGAAACTTAAAAGCCATCATTACGATTGCAATCCTCGCTGCTCTCTGCATCGTTCTGTTCTACATCAAGGCTGGATATGACGCATATCAGGCTGCACATGCGAAGAACGAGACCGTGACTGAGCTTTCTGCTCTCAACCAGCCCAAGAAGAAAGAGGCTAAGGTGGAGCGTAAGATCCAAGTTGAGGAAAAGAAAGAAGTGGTCAAGGAGGTTAAGTCTTCTATCAAGTTCACCGCTCCTGTCATCAAGAAGGACGCAGAAGTGAAACCTGAGGAGGAGATGAAGACTCAAGACCAGATCATGCAGACCAACACAGCTATCGGTGCTCTCGACGTTAAGGGTAACTCTGATCAGGGTGAAATCTTGAAGGTTACACAGCGCGTGGAGACTGAGCCTGTAAAGGCTGAGCCAAAGCCCGAGGTCGAGAATAAGGTGTTCGATGTTGTAGAACAGATGCCTTCATTCCCAGGTGGTCCTTCTGCATTGATGCAGTATCTTTCTTCAAGCATCAAGTATCCTGTCGTAGCTCAGGAGAATGGTGTACAGGGACGTGTTGTCATCTCGTTCGTCGTTGAGCGTGACGGTAGCATCACTGACGTACAGGTAGCTCGTTCAGTTGACCCATCACTCGACCGTGAGGCACAGCGTGTGGTTAAGGCCATGCCTAAGTGGATTCCCGGTAAGCAGAATGGTCAGGCTGTGCGTGTGAAGTACAACGTGCCAGTAGCATTCAGATTGCAGTAAACTAATTTGCACATGAGACTAATATCTTACATTTTTGTAGGATTAACAATTACCTCTATCCTTATCTCTTCTTGCGGCAACAGCAGCAAGAAGGGAAAGGATGGGAGGACAGATACTTACTCGTCAGGGACTGTCTCTTTCGTCTCTGACGAGAGTTTTAGTCCTATAATTGAGGAAGAGAGAGAAGTTTTTCAACACGATTATCCCAATGCCAAGGTAAACCCAATCTATACTAATGAGTCGGATGGTATAAACATGCTTCTTCATGGTAAGGCTTGGTTAGTTTTCACGGCGAGGGATTATAAGCCTGCTGAAAAGAATAGTTTAAAAGCACAGCAATATCTTCCTACTTCTTTTAGCATTGCTTATGACGCCTTGGCGTTTATTGTCAACAAGAACAACACCGACACTTTGCTGTCTGTTAAGGATGTGCAAGACATCATGAACGGAAGAGTGACAAAGTGGAGTCAGCTTGGCAAGAGTAACAACAAAGGCACTATTACGGTAGTTTTCGACAATCCTAAGTCGAGTACCGTACATTTCATTGAAGATTCCGTCCTCGGCGGCAAACCCATCGTCAACAAGAATATTGCTGCGGTGAAGAAAACGGCTGAGGTGATTAAATATGTGGAGCAGAACCCTGAAGCCATTGGTATTATTGGAAACAATTGGCTCAACGACAAACGCGACTCGACCAACCTTACTTTCAAGCGTAACATTCGTGTCATGAGTTTGAGCAAGATACATCCTGCTACTCCTCAAAGCAGTCGTAAGCCTTATCAATATTACATCTACAATGGCGAATATCCTTTGATTCGTACAATATATGCTCTTCTCAACGATCCTCGCCAAGGTCTCCCCTGGGGATTTGCCCATTTCATACAGGGTCCGAAAGGTCAGCGTATTGTGATGAAGACAGGATTGCTTCCTGTTTTGGGTAATATCAACGTTAGAGATGTAAACGCTGTTCAATAAAGAAAGAGGATTGTGTCCTCGTAATGTTTTCCTTTCTTTCAAGTATACTGTAAGTTGAATAATAAAATTAGTAATAGTATGAAAACATATCAAATTCTCTTAGCTGGCGCTTTGTTGTTTGGTTCTGCTTCTGCAGCCATGGCTCAGACAGACACTAAGGCTATCGTTGCCCAAACAACGCAGTTGATTCAGGCCAAAGGTGCTGACTTCGAAAAGCAGGTGAAGGATCTTTACAAGGCTAACAAGAAGAATCCAGAGGCTCTTCTGGCTATCGGTCGCACTTTCTATAACAATAAGGATTACGACAAGGCTAATCAGTTTGCTGACTATGCACTGCAGAAGAATTCAAAATATGCAGAAGCGTTCATCCTGAAGGGTGATGTCTGCGTTTCCAATGATGATGCAGGTGGCGCTTCACAAAACTATCAGCAAGCCATCTATTTCGCACCCAAGAATGCGGAGGGCTACTATAAGTATGCCATGATTCTCCGTGGCAGAAACCCGGAGGATGCAGTAGCTACACTTGAGGATTTGCGCAAGCAAGTGCCCGACTATCCAGTTGATGCTCTCGCTGCACGTATCTATTACCATACAAAGAACCCTAATCTGCAGAAGGCTGCCGATTACTATGGCAAGGTTGCCGATGTCACGAAGATGGACGATTCTGACATTAAGGACTATGCTACTATCGAGTGGATGCTTGGCAACAAGGACAAGAGTATCGAAGTCGCTAAGGCTGGTTTGACGAAAGATGCTAAGTGGAGCACTTTGAACCGTCTCGTGTTCTGGAACTCTACTGACAAGAACTATACAGACCAGGCTCTTGAATATGCAGACCGTTTGTTCAACAAGAGCGACAGCGCAAAGATCACAGCTGACGACTATGCTTATTATGGCACAGCCTTGAAGCAGGCAAAGCGTTGGGATGATGCAGCAGAGGCTTATAACAAGTCGCTTGCTTCACTTGATATCGATGCAAACGCCATCGTTTCCAAGCCAATCCTTTACAAGAGCCTTTCAGATGTTTACAACGAGAAGGGCGACTTTGATAAGGCACTCGAATACGTTGAGAAGTCTATCGAGGCAAAGGAGAATCCTACTTTCTCTGACTTCAATGGTCTCGGAAGCCAGTATCTTGAGATTGCCACCAAGCGTCAGCAGGCTGGCGACAACGCAGGTGCCAAGGCTGCTTTCCAAAAGGCAGACGAAACCTATGCAAAGGTTGGCGAGAAGTATCCTGAGCAGGTCAACTATATCAACTATGTGCGTGGCAGCATCAACTCTGCCATGGACCCTGACAGCAAGCTCGGTCTTGCAAAGCCTTATTATGAGGCACTCGCTGCCGCACTTGAGGCAAAGACAGATCGCTCAGACAACCAAACAGCTATGTTGAAGACCGCTTTGCAGTACATGATTGTTTACGAGTTCAATGTCAAGCAGAACAAGGCAGCTGCCAAGCAGTGGGCTGAGAAGATGCTTGCTGTTGACCCTGCCAACGAGATTGCCAAGCAGGTTCAGGCAATGTAAAACGCTTGCTTGATTGCACGCAATCAATATAAACTAATCGCCCTGTAAGCCGAATGATATTCATTGGCTTACAGGGCGATTCTGAGATGCACAAATCTCGCATCCGGAAATGGCCGCACAGGCAATAAAATGGATAGAACTTTTGTAACCATCCGAATTGAGCCGACTTGTATTAATCACTTCCAATCCCGAACTTTGC
>CAVBBO010000030.1:0-21164 GCA_963593695.1 Escherichia coli | reverse complement strand
GGGGTCTCTGCCAATACCTAAGTGGTGCCCGCGTGTACTTTTTGAGGGACGACTATATACGGCAAGATGATAGAAGACAAGGACATCATTCGGGCTATTCGGGAGAAATCCGAAACGGGCTTTCGGCTCTTGATGCAGAAATACAAGCAACCAGTGTATTGGCATATCCGCCGACTGGTGGTTGCCCACGACGACGCGCAAGATGCCACACAGGAGGCCTTCATCAGGATTTTCCGTTCCTTCGACACCTTCAGGGACGCCAACTCTTTCCGCGGTTGGATTTTCCGGATAGCCACCAATGAGGCACTCCGACTGATTGGTTCCCGAAAGCAAGGGCAAGTTTCATTGGAGGAAGACGAGGACGGGGCCAACCGCATCGTGGCAGACAACTACGTGGACTACACCGATCTGGAGGCCGTGAAATTGCAAAAAGCCATCCACACGCTGCCCACCAAGCAACAGGCGGCTTTCAACCTCCGCTATTACGATGAACTCAGCTATGAGGAGATAGCGGAAGCCACTGGCTCCACGGCCTCTGCCGTCAAGGTGAACTTCCACATTGCCAAGGAGAAGATTATCAAATACATGAACTCGAACGACTAAAACGTATCTCAATGAAAGAATTTGATTTCGACCATATCGGTAAGCGAATGCCTTATTCCACTCCATACGGATTCTTCGACCAGCTCGAAGACGACATCTGGAAAGAGGTTCAGACCGACTGCCAAGAAGAGAAAAAGGGCAAGACCATCACGATGCCTTCACCCCAGGCTGGACGCAAGCCTGCCAGAATGCACCTTATCATGCGAAGCGTCGTTGCCGTGGCTGCATCAGTGGCATTGTTGTTTGTCGTCCACATGAACTTCACCAAGCCAAGCAGCATATCCGCCAACGATGTGGACCAGGCCTTCAGCCAGCTCACTACCGACGATCAGGCTTACCTGCTGAGCGTATATCAGGATGATGTCTTTATCAACGAATGAACTGCCAGAAACACGATAATGAACAGAAGTATAACAATATAAAGAAAGGGAAAACAATGAAAACAATTTTCAGATCCTTCATTATCGCAATCATGATGATTGCGTCTTGTGCCACAGGCTTCGCACAGCAGAATGCCCCCCAGCGCCAAAACCAAAAGCAACGCATGTCGCGCGAACAACTGGCAGAAGTCCAGGCAAAGCACATTGCCAACGAGTTGGCTTTCAGCGATGCCGTCGCCGAGAAGTTTGTAAAGACCTACTGCGACTACCAAAAGGAGATTTGGTCAATGGGTCCTCGCCAGCGTCCCAACAAGCAGGACTTGTCTGAGCAAGAGAAGGAGGAGCGCATCAAGCAACGCTTTGCCATGAGCGAGAAGATACTCGACATCCGCAAAAAGTATTACAAGGAATATTCCAAGTTTCTCTCCCAGGCGCAGATAGAGAAGGTTTATGACCAGGAACGCAAGATTATGAACCGCCTTGCCAAACGAGGACACAAGAAAACCACTGCAAGACAACACAACTCATGAAACGTCTAGTCCAGATAGTTCTCGCCCTTCTAAGCCTCTTCGGCTGGGGCGAGACTTTTGCCCAAGAGGTGACATTCACCAAGCAAACATATTCTTACGCAGACTTGACCGTGCCTTATCAAAAGGCCGACATCCCGGGCCTTGGCGACAAGGCGTCGCTTGTCATCTACCTGCATGGAGGCACAAGCAAAGGCAACGACAACGAGGCTCAAATGCAAGAGCCTGGTGTCAGCGACATCAGCACATGGCTGAGCGAAAACAACCGCAAAGCCATAATGATTGTACCGCAATGCCCCAGCAACCTGTCGTGGCTTGGCACCATGCAGGAAGCCATCGTCAGCCTGTTGCAGACTTATATCGACCGTGGGGCAGCCGATGCCGCCAAGGTCTACATATTGGGCGGCTCCATGGGAGGAACCGGCACGTGGAACATACTTTCCAACCATCCCGGCTTCTTCGCGGCGGCCATGCCCGTGGCCGGCAATCCCACGGGTCTGAATGCGGAAGCCGTCTCGCAGACCCCGCTCTTCACCGTAATGGGAACTGCCGACAAAATAATGCAAATATCCAATGTCCAGACTTTCCTGGACGACATGGACAGCTACGACGCTGAATACAAGTTCAATATCGAAGAGGGATGGACTCACGAGGACGTATGCACGAAAAGCTACACCACCGAGCGTCTCAACTGGCTATTCCAGCACACTAAAGACACGTCTACCGGCATTGCCAACATCGATGCCGAAAGAGAAGCCGTAAAGGTAGCATGGTACACCGTCAGCGGACAAAAGCTGGCCGGCGAACCCAAGCAAAAAGGTGTTTACGTGAAGACTTCCGTTTATGGTGACGGAAGTGTTTCTTCGAAAAAATACTACGTAAACTAACAAGAAAAGGCAAGGCAAAATCAAGCATTGCCAAAGCAAACAATAAAGGCATCGGCTTTCCAATGAAATGCCGGTGCCTTTTCAATGAAACGACGGCGGCTTTTCAATGGAATCGCGACGGAGTTTCATTGAGAAGCCGAAGCCATAAAAAATATCACTTTATCATGCCCAAGAAGTAGGCATGGACACGCGTGTCGGTGTCGAGTTCCGGATGGAATGCCGTGACGAGTTGGTTGCCTTGGCGTGCCGCCACTATATGACCGCCGACGGTGGCAAGCGCCTTGGCGTCGCCGCTCACGCCGTTGATGTAAGGCGCGCGGATGAAGGTCATCGGGATGCGCCCCACTCCGTCCATCTCCGCCTCTACGCGAAAGCTGCCGAGCTGCCTGCCATAGGCGTTGCGACGCGCGCTGATGTCCATCGTGGCGAAGCGGCGCTCGGGCTTGCCCTCTATGTCGTTGGCAAGGAGAATGAGTCCGGCGCAAGTGCCAAACACGGGCAAGCCTGCCTCGATGTCCGCCTTTATGGGCTCCAAGAGGTTAAGGTCGTTGAGGAGCTTTGCCTGAGTCGTGGACTCGCCGCCCGGCAACACCAGCCCGTCTTTGGGCTGCTGCCAATCGGCGAGCTCGCGCACCTCAAACACTTCCGCGCCAAGGCTTTGCAGCATGCGCTCGTGCTCGATGAAGGCGCCTTGAAGGGATAATACAGCTATGCGCATTTATTTGCCCCTTTCCGCCATGAGCACCTTTATCTCTTCCTCGTTGATGCCTACCATCGCCGGACCGAGATCTTCTGAGAGCTCTGCCAGCTTGGCTGCGTCATTATAGTTGGTCACGGCCTGCACTATGGCGGCGGCGCGCTTGGCTGGGTTGCCGCTCTTGAATATGCCTGAACCCACAAACACACCCTCGGCTCCGAGCTGCATCATCAACGCTGCGTCGGCAGGGGTTGCCACGCCTCCGGCGGCGAAGTTGACCACGGGCAGTTTGCCGTTGTCGTGCACGTATTTCACGAGGTCGTAAGGGGCTTGCAACTGCTTGGCTGCCTCGAATAGCTCGTCTTCCGCCATACCCACGAGGCGGCGTATCTCGCTCTGCATCAGCCTCATGTGGCTCACCGCCTGAACCACGTCGCCCGTGCCTGGCTCGCCCTTCGTGCGAATCATCGTGGCACCCTCGGCTATGCGGCGCAACGCCTCGCCAAGGTTCTTGGCACCACAAACGAATGGCACGTCAAACTTGGTCTTGTCGATGTGGTAGATGTTGTCGGCAGGACTGAGCACCTCGCTCTCGTCGATATAGTCTATCTCTATGGCTTGCAGTATCCGCGCCTCGGCTATGTGGCCAATGCGGCACTTCGCCATCACGGGTATCGACACCGCCTGCTGTATGCCCTTGATCATCTTGGGGTCGCTCATGCGCGCCACTCCGCCAGCCGCGCGTATGTCGGCAGGGATGCGCTCCAGTGCCATTACGGCGCACGCGCCGGCAGCCTCTGCTATTTTTGCCTGTTCGGGCGTAGTAACGTCCATGATAACACCGCCCTTGAGCATCTGCGCGAGGTTGCGGTTCAATGTCATTCTGTCTTCCATGTTCTATATTCGCTTGGTGATTTGCCTACAATGTTTTTGAAAAACTTCGACAAATGCGCCTGCGACGAGAACCCGAGCCCTTGGGCTATCTCCTGTATTGTTTTGTTGGTCTTGGAGAGTTGCCGCTCTATGTCCTTCACGATGAAATCGTCGATGATGCTCTTTGGGCTCTTGCCGGCTATGCGCCTGCACACTTGCCCGAGATAGGCACTGCCCACGTTGAGCTTCTCAGAGTAGTGCGCCACGTCGCTGTTGACGGCAAAGTCTTGGCGAACCAGCGACACGAAGTCGTTGTAGAGCTGCGCGCTCCTTCCCTGAAGCACGGTCGTGGCAGACAACTGCCTCTTGCAAAACTCGCTGGCCTTGCCCACGGCCTCGTCCATCGCCATGCCCTTGCAGAGCGCTGCGGCAAGCGACGACGAGAAGCCATTGCTCAGTCCGTGACGGTTGTCATCGTCGATGATGCAAACATTGCCGGGCACCGTGTCGCCCAAAAGGGCTTGTGCCTCTTGCCGACGCGCCACGATGACGGAGCACAACGGGAAAAGCTTTCGCCTCACTATGCCCAGAGCCTCATCGCCAATCAGCCTGTCGCCCCGGCTTGAGAAGAGCACGGGGTCGTAGACCACGAAGGCAGGCATATGACGTCGCAAAGCCTCAACCACCGTTTCTATGGTCTCCACACGCCTCATCATGCCGACCTTCACCACCTTGGGCTGCACGTCGTTGACAAGAGCCTCAATCTGGCCGCCCACCACACCGGCAGGCAAGTCGTGAAACTCCTGTATGCCAAGCGTGTTTTGCAAGGTGATGGTAGTGATGACGGAAACGGCGGTAAGTCCAAGCTCCGAGATATATTTTATGTCAGCCTGGATTCCCGACTCGCCCGTGGGGTCACTTCCTGTTATGGTCAGAATGGTATTGTCCTGCATTTGTCTTGATTTTCCGCGTGCAAAGGAAAGGATAAAATAGCAAAAGGCAAGCGTTTAGCTCGCCTTTTGATAATGTTTGCTTCAGTTTGTATAACCTATATGAGTTTTTTATTCTTTATCGCTCTTCTGTATTCTTTCTTCTTTATTCTTTATTATTTATATTCGTTCTTCCTTCTTCTGTCTTCTTTATTCTGTCTTCTTTATTCTTTATTAATTCTTCTTTAGCGAATGCGTATGCGCTTCTGTCTTCTTTATTCTTTATTCCTTATTCTTTAGCGAATGCGAAGGCGAAGTCGCCCCTCACCTTTCACCTATCGGCACATATTCCTTCTGGTCCTGTATGTTCTTGTAGGCAGGGCGTATGATGCGCCGTCCCTCGAAGTTGAGTTCCTCTATGCGGTGTGCCATCCATCCCACTATGCGCGCCATGGCAAAGATTGGGGTATAGATTTCCTGCGGCAAGCCGAGCATCTCGTATATGAATCCCGAATAGAAGTCGAGGTTGGCGCAAATGGGCTTCTTCGACTTCCTGAAAGCCGTGACACACTTCACGCCTTCTTGCTCAATGAGCTTCAGGAACTCATATTCCTTCATCCTGCCTTTCTCCTTGGCAAGTTCGTTGGCGAGGCGTTTCAGTTCCACCGCACGAGGGTCGCTCATGGTGTAAACGGCATGGCCTATGCCATAGATGAGTCCCGACTTGTCGTAAGCTTCCTTGCGCAGCATCCGGTTGAGATAGGTGTCTATCTCGTCGATATCGTTCCAGTCGTAGATATTCTCCTTCAAGTGATGGAACATATTGATGCACTTGATGTTGGCGCCGCCGTGCAGTGGACCTTTCAGCGAGCCTATGCCAGCCGCTATGCTCGAATAGGTGTCGGTGCGCGTCGAACTGGTCACGCGCACGGTGAACGTAGAGTTGTTACCGCCGCCATGTTCTGCCTGGGTGATGAGCAGCAAGTCGAGCATGCGCGCGTCGAGGTCGGTATAGTCGCGCTTGAGCATGTAAAGGAAGTTCTCGGCAATGCCCAGATTCTCCTTCGGGTGGCTGATGTGGAGGCTGCTGCCCTGCACCGAGTGGCGATATATGTTGTAGGCGTATGCCACTATAGTGGGGAACTTGGCTATGAGCTCCACTGCCTGCCTCATGAGGTTGTCGCGGCTTATATCGTCGGGGTTGGGGTCGAGCGTGTACATCTCCAGCACGCAGCGCGAGAGGATGTTCATTATGTTCGAGCCTTCTATGTCGATGATGTGCACTATGGTGCGATGGTCGAGAGGCATGTTGTCGTTGAGAAGTTCCGTGAAAGCCGCCAGCTCCTCCTTGTCGGGAAGCTTGCCCGACAACAATAGGTAGGCCGTCTCCTCAAAGCCGAAGCGCTTCTCTTTCAGCAGTGGCGACACTAAGTCGTCAAGCTCATAGCCACGGTAATAGAGCCGTCCATTGCACGCTTTCAGCGAGCCGTCGGCGTCGCGGTCGTAGCCGATGACGTTGCCTATGTTTGTCAGTCCCACGAGCACGCCCGAGCCATCCTCGTTGCGCAAGCCACGCTTCACGCCATATTTGGAGAATGCCTCATGGGGTATCTTGCAGGCGTCTTTTACCTCGTCGCTGAGTTTGTATACTAGATATTCCTTCTTCATAGTTGCTCGATTATCTTTTCGCCAAATTCCTTCGTGCCTACGCTCTTCCCGTCGGGCATGAACCTCGCGAGGTCTGCCGTGGCCACGCCTTTCTGGAAGAGGCGCTCCAGTGCGTCCTCTATCATCCTGCCTGCCTCGTGCCAGCCCATGTAGTCGAGCATCATCACGGCAGAGAGGATTATGCTCGACGGGTTCACGATGTCCTTTCCGGCAATGTCGGGTGCTATGCCGTGGGTGGCCTCGAAGATGGCGTGACCAGTATGGTAGTTGATGTTTCCACCCGGTGCTATGCCGATGCCGCCCACTTGAGCGGCGAGCATGTCGGAAACGTAGTCGCCGTTGAGGTTCATCGTGGCTATCACGCTGTAGTCTTGCGGCTTCAGCAATGCGTTTTGCAGGAATGCGTCGCAGATGCAGTCGTTCACCACCAGCCTGCCGTCGTCGAG
The DNA here is from genome assembly GCA_963593695.1 of Escherichia coli. Taxonomy (GTDB): domain Bacteria; phylum Bacteroidota; class Bacteroidia; order Bacteroidales; family Bacteroidaceae; genus Prevotella. The sequence continues at coordinate 14,154 of CAVBBO010000030.1, read as the reverse complement.
AGCGTCCTTATACTCTCGCTCGGCCAGGGCGTAGCCCCACTTCTTGAATCCTCCCTCGGTAAACTTCATTATGTTGCCTTTGTGCACGAGGGTCACGTTCTTGCGGCCATGGGCAAGGGCATAGTCGATGGCGGCGCGTATGAGTCGCTCGCTGCCTTCCTGGCTCACGGGCTTCACGCCAAAGCCCGATGTCTCGGGGAAGCGCACCTTTGCCACTCCCATCTCGTCGTGGATGAAGTCGTAGAACTTGCGCGCCTCGGGCGTGCCTGCCTCCCACTCTATTCCGGCGTAGATATCCTCGGTGTTCTCACGGAAGATGCACATATCCACTTTCTCGGGATGCTTCACCGGGCTCACCACACCCTTGAAATAGCGCACGGGTCGTTGGCACACGTAGAGGTCAAGGCCTTGGCGAAGGGCTACGTTAAGGCTGCGGATGCCACCGCCGACAGGGGTCATGAGCGGACCCTTGATGCCCACGAGATACTCGCGGAAAGCATCCATCGTGGCTTGGGGCAGCCATTCGCCCGTGAGTTCATGGGCCTTGCCGCCGGCAAGCACTTCCTTCCACTCTATCTTTCGCTCGCCGCCATAAGCCTTCTCCACCGCCGCGTCTACCACGTCTTGCATCACGGGAGTGACTTCCGCTCCCACGCCGTCGCCCTCAACGAAAGGAATCGTCGGGGTAGCAGGCACCATCAGTTCTCCATTTATCTTAGTTATCTTCATCTACTGTCTTTTTTTAATAGTTTCCTTGTTGATTCGTGTGGCGTTCACTTTCGCCCATTCATGGTATGACTTGCAGGGGCGGCCCCTGTGGCCGTCCGCCCCCCGAATGGCAACGGTCTTGTCTATGTGCCCGTTACTGTCCAGCTGCCGTCAGGTAGTTCAGGGCGCTCCCGGCCTTCAGCCATTCTATCTGCAACTCGTTGTAGGAGTGCAGCGCGGTGAATGTCTCCTTGGTGCCATCGTCGTGGACGAGCGTCACGGCAAACTCGCTTCCCGGGGCCATCGTCCCGATTCCCGTGACATCCACGCGGTCGTTTTCCCTCACCTTGTCATAATCGGCCTTGTCCTTGAAAGTCAAGGCAAGCATGCCCTGCTTCTTCAGGTTGGTCTCGTGAATGCGGGCAAAGCTCTTCGCCAACACCACGCGCACGTTGAGGAAACGCGGCTCCATGGCGGCGTGCTCTCGCGAACTTCCCTCGCCATAGTTGTCTTCCGCCACTATGATGCTTGGCACGCCTTGCTCTTTATAGTGACCTGCCACCACCGACACTTCTTTATACTTGCCGTCGAGCTGGTCTTTCACGCAGTTGCTCTCGCCGTTGAAGGCGTTGGTGGCGCCAAGGAGCAGGTTGTCGGATATGTTTTGCAGGTGTCCGCGGAAACGCAGCCACGGCCCTGCCATGGATATGTGGTCGGTGGTGCACTTGCCTTGCGTTTTTATGAGCACAGGCATGGCGGCGAGCTCCTTGCCGTCCCATGCAGCAAACGGCGCGAGCCTTTGCAGTCGCTCTGAGCGTGGGTCGATCACCACCTCCGCGTTCTCGTCATCGTGTGGCGGCACGAAGAGGCCTTCCTTCTCCAGTTGCTCCACATTGCCCACTTCTTGGCCTTCGCTCACGGCAAAGCCTGCCGGTGGGAAAGCCTCGCCACGTGGCTCGTCGAGCATCACCTCGTTGCCGTCAGCATCCTTGAGCTTGTCGGTCGCGGGGTTGAAGTCGAGCCGTCCTGCCACGGCGAGGGCGACGACCATCTCCGGCGAGCCTATGAAGGCGAAGGTGTTTGGGTTGCCATCGGCACGGCGGCGGAAGTTTCGGTTGAACGATGTCACTATGGTGTTCTTGCGGTTGTTGTCATCGGTGTGGCGTTTCCACTGTCCGATGCAAGGGCCACAGGCGTTGGTCATTATCACTGCGCCCACTTTTCTCAGGTCGTCGAGTATGCCGTCGCGCTCCGCCGTGTGGCAAATCATCTCTGAACCCGGGTTGATGATGAGCTCGGCTTTCATAGGTATGCGCTTTGCTATAGCCTGGCGTGCCACCGACGCGGCGCGCGCCAAGTCTTGATAAGAGGAGTTGGTGCATGAGCCTACCAGCGCCACTTCCACCTCCAGGGGATAGCCCTCGCTTGGTGCCTTTGCCTTCATCTCCGACAATGGCGTGGCGGCATCAGGCGTGAACGGGCCGTTGAGATGTGGCTCAAGGGCAGAAAGGTCGATGGTTATCAGCTGGTCGAAATATTTTTCGGGCTCGGCATACACTTCCTCGTCGGCCTTCAAGTCGCAGGCATTGGCAAGCGCCATTTCGGCCACGTCGTCACGACTTGTCTGGCGCAGGTATTCCGCGGTGTTGTCGTCGAATGGGAAGATGGAGCACGTGGCGCCAAGTTCCGCACCCATGTTGCATATCGTGGCGCGTCCCGTAGCGGAGAGGCTTGCCACGCCTTCGCCGAAATATTCGAGTATGGCATTGGTGCCGCCTTTCACGGTGAGCTGGCCCAGAATCTCAAGTATGACATCTTTTGGCGACGCCCATCCCGAGAGCTTGCCTTTCAGCTTCACGCCTATGAGTCGCGGCAAGCGCAGTTCCCAAGGCTGTCCGGTCAGCACGTCCACGGCATCGGCTCCACCCACGCCCACGGCAACCATGCCGAGGCCGCCGGCGTTTGGCGTGTGCGAGTCGGTGCCAACCATCATGCCGCCGGGGAAGGCATAGTTCTCAAGCACCACTTGATGGATGATGCCTGCCCCGGGAGCCCAGAAGCCTATTCCGAACTTTGCCGAGGCCGACTTCAGGAAATCGTACACCTCCTTGTTGGTTGTCTTGGCTGATGGAAGGTCTTTCTCCACGCCCACGTCGGCACGTATAAGGTGGTCGCAATGCACGGTGGCAGGCACTGCCACATGGCTCTTGCCGGCGTTCATGAACTGCAGCAGCGCCATCTGCGCCGTCGCATCTTGCATTGCCACGCGGTCGGGGCGGAAATCCACATACGACTCGCCACGGCGCAACTGCCCAAAAGATGTGTCATGAAACAAATGTGAGAATAATACCTTCTCGGCGTAAGTCAACGGGCGCCTAGCGTTTGCCCTTGCCGATTTCACTTTATCAGAGTAAAGAGCGTAGAAACTCTTTAGCATGTTTAAATCCTGCGTCATACAATCGCTCAATTATAAGTGTGATTGCAAATTTAAGCATTTATTTTCAATTATCAATAAAAACGCAAGATTTTATTACAGTTTGCGTAAATAAAGAGCTATCAGATTATATTTATGCAGAAAAGACACAAACGCAAATGGGCTGCCACCATCCTGTTGAGGATGCTGTGGCAGCCCATGTTTATAGTGCTATATCTGTGATATATTAGTCAAGCCATTTCACATAGCAGAAGTCCTGGCGGTGAGGCAGGTTGTCGTTCTTCGGGAACATGCGCACGCATGTCTTGAAGCTTCCTGCCAACTCAGGCTCCTCTTCGAGCTCGAAGGTGTAGTTGTTGCCTTCGTGGCCAACCATCTTGAACTCGTCGACACGGAACACCCTGCGGTCGCTTGGGTCTGTGTCTGGCTTCAGGATCACAAGCTCCAAGCCGATGGCGTTGTTGAGTCCCTGCTCGTCGATGGTATAGCTGATCTTGTACTTCTTGCCTGTCTGGCAAGCCTCGTAGAGTGAAGACTCGTCCTTCTTGACCACGCGGATGCTGTCCCAACGCTCTGCCACGTTCTCCTTCCACTGGGCAATCTCCTTGGCAAGGCGGTTGTCGTTGGCCTGAAGCTTGGCGCTACGCTCAGCCTGCTTGGTGTAGAACTTCGTGTAGTAGTCGTCGAGCTGACGCTTCATGGTATAGTGAGGAGCGATGGTGGCTATAGAGTTCTTGATCACCTTGAGCCAGTTCTCGCTGTAGCCCTTCTTGTTCTTTGCGTAGTAGAGAGGCACAATCTCGTGCTCGAGCAGAGAGTAGATGGTAGCTGCGTCGAGTGAGTCCTGATAGCCCTGGTTCTGGTATGTGCGCTCCTGCGGAAGTGCCCAACCGGCATTCTCGCGGTAGCCCTCAACCCACCAGCCGTCGAGCACGGAGAGGTTGACCACACCGTTCATCTCGGCCTTCTCGCCCGATGTGCCTGAAGCCTCAAGCGGACGGGTCGGAGTGTTCATCCAGATGTCCACGCCAGACACGAGGCGACGGGCGAGCTGCATGTCGTAGTCCTCAAGGAAGATGATCTTGCCGAGGAACTCAGGACGCTGGCTGATCTCGTAGATCTTCTTGATAAGGCCCTGACCAGCGCCGTCGGCTGGGTGCGCCTTTCCTGAGAAGAAGAAGAGCACTGGGTGCTCAGGATCGTTCACGATCTTGCTCAGACGGTCGAGGTCGGTGAAGAGAAGGTGAGCGCGCTTGTATGTGGCGAAACGGCGGCAGAAGCCGATCATCAGGGCGTTGGGGTTGATGCGCTCCATGAGAGACACCACGCGTGCGGGGTCGCCCTGATTGCGAAGCCACTGCTTGGTGAACTTGTCGCGGATATACTTGATGAGCTTCTCCTTGAGTGCCATGCGTGTCTTCCAGATCTCCTCGTCTGGCACGTTGTAGATGGCATGCCAGATGCTCTCGTTGCTCTGGTCGCTCATGAACGAAGGATCATAATACTTGTCGTAGACCTTACGCCACTCTGTAGCGCACCATGTGGGGAAGTGCACGCCGTTGGTGACGTAGCCCACGTGGTTCTCCTCGGGGAAGTAGCCTTTCCATATCGGCGAGAACATCTTCTGGCTCACCCAGCCGTGGAGCATGGACACGCCGTTCACCTCCTGGCAGGTGTTGCAGGCGAAGATACTCATGCAGAAACGCTCTCCGTGGTCGTCGGGATTCTCGCGGCCCATGCCGATAAACTCGTCCCAGCTGATGCCCAGACGCTCGGCGTAGCCACCCATGTACTTGCCAAACAAGCCCTCGTCGAAATAGTCGTGGCCTGCGGGCACCGGGGTATGCACGGTGTAGAGCGAAGAGGCGCGCACGAGCTCAAGAGCCTCGTTGAACGAAAGGCCGCCGTCAACGTAGTCGACAAGGCGCTGCAGGTTGCAGAGCGCAGCGTGACCCTCGTTGCAATGGAAAATCTGCTTCTTGATGCCGAGCTTCTTCAGCAACAGCACACCACCCATGCCGAGCAGGATCTCCTGCTTCATGCGGTTCTCCCAGTCGCCACCGTAGAGGCTGTGGGTGATGGGCTTGTCGAACTCTGAGTTCATGTCGTTGTCGGTGTCGAGGAGGTAGAGCTTCACACGGCCCACGTTCACAGCCCACACGAGGGCGTGAACCTCATAGTTCATGTAAGGCACGTCCACTACCACCTGGTTGCCGTTCTCGTCGAGCACGCGCTCGATAGGCAGCGAGTTGAAGTCCTGGGCGTCGTATTTGGCGATCTGCTGTCCGTCCATGCTCAGGCTCTGTGTGAAGTAGCCGTAGCGATAAAGGAAGCCGATGGCGCACATGTCCACGTTGCTGTCGGAAGCCTCCTTCACATAGTCGCCGGCGAGCATGCCAAGACCGCCAGAATAGATCTTCACCACTTGGTTGAGACCATACTCCATGCAGAAGTAAGCCACTGAAGGACGGCTGCTGTCGGGCTTCACGTCCATGTATTTGCGGAAGGCGGCATAGACCTCCTTCACCTTCTTCATGATGGCCTTATCCTTGACAATGGCCTCCTTGCGGTCGTAGCCGAGGCGGTCGAGCAGCAGCACGGGGTTGTGTCTCACTTGCTCGTAGAGCTCCTCGTCGAGGCTCTTGAAAAGGTTGCGAGCCTCGTAGTTCCAAGCCCACCACATATTGTGGGCAAGCTCGTTAAGGCACTCCAGTTGCTCAGGGAGGCTCGACTTGATGTTGAGAGCCTTCCACTGAGGGGCATTCGTGTAATCAGCTTTGATTTTCATATTGATTTATTAAAATATATCTGTTATGTGATTTTTCGTATAGTCTGTCACTGTGGCCGTGCGCTCACGACTTTGACGCGCGCTCCGCGGCCTTGCGCAGGGCGAAGTCGTAGGCTTTCTCATAATACTTGATGAAATGGCTCCACAAGGCCTTCTTCGACAGCTTCTCTGCCTTGGTCCTCACGGCCTTCACCTGCTCGGCGCTCATCTCCGACAGCTCGTAGATGGTCTCCTCTATGGCATTTGCCACGCCGGCATAGTTGCTGTCGGTGCGGTGCACCACCTTCACGCCATCCGCAAGCTCGCCATAATGGCCAAGCTCGGAGTTGACCCACAGGCCGAAGCCGGCGAGGTCGGTGGTGACGCAAGGCACCTTGAAGGCTATCGACTCCAGCGGGGTGTATCCCCAAGGCTCGTAGTAAGACGGGAACACGCAGAGGTCGTTGCCGAGTATCAGGTCATAGTAGTTGAAGTTCACTATGCCGTCGTCGCCGGTGAGATAGCAGGGTATGAAGATTATCTTCACCCTGTCGCCCTTGTCGTTGTTCATTCCGAGGGAGCGCATCTTGCCCAGCGCGTTGTCTGAGTCCATGTTGTGGAGCCAATGGGTTGGCACGGGCGTGTCGAGCGGCGTGCCGTCGTTGAACACCTGCTCCATGCGCTGCTGCAGGTCCTTGCGTGGTTCGCGTGTCCATGCCGGCACATCGATGAATGCCACCACGTTGCGCTTCAGGCGTGCATCGTGGCGCAGGAGATTGATGGCGTCGATAAAGACGTCGATGCCCTTGTTGCGGAACTCATAGCGGCCGCTGGTCGACACGATGAGCGTGCTGTCGTCTAGATGCTCGCCCGTCAGCTCGTTGGCTATGAGGAGAAGCTTCTCGCGTGCTGCCTTGCGCTTGCGGGTGAACGCCGCGCCCTTGGGCACGAAATTGTTCTCGAAACCGTTGGGCAGCACCACGTCGACGGGCTTGTCGAGCAGCTGCTCACACTCGCGCGCGGTAATCTCGCTCACCGTGGTGAAGCAGTCCACATATTTCGCCGTCTGGTGCTCTATGGAGTGCTTGCTCTGCATGTTGAGCTCGTCTGCCATCTGGTTGCCGTTGTATCCCTCAAAATAGTCGTAGAGGGGCTTGTTGTTGCCGGCTATGCTGCGGCCTATGCTCGTGGCGTGGGTGGTGAAGACGGTGGCTATCTCGGGCACATACTTCTGGATGTAGAGCAGGCCGAGGCCGGTCATCCACTCGTTGCCGTGGTACACCACCTTCTTGTCGGGCGACACATTATAATAATAGAAGCTCTGGGTGACGCGGGCGGCGGCATAAGAGAACATCGATGCCTCGTCGTAGTCGCCATAGCCATGCAGGCTGTCCACCTGGAAGTCTTTCCACAGCTCGCCGTAGATCTCGTCTTTCTTCTTGAAGAAAGGCGTGAAGTCCACAAGGATGGCTATTGGCTCGCCGGGTATGTTCCAGCGACCTACCTTCACCGGGAGACCCTCCGAAAGGGCCTTCTTCTGCCAGTCGGCAAACAGCTTGGCGTCTTCCGTGAAATAGGGGCAGGGGTTCGTGCCCCAACAATCGGGACCTATGAAAATGAGATTGTCGCCAAGCTTGTCGTGCAATGTCTTAGCACGGGTTGACAACACCGCATAGATTCCTCCAACTTTATTACAAACTTCCCAACTCGACTCAAAAATATAGTCTGGAAACAATTCTCTTTTTACCATTTCTATTGAAAAATCTGCCCAAAGTTAATAATAAATAAACTGAAAACAAAAATCATATACAAAAAATGCTTAAAAACCGTGCAATTCTTGATGCAAACGATTATCTTTGCAAAAAAAGTACGCGATAACAATGAAAAAGGCATTATTGTTTTTCCTATTGTCCTTACTACCAATGGCTATGGCAGCGAGAGGCAACGGTGTTGAAAAAGATTCAACAACTTTCAAGGGGTATCTGTACAATCAGAAATACGATGTCTTCATCATCATGGACTTCTACCACAACAACGTCACGGTGCCGCAACAAGAGATCTACGGAGCCATGTCGGGCTATTTCGGCGACTGCCGCGACGGACGCAAATGGCTGTTCACCGACGCCACGATAAAGAATGGCAAAACGGCGGAGATACAGATAATAAACGACTATGGCAGCGAGGACCTCGTGGCAACCCTGTCTACCGACGACGGCAAGAACTTCAAGCTCAAGCAGAGCAAGGGCAGCACCCTGAAAATAGCCAGAAACCGCAAGTGGCTGAAGATGCCCAAGGAGCTCGACTTCGTGAAGCGTTGAACCCTCGGAAACAAACGTGCAATTATACCAAACAATAAACCAATATAACATGCTAACTCAACAAGACAAGAAACAAATTGAAGACCGTGGCATGACCGTGGCCCAGGTGGAGCGTCAGCTCAAGGAGATAGAACAAGGTTTCCCGTTCCTCAAGCTTGAGGCGGCAGCGGCTGTGGGCAAGGGCATCACCGTGGAGGACGGTGAGGCGCAAGAGGCAGCCATAAGCAAGTGGGAGGCATACAAGAAGGCCGGACACAAGATTGTGAAGTTCGTACCCGCATCGGGAGCGGCAAGCAGAATGTTCAAGAACCTCTTCGCCTTCCTCGACGCGAGCTACGACGAGCCGCAAACCGACTTCGAGAAGGAGTTTTTCAGCAATATCACCAAGTTTGCCTTCCACGACGCGCTCAACGACAAGTGCAAGGAAAACAACGGCAAGGACATTGCCCAATTGGTCGCCGCCGGCAACTACAAGGCGGTGGTGGCAAACCTGCTCAACAAGGAGGGTCTCTCCTACGGCCAGTTGCCCAAGGGCTTGCTGCTCTTCCACAACTATGCCGAGGGCTCTCGCACGCCTATGGAGGAGCATCTCGTGGAGGCTGCGCTCTATGCCTCGTCCAACGGCAATGCCCATGTGCATTTCACCGTGTCGCACGACCACTTGGAGCTTTTCAAGGCAAAGGTGGCAGACAAGAAGGCTGATTACGAGAAGAACCTCGGCGTGAGCTACGACATCTCGTTCTCCGAGCAGAAGCCATCGACCGACACCGTCGCTGCCAACCCCGACAACACGCCGTTCCGCAACGCCGACGGTTCGCTGCTCTTCCGTCCGGGCGGCCATGGCGCGCTCATAGAGAACCTCAACGAGATAGATGCCGACGTGGTGTTCATCAAGAACATCGACAACGTGGTGCCCGACAGGCTGAAGGAGGACACCGTGAGATGGAAGCAAGTGATAGGCGGCGTGCTCGCCGAGGTGCAGGAGAAGGCATTCGAATACCTGCGCCTGCTCGACAGCGGCATCTACAACCACGACAAGATCGAAGAAATCATCCGTTTCGTGCAGCATGTGCTCTGCTGCCGCAAGACTGACATCAAGGAGCTGGAAGACGGCGACCTCGTGCCCTATCTCCGCGGCAAGCTCAACCGCCCACTGCGTGTGTGCGGCGTGGTGCGCAACGTGGGTGAGCCTGGCGGCGGCCCCTTCCTCGCCTACAACCAAGACGGCACGGTGAGCCCGCAGATCCTGGAGAGCTCGCAGATCGACAAGGACAACGAGGCTTACGCCAAGATGTTCACCGGCGGCACCCACTTCAACCCCGTGGATCTCGTGTGCGCCACAAAGAACTACAAGGGCGAACCGTTTGACCTGCGCAAGTATGTGGACACCAAGACAGGATTCATAAGCAGCAAGTCGAAAAACGGCAAGACGCTCAAGGCGCTTGAGTTGCCCGGTCTGTGGAACGGTGCCATGAGCGACTGGAACACGGTGTTCGTGGAGGTGCCCCTCACCACGTTCAACCCCGTGAAGACGGTCAACGACCTCCTGCGCGACGTGCACCAATAAGTGCCCTTTTGGCATACCAATGGCAAGCCGTCGGCTTTCCAATGAGATGCCAGTGGCTTTCCAATGCAAAGGCATCGGCTTTCCAGTGGAAAGCCGATGCCTTGTTTTTTTGTGCCATACCATGTCGCGTTTCCGGCTCCACCGATGCGCACATATCGCGTTGATTCACAATGGATAATACCTGATTTCTTGTGAATTTTCTCACAATCGTTTTTTTCCCACACGGCTCTTCTCTCCACACGGATATAAAAGATTTTAAAGATTGCTACGCCGCAAGCGGCTACGCGGAAATGGTTGCAACCAGATTAGCCGTCCGGGGGGCGGACGGATTTTGCCCGAGTCGAGAAGTTTCATGCGCCACGTACCACCGTGGCTTTACCTCTATCGCATCACGCATGGGTGAGCCTTCGCTGCCGCCAATCACAATAAGACAGACTATAACATGTCCATGAAACACGTGGTTATCAATGTCCATGATCATAGGCTAAGAACTTTTTTCACATAAAACCAGCGTGTAATTCACCTTTTTTGTGTAAGTTTGCATCGTATAAATAAAGATGGAGGACAATATGATTACTTACAAGAAAAAGACTAGAGAAGAACTGATTGCCGGATTCAAAAAAGCAATTGAGAAGAAGAGCCAATGGGAAAAGCAGGCCATAAAGGAATTCGCTGACATGCGCAAAAATGAAATAAACTTATCCAGCGCCTTGAATTCATGAATAAATTAGACCTGGATGCCATTAATGAATCCGCACCATATCATGTATGGCAAAAAACAGAACGTGACATTCTGTTTAGGACTGATTATGGGATAGTATATAAAATCGGTTTCATTGATGATGACACGATATGGCCTACAGGAGCATATCAATTCTTGATTATCAACGAGAGCAACCTTTCTTCTCCCAATGACAAGAAACTTCAACAGACCATATTCCGCATTATAGAGGCTTTCTTTCAAAGAAATCCTGAGATTCTTCTCTATCTTTGCGAAACAGGTGATGGCAAACAAGCATTAAGAAGCAGGCTTTTCATAAGATGGTTTAAAGAATATTCCAGCCACAACGATTATTACTTTGATACTATTGAGATGAAAGCAGAAGGAGTTGACAACTTTGCTGCCATTATCGTACAAAAAAGCAACCCTTTGATCAATCAAATCATATCAGAGTTTAATGACGTAATTGAAGAACTTAGAAAACCCGAATGACAAATCAGATTTATCCTCGATGAGCAAGAGAGAAAAAGATATAGCGGTGTTCGTGTCGTTCTGCATAGAGCAGTATGCCAAAGCCAAGGGCATTACCACAAACGAGACAGTAAACCTCTTAGAGAAATACGGCATAACGGAGCATTTCTGTAAGTTTTATGATGTTCTTCACACCCAAGGAGGACAGTGGCTTGTGGAAGAAATTGACGAAATGATAAACAGGAGAAAAAAATGAGCAAGATATATCATGGAAGCCTTGAGGTCGTCTGCAGCCCAGAAATACGTCAATCAATACCTTTTCCACACGGAGAAGGCATTGAAGGCTATCCGTTTTGTTGAATCAATAAAAATTGAGCTATGAATACGAAAATAACACAAGACAATCTCTATTTGCTGTTGCCTTGCAAAATAGGTTGGCTCGCGCCGTGGCTTTCAGAGGACAAAGGCATAAGCCTTACCGAAGCCATCAATTGCATATACCGTTCTAAGCTCTACAAGAAACTGTCGACCGAGAGCACCAAGTATTGGCATCTTGGCCCTGTAGACCTCTACAACGAACTGAAAGCGGAACTTCAATAACCGCTCTGTGCATTGTGAAGACAATCTCCGTGTGGTGTTTATGCTTTGGAAATTTACAACTCAAGGGGAGAAACATTTTCCACACGTTTTCCATTCCACATGGATTTCTCTCCACACGGATATAAAAGATTTTAAAGATTGCCACGCCGCAAGCGGCTACGCGGTGATGGATTCAAACCGAATGGCTCGCGCGGCGAATGTGTTGTCTGAAAAAGAAAAATCGCTCATATCTTGCTTTTTGTCAGCAAAGATATGAGCGATGATTTATGGGGTAAAAGACAGAGATGACGCTTACTTCATCACCGCGTCGTACAAGTCCTTGTAGGTTTTCACCACGCTATACACCACGTCGCCCGTGCTGATGGCGGCGAAGTGGCGGCGTGCACATTCTATCTTGGCGTCCTCGGCACGGCGGAGCTGCGACACCTCGATGTCGTTGCCCTTGGTCTCCGCCACGAAGTAGACGTGCTTCACGCTGCCCTCGCGGAAGGCCACCGCCCAGTCGGGGTTGTACTTGCCCATAGGCGTGTTGATGTAGAAACCGTTGGGCAGTTTGGTGTAGACCACCACGTCATCCTCCGCCTCCAGCGACTCGGCAAACGACTTCTCTATGCCCTGACTGTCGAGCACCACCATGTCGTAGAGCGACTTGGCACTGCTGATGGCATCCTTGCCGATGGTGCCGCGCAGGGTGGCCTCGGCGAAGATGTCGGTGTCGAAGGAGTTCTGGCTCTTCTGGTAGCAGATGTGCTGGATGAGCGAAATGGCCTTGCAGTCGTTGATGATGCGCGACGCCACAGCTCCTGCCACTCGCGCTTCTTGAAGTTCTCCTCGCGGAAATGCGCCTCCTTTTTCTCGCGTCCGTTGGACGGTTTGTATGAATCGGGGTCGAACACACGGTCGAGTTCCTTGGCGACAAATTGCTTGACGTCGTTCACGTCGCCGAAGTCGAGCGTGCCAGCCTTCTTGTCGTCAAAATACTTCTGCGTGAGTTTTTTTCCTCGCTTCTCGAGAATAGTAGAACTCAGTTTTCAAATGGTAAACTACCATAGAATGGGATGTCTTCAGAAGCAAAGCAACTTTTGTGTATAAACTTCAAATCATCAATATGCTTGATGAGATTAATTCGTTCCTCGATGTTGTCCAATTCCATGCGTCTGGACTTTGCCATCTCGCAAAAGTCAAGTTCCTGCTCGATACCGGCAAACCGGCGTTCGCACAGATTGGCGGCGATGCCTGTCGTGCCGCTTCCGCAGAAGGGGTCAAACACCCAGTCGCCCCTGTCGGTGGAAGCCAGGATGAGCCTTGTCAAGAGCCGTAGCGGTTTCTGCGTGGGATGCTTGCCACACGATTTCTCCCACACTCCGATGGCAGGCAAACGCCACACATCTGTCATCTGCTTGTCGCCATTGATTTGCTTCATCAACTCATAGTTGAACTTATGCGGCACTTTCTTGCACTTCCTCGCCCAAATAACGAACTCGGTGGAATATGTGAAGAAACGACAGGATATGTTTGCTGGCGGATTTGCTTTCTGCCATGTGATGACATTCAGAATCTTGTAGCCCAACTCTGTCAGGCAGTTTGCCACGGAGAAGATGTTGTGGTATGTGCCGCTTATCCAAATTGTGCCATTGTCCTTGAGCTTTTCACGACAAAGATTAAGCCACGTCCTGTTCCATTCCATCATCTCTTCCTGTGACTTGGGCTTGTCCCATTCTCCCTTGTCCACGCACACCACCTTACCACTTTGCATGGATATGCCACCGCCCGAAAGGAAATACGGAGGGTCGGCAAATATCATGTCAAACTTGAAATCGAAGTCTGGCATAAGCTTGAAGCAGTCACCCTGGGCGAGGGTGAAGTCCTTGTTTGATGAAGTGTAATAAGAATCAATCATTCTCGGGAACAGGCAAGCCTAATTTATGCAATGGTATATAATTGAAGTAATATTGGCATCCGACACTTATAATATAGTCAAGTACATCCTTGTAAGCTGATTTTCGGAACCAATCGTCAAGTATATAAATATACTCTACTTCCATATTTAGCTGGGAAAGAAGCTTCTTATATTGCTTCTTTTTGAAATCGCACGTTTGAAGTTTCTCGTCCACACTTCCGGCAACATTCTGTGTCTTGACTTCTATGATAAACATTGTGTTGTTCACAACTACATATATAGCATTGTCTGGCAACAATTGTTTTGATAGATGCTTTTTCCAATCAACACCTTTGGTTTCAAGGAATTTATAGAATCCATGTTTTTTGAAAACATGTGCAACGCACTTACCTTTATAGAAAACATCGTTCCCTATAACAGAATAGTCCTTTTGCTGACTTATGAACGTAGCAAGATCCACTTTCCCTTCAAATATTAATCCAGTAATGGTGTTCCCGCCACCAGTTCCACCCTCTTTCATCTTTATAATCCCTTTATAAATTCTTGTATTGATGTCAAGTTGTACACACTGGGAATAATACCGAATGCTTCCTGCAATTTGTTCTTTGCAGACTTCCAACCTATTCCGTCAGTTATCCAAACAAACTCAAACCCCTCGACTGCATTTA
>CAVBBO010000029.1:0-32896 GCA_963593695.1 Escherichia coli | reverse complement strand
ACGTTTCAGGTGCGTGTGTTTCACGACGTGCAGGTTCGAGTCCTGTTCTGGGCACGTTTTTTTATTTAAGTTGGAGAGGTGGCGGAATTGGTAGACGCGCTACTTTGAGGGGGTAGTGACAATTGTGTCGTGGGAGTTCGAGTCTCCTCCTCTTCACTTGTATTTTTCTTATTTGATGATTGCGGCAATAGCTCAGTTGGTAGAGCGCGACCTTGCCAAGGTCGAGGTCGCGGGTCCGAGTCCCGTTTGCCGCTCTTTTTTTTGTTTCAAGCCCCTCAAAAAGAAAATCGAAGTCTATTTTCAATGAATTTATACATTAGGTATTTTGATAACGAGACTCTTGTATATAATGTAGAAGAGGCCATTGCTTTTTTGCGCTCATTGGGCGAGGTTACCGTAACTCGTAATATGGAAAACGACATTCGTGAGTTTGTCGCGAGCAACGTCATGTTTCCCAAACGTTACAAGGTGCGCGGTCATGCCTACTTCATCATGATAAAGACCACTGCTGCAACCATGCGCGACTTCAAGGAGAAGAAAGCCACGAAGCAGGCGCAAGAGAGCAGTCCCGCAAGCAACGATACACCCATGGCAAGGCTCAACTTCCACAAGGAAGGCTGGTATGAGGGCGAGATAGACTTTAAGCGCGTGGTGCTGACACCATCGACAGGCAAGCACGAATATCGCGACACACGCTACGTGGCACGCTGCAAGGCGGTGTCGGGCGCTGATTGCTACAACAGGATAGTGGACTATCTGCGCACACGCGTGGACAATCGCAGCCAGTTTCCATCGGCAAAGGGCAAGAAATTCCGCTTCAAATACCTGGGCATGTGGAAATAGCCAACAAAGACACGAGACATGAATAAGGTTATGCTTATCGGAAACGTGGGCAAGGAGCCCGACGTGCATTACTACGATGCCGACCAGGCCTTGGCAAAGGTGACGCTCGCCACAACGGAGCGTGGCTATACCACCAAGGACGGCACGAAGATACCAGACCATACCGACTGGCACAACCTCCTCTTCTACCGTCAGCTCGCCAAGATAGTGGAACAATATGTCCACAAGGGCGACAAGCTCTACGTGGAAGGAAGGCTCCGCTACAACACCTATGAAGACAAGCTCGGCAAGCGCCACAACGTGACCGAGATAATGGTAGACAACATGGAGCTCCTTTCTCCAAGACCAAACAAAGCTTAATAAAACATTGGATTCGTATTTTCTAAGTCATATCAATGAGCTGGTGGAGTTTCACCCCATCACGACAGAAGTGGCAATAGCCATAGCGCTCACCATCGGTTTGCTGATGCTGTCGGGCTTTGCCAGCGGTTCCGAGATTGCCATTTTCAGTCTGTCGCCGTCGGACATCAACGAGCTCGATCCCGACAAGAACCCGAGCGACAAGGCAATATGCCAGCTGCGTGAAGACTCTGAGCGCACGCTCGCGACCATCTTGATAACCAACAACCTGGTCAACGTCACCATCATCATGCTCTGCAACTTCATCTTTGGCTCTCTTGTGGTTTTCAAAGTGAAGTGGCTCGACTTTCTGGTGATCACCGTGTTCCTCACCTTCCTGTTGCTTCTCTTCGGAGAAATCATGCCGAAGGTTTACAGCCGCTCCATACCATTGAAGTTTTGCCGCAAGGCAGTGGGCGGGCTTCTCCTGTTCAGGAAACTCTTTTGGCCTATGGAGACAATACTCCTGAAGAGCGGAATGATAGCCGAGAAGGCCATGCCAAAGGAGAAGAGACAACTGAGCGTAGACGACCTGGAACAGGCTCTCGAACTGACCAACAAGGACGACATCAAGGAAGAGCAGAGCATGCTCAAGGGCATAATACGCTTTGGCGACGAGACAGCGAAAGAGATAATGACCCCGCGGCAAGACATCGGCGACATAGACATTAGATCGTCGTTCCACGAGGTGCTCAAGTTTATCGTGGACAACAACTACAGCCGCGTGCCAATATATCAAGACAACGAGGACAATATTCGTGGCGTGCTGTATATCAAGGACTTGCTGCCCTATATTGGCAAATCGGACAACTTCCGCTGGCAAAGTCTGATAAGGCCGACCTACTTCGTGCCCGAGACCAAGAAGATAGACGACTTGCTGCACGAGTTCCAAGACAACAAGGTTCACATTGCCATCGTGGTAGACGAGTTCGGAGGCACGAGCGGCCTCGTGACACTGGAGGACATCCTTGAGGAAATAGTGGGAGAGATAAACGATGAGTATGACGAGGAGGAGAAAAACTATACCAGACTCAACAGCAATACCTATATATTCGAAGGCAAGACGCTCTTGAGCGACTTCTGCAAGATACTTGGCATCGACGACGACGAGCTGGACAGCGTGGCAGGCGATGCCGACTCTCTCGCCGGACTCTTGCTTGAACTGAAAGGCGACTTCCTCAACCTGCACGAAAAAATAGCGTTCAAGAACTACACGTTCGAGGTGATGGCCGTGGATGAAAGGCGCATCAGCAAGGTGAAAGTAGTGGTGAACAACAAAGCGACAAGCAATGCCACTGACAAGAAAACAGAGACTTGACGACAGCTCGTGGCTCGCGATATGGAAGATGGACGAGCCTCTGGACAGCCTTCCACGACCAAAACAAGTCGACCTTAGCCAATATAAAACGCAAAGGTTGAGGGAAAAACTCACGGAATATGCTTTGTTGAGCGAGCTGGCAGGCCAAGACGGCCTCGTCATCGACCACGACGAGGATGGCGCGCCATTGGTGGAAGGATTCCACATCAGCATTAGCCACACAAAAGGTTGGGCGGCAATGATCTTGTCGGAGCGCCACAGGAGCGGGGTCGACATAGAATACGTCTCAGACAGGGTAAACAGGATTGTTTCCCGATTCATGCGCGACGACGAGCCACAGTGCACACTCAACGAAAGGATAATAACCTGGTGCGCAAAGGAGGCGGCATATAAATATTATCACGAGCAACACCTGGGGTTCCTTGAGATGCGACTGCTGCCATTCACGACACATGAGACTGGTGCGGCCCAATTGACAAACATAAGGCAAGGAGAGACAAAAACCGTGAATTACGAGGCAAACAAGGAATACGTGTTGGTGTACATCATGGGATAACCATTACACATAAATACTGCTTTTTTACACATTCTTAATAAAATGCGCATTAAAGTAGGTATCCTTAGACATAATTTTGCATTTTTTTATCTTATCGTTTGGCTAATTGAGTATTTTTCGTTACTTTTGCAATGGATAATAGGCAAATGCGGCCAAAGGATCGTATATTAGTTAAATCAGACATTACCCAGACAAAAGTTGCTAAAGAAGATATACTACATATTAATATTGTGTGTCTTGTGCTCCTCGTGTGAGTTTAAGCTCAAGTCAAACGACAACGACGACCCGTCCAACATGAAGGTGGACCGTTATGATCGTTTGGAAAGTCGCTACGTGGTGACGGGCGACTTCTCGGCATTGCAGCAAATGAACACGGAGTACCCGATAGAAACACGCACGCTGGTGGAGAAGATATTGCGCATTGGCGATGTCAACGACCACGACATCAACGAGCGGTTCTTGCGTTTCTATCAAGACTCGACACTGCAATCCCTGGTTAGCGACGTGCAACTGGAATACGCCAACATGGACGACATAAACCAAGGCCTCCAAAACACGTTTTCCAACTTGAAGGAATGGATTCCGGACATGCCCCTGCCGCACGTCTACACGCAGATAGGCGCGCTTGACCAAAGCATTGTGGTGGGCGACCGCATCATAGGCATCTCGCTCGACAAATACCTTGGCGCAAAATATCCTCTCTACAAGAAGTTCGGATACAGCAACGAGCAACTGGAGTCGATGAACAGGTCGTATATAGTGCCCGATTGCACACTGTTCTACCTGCTCAGCCTATACCCGATGGAAGATTTTGACACGAAAACCCAATTGGAAAAAGATCTTCACATGGGGAAAATGATGTGGGTCACCAACAAGGCCATAGGCACAGAGCTATTTCGTACCGACTACGTGCAGATGGTGGGCAGATACATGAAGAAACACAGCAGCTCCGTGACAATAAAGCAACTTTTGGAAAGAGACGACTACAAGGACATGAAATGAAAACTGCATCCTTGCAGGACACAAGACAAACAAGCTATATCGTGCCGCCCGCTATCCTAAATTGGGCACAGGGCATTTAGGAACTTTGATGAATCGTGTGAATGTCTTTATTCACATGTTTTCTTTCACACGGATTTCAAAGATGTCGGCTTCGCCGATTACGCATACCGTCTTTAACCGCATTTTGCCATTCGGGTTGCGGTGTAGCAATCTTTTAAATCCGTGTGGAAAAAATACTGAAAAAAGTATATATCCATGCAGATCAACATGGAATCCATGACTCACTTTTCGAAGTGCTGATAGTCCTTGACCGTTTTCCACGCCCCACCCCACTTGAATCCACGACTTGTGAACAACTTCCACGCAAGATCGCCCTTTTCTATCTTATAAGGAAAGGAGCCACTACGATCCACATACTTGCCAGACC
The DNA here is from genome assembly GCA_963593695.1 of Escherichia coli. Classification (GTDB taxonomy): domain Bacteria; phylum Bacteroidota; class Bacteroidia; order Bacteroidales; family Bacteroidaceae; genus Prevotella. The sequence goes on along the minus strand of CAVBBO010000029.1, from coordinate 28,351 downwards.
CTGAAGGCTGTACCATGACCTTGCCTGACCGCAGCCGCCTAACGCAAGGGTTGTAGAGCGTATTGAGGTCAACGGCCATACCCCTGGCATGCGCCGACAACTTCTTGCTGCCACGCACGGCACGATAACAAAAACCGCTCGAATTGTTGGCACGCATCGACTCTTCGTCGTTAGCCCCGAAGTCGTCTATGAGGCGGACACTGGCTATGGGATAGCGATTCTTGTAAAGCTCCTCGAAGATTTCCAGCACGTCATTGGCTATCGCCTTGTTGCAAACCATCTCACCTTGCTTGACGCAGCCATTCAAGTCGACATGCAACAAGCGCAAATAGCGCAAGTCCTGTCGGCGCACAGGACAACCTTCGGGATAGCTCTTGCCCTGCATCCTGACAAAAACATCGTCGGGTATCGCCGACACGGAAAAACCCGGCAACCTCTTTTGGGAGAACAGCAATAGCGGCAAGAAAAGAAACACCATTGACAACAAAGGCAAGCGTATAGATGAACGATTAAGCATGAGGACAAAATAAGAATCACATTAAAACAAAAAAGCCAAGCAAGAAACTTGCTTGACTCTCAAGGTGTTGGGGTACTCGGACTCGAACCAAGAATGACAGGACCAGAATCTGTAGTGTTACCATTACACCATACCCCAATGTCTTTGCAATGTCATTTCTGAATTGCGAGTGCAAAGGTACAGACTTTTCTTTTACCGTCCAAACTTTTTGCCACTTTTTTTCAAAAAAAATATTCAAGTGGCGATTGTCCGCCATTATGTCATGTCAGAGACACTTAATTCAAAAATAAGATTAATAAATTTTGTAATTCGTGCGATTAGCACTAACTTTGTCATGAATAAGCTGTTAACACACTGATATTAAATTAATGAAAGAAACAACGACAGAAGAGTTGCTGAAGATTATCGTCGACGCCATACAAGACAAGAAAGGCGAAGACATCCGCGTAGTCGACCTTAGACATATAGACGGAGCCGTCGCAAATTATTTCGTGATTTGCCAAGGAGGCTCACCGGCACAGGTGGAAGCCATAGCCCAATCGGTGGGCGACAAGTGCCGCGAGAAAACCGGCGAGAAGCCTGTAGGCGTAACCGGACTTGGAAACGACCAATGGGTCGCTATAGACTTCGTGGACATAATGGTACACATTTTCCAGCCTGAGCCAAGAGAGTTTTACGACCTTGAGCACCTTTGGGAAGACGCAAACATCTCCATCATCAAGGAGGATGGCAGCGAGAACCTATAACAAAACAGAACGAACAAGACAAAACCATGAACAACAGGCAAATGAACCAAAACGACCAGCAGCCTAAGATGCCTCGGTTCAACATGAACTGGCTCTATATAATAGTAGCAGTCGTTCTCGCCATCATGCTCTTCTCGGGAGGTGGCGGATCGATAGTGAAAGGCGGCTCAAGCCAAGAGGCCAACTATAGCGACTTCAAGGCTTACGTTGACAAAGGCTACGCTCAACGCGTGGTGATAAACAAGAGCGACAACACGCTGAAGATGTATGTCAAGCCGCAACATATCCGAACCGTCTTCAACATGACAGCCCAGCAAGTGGGTGCCAATCCATACGTCAGCGTGCAGTTCGGCTCCGTGGACGAGCTAGAGAAGTTTCTTGACAACGAGCAACAAAAACACAAGCTCGCCGGCTACAGCTACGACAACGAGCGTGGCACGGACATATGGAGCCTGCTCATAAACCTCGGGCCTCTGTTTTTCTTCTTCTTCCTCTTCTGGATGTTCAGTCGAGGCATGAGCGGAGGCGCCGGCATGGGTGGCGGCGGAGGCATCTTCAGCGTCGGTAAGAGCAAGGCAAAGCTCTATGAGAAAGCAAACGAAATGGGCATAACCTTCAAGGATGTCGCAGGACAAGAAGGCGCCAAGCAGGAAGTGCAAGAAATAGTTGACTTCCTCAAAGACCCAAAGAAATATACCGACCTTGGCGGAAAAATACCAAAGGGAGCCTTGCTCATTGGCCCTCCAGGAACGGGTAAGACCCTGCTGGCTAAAGCCGTGGCAGGCGAGGCTGGCGTGCCTTTCTTCTCGATGTCGGGATCCGACTTCGTAGAGATGTTCGTCGGCGTGGGCGCAAGCCGCGTGCGCGATGTCTTTGCCCAGGCAAAGCAGAAGTCTCCGTGCATCATCTTCATCGACGAGATAGATGCCGTTGGCCGCGCGAGGTCCAAGAACCCGTCGATGGGTGGCAACGACGAGCGCGAGAACACACTCAACGCGCTGCTCACCGAGATGGACGGATTCGGCACAAACTCAGGTGTCATAGTGCTTGCCGCCACAAACCGCGCCGACATGCTCGACAAGGCGTTGCTGCGCGCCGGCCGTTTCGACAGGCAAATACACGTTGACTTGCCCGACCTAGCAGAGAGAAAGGCCATATTTCTCGTGCACCTCAAGCCTTTGAAGCTCGGCAGCGACATGGACGTTGACTACCTCGCCCGTCAGACCCCGGGATTCTCGGGCGCAGATATAGCAAATGTCTGCAACGAGGCTGCACTGATAGCCGCAAGACACAACAAGCAAGCTGTAGAGAAACAAGACTTCCTCGATGCCGTGGACCGCATCGTTGGCGGATTGGAGAAGAAGACCAAGGTGATGACAGCAGACGAGAAGCGTTCCATAGCCATTCACGAGGCGGGACACGCCACAATAAGCTGGTTCTGCAGATACGCAAATCCGCTCGTCAAGGTGACAATCGTGCCACGCGGCCAAGCCCTTGGCGCGGCATGGTACATACCAGAGGAGAGAGTCATCACGACAAAGGAAGAGGAACTCGACCAGATTTGCTCACTGCTTGGAGGCCGCGCCGCCGAAGAGCTCTTTGTGGGCGCCATCTCAACCGGAGCCATGAACGACCTTGAGCGTTCGACCAAAGCCGCATTCGGAATGGTGGCATACACCGGCATGAGCGACAAACTGCCAAACATCTGCTATTATAACAATAACGAATACTCGTTCCAGCGCCCTTACAGCGAGACAACCGCAAAAGTGATCGACGACGAGGTGCTTAGGATTGTCAACGACCAATACAAGCGCGCCAAGGAGATACTCACGGAACACAAGGAAGGGCACGCGGCGCTTGCCCAACTCTTGTTCGACAAGGAAGTCATATACCGCGAAGACGTGGAGAACATCCTAGGCACACGCCCATGGACAAGTCGCTCAGAGGAGCTGATAAAGGAGAACGAGCGAATAGAGGCTGAGAAGAAAGCCAAGGAAGACGCAGAGGCCCCCAAGCTCGAAGACATGCCCGACGAGGTGAAGCAAGCCCAGGCAGAGCACGACAAGGCCATTGCCGACAAAAGACAAAACGGCAACCTTGACGAAGGCACGGAGAACCACAACACAGAGAACAACTAAGATCAAAGGGTCATGACAGACAAAAAGAAAAATCTTATAGTCAGGTCCATCACGGGAGTGCTTTTCGTGGCCATCATGGTAGCCGGCTTTCTCAACAGCATAGCAATGCTCCTGCTCTTCACCATCATCACCGGACTGACGTTGTGGGAATACACGGGATTGGTAAACGACCGCGTTGCCGATGTCAACGTCAATCGCTTCATCTCTACCGTAGGCGGAGTCTACTTCTTTATCGCCATAGCCATGTGGAGCATTGGCGTGGTGAAGGGTTTCGCAGTGATGATGCCATACGTTCTCACCATCATCTACTTGCTCATTAGCGAGCTATATGCCAAGAACCGCAATGCCGTAACCAACATGGCATATACAATGCTCGGACAGATGTACATAGCCATGCCTCTGGCACTCATCAACGTCCTTGCTTTCAAGTGTGACGACTCGGGCAACTTCAGCGGATACGACATGCTGCTTCCGCTCTCCGTGTTCATCCTGCTTTGGGCAAACGACTCCGGAGCCTATTGCTTCGGCTCAATGTTCGGCAAGCACAAGCTCTTTCCACGCATCTCCCCCGGAAAGACATGGGAAGGCAGCATTGGCGGTGGAATCTTCGCGGTTGTCATAGCTGGCGTGATAGGCTACTTTGCCAATTGCGGCAGTGACGCCCACGTGCTCAACGTGCCACAATGGCTGGGGCTCGGTGCCGTGGTCGTGATCTTCGGCACATGGGGCGACCTCGTGGAAAGCCTGTTCAAACGCACTATTGGCGTGAAAGACAGCGGAAAGATACTGCCTGGACATGGAGGCATGATGGACAGGTTCGACTCAAGCCTCTTGGCAATACCCGCAGCAGTGCTCTACCTCTATTCCGTCACCATTTTCATGTAATTTCCAAGTATACGTTCCTCACGTATACTTTAAGAAAACGGACAAAAGAAGTGCAAACGAAACACAATAATACTACATTGTCTTGTTTCGTTTGCGCTAAATGACTACCTTTGCATAAGAAATCGGAAGTGTAATAAATGGAGAAGAAGAAACTGTTGTCGATTTTGTCAGCCTTGGCAAGACACAAGTATCTTATCACAATAGTGATAGGAGTCTTGTTTATTGGCTTCATCGACGAAAACAGTTTCATGCAACGCGTGAAATACGACATCCAAATAAGCGGTCTGAAAGAAGAAATAAAAAAATACAACGCCATCAACGACTCAGCCAACACCCAACTTGAAAAGCTCAAGCGCAATCCCAGATACATCGAGAAGATAGCACGGGAGCGATATTTCATGAAAGCTGACGATGAAGACATCTTCGTGCTCAGCACGGAGAATGTAAACGATGACACTGAAAATAATCTCCAGAATGAAACAACTAAATAAAATACAAAGTGCCATTTTCCTCTCTGGCGGCGTTTTAATGGTCATCGGGGTGGCTTGCTGCGTACTGACCGTAGCGCCAACAGTGCTGTGTTGGGTCTATCTCTTGGGTGCCGTCATGTTTGCGGTCATGCAAGTGTCGCAAGTCTACGAGGGCAAGGACATCGTGGTGCGCCGACTAAAACGACTGCAAAACCTGAGCGACCTGCTGTTCGTGTTGGCAGGATTGCTCCTGGCCGACACCGTGTATGCAGGAGTGAACCACAGTTTTTTCCAGCCGTTGTTCACCAACCACGTAACCTACATCACTTATTTATACAACAAATGGGTGGTATTGCTTCTCGTGGCGGCAATTCTCGAAGTGTACACCGCACACAGAATTGACCACGAACTATCGAAAAAAAACATAAAAGAGTAGACTCTTACATTAAATAGCATAAAAATAATTTATATACTCGACAAGAGGTTGTATCTTTGCTAAAGAAGAAAACGAAAACTTATGAATAAAGTCATATACGCCATAATCAGTGTACTTGCCTTGAGCTCATGCGCCAATGGTTTCCACATCTCAGGCTCCACAAGCGTGAGCATGCTCGACGGTCAGAAACTGTACCTTAAAGTGATGAAGGACACGACACTGAAAGAACTGGACTCTTGTGATGTCGTTCACGGGCAATTCCAATTCGGAGGATCAACAGACTCCGTGAGGGTCGCCAATATCATCCTCGACGACAACAACAACATACCAGTGGTGCTTGAAGGAGGAGACATCCAAGTAAAGATTGACAACTCACAGGAATCCGTCACGGGCACGCCACTCAACGACAAACTGACGAAGTTCCGCCAGCAGTTCACCCGACTGATGAACGAGAGCAATGACCTCGTACACCAGCACGACCAAGCGATAATGAACGGCAAAAATATGGATGCCGTGAACGCTCGCCTCGCCACCAAGGACGCAGACATCAACCGTCGCATGGACAAGCTTGTCACATCTTTTGTCACAGACAACATGGACAACGTGCTGGGGCCTTATATATTCATAAACGTTTGCATGAACCGCTACAACGTGCCAATGCTCGACGCGTGGGTTGAGGACATCATGAGCAAGGCAACAGACAAGTTCAAGAACGACCCACAGGTTAAGGAGTATTATGAGGCCGCACAGGAGAACCAGAGCATCATGAACGGAACGAAGATGCTAGAGCAAGCACCTCAGCAGGCTCCGCAAAACGTACCGCAAGAGGCTCCACAAGATGGCCAGACCCCAAACCAAATGGCTCAATAACATATTATGATAAGCTTATAACACAAACGAACAAAAACTTTTCTCAATATGAGGACAATCATCGAAAATGGTACGATTGTCAATGAGGGAAAGTCTTTCAAAGGCTCCATCATAATAGACAACGACCATATTGAAAGCGTGATTGCCGAAGACGAGACACCCCGAGGCATCTACGACCAACATATAGATGCCTCGGGGTGTTTCGTTATGCCAGGCGTAATAGACGAGCACGTACACTTCCGTGAGCCGGGTCTAACCGACAAGGCCGACATAGAGAGCGAGTCGAGGGCCGCGGCATGGGGCGGTGTCACCACCTACTTCGACATGCCCAACACAAAGCCTGCCACAACAACCATCCACGACTGGGAAGACAAGATGCAACGAGGCGAGAAGGAAAGCCACGTAAACTATGCTTTCTTCTTCGGAGCGACAAACAGCAATGTCGATTGCTTCAACCAACTCGACACAAAACACTTGCCAGGCATAAAGCTCTTCATGGGAGCCTCAACAGGCAACATGCTCGTTGACGACGAGAAAGCCCTCAATGACATCTTTGGACAATGCGCAAAGCTCAATATGCCGTTGATGACCCACTGTGAGGACACGAACATCATCAACAGCAACATGGCAAAGGCCAAAGTCGCCTACGGCAACGACCCTGACATAACTCTTCATCCGGCTATTCGGTCCGAGGAAGCATGTTACGCCAGTTCCGCATTAGCCACAAGATTGGCCAAAGCCCATGGCACCCACCTCCACATAGCACATATTTCTACAGCGAAAGAGCTTGGCCTGATACCTGTAAACCACAATGCGTTCCGTTTAGGACCATTGCCAAACATCACGGGCGAGGCCGTGCTTGCCCACCTTCTGTTCGCCGATGACGACTATGCCACACGCAAGGCACTCATAAAGTGCAACCCAGCGGTTAAGACAGCTAAAGACCGTGAGGCATTGCGTCTTGCCTTAAACAAAGGCATAATCACTTGCATAGGCACCGACCATGCGCCACACAATCTCAGCGACAAGCAAGGGGGATGCGCACATGCCACTTCGGGCATGCCAATGGTGCAGTTCTCATTGGTGTCAATGCTCAACCTTGTCGACGAGGGCATCATAACCGCTGAGCAAATGGTCTGGCTCATGTGCCACAATCCGGCACGCCTGTTCGCCGTAAGCAATAGAGGCTTCATACGTCCAGGTTACAAGGCAGACATAGCCATCGTGAAACAAGTGGAGCCATGGATACTTACCGAAGATACAATTCAAAGCAAGTGCGGCTGGAGTCCTCTCACGGGCGACAAGTTCGGTTGGCGCGTCATGAGGACTATATGCAACGGCCATACTGTTTTCGAAAATGGCAAGACTGACGACTCCTACCATGGCGAAGCGGTCTGCTTTGACAGCTGAGTCCTAAAACACGTTCAACTTGAGGTAAACCATGCGAATCGACTATAACATCGGCGACATAAGACCATTCATCAACTGGGTATATTTCGACTACGCCTGGGGCATGTTCGGCAAGGACAACGCTGAACGCGACCACCTTCACGCTGATGCAAACGCAATGCTCGACAAATGGCAAGGCAACTACCGTACGCATGCCGTATTCAGGATTGTTGACGCCAACAGCGATGATGACGACATCATAGCCGACGGGATTCGTCTGCCAATGTTGAGACAGCAGAAGCCCACCAAACCCGGACAACCAAACTTCTGCCTCGCCGATTTTCTGAGACCCGTCTCACAGGGCGTCAAGGACAAGCTCGGACTCTTTGCCGCTACCGTGGACCACGACGTGACCTGCGGTTACGACAATGATGCCTACGGGAAAATGTTGACGCAGGTGCTTGCCGACAGACTCGCAGAAGGCACTGCCGAGCTTGTGCATCTCCAAGTAAGACGACACTACTGGGGCTACGCACCAAACGAGCAATTGACGATAGACGAGATACATGCCGAGAAGTACCAAGGCATAAGGCCGGCTGTGGGATACCCGTCGATGCCCGACACAAGCATGAACTTCCTCATCGACAAGCTGATAAACATGACCAGCATAGGCATCCGACTCACCGAGAGCGGCATGATGCAACCACACGCGTCAACTTCTGGACTTATGTTCGCACATCCTCAAGCTCGATATTTTGAGCTGGGAAAGATTGGGGAAGACCAACTCGTTGACTATGCACGCAGACGTCAACTGCCTGTAAGCACGATAAGACGATTTCTCCAATCGTCACTGTTAAAGCAATAATATTCAGGATATCAGTATAAGCCACATGATACTTAGGTCTCTCATCTTTTTCATCTTGATAATCTTGGTGCCCGACATCTACATCTGGCTCCACTATTATCGCACGCACTATCTCCACAACCGCGCGATAAGAATATTGTGGTGGCTTCCGTGCCTTTGCATGATTGCGTACACTGTGGCACTATCCTCCATCCGCAATTTCGCACCAACCGACCTCACATGGCTCAACACTTACCTCTGTCTCTTTGGCATATTTATTTTGCCCAAGGCTTTGTTTGTAGTTTGCTCGGCCTTTGGCTCGGCCCTGCGCGCCATTTTCCACACTCGCTACAACTATGGCCATCGCGCAGGACTTGCAGTCGGCATCATCGGGGCGTTGGCATATATCTACGGAATGACCTTTGGCGTGGGACAGATAGTTGTCAGGCAAGTAGACCTGAACTTCCGCGACCTTCCTGAGGAGTTTGACGGTTTCCGGGTGCTGCAAATATCCGACATCCACTCTGGCACGTTCAACGGATGGAGACGGAAAATCCTAAAGGCAGAGATAGACAGCATAAGGGCGCAAAAAAACATAGACTTGGTTTGCTTCACTGGCGACATGCAGAACATGAGACCCCAGGAAGCGGAGGCGATGATGCCAGAACTCAAACAGTTGCCATATACGTACTCCGTGATGGGCAATCACGATTATGGTCAATATGTAAAGGCGACACCGGAAGAAAAGGCAAAGATGACAAACCACCTTATAGGCATTGAAAACAAGCTCGGACAAGTGTTGCTCAACAGCAACATACCTATAAGGCGAAAACTAAGCAACGGACAATTGTCAGCCGACTCCATTTGGCTTGCCGGAGCTGAGGACTATAGCCCCATGCCCGAATACGACCACTCTAATCTCAAGAAGACTCTAAAAGGCATACCGCCGTCGGCGTTTGTCATATTGCTTCAACACGACCCCATCGCTTGGGAGAAAGACATCCTGCCCCACTCCGATGTGCAACTCACATTGTCAGGACATACCCACGGCGGACAAATGCAGATTCTCGGCTTGCGACCAACAATGTTTACCATCAAAGAAGACCAAGGACTCTACCAAAAGGACGGACGATACATCTATGTGAACGCTGGGCTGGGCGGATTCGTTCCCTTCAGGCTCAATATGCCTTGCGAAATAACGGTGATAACACTGCACAAGGGATAAAAAAGAACGTAAGAATATAGATTAAATGTCCTTGCGATGGTCTGAACAAAAGGCATAACACAAATAAACAAGAACACAGAAACATCAATTCCCATGAAATACCTTTATCGCGCATATCAACTTTGCATTGTGGTACCAATATTCCTAATCTGCACCATCATCATGTGCATATTCACCATGGTGGGTTGCAAGATAGGCAACGGCAATTTTTGGGGATATTGGCCTGGACACCATTGGGCATGGTTGGCAGTGAGACTGCTTCTACTGCCCGTGAAAGTGGAGGGAAGAGAGAACCTCAAGCCTGGCGAGAGCTATGTTTTCGTGGCAAACCATCAAGGGGCTTTCGACATTTTCCTGATATTTGGTTTTCTCAACCGCAACTTCAAGTGGATGATGAAACACGGCCTTACTACCATCCCCGTCATTGGCCAGGCCTGCAGGTCATCTCATCAAATCATAGTGGACAAACGTGGCGCGTCGAAGATAAAGAAGACCTACGACGAGGCTCGCGAGACTCTCAAGGAAGGCATGTCTGTGGTGGTGTTTCCCGAGGGAGCCCGCACTTTCACTGGACACATGGGTTTCTTCCGCCGCGGAGCTTTCATGCTTGCCGACGAACTGCAACTGCCCGTCTGCCCACTAACCATCAACGGTTCGTTCGACATCATGCCACGCACGAAGGATTGGCATTGGGTCAACTGGCATCCATTGAGACTTACCATCCACAAGCCTGTCTACCCGATAGGGAAAGGCCGCGAGAATATCGACCACATGAAAGATGAAAGCTACGAGGCAATAATGTCCGGACTCGTGCCAGAATATCAAGGTTATGTGGAGAACGATGACCAATAAGAAACGCTCTCTTACATCTTGCCGATAGCGGCAACATCAGCCAAGCAAGGTCTTCCTTGCAAGCAGACAGGCACCTATTACTCCGCCCCGCTCGTGCAGTTTGGAGAGACACAGGCGGGTATCCTTGTTGACAATGCTGAGAGAATACTTGCGCACCGATGCGGCTACTGACTGAAGCAGGAAGTCGCCAGTGCGGGCAAGCACACCACCTATCACGACCAATTCGGGGTTGAAGAGGTTTATCAAGTTGGCCACGCTCTCGCCCAGTTTCAAGCCTATATGCTCGATGACATCGATGCAGAGCGGGTCTTCACGGTTGACCGCGTCGACGATGTTTTCAAGCGAATAGATGTCACCCTCGCTCTTGGTGAGAAACGACGACTCGCCCTCTTCTATGCGGCGACGCACATTGCGCTGCAAGGCGCTGCCCGAAGCCTCGGTCTCAAGACATCCCTTCTTGCCGCAATGGCAAAGTATGTCATTATCAAACATGTGGGTATGACCGAACTCTCCGGCAAATCCCGACTTGCCTTTATACAATTCGCCGCCGAGGATTATGCCCAGTCCGAGACCCCAACTTACATTGACAAACAACACATCCTTCTCGCCTTTCACAGCCCCCTTCATATATTCACCATAGGCAAAAGCCCGAGTGTCGTTCTCTATACACACTGGATAGCCTATGCGTTCGCTAAGAAGGTTGGTAAGCGGTTGCTCCGAAAAGTTGTAAAGGGTATGCGAATAGCCACTGTCTGAATTGACACGGCCCGATATACAGAACGTGGCGTTGAGAATGCTTGCGCGATCCACGTCGGTCTTGTCGATGAAGTCGACAACAAGTCCGCACAGTTCGTCCACCGATTCCATAGTGTTGTCGATGCGGCAAGGCACATTGTCGTCAAGTTCCACAAGGTCGCCGCGGAAATTCATAAGTCCCAGATTGACAAACCCCACCTTAATCTCAACGCCGACAAAATATCCCGACTCGGGATTAAGGCCATAAAGATTTGGCCGGCGTCCCTCGCCAGCCTCCTGCTTGCCGTACTCTTTCACATAGCCCAACTCAAGAAGCTCGGACACAGCCTTGCTCACCGTGGGCACACTGAGCGACGAGTCCTTGGCAAGTTCGAGAATAGTGGAATTGCCATTGGCCACAAAATATTTTAGAATATCCCTCTTGAACGCGGTATTCTTGCCGTCGCCACCAAGATTGAAGTTATTAAGCATGTGAATATATATAATAAGGTTTTACTCTAACGATTTTGGCTTTCATAGGATGGTATTAACAAAGTTAAGAAATATTCCCAACAAGACCAAGCCTTTCGCAGTTTTTCTTTCAAAACACATGCTTTTTGCCGATTTATTAAACCACACTGTCTAACTTGAAGATTTTGGGGATATTTTTTTGCAAATCCTATGAGATTAATAATATTTTTTTCTGGATTTGCACCTATCAACAATCCAACCGCAATAATGTATCAATACGTCACAATGTAGTCTTCATCGTTGCCGTCTGTCTGAGTCTGCTTTCTCGGCTTTGGCATTTGCTTTAGCTTGCCGTCCTTGTCGAAGAGACCATAGGTGGTACGGAGCACGGTGAACTCGGTGCGGCGGTTGAGTTGGTTGCAAATGTCCTGTTGTTTGTTGTCGTTCAACGCCTTGACGAATTGCTCTGTCAGCTCATCGCCCTCCTTGAGCCATGAGTAGCGGGCGGCAAGACGGCGGTTGACCTTTCGGGGCCGCTCCTTGCCATAGCCCACGGGTGTGAGCCTGTCGGCGGCAATGCCGTGAGTGATGAGGTAGCGTATCACCGACTCGGCGCGACGTTGCGAAAGACCCTTGTTGTAAGCAGCGGAGCCCACGTAGTCGGTATGCGCGGCAAGTTCAATGGTCACGTTGGGATTGTCGTTGAGGATGTTGACGAGTTGGTCGAGGGCTACCTTGCTACTGTCGCGCAAGGTAGCCTTGTCGAAATCGTAGAAGATATTGTCTATCAAGACGGGTGCAGAGATGTTGGCGAGCGCGAATTGCAGCGTGGTGTCACGCGACTCCTTCGGGTTGACAAGAGCCTTTATCTCCTCCTTATGGTTGAGAAATCCCTTACACGCGGCAAGGAAGAGGTAGCTCACCCCGGGCGACATCGTCTTCGTAAACGAGCCGTCGCTCTTGAGCGTCAGCTTCTCGTTGGTGCCGTCGTCGCCTACACAATACACCTGCGCCTGTGGCAGTTCATAACCGTCAATCTCATATACCCAACCCTTCACCGTCTGCTCTATCTCGGGGTTTACAAACGAGTAGAGATGGTCCCAACCTCGCGCGTCGCCACGGTTGCTTGAGAAGAACCCACGGTTGTGAACGCCCTCAAAGGTCATGCCGAAGTCATCGCCAGCCGAGTTGAGCGGATAGCCGGGATGCGAGAGCGTCGTCTTACCGGTCTTATCCGTATGGGCAATAAAAATGTCATAGCCACCCAGCCCGGGATGGCCATTGCTTGCGAAATAGAGGTCGCCGTTTGGCCTGAACGTCGGAAAAGACTCGTCGCCTGCAGTGTTTATGGGGCTTCCGAGATTTTCCACGCCACCCAAGCCATGACCCGTGATGCGCACACGCCAGATGTCAAGACCACCAATGCCACCGGGCATGTCGCTCGTGAAATAGAGCCACGCGCCATCGGGCGACACGGCAGGATGTGCGAAGCTCGATAGCGTATCGCGCGAGATTTCCACCGCCGAGGGCTTGCCCCACGACGCATCGGCACGGTCCGACTTCACTATCTTGGCGTAGCGGGGCGAGGATGGGTCGGTGACACACTGCGTCAGGTACATCTCCCTGCCGTCGGGCGAGAAGCAGCACGCACCCTCGTCGTAGGCACTGTTCACGCCCGTCACCGCCACCGGCTTGGTCCATTTGCCCTTCTCGTCTTTCGAGGAATAGAATATGTCGCCGGGCTTCATGCCTGTGATGCCGCTGAGTTCATCGCCCTCAGCCTCCTTGCGCGTGGAGGTGAAGTAGATCTCGTCGCCATTGTCGCCGAGCAGCATGGGCGAATAGTCGGCACGACGGCCATTGAGTTCGTCGAGCCGCTTCACGGTGTAGCGACTGCCCACTTGCTTTATCTCTGGCGCGCGTCTCGCCGCCTCAAGGCCCTTGGTCGCCATGTCATTGCCTGGCATGGAGTCGAGCGCCACTTGAAACTCCACGGCAGCTTCCTTGTAGCTGCCGTTTTTCATTAGCAGCCGGGCCAAGGCGAGATGGTCGGAGTCTCGGTCTTCCTTATAGCGCATGGCGTTGCGATAAGCCACTATCGCCTTGCCCGTCTGCAGGCTCTTCTCGTAGCAGAAAGCCATGCGGCGGGCTATGGCGCCACGAGAGCGCCGTTCCTTTGGAGGAGTCTTCTGGTAAGCCTGCTTGAAGTCGGCGGCGGCATCGAAATACTCGCCCAGGGCAAGTGCTTTCTCACCCCGTTTCATGTACTTGTCGGCACCACACGATACCAAAAAGAGCGCGACAAGACAAACCGCCGTTATGACTCTTGGCTTCAACTGTTGGTCACCTTGATGATCTTGGTCTTGGGCAGTTCCTTGTTGCGGCGGTTGACACGCGTCACCACGGCTTGAGCAAGGTTGATGAACGCCTGGCCCGTCATGCTGTCGACATCGGTGGCGGCAGGCTTGCCCGCGTCGCCACTGTCGCAGATACCCTGCACGAGAGGTATCTGCGCGAGCAATGGTACGCCCATCTCCTTGGCAAGGTCCTTGCAACCGTCCTTGCCAAAGATATAATACTTGTTCTCGGGCAGTTCCTTCGGAGTGAACCACGCCATGTTCTCCACCAGTCCAAGTATGGGCACGTTCACCTTGTCGTTGGTATACATGTCTATGCCCTTCCTCGCATCGGCGAGAGCCACCTTCTGCGGTGTCGACACTATCACCGCGCCCGTTATGGCGAGCGTCTGCAAGAGGGTGAGGTGGATGTCGCTAGTCCCCGGAGGCGTGTCGAGCACGAAATAGTCGAGGTCGCCCCAGTCGGCATCGGCAATGAGCTGCTTCAGGGCCGACGTAGCCATGCCGCCACGCCACAGTGTAGCAGTGTCGGGATTGACAAAGAAGCCTATCGACAACAGTTTCACGCCATATTTCTCAATAGGCTCAATGAGGTCGCGCCCGTCCTTGTTGACACCGTATGGACGCGCGTCCTCCACGCCAAACATCTTCGGCATCGACGGACCGAAGATGTCGGTATCGAGCAATCCCACCTTATAGCCGAGACGCGCCAAGGCTATGGCAAGGTTGGCAGACACGGTGCTCTTGCCCACTCCGCCCTTGCCGGAGCTCACGGCGATGATGTTCTTCACGTTGGGAAGAAGCTTCTCCACTTCTGGGCGCGGGGCCGATTTGAACTCCGTGGCTATCGACACCTCAACGTCGTTGCCGAGCTTCAGCTTCAGCGTAGCCTCTGCCGACTTCACCGTCGACTTGATAAACGGGTCGGTTTCGCGGGGAAAGACGAGCGAGAAACTCACCGAGTTGCCATTGATGCGCATGTCGTCGGCCACCATGCCGCTCTCCACGAGGTTTTTCTTCGTGCCGGGATAGATGACCGTGGCAAGGATGTCTCGAATAAGCTTAGGATATAATGTCATAATGTGTTTATATTTTTGTCTATTCTGTGTTTTGCATTTATAAAAAATGTCTGACCATATTTTAATAGGATTGACAAAAGTAGACATATTCCAGTTAAAATACAAATAAAAACTAATTTTTTTAGATGTGGTAAGAATAATTAGTAACTTTGTCTTATCTGGATGTTTTGCCCACAAAACCATCCTGCCACATAAAACCACTTTGCAAACGAAATGAAGATACCACATAGACTTTACGCCCTGCTAATTGTCATAATTATCGCCCCTCTCTCGCTGAAAGCGCGGCACGTGACGCGACTCACCGACGAGAGCATAACCTTTTCTGTGCAGAAGAAGCACAGCCCCGTGGTTAGCAAGGCTCTCGAACTGATGGCGACCGACATGGGCAGGACTATCTTGGAAGGCAAGGCCAACGCCACCGACCTTATGGTCTACCAGCTTGACATGGCAAGCAACAAGGAACTGAAAGTCCTGAGCCAGATGACCGTGCCCGCCATGGACATCATAGCCCACAAGGACGCATTCTGGATTGGCTCGCGCATGGGCAAGACCGTTGTCGTGGGAAGCAACGGGCGCGGCACCGCCTACGGCATAATGAGGTTCGCACAAAAGGCCGGTGCCGACTTCGACAAGAAAGGCGAGACCCACATACCCTCGGTGGAATATCGCGGCATATCCATTGAGGCTCATCCGCAAACCAACTATCGACAACTCTTCCGTCAGATGCTGCGCCAACGCGCCAACCTGCTCTGCGAGGGTTGGGACCGGGGCGAGACTTCGGGCCATATCGCCCACGACCTCCGCGCTCTTGCCGACTCCTTCGGCATCGTGCTCGCCACGCCTCACGGTTCTCACGGACTGAAGCTGCAAGACGAGAAGAAAAACACAAACATAAGCATTGGGTGGGCCGACGACAACTATGGCTACATGGCACCAGCCTGCGACGACCCAGCCGACGATTGCGGGGCGGTGTACCACCTCGCCTATTCTGGCAAGCCCCACAGCTACCTATGGCTCTGCACCACGCAGCCCGGACTGCTGGCCAGCGAGATGGGCACGGCTTTCGACCGCGGAGCCAAGCGTCTGTGGATGTGCGCGGTCCACAACCCCTACGTGGCAACCTACCAGCTCAGCCTTTTCCTCGATATGGCATGGAACATCAAGGCGGTGGACAGGACCGACGTGGGCAGTCATCTCAACGGCTGGCTTACAGCCAACTTCGGGCAGCGAGCCGCCAACGCGTTGATGAAGCCTATGGCGCAATATTTCCGTCTGACTTGCATCCGTCGCCCGGAAATGATGGACTTCACCATGCAGAAGACACCGTCGAAAAGCAACAGTAACGGCGACGGCGGCATCGCCAACACCGACTTCAACGCCGAGGAGTTTGGCAACGAGCTTGAGCGATATCTCAACCGCTACAAGACCGCAGCCGACAAGGTGACCGACATACGCCGCATGATTGCCGCCAAGGACAGCGACAAGTATTTCACCATGATAGAATATCCCGTATGCGCCTCTGCCCTGATGGCGGTGAAGACGCTCGAGGCGCAAGAGTCGCGGCTCATAGCACGCCCCGTGAGCTTCCACCACGACAGCGAGGCACTGGAGTCGGCAGCCCGTAGCATACGCGCCTACCGCAAGCTCCAAGCTCTGACAAGCCTCTACGACAACGCCATGGCACGGATGGGCCTCAACATCGAGATGGACGCCGCGCCACAGGGCTTGGCGGTATTTGGCAAGCCCTTGCTCACCGACACCCTCAGCGAGAAGGAGATTCACGAATACGGCAACTACACCCACGCCGACGCGCACATGCCCAACCTGAAGGCCATCACGTCGCTGGCGGCATCATATGCCTCAGCCTCCAAAGGCGCAATGGCAATCAACATGCTTGGCCGCTCCATGAGCGCGGTGAGGCTCAACGCCGGCGACACCGTGACCTATCGCTTCACGTCGGGCACCATAGGCGGCACCCTGCGCTTGGCTTTCGTGCCCACCCACGCCCTCGACGGCGGAATGACGCAAGCCGAGGTGAGGATAGACGGCGGAGCGCCACGCACCGTGATCATCACCGACGGCATGAGGTCGGAGCGATGGACTAAAGGCGTGTTGCGAGGTCAGGCGCTCGTGAACCTACCCGTGGCGCTTGAGCCAGGCAGCCACACGCTCACCATAAAGGCTCTATCCGACCGCGTGACGCTGGACGAGTGGATGATCGACGACGACAGCGACCGCCAATTCTATGTCTTCCCCATTGAGCCACGCTTTTAGACCGAACGTGGTGCTAAATAAAAGACAAGACAAAATGGACATGTGCGACAAAGCCATAGAAAGCTTTATTCGGCTTTTTTCCACTACAATAAGGCGCTATATGATGAAAAAACACTACTTTTGCACATTATTAATTGAAACATCGTGAGAAAGAAATTCATAAAGACGCTATGGCTATTGCTCGCCATGGGCACTGGCTTCGTGGCACTGCTCTTTTTCCTTATATGGTTTGGCATCGTAGGCTATTCGCCCGACATCGACAACCTGCAAAACCCTATATCCAAGTCGGCATCGCAAGTGCTCTCTGCCGACGGGCACATCCTTGGCACCTACAACCTCGACCGCTCCAACCGCATTCCGGTGTCCTACAAGAAGTTGTCGCCCTACCTCGTGCAGGCGCTCGTGGCCACCGAGGACGTGAGGTTCTACAACCATTCGGGCATCGACTTCATAGCCTTGACACGCGCCTTGGTCAAGCGCGGACTTCTGGGACAAGCATCAGCAGGCGGCGGCAGCACCATAACGCAGCAGCTCGCCAAGCAGCTCTACTCTGCCCCCGTGCACTCTGCCTCGGAGCGACTGCTGCAAAAGCCCATAGAATGGGTCACGGCGATAAAGCTTGAGAGGATGTACACCAAGGAGGAGATCATTGCCCTTTACCTCAACTATTTCGACTTCCTCCACGGCGCGGTGGGCATCAAGAACGCCGCCAACACCTATTTCAGCAAGGAGCCTGCCAACCTCACCGTCAGCGAGGCGGCATTGCTCGTGGGCCTGTGCAAGAACCCGTCGCTCTTCAACCCCGTGCGCCATCCCGACAGGGCAAGGGAGCGCCGCAACGTGGTGTTGGGGCAGATGCTCAAGGCGGGCTACATATCCAGGGCCGACTTTGAGGCCGAACGCGACACGCCCGTGACGCTGCGTTTCCACCGCGCCGACCACAAGGACGGTTCGGCGGTGTATTTCCGCGAGTTCCTGCGCCAATACATGATGATGGAACGTCCCGACCGGAAGAATTACCCCTCGTGGAATAAGCGGCAGTTTGTCATCGATTCGATAGCCTTCGCCACCGACCCTCTCTGCGGCTGGTGCAAGAAGAACACCAAGAAGGACGGCACCTTCTGGAACATCTACACCGACGGCCTGCGCATCCACACCACCCTCGACTCGCGCATGCAGCGCTATGCCGAGGAGTCGGTCTACGGCCACGTGGCGCGGTTCCTGCAACCTGCCTTCGACAAGGAGAATGCAGAGAAGGGTGCCAACGCGCCGTTCAGCGGAAACCTCACCACCAAGCAGGTAAACGCCATCATGGCAAGGGCAGTGACGCAGAGCGAGAGATACATAACCATGAAGCAGAACGGTGCCTCGCAGGAGGAGATTCACCAAGCCTTCCACACCCCGACAGACATGTCGGTGTTCACCTACAACGGCGACGTGGACACCGTGATGACGCCTATCGACTCCATACGCTATTACAAGCAGTTCCTGCGCGCCGGATTCATGAGCATGGACGCGCACACCGGACAGGTGAAAGCCTACGTGGGCGGCATGAACTTCGCCCACTTCCAATACGACATGGTGATGGGCGGACGACGCCAGGTGGGATCCACCATCAAGCCGTTCCTCTACTCGCTTGCCATGGAGAATGGAGCCTCGCCGTGCGACAAGGCGCCAAACGTGCAACGCACCTACATGGTGGGTGGCCGTCCCTGGACCCCACGCAACAGCAACCGCCACCGCTATGGGCAGATGGTGACGCTGAAATGGGGTCTCGCCGAGTCGAACAACTGGATCTCGGCATACCTCATGTCGAAGCTCAACCCAAGGCAGTTCGTGGACATGCTGCACAAGTTCGGCATCAACAATCCCGACATCTATCCCTCGATGGCCCTCGCCCTCGGACCCTGCGAGGTGTCGGTGGGTGAGATGGTGAGTGCCTACTCCACCTTCGCCAACAACGGCGTGCGCCTCTCGCCGCTCTTCGTGACACGCATCGAGGACTCGGAGGGCAACGTGGTGGCCAACTTCGAACCACGCATGGAAGAGGTCATCTCATCGGAGAGTGCCTACAAGATGATAGTGGAGCTGAAGGCGGTGGTCGACGAAGGCACCGCGGGAAGGCTGCGCTACAAGTATGAAATGGAGGGCGAGATAGGCGGCAAGACGGGAACTACCAACAACAACTCCGACGCGTGGTTCATGGGCTTCACGCCCGAGCTCGTCAGCGGAGTGTGGGTAGGCGGCGAGGACCGCGACATCCACTTCGACTCCATGCGGATGGGACAGGGCGCGACAATGGCGTTGCCGATATGGGCCTACTACATGAAGAAGGTGTATCGTGACCCCAACCTGCCATACACGCCCACGGCGACGTTCAACGTGCCTGCCGACTATAACCCATGCGCAAAGGAAGACAGCGGTGCGGCAAACGGCATCGACGAGGTTTACGAGTGAGGCTTGTAAACCATAAAGCATAACTATAATGAACTCAACTCAACGACAAAACGCGGAAAAGGAAGATGACGAGCGCCACATCCGCCCCGTCACCCTTGCCGACACCGAGGCCATAACCGCGATTTACAACCATTACATTCAGGAGACCACCGTAACCTTCGAGACGGAGCCGATAACGACAGAGGAGATGGCCAGGCGCATAAAAGACATCTCTGCCCAATTCCCATACTTCGTCTACGAGAAAGACGGCAAGATTCTTGCCTATTGCTATGCTCACCTCTGGAAGGAAAGAGCTGCCTACTCCAACACCCTCGAAACGACGATATATGTAGAACAGCATGCCGTGCACCAGGGTCTTGGCAGCCTGATGGTGAGACGACTCATAGAGCTTTGCCGCGCGCAGGGCTACCACGCCCTCATAGCCTGCATCACCGAGGAAAACGAGGCGAGCGTGAAGATGCACGAGAAGTTGGGCTTCAAGCAAGTGTCAAGTTTCAAGGAGGTTGGCAAGAAGTTCGGACGATGGCTCGACGTGGCCGACTTGGAATATATGTTATAGATTTTTTTCGCGTCTATTACAAAAATAATAACATCCCGTTTCGTGTGCAATCTCAAAACACGGAATAATTCCCGATTTCAGCACCCAAAAACACGGAATAATTCCTGATTTCGGCATATAAAAACACAGAATAATTCCTGTAGAGATTTGCTTCTTATGTTATTATTTACTATCTTTGTAGCCGTAATCGTCACTTAGTCAGCAAGTAAACAAGGTATTGAATATGCTATACAGAAAATTTGCAAGTCATCTGGAGAGTTTTCTTCGAAACGAACAAGACAAGATATTGCTCGTGAATGGTGCGCGGCAGATTGGCAAATCGTATATAATAAGATATGTAGGCACACGAATGTTCAAAAACTTCGTGGAGATAAATTTGAAGGCAGACAAGGAGGGAATGAAGATTTTCCAGTCTGTAAGAAGCAAGGAGGATTTTTATCTCCAATTGGGAGCCATTGCTGGCGACAAACTTGGAACAAGAGGCGACACTCTTGTTTTTCTTGATGAGATACAGAGTTATCCTCATCTTATGACAATGTTGAAGTTTTTGAATGAAGACGGTGTGTATCGTTATATTGCGAGCGGATCGGAGCTTGGCGTTGCTCTTGCCCAAACTCCTTCTGTGCCTATTGGCAGCATATCCATAGAACAGATGTATCCTTTGGATTTCGAGGAGTTTCTCCTTGCAATGGGATGTGGGCAAAACACTATAGCTGGAGTGAGGGAACATTTTAAGTCGGAAGAATCGCTCAACGATTCAATGCACAATTATATGCTTCAGCAATTCAAGCTGTATCTTTTGGTGGGCGGTATGCCTGATGCCATCAACAGGTTCTTGGAAAACAGAAATATGACGCAAGTGCGCAACATTCAGCGCGACATACACACATTGTACAGGATAGATGCCTCGCAATACGATGAAGAAAAGAAGCTTGTCATACGAAACATCTACGACTTGATACCTTCAAATATGGAAAACAAGAAGAAGCGTGTGATTGTCAAGAATATCGAGGGCAAGTCCGGTCACAAGCAATTCAGCGACTATGCCGAAGAATTTGAGTATCTCACAAACTCGGGCGTGGCACTGCAGGTGCGTGCAATCAGCAACCCTAAATTTCCTTTGCTGGAATCGGAGAGCAAGAACCTGATTAAACTGTATTTGAGTGATGTCGGACTTTTGACAAACCTTTTGTATGGCACAAACATAAATGCCGTACTTGGCGATGTGTTGAGTGTGAATCTTGGCTCAGTCTACGAGTCGGTTGTGGCGCAAGAACTTCACGCCCATGGCTTTCAACTGCATTATTATGACAACAAGCAACGCGGCGAGGTTGACTTTCTTGTAGACGACTACGACAATCTCACAGTATTGCCCATAGAGGTAAAGTCTGGTAAGGACTACAAGGTGCATAGCGCGCTCGACCGCTTCCTCTCTACTGCCGATTATCACATCAGTCGTGCCGTGGTTCTAAGCAATGAGCAAAAGGTGTATAAAGAGAATGGCATAACCTACTTGCCTATTTATTACGTTATGTTTTTTGAGGATAGGTCATCCAGTGGCGAGGACTGCATTATAAATGACATTCCGGAGGTGCCTGCTTGACAGTGCTATTCGCCCACAAAAGAAATCACATTTATTCAATTGCCAAATGTGGGTGTCTAAAATCTGGGCAGTATAATACTTTGTATGGTAATATTTTTTAGTGTCAATTAAAGGCATCGGCTTTCCATTGAAAAGCCGATGCCTTTTCAGTGATATACCGTCGGCTTTCCAGTGAAAAGCCATTGCCGTTCCACTGAAAAGCCGACACGACCCAAACGACGCGCTTCAAGCATAAAGAATGTGAAAAAATCAACACAATGTGGCATTGTGAACAAATTAATTCCTAACTTTGGCATAGCATCTACCTCAAACGATGTTTACGCATCAAGCAATCTGAATTTCACTAATATAAAAACCTGAAAACAAATGAGCAATTATCCCAAAATCGGTATTCGCCCAACCATCGACGGACGTCAGGGCGGTGTGCGCGAAAGTCTCGAAGAGAAGACCATGAACCTCGCCAAGTCTGTGGCAAAACTTATCACGGAGAACCTCCGCAACGGTGACGGTTCGCCCGTGGAGTGCGTCATAGCCGACGGCACCATAGGACGCGTGGGCGAGAGCGCAGCTTGCGCCGAGAAGTTTGAGCGCGAGGGCGTGGGAGCCACCATCACCGTCACCTCTTGCTGGTGCTATGGCGCCGAGACGATGGACATGAACCCGCATTGGCCCAAGGCGGTGTGGGGATTCAACGGCACCGAGCGACCCGGAGCGGTATATCTCGCAGCCGTGCTTGCCGCACACGCGCAGAAGGGTCTGCCGGCTTTCGGCATATACGGTCACGACGTGCAAGACCTCGACGACGACTCCATACCAGCCGACGTGGCTGAGAAGATACTGCGCTTCGCGCGCGCCGCGCAAGCTGTGGCCACGATGCGCGGCAAGTCGTACCTCTCCATGGGCTCGGCATGCATGGGCATAGCAGGTTCCATAGTCAACCCCGACTTCTTCCAGGAGTATCTTGGCATGCGCAACGAGAGCGTAGACCTCACCGAGATCATACGCCGCATGACAGAGGGCATCTACGACCCAGAGGAGTTTGAGAAGGCCATGGCGTGGACACGCGAGCACTGCATGGTGAACGAGGGCGAGGACATCGGCAACCGCCCGGAGAAGGCTAAGACACGCGAGCAGAAAGACCAAGACTGGGAGTTCATCGTCAAGATGATGATCATAATGAAGGATCTCATGCACGGCAACCCACGCCTCCAGGAGCTCGGCTTCAAGGAGGAGGCCATCGGCCACAACGCCATTGCCGGAGGCTTCCAGGGGCAGCGCCAGTGGACCGACTTCTACCCCAACGGCGACTATCCCGAGGCTCTGATGAACACCTCGTTCGACTGGAACGGACCGCGCGAGCCCATCACCCTCGCCACCGAGAACGACGCTGGCAACGGCGTGGCAATGCTCTTCAACCACCTTCTCACAGGCCGCGCGCAGATATTCTCCGACGTGCGCACCTATTGGAGCCCGGAGGCAGTGAAGCGTGTCACCGGCAAGGAGCTGACAGGACGCGCCGCAGGCGGCATCATCCACCTCATCAACTCTGGCGCCACCACGCTCGACGGATCGGGTGCCGCGACCGATGCTGAGGGCAAGCCTGTGATGAAACACTTCTGGGAGCTTACCGACAACGACGTGGACGCTTGCCTCAAGGCCACAACATGGTATCCTGCCAACCGCGACTATTTCCGCGGCGGCGGCTTCTCGTCAAACTTCCTCACCAAGGGCGGAATGCCTGTCACCATGGTGCGCCTCAACCTCGTGAAGGGTCTCGGCCCCGTGCTGCAGCTGGCTGAGGGATGGACTGTGGACATCGACCCGGAGATACACGCCATTCTCAACAAGCGCACAGACCCCACATGGCCTACCACATGGTTTGTGCCACGCCTGTGCGACAAGGCTCCGTTCAAGGATGTCTACTCGGTGATGAACAGCTGGGGTGCAAACCACGGTGCCATCAGCTACGGACACATCGGCGCCGACCTCATCACGATGTGCTCCATACTGCGCATACCTGTGTGCATGCACAACGTGGAGGAAGACCGCATCTTCCGCCCGGCGGCATGGAACGCCTTCGGCATGGACAAGGAGGGCGCCGACTTCCGCGCTTGCAAGAACTATGGCCCAATCTACAAATAAAGCCCTATATTGATTCTCATTTCGCACACGGATTTAAAATCTTTTGAATCCGTGTGCGATGAAAGCGTGACACACGCACACAAAAATACCCACTAAAAACCAATACCCACAATGATTCAAGACTATCAGATACAGGAATTCCTGCGTCAGGCCCACCGCGTGGGCGACTCCAAGTTGACTCTCTGCTCAAGCGGCAACATATCATGGCGTATCGGCGACGAGGCGCTCGTCTCCGGCACGGGGTCATGGGTGCCGACGCTGCCAAAGGAGAAAGTCTCCATTTGCCGCGTGGCAGATGGCGAGGTGCTCAACGGCGTGAAGCCTTCCATGGAGAGCGGATTCCACCTCGGCGTGCTGCGCGAGCGTCCCGACTGCGACGTGGTGCTCCACTTCCAATCGAAATACGCCACCGTGGTGTCGTGCATGGCGGAGACTCCAAAGGACTTCAACGTGACTGCCGAGATACCGTGCCACGTGGGTCGCGAGATTCCCGTAATACCCTATTTCCGCCCGGGTTCGCCCGAACTCGCCGAAGGCGTGAAAGCCGCACTGAAAGACCACAACTCAGCCCTCATGCTCAAGCACGGACAGGTGGTTTGCGGAAAGACGTTTGACGAGGTGTTCGAGCGCGCCACGTTCTTCGAGATGGCATGCCGCATCATAGTGCTCAGCGGAGGCAAGTACAACACGCTCACCAAAGAGGAGATCGACGACCTCGAAGCCTACATCCTTGGAAAGAAATGACCTATTTAGCAATCGACTTCGGCGGTGGCTCAGGCCGTGTCATCGCCGGAACCATAACCACCGAGGGCTCGCACAAGCAGCTCACCATGCAGCTGATACACCGCTTCCACAACCGCCAGGTGCGGTTGGGTGAGCACGTGTATTGGGATTTCCCCGCGCTCTTCGAGGACATGAAGACGGGTCTGCGCAAGGCGGCGCAACTGGGACTTCGCGTCGACGGCATAGCCGTGGACACATGGGGCGTCGACTTCGGGCTCATCGATTGTCAGGGCAACCTCATTGGCAATCCGGTGTGCTACCGCGATGCGCGCACACACGGCATGGCCGACGAGTTCTTCGCCAACACCGACCGCACTGCCCACTATGCCGTAAACGGCACACAGGTGATGGAGATAAACACGCTGTTCCAACTGCTGAGCATGAAAAAAGCCGACTCGCCGCAACTGCGGATAGCCGACAAATTGCTCTTCACGCCCGACCTGTTCTCCTATTTCCTCACGGGCGAGGCCAACACCGAATACACCATTGCCTCCACGTCCGAGCTGCTCGACGCCACCACACGCTCATGGGACTGGCCTCTGATAGACCGGTTCGGACTGCCACGCCATCTCTTCTGCCCTATCGTCATGCCGGGCACGGTGCGTGGGCGCTTGCGCCCCGACATTGCCGAAGAGACAGGGCTGGGACAAGTGGACGTGATAGCCGTGGGCTCGCACGACACGGCAAGTGCCGTGGCTGCGGTGCCGGCAAAGGCCGACGAGAAGCCTGTGGCGTTCATCAGTTCTGGCACGTGGTCGCTGCTTGGCGTGGAGATCGACACGCCGATACTCACCGAGGACGCACGCCGCGCCGACTTCACCAACGAGGGCGGCATAGGCGGAAAGATAACATTCCTGCAAAACATCACCGGACTGTGGTTTCTGCAACGCCTCATGGCGGAATGGCGCGACGAGGGCGATGAGCAGCAGTATGACCCTCTGCTCGCCGCGGCAGCTGAATCGACCATAAAGACGGTGATACCCGTCGACGCGCCGGAGTTTCAGAACCCCAAGTCGATGCAACAGGCCATACAAGACCACTGCCGTGCCCACGGCAAGGACGTTCCGCAGACCAAGGGCGACATCACACGCGTGGTGCTGCAGTCGCTCGCCGCCAAATATGCCGAGGCTACGACAGCGCTCAATGCCATGCTGCCTTCGCCGATAAGGAAACTTCACATCATCGGCGGCGGATCGCAAAACAAGCTCCTCAACAGGCTCACCCAAGAGGCCCTTGGCATACCCGTGGAAGCCGGACCCGTGGAGGCCACGGCTATAGGCAACATCCTCACGCAAGCGCTCGCGAAGGGCGAAGTGGCAGACATCAACGAGATGAGGAGTGTCACCGTAAACTAAAAACCCAACCGTTAAAATGAAACAATCTATCTTATCCAAGGACGGCGTGAGCTATCTCGTGCCGTTCGTGCTCATAACGTCGTGCTTTGCCCTTTGGGGCTTCGCCAACGACATCACCAACCCCATGGTCAAGGCTTTCTCTAAGATTTTCCGTATGTCGGCCACCGATGGTGCATTGGTGCAAGTGGCGTTCTATGGCGGCTATTTCGCCATGGCGTTCCCCGCTGCCATGTTCATACGCCGTTTCAGCTACAAGGCTGGCGTTCTGGTGGGCTTGGGGCTGTATGCCTTTGGCGCGCTGATGTTCTACCCTGCCAAGACCACGGGCGAGTATTACCCCTTCCTCCTGGCCTACTTCATCCTGACCTGCGGCCTCTCGTTTCTTGAGACATCGAGCAACCCCTACATCCTGTCCATGGGAACGGAAGAGACGGCTACGCGAAGACTCAACCTCGCGCAGTCGTTCAACCCCATGGGCTCGCTGCTTGGCATGTATGTGGCGATGAACTTCATCCAGGCCAAGCTCGATCCTCTCGACACCGCCTCGCGCGCCAAGCTCTCGCCCGCGGAGTTTGAGGCGATAAAGGAATACGACCTCTCGGTTCTCATTGCCCCATACCTCGCCATAGGATTGGTGATAGCGGTGATGTTCCTGCTCATCCTGTTCTGGCGCATGCCCAAGAACGGCGACAAGAACCACAACATCAACTTCATTCCCACCTTGCGCCGCATCTTCTCGATGCCCCACTACCGCGAGGGCGTGATAACGCAGTTCTTCTACGTGGGCGTGCAGATCATGTGCTGGACGTTCATCATACAGTATGGCACGCGCGTGCTCATGGCTGACGGCATGGCTGAGCAAGCCGCTGAGGTGCTGTCGCAGAAATACAACATCGTGGCGATGGTGATATTCTGCTGCTCGCGCTTCATCTGCACGTTCCTCCTGAGGTTTGTCAACACTGGCAGGTTGCTCATGCTCCTCGCCATTGTCGGAGGCGTGCTCGTGGTGGGTGTCATCTTCTTGCAGAATATCTACGGACTCTACTGCCTCGTGGGTGTCAGCGCCTGCATGTCGCTCATGTTCCCCACAATCTACGGCATAGCTCTCACAGGGCTTGACGACGATGCCAAGTTTGGCGCTGCCGGCCTCATCATGGCCATCCTCGGCGGCAGCGTGCTGCCACCGCTCCAGGCATCGATCATCGACAAGGGCGAGATGTTTGGCATGCCCGCTGTCAACGTGTCGTTCTTCCTGCCCTTCATCTGCTTCGTGGTGATAGCCATCTATGGGCATCGCACCTTCTTGCGCAGCAAGGGCCGCCTCAAATAAGGGCAAATGTCTATATACTTATGATTGTGGTGCTATGTTGATTCGTGTGGGCGTCTATATTTCACATATTTTCTTTCACACGGATTTTAAAGATTTTAAAGATGTCGGCTTCGCCGATTACGCATACCATCTATCAACCGCATTTTGGCATTCGGGATGCGGACACACCCCGAATGGTGGTCAAGCTGCAATTGTCAACGCGTAGTCGCTTGCGGCGTAGCAATCTTTAAAATCTTTTAAATCCGTGTGAGAAAAAATACTCAAGATAATATATTCTTCCCTCACGGATCAACATAGAACCTTATCATATCCACGACGGGGATGCTGCCCCCGCCCTGATGTCAGGCTTTAATTCTTTTTCTTCACAGAGTAAGCCACGACAACCTTGTTGCTGTAGAGACCGCCATCAACAGACATGACGCCGTCTTCGCTTGATGTCGACAGCGTGAGAGTGGTCTCAAGAGCTGTGTTGCCTTCAATGCTTGACTTCACGGCGAATGTCTTTGTCTTCTCGGCGATAGCTCCATATTCGGTGTCAACAGCATTGAACTCGGTGAGGACAGACCTTGAGATCTTCACGTTCTGGTTCAGCAGGAATCCGAAGAACAAGTCCTCCTTCTGTGTAAGCCAAGTGAACGTGTTGAGCAGATATACCGGCTCCACGGTTGCAGGGTATGCGGCAAGCGTGTTTTCGTTATCCGTGCCACAGTCGATGCCGAATGTGTAAGCCTGCAAGTTGCCGTCAGCATAGGTAGACTCAAGCACAGTTTCTTTTGCAGATGATGTGATGCTCACGAGATATCCGTCAGCATCGTAGTTCCAAGTGTAGGTCAC
>CAVBBO010000028.1:0-15940 GCA_963593695.1 Escherichia coli | reverse complement strand
GCACCGTGGGCGAGGCTGCGAAGGGAAAGGTCATGCTCCAGACACCCAAGGACAAACAGCTCAAGGCACTCTATCTCGTGGTGATGGGAGCGCCGTCCAACCATTCGCTCGACCCCTCGTCGCGCAAATTCCCTTATGAGGTGAAAATCAAGTAAAAACGATATAGATTATTTGAAATATAAAGGAATTGTTGCAGCGTAGCTTGTCTTGATGACGGCGATGCCTATGAGTGGCTAATGACGCACAAGTAGTCGAAACTCACTTGTTTTTCAGAAAAAGAGCCATGAAAACTTGGCTCTTATCCGATAAATTCGTATTTTTACAAAGTCTTAGCAGAATGAAGGCTTTGCAAGAATACGATTTTTTGATTTATAAACCATAACTAAATGAAGAAAATAGCAATCATGATGGCTGTCGTACTGGCAACGGCAATGCTGGGGTTTGCTACGACGGACACGAAGGAACACGCTGTTTCACTTGCCCGTACGATTACGACTAACAATGGATTGCCCAGCAATGCCGTGAGAGGCATTGTGCAGGACAAGAACGGATTCGTGTGGTTCGGCACCGACAACGGACTGTGCCGCTATGATGGCTATAGGGTACAGACCTTTTACAACGCCCGAATGAAGTTTGACCAATACGTCGGTGCCCTATCCACCTGCGACGAGGGAATGCTGGTGGGAACAGCGAAGGGGGCCTATCTCTTCAGCTTCGACAAGGAGCAGTTTGTGAACATCAACGAGAAAATCACTTCCTCGGTGGTGCATTTCTCGTTGGATGCCGACAAGAACGTATGGATTTCTACCAACGGACAGGGACTCTTCAGATACAACTTGCATTCACATGACTGCAAACACTATGCCATGAAGTCACTCCGGGGACGGGTGGCAGCCACATTGGTGGATGCCAACAACCAGGTGTGGGCACTCAGCAACTCGCTCAGGGGCGGACTATACCGGCTCAACAAGTCGAGCGACTCATTCGAGTATTTCCCACTCAACGACAAGAGTCTGCGACTCGACGGCATGGCGATGGCTGCCTGTCAGGATGGGAGCATCCTAGTGGGCACCTGGGACCAAGGACTCTATCGGGTGAACGTGGATGGCAGCACCGAACTCCTGCTCAGTGCTACGATCACCAACGCCTTGCAACATATCCACACGCTCTACATCGACCGAGGACTCTATGTGCTGATAGGAAGTGACGACGGTCTGGTGGAGTATGACTTGCAAAAGAAGACATGGCGCATGATTTCCGAGGTGAACGACCCGAGCCGGAGCACCATGGAGCGCTTCGTCTACAGCATCGCCTCCGACAGGGAGGGCGGTCTCTGGGTGGGCACCTTCTATGGCGGCGTGAACTATATGCCTTCAGACAATTTCTATAATCGCTTTCAGCCTTACATGGCAGGGGAGAAGGGGATGACGGGCAACGTCGTGGGACGTTTCTGCGAGGATGCTACCCACCGCATCTGGGTGGCTACGGACGATGGCGGCCTCAACTGCTATGACCCTCTCAAGGACGTTATCGTGGACTACCCCGGCCGTCAAGCCATGAGCAAGTACAACGTCCATGGCCTCTATGCCGACGCCGGACAACTCTGGGTGGGCACATACGGCAGTGGCATCATCAAGCTCAACCTCACAACTGGCGCTCGGCAGACCTATCAGTTGGATGACAGGTCTTCGGGTAGCAGTTGCTATTGCCTTTACCGCGACAGCAAGCACCGGCTCTGGGCAACCTCTATGGACGGAGTCAATGTGCTGGACGAGAAGACAGGCGTGTTCAAGCCTGTCAAGTCGTTTAAGAGTCTCACCATTGCCATGGAGGAGGACGGCAGGGGCAACCTGTGGTTTGCCACGCAGGGCAACGGACTCTGGTGCCTGCGCTCGGGCAAGACCTGGAAGCATTATGAATGTGTGGAGAACGATACCACCTCCCTCCCGAGCAACCAGGTGAACAGTCTGCGCCGTGGCCCCAAGGGCGAATGTTATGTGGCTACCGACCGGGGCGTATGCGAGTTCCTTCCCAAGACTGGAACGTTCCGCCGTATTGAGTTCAACGCTCCCTCCAAGGACGTGGAGAGCATCCTCTTCAACCAGGGCGACATGTGGCTCTCCACGGCCAAGGGTATCGTGAAACTCGTGCTGGGAGAAGCCCCCGTGGTGTTCAACCGCTGCGACGGACTGACGAGCGACCACTTCCTGCCCAATGCCGGACTGATGGCTTCCAATGGGCGCATCTATTTCGGCACCGCCTTTGGCTTCAACAGCTTCTATCCCTACCAGATCAATATCAATAAGGTGACGCCGCCTGTGGCAATCACCTCCCTTGAGATCTTCAACCGTCATGTGGAAGTGGGTTCGGAGAAACTGCCCGAGTCGCTCAGCCACATCGAGCAGGTGACGCTCTCCCACGATGACAATATGTTCAACATTTCCTTCGCCGCCCTCAGCTATGTGTCGCCCGAGAAGAATCTCTACTGCTACAAGATGGAGGGATTCGACAAGGAATGGGTCACCACCAACGACCATCGCGTCACCTACACCAACCTTCCTTACGGCACCTATACCTTCCGAGTGAAGGCAGCCAACAACGATGGTGTGTGGTCGCAGGAAGAGGCGCAGCTCAAGATAGAGGTGAAACCGCCTTTCTGGTGGTCGTTGCCCGCCAAGATATTCTACCTGCTCCTCGTCGGCTTCTTCATCTATATGTATACCCAGGCGAGGTTGAAGCGTGAGAAACGTCGCCACCTGCGAGAGTTGGACCAGCTGACGGAGAAAAAGGAGCAGGAGATGCGCGACGCACGCCTCCAGTTCTTCACCATGATAGCCCATGAGATTCGTACGCCTGTTACGCTGATTATCGGACCGCTGGAAAATCTTAAGGAGCAATGGCAGAAGATGAGCCAGGCTATTACGGGGGGCGAGGCGATAAATCAAACCTTGGATGTCATCGACCGCAATGCCCAGCGACTCTTGCTGCTTGTCAATCAGTTGCTCGACTTCAACAAGGTACAGCAGAAGGGAATGCAGGTGCATTTCCATGTGCAAAACATTTCTAAGATGATGCATGCTGTGGCAGAGCGTTTCGAGCCTACCTTGCAGCAGAATGGAGCTAAGCTGGAGGTTGATTATCCTGCCGACGATTTTACCGCGATGATCGACAGCGAGGCAATAACCAAGGTTATCAGCAATCTGATGACCAACGCCACCAAATACACCAAAGACTTTGTGCGTCTCTCTTGCCAGCCTGCCGATGATGGAGAGCATTTCGTCATTCAGGTAGAAGACAACGGAATGGGTGTAAGTCCTGATGAGCAAGATAAGATATTTGCAGCCTTCTATCAGGCAAAGGACAACAAGCCTGGCACTGGTATTGGACTCAGCATCGTGAAGAACCTCG
Source organism: Escherichia coli (assembly GCA_963593695.1). Lineage (GTDB taxonomy): Bacteria > Bacteroidota > Bacteroidia > Bacteroidales > Bacteroidaceae > Prevotella. The sequence goes on along the minus strand of CAVBBO010000028.1, from coordinate 12,532 downwards.
TGGATGCCCACCATGGTTTGGTCGAGGTGAAATCGGAAGTAGGCAAGGGAGCAACCTTTGTCGTTACGCTGCCGATAGCACAAGAGGTTGCCGTGGTTGAAAAGAACGATGAAGTGGTGAAAGACCCTATAGATGACGAGGATGCTCTAATGGCAGACGAAGAAGAGAAAGAGGGGCAAGCCGCATCTGCCCAGAACGCTGAGGCTAGTGGCGAGGCACAACGTCCGACAATGCTCATAGTGGATGATGATGAGGATATGCGCAATTTCGTCCAGGGGCATTTCGCCAAGCACTATACCGTGCTCACGGCTGCTGATGGCAAGCAAGCTCTTCGTGTGTTGGAAAAGTCTAATGTCTCGCTTATTGTGAGCGACTGGATGATGCCAGAGATGGATGGTCCGGAGCTTTGCCGTCAGATTAGGCAGAATCCGAATGTCAGCCATCTGCCATTCGTAATGCTTACGGCTAAGACCGACGACAGCAGCAAGGCGGAAGGCATGAATTGCGGAGCTGACATTTACATCGAAAAGCCATTCTCCATGAAATATCTGGAGGCGAGTGTGAATCATCTGATAGATATGCGTCGCTTGTTGCAGCTCAAGTTTTCTCATACTCCTTTGGAGCCTATTCAGGATATTGCTCCTACCAAGATGGATAATAGCTTCTTGGAGAAGATGACGAAGGTTATCGAGGAGAATCTTGCCAACCCAGAGCTGAATGTTGCGTTCTTGGCAGGTCAGTTGGGCATGAGCCGTAGTTCGTTGTTCAACAAGATACGTGGCTTGGCTGACGTGACACCCAACGAGATGATCCAGGTGGTTCGTCTCAAGAAAGCAGCGCACCTGTTGAAAGACGGTGGTTATCGCATCAGCGAGGTGAGCTACATGGTGGGATTCAGCAACCCCAGCTACTTCTCCAAGTGCTTCCAAAAGCAGTTTGGCATGAAGCCGGCTGAATTTGTAGAGATGAAATAAGACTTCTTCTCTTGATTTGCCCAGAGTGGCAAATGATATTCTAAAAGGATGGTTACACAAAAAAACTCGCAAATAGCATTGCGAGTTTTTTTTTGTTATGAGCAAGTCGGCTTGTTTCGGACGGTTAGCCGTTTTGTAATGAACGCGCGAACATCCGTGCGACAGTCTATTTAATGGGAAATGCCTTCAGCAGCCTTTTATACTCTTTGCCGGTTATCTGCATTGTCGTGCCGTGGCGAGGCGTGAAACTGCCCTTCGTCTTTGTGTCCTGCACATAGGTGAAGGTGTTGAGGTTGTCCATGCTCTTGGCAAATTGGTAGTGCCCGTTTATGTAGCAATCGTACATCAGGCACCATCCTCCGGAAATCAGCGGGAACACCCCGGCACCTTCTACGGCGTTTTTCGTCACTTCGCAGTAGCCAGGGCGCAGCGTCCATGTGTCTGGCTTGTGGAGGTCGGTGAAGGTGTATTGCTTTATGCCCTTGCGTGCTCCGTTCTCTGTCTTGAAGAACAGGTGATAAGTGCCATTGCTGTCCTGCACGATGTCTGTGTCGATGGCAGACTCCTTATAGTCGAAAAGCACTTGTGGCATGCCCTCCAAGTCGGTGAAGTCGGCGTTGGCATAGCAATAATACACTTTGTCGTAGGGTATAGACCCGTCGCCCGTGAGCAGAGAGAAATAGACCATATACTTGCCCACGCTCTTGTCGTAGATGGTCTGTGGTGCCCAAACCCTATTCACGTGCTCGAAAATGGAGCCTTTGAATTTTTCGGGGAAATGGACTGTGTGGTGTGTCCAATGCACGAGGTCTTTGGAGTGGAGCAACACGATGCCCCTGTTGCTGGTCCAGCCCAATGAGCATCTCATGTCGGTAGCCACCATGTAGAAAGAGCCGTCTTTGCCACGCAGCACGTGCGGGTCGCGCACGGCCTTGGCCAAGGCTATGGAGTCGCTCCCTATCACGGGTTGACCCGCGTTGAGTGGGGTATAGTTGAAGCCGTCGTCGCTCACGGCAAAATGTATCTGCTCTTTCTCAGGGGCGTTGCCCGTGAAATACGCGAAGAGGTAATTGGTCATCTTGGTTTTGGCCTCTGTCCGGATGCCCATGCCCAAGGCCGCAACAATGGCCAGGCTGAAGATTGCGTTCTTGCTTGTCATGATATACCTTGTCTTTAAAACAAAAGGACGGCACATCATAGCGTATGTACCGTCCTTTGATATTTTCTGCAAATAATTCTTATTTGAAAAAGTCTTTCACAGCCTCGTTAGGAACCATCTGCTCGTCGAAAACGTAAGCACCGGTCTTAGGGCTCTTCACCATCTTGATGACCTTTGAATATGCGCGACCATCAGTGCTACCTTCGTGAAGGGTAGCGACAGCTTTCTTTGCCATAGTCTGTTAGTTATTATAATATTAATGACTTAATAGTCGGGATTACTTAATCTCCTTGTGGAGAGTCACCTTTTTGAGGATGGGGTTGTACTTCTTGAGCTCGAGACGCTCAGGAGTATTCTTACGATTCTTTGTCGTAATGTAGCGGCTTGTGCCAGGCAGACCCGAATTCTTCATCTCTGTGCACTCGAGTATCACCTGTACTCTGTTGCCCTTAGCTTTCTTTGCCATCGTTATTAGTCTCCTATTACTTTAATGTCTTTCCAGTCGCAATAACCCTTGGCAACGGCTTGCTTCAGGGCTGCGTCAAGACCGACTTTGTTGATAAGACGAAGACCAGCGGCGCTAATCTTCAAGGAAATCCAGCAATTCTCCTCTACGTAGAAGAACTTCTTGCTGAAGAGGTTGACGTCAAAGCTGCGCTTTGTGCGATGCTTTGAGTGAGACACATTGCAACCAATCTGTGCCTTCTTGCCTGTTATCTGACAAATCTTAGACATTGCTATTCTTTGTTTTTGATGCGATTTTAACTACTTATTCCAAACAGAGTGCAAAATTACAAAATATCTCCAAAATAGCAAAGCAAAGTGGGATAAAATGTTTGTATTTAAGGTTTTTTACTTTTTATCCTGCCCGTTAAGGTATTCCAAGAGCAGATTCAAGGCTTTTTTCACGGCAATGTTGAGGTTTATGCCACGACCGTTGTCTTCTGTCAGGCAAAACGTGTGCACATCGTCCTTGGAGCCGTAGCCGAGCCAAATAGTGCCTACCGGTATCTCTGGCGTGCCTCCTGTTGGGCCTGCCACGCCCGTGGCTGATATGGCATAGTCTACGTTGAGCGCATTGCAGGCTCCGATGACCATTTCTTTAGCCACCTCCTCACACACGGCGGTTTGCTCTTCCAGCACCTCGTGCGACACGCCAAGGAGCTTCTCCTTTATCTCGTTGGTATAGCTCACGATGCCACCCTTGAAATATTGCGACGCTCCGGGAACGGCAACTATGGCCTCGGCGATGCCGCCTCCAGTGCAGCTTTCCGCCGTGCCGAGGGTCTTGTTGTTATTATAGAGAGCCTCTTGTATTTGGTGGCTCAACACTTTGGTTTCTAACTCCATGTGAAAAATGGTTTATGTTCTACTTGAATGTTACTTTTGAGAATGCGGGCGCGTCTATTGGGCAGAAATCCTTGTCGAGATACTTGTTGTAGCCCACTATGCCTATCATTGCCGCATTGTCGGTGGTATAGCTGAACTTGGGTATGTATATGGTCCAACCGTATTTTTCGGCGTGCTCGCGGAATGAGTTGCGCAAACCGTTGTTTGCCGACACGCCACCTGCCACAGCCACGTGCTTTATGCCCGTAGTCTTCACCGCCTGGCGGAGTTTCTTCATGAGGATGTTCACGATGGTGTGTTCAAGGCTTGCCGCCAGGTCTTCCTTGTGGTGTTCCACAAAATCGGGGTCGTCTGCAACCCACTTGCGCAGGTTGTAGAGGAAGGAGGTCTTCAGGCCGGAGAACGAATAGTCGAATCCAGGAATGTTAGGCTCCGAGAATTTATACGCGAGCGGATTGCCCTTGCGCGCCAGCTTGTCGATTATGGGTCCGCCGGGATAGCCGAGGCCCATTACCTTCGAGCATTTGTCTATTGCCTCGCCTGCCGCGTCGTCGATGGTCTGTCCAAGCACTTCCATGTCGTTGTAGGCGTTGACTTTCACAATCTGCGAGTTGCCGCCCGACACCAGCAAGCAGATGAAGGGTAGGGGAGGCATGTGGTTGTCGTCGTCGCTTTCCTTGATGAAGTGGGCCATGACGTGACCCTGCAAATGGTTCACGTCTATCATTGGTATTCCGAGACTGCGCGCGAAGCCCTTGGCGAAGCTCACGCCAACGAGCAATGAGCCCATCAAGCCGGGACCGCGTGTGAACGCCACTGCCGACAGTTGCTCTTTAGTTATGCCGGCACGTTTTATGGCCTGGTCCACGACAGGCACAACGTTTTGCTGGTGGGCGCGGCTCGCGAGCTCAGGCACCACACCGCCATAGGCACGGTGCACTTCTTGCGAGGCGGTGACATTGCTCAGCAACACGCCATTGCGCAGCACGGCAGCCGACGTGTCGTCGCAGCTGCTTTCTATACCTAATATATATATGTCTTGCATAAGGCTCTTGCTCTGAAAAGTTTAGTAGGAAAGAATCTCCACTCCGTGCTCGGTCATGAGGAACGTGTGCTCCCATTGTGCCGAAGGCTTCTCGTCGCCCGATATAACCTCCCAGCCATATGGGTCGTCGGCATCGATATACACTTTCCATGTGCCCATGTTGATCATTGGCTCGATGGTGAAAGTCATTCCCGGCACAAGCAGCATTCCCGTGCCCTTGTGTCCATAGTGCACCACCTCGGGCTCCTCGTGCATGGCGAGACCCACTCCGTGGCCGCACAGGTCGCGCACCACGCCGTAGCCGTGTTTCTCAGCATGCTTCTGTATGGCGTGGCCTATGTCGCCCAAGAATCCCCATGGCTTGGCAGCCTCGGCTCCGAGGTCAAGACACTCCTTGGTGACCTTCACGAGTTGCTCTTTCTCCGGGGTGGTCTTGCCGCCGATGATGAACATGCGCGATGCGTCGCCGAAATAGCCGTTGTAGTCGAGCGTCATGTCCACGTTCACGATGTCGCCCGGCTGCAACACGTCTTCCTTCTTCGGAATGCCGTGGCACACCACCTCGTTGATGCTGGTGCATACGGCCTTGGGGAAGCCTTCATAGTTGAGGCACGATGGGTTGCAGTCGTGGTCCTTGCAATATTTCATCACCACGTCGTCGATGTCCTGGGTGCTTATGCCCGGGCCTATCATCTCCGCCACGTCGTCGAGGCATCCCGTGTTGAGCTTTCCGGCGATGCGTATGCCCTCTATTTGCTCGGGCGTGCGAATCATGTCGCGTGTTGGCACGAGTTTGCCTTTCGACTCAAATGCCATAATCTTTCTGTCCAGCTCGGTTGGCTCTTGCCCTTTAATGCAGTGCCACCGGCGCTTACTGTTCAACTTCATAAACATCAATGTTTCTTTCTTTCTTGCAAAGTTACTGCTTTTTAGGATAATGAGGCAACAAACACTGACATAAATCATTAAAAAAGAGCTCTCAGAGGTGCCGTTTCGCCTTTCCATTGGAATGCCGTTGCCTTTGCACTGGAAAGCCGTTGCCTTTTCAATGGAAAGCCGTTGCCTTTTCAGTGCAAAGCCGAAATGCGTTTTGGCTTTTATAAAAATAGTTGTAACTTTGTTATGTCATTAGCCTTTGAGGCAATGGCACGAGAAACATAATGGCATAGGCAACATGATTAGAAAAGACTTGACACAAGGCAGCATTTGGGGAAACATCACTACCTTCCTCTTACCTTATATATTGGCTTATTTCCTGCAGATACTCTATGGTTTGGCCGACCTTTTCGTGATAGGCAGATATTGCGACGTGGACAGCACGACGGCGGTGTCAAATGGTGCGCAGGTGATGTATTTCGTCACTTGCGTGGTGATAGGCTTGGCCATGGGCACCACTGTGAACACTGCCCATGCCATTGGGGCGAAGGATTATCGCCGTGCGTCGAGGGTTATCGGCAACACAGCCACCCTGTTCTTGTCGTTGAGCGTGGTCTTGGCTTGCGTGTTGCTTTGTTTTCGCCACGCCATTGTCGACTTGGTGGACACGCCCGCCGAGGCTGTGGATGGCACGAGAAGCTATCTCGCGGTGTGCTTCGTCGGTATACCCTTCATCATGGCCTACAATGTCATAGCTTCCATCTTCCGAGGATTGGGCGACTCGAAGAGTCCGATGTATTTCGTGGCAGTGGCGTGCGTGGTGAATATCATCCTCGATTTCATCTTCATCGGTTATATGGGGTTGGGACCTTTGGGCGCCGCCCTTGGAACCACGCTCTCGCAGATGTTCAGCGTGGTGGTGTCGCTCTTTGCCATAAGGCGTCATCGTGAGGTGTTCGACGTGCATAGGGGAGACTTCCGCCCGCATAGGCCAACAATCAAGAACATATTGAACATAGGCTTCCCAATAGCGATGCAGGACGGGTTCATACAGTTGGGCTTCCTTGCCATCATGGTGATAGCCAACGGGCGTGGTGTGCACGACGCTGGCGCGGTGGGCATTGTGGAGAAGTTTATAGGTCTGGTGTTCATCGTTCCTTCTGCCATGCTGTCCACTGTTTCTGCCGTGTGCTCCCAAAACTATGGTGCGGGCAAGATAGACCGCGTGTTCCAGACGTTGAGATGCGCGCTCGTCATCATCGGCGCCTATGCCTTGCTGATGATTGTCGTTTGGGAGATGTATCCTGAGGTGGCGGTCGGCATCTTCACCGACGATGCCATGGTGGTGCAGAAGGGCGCGGCCTACCTGCAAGGATATATCTACGACTGCCTTTTCGCCGGCATCCACTTTTGCTTCTCCGGATTGTTTACGGCGTGCGGCTATTCCATCGTCTCCTTTGCCCATAATTTCATCTCGGTTGCCGCCGTCAGGATTCCTTTTGCTTACCTTGCCTCTGAGATGTATCCTGACACACTCTATCCTATGGGCTTCACCACGTGGCTGGGCTCGTTGTGCTCGGTCATAATCTGCGTGGCGGTTTATCGGTGGATGGTGAGGCATGGCAAGTTTACTACTCCACCTGTTTCCTGAATGCACTGGGCGACAACCCCGTTTTTTGCTTGAAGAGACGGGCGAAATGGTTGGGGTAGTTGAATCCCAAATCCATGGCTATGTCGTTTATGCTCAATTCCTTGTTCACAAGCAGTGACTTTGCCCTGTCGATGAGCTTGTTTTGAAGGAATGTCTGTGGCGTCATCCCCAGTTCGCGGCGCACGATGTCGCCGAAATAGCTTGGCGTGAGATGGAATTGCTCCGCGCACCAAGCCACCGTGGGAGGTCCTTGCGTTCGTGTCTTCTTTGAGCTGTCGAGCAGGTAGTCGTCCACCAAGTTGTCCAGTTGCTTGGCAAGGTTCGACTTGTGCAAGTCTGTGGTATCGAATTGGCGGTCGTAGAACCTGCGGCAACAGGTGAGTAGCTGGCCTATGCCAAGACGCAGCATATGGCTAGTCAACTCGTCGTTGGGAGCCTTCAGCTCCGTGTTTATGTTGTTGAAGCAGTTGATGATGACATGGCGCTCGCTTTCGTACAGTTCCAACGCCTCCGCCACCTTGTATTCGAAGAAGTTGAACATGTAGAAGTCGCGTCCCAAGCCGGTGCCGTTGAGTTGCTCGGGCCTGAACACGAGCATCCATCCGTGTGGCTTCACGCGGCTGTCAAGGTTCATCGACACCACGTCGCCAGGCTTCATGGTGAACATCGTGCCGCCACGGTAGCGCATGCAAGTGTCGTGGAGAACCAGTTCGCCGAAGTCAACCTCCATCAGTACCACGCAGTACATGCAGAAGTCGGTTGGCTCAAACAGAGAGAGGTCGGCATCCTGCAGTCGTGCGACGCTCACCTGGGGATGATAGGTGGGTTGATGGAAATAGTGGTTAAACTGTTCTATATTCTCTACCTTGACATGATTCATAATATGTATATGTAATTTTGGTACAAAAATACAATGATTATTGGTATTATCAGTAATAGTGGTATGTAAAAACGGTCTCTATGCCACGAATCGGTAAAAATGGTAGAAGTACCCTAAAAATGTTTCCCCACGTTGTCGCTACTGAATTATACCTTTGCTGCCGATTTGCGATGTGTGTGAATCTGAAACAATTTAACAGACAATACTAAAAGCTCAAAAACCAAATGGCAGTAAAATTTTATAAGAGTGAGAACCAAGTGCCACTCGAAATGCATAAGGTTAGAATGATACAGAAGCTCATGCTTCTGCCAGTGGAAGACCGATTGAAGAAGATTCAGGAGGCGGGAAACAACACTTTCCTGCTCCAGAACAAGGACATATACATGGATATGCTTACCGATTCCGGTGTCAATGGCATGTCCGACTTGCAGTTTGGCGCCATGATGCACGCTGACGATGCTTATGCGGGCTCCGAGACCTTCAACCGTGTGAAGACTGCCGTAAAGGAAGTGTTTGGCACCGACAATGTGTTGCCAGCCCACCAAGGCAGGGCTTGCGAGAACATCCTCGCCGAGGCGTTTGTCAAGCCTGGCATGGTGGCTCTCATGAACTTCCATTTCACCACCACCAAGGCTCACATCACACGCTTGGGCGGTACCGTAGAGGAGCTGCTCGACCCGAAGGGATTGCTGCCTCAGAGCGATGACCCGTTCAAGGGCAACTTCAATCTCCAGAACCTTCGCCAGCGCATAGAGGAGATAGGCTCCGACAAGGTGGCTTTTGTGCGTGTGGAGTCGGGTACCAACCTGATTGGCGGCCAGCCAGTCTCGTTGGAGAACATGCTTGCCGTGACCGATATCTGTCACGACTTGGGCGTTAAGTCAGTGCTCGACGCGTCGTTGCTGCAAGACAACGTTTATTTCATGAAGACTCGTGAGGCGCGTTGCAAGTATATGGAACCCAAGGAGATATATCATCTCTTGGCCGACCATTTCGACATCATTTATTTCTCAGCCCGCAAGTTGAGCTTCTCCAAGGGTGGCATCATCACTTCCAAAGACCCGAAATATACCCGCCAGATGATGGAGTATATTCCGTTGTACGAGGGCTTCCTCACCTATGGCGGTATCGATGTGCGCACGATGGAGGCTATGGCGCAGGGCCTATACGAGTCGCTCGACATGGAGTATCTCAATCAGGGGCCGGAGTTTATCAATTATCTTGCCAAGGAACTGGACGACTATGGCGTGCCCGTGGTCTTGCCTCCTGGCGGACTGGGTTGCCATCTCGATGCCGGCGCTTTCGTGCCAGACATGCCCCACGACCAATACCCTGCCGGCGCCGTGGCAGCCGCACTCTACATTGCCGGTGGCATACGTGGCATGGAGCGTGGCACGCTCTCGGAGCAGCGCAATCCCGACGGCTCGGAGCCTTTCGCTGAGCTGGAGCTGATGCGCCTGGCTGTGCCTCGCCGCGTGTTCACCTTGTCGCAGCTCAAGTATGTTGCCGATCGTGTGAAGTGGCTTTGGGACAACCGCGAGCTCATCGGCGGATTGCAATGGGTTGAGGAACCGTCAGTGCTTCGTTTCTTCTTCGGTCGCCTGAAGGAAATAGGATATTGGCAGGAAGAACTTGCCGAGAAGTTCAGAAAAGACTTCGGTGAGAGTTTGTAAGCTCCAACATCTGACAAGGCCATATTCAGTTAAGATATAAAACAGATAACCACCTGTAAGGTTGAGTAAGTTCAGCCATACAGGTGGTTATCGTTTTGTTTATAGGTCGGGTCAGCTATCCGCTTTTCCATGTCTCCTTACGAGGGGCCAAGAGTGGTTGAGCAGCGTTCCGTTGTATGGAGTGGGGGGAAAGCTTTCCTTGATTAGTCATCCTTCCACATTCTGAATCCCACGCCTCTAACAGTATCTATGTGGATAGAAAGGTCTCTCTCGAAGTGTTTTCTGAGATGTAATATTTTAGTGGCAATATTGTCAAATTTAAGGTCATCATCGACCAATAAAAAAAATGATGAATAATTTATATAGAAAGTTTTGATGTATTGGGGATAAACAGTATTTTTGCGATTGCAAGGATAATATAAAGTGAATGGTATGAAGGAATTTGCATTGATTATACTCGTGACATTTCCGCTGTTAGGCTTTGCCCAAAGTCAAGACTCAGTGAAGACTCAGCATATCAAGGAAGTTGTGGTGACTGCACAAAATCATGTTGCAATAAAGGATGGCGTGTCATATACGCCCACCCCCGAAGAGCGCAAGTCTTCTTCTAATTATTCAGCTTTGTTGGCTCGCATGATGGTGGCAGGCTTGCGCGTGGATGAGTTCTCTAATAAGGTGGAGACCAACTGGGGAAAAGAAGTGCATTTCTTTATTAATGGAGTGGAGGCAAAGGACTGGGAAATGAAGACTCTACGACCTAAGGAGGTCGCCCGCGTGGAATTCTTGCAGTCGCCATCTGAGCCAAAGTACAGGAACTATGAATCGGTCGTCAACTTCGTGTTGCGTGAGTATTCATATGGTGGATATGTATTAGCTGAAGCGAACCAAGGTTTCGGCAACAACGACTATGGCGATTATGACGTTGCCGGAAAATTGAAAAAGGGTCACATGACTTATCAAGCAATAGTTGGTGGCTATTATAGAAATGCCCATGAGATAGTAGGTAACAACAATATTACTTATACTTATAATGATGGCTCAAAGCTTAACAAAAAAGAGGATTATGAGCAAGATGAGAAAAAGCGCATTTATTCCACTGGATTTAGCGCAAGGTATGATTCCGACAATCTTGTTTGGACATTGCAAACGGGTTTGAGATTTACTCAAACTCCAAATTCTCATACACGACAGAATATATTGTATAATGATGTAGACACCAGCTTTTCGGTATCTGATTCATACTCTCAAGCCCTTACCCCTTACCTTAATTCGCAGATAGTGGCTTATGGCCTGCCCCATGGAGCCTATGCTTACGGAGGCTTCTCTTTTTCGTACAATCATAATAAAGGGAATGATGATTATAGGTTGTTGGGACAAGAGAGCCAAAGCATCCATAATGGAACAAGGGAAGACGCTTATCTGCCAAGTTTGTGGTTGGGTTATGGACTGCCAGTTTATAAACAAAACTATTTGATATTTATAACACAACTCAACTCTGAGATTTACCGTACCAACTACTTTGGAACAGCTGACACTTACCAGAAACTTATAAATTCTTATTATTCTTTCGATTTGGACTACAGTCATAAATTCTCCGACAAATGGTCGGGTGGTTTGTTGTTGTCTGTGCCTGTTCAAAGTTATAAAGTGCAGGATGAGAAAGCAAGGACGAAAGCATTTCTCAATGGCAAAATTACGCTTAACGGAAGTCTAAGCCCCAAGCACTCAATCTATTTGCAAGCTAATATTACCCAAAGTTCTATCAATCCTACATATTATAATACTGTAGTGCGCAAAGATGATGAGCTGACCGGAAGTAAGGGAAATTCCGACTTGAAGACCGTGAGGCAAGCTTTTGCCCTTTTGTCTTATACGTGGATGCCATCCAATGAGTTTTCTCTCAATGCGTCATTCACTTGGGATAATATTATAGACGACATAGTGCCTTATTGGCACGAAATCAATGGGTTGATGGTAAAGGAGATGATAAACAGCGGCTCGTTCAATCCAATATATGCCAGCCTAACTCCATCTTTATCCTTGGCAAAAGGCAAAATCCGCTTGAGTTCTTTGATATCATATATTCATGAGTGGCATACAGGATTGTTTCATGTCAATAATGGCTATTGGGGATTATGCCCCACTGCTTATTTCGCCTTGGGAAAATGTTGGGCCATTAATTTGAATTATTCATATTCTTCCGGGAAAGGATATATGAGAGGAAGTTCAAAACTAACGAGCTTCTCCGACAATCTGAAGTGTGGGGTGCAATTCTCGAAAGGAAATCTATTTGTAAAGCTTCAGGTCAATTCGCTTATCTTGAAGAAGGGGTACACTAAGTCTTGGCTTATTTCTGATAACATAAACCACTATGCCTACCAGAGCCGTCCTTGGGACAGACGTTATGTATCACTTTCCGCAAGTTATACATTTGATTATGGAAAGAAGGTAAACCATGGTGCCAACCTGCAATTTGAAGGCAAGTCAAAGACATCTGTTTTGTAGTTGCCATGATGCACTTTCCTATAACTCATCAGCATGATTCCATGCAATGCGGCGTGGCCTGCTTGCAGATGGTATGCAAATATTTCGGCAGGGAATACTCTTTGGATTCCCTGTCGAAACTTTGCTTTGCCACAACAGAAGGAGTATCCCTGTTAGGGATCAATGAGGCTGCAAACACCCTTGGATTGCATACAGTATGTGCAAAGGCTGCAACTACGACACTAACTGAAGCACCTCAGCCTTGCATCCTTCATTGGAATCAGAACCACTTTGTTGTCCTTTATAAGGTCAAGAAAGGCAAGAAGTTCTATGTCGCTGACCCCGGAAAGGGATTGGTAACATACAATCTTGAAGAATTCAAAAAGCATTGGGTAAGTACTAAAACCGATGGCGAGGACAAGGGCATTGCCATGTTCTTG
>CAVBBO010000027.1:0-22641 GCA_963593695.1 Escherichia coli | reverse complement strand
ATTAAATAGAATTTTCTGTAACTCAATACAGTATGAATAATCCTATAAAGATTTTCCATGAGATCTTTGATGCTTATATCAAATATATAAATAGCGGTTTACCTTTCAATCGCGAAGAGTATAATCAAGAACGAAATGCATTAATAAAAGAGGTTGGCACCATTTGTCAGCCGCCTATTATAGAAATTGTACCGAAGTATCATGAAAAGGCTACATTAGCTGAGTTTTGTGATAAAGAAAGTATTTCTAAGGAATTAAATGATTTTGTAAATACCGGTCTGTTCGTCAACAACAGCCAACAAGCTCGACGTCTCTACGATCATCAATATGAAGCTCTTAAAGAAGCGCATATAAACCGAAAACACATAGTCGTCACAACTGGTACAGGCTCGGGCAAGACAGAATGCTTTCTTTTACCTGTTATTGCAGATTTGATAGCAGAGTCTAAGAACTGGGGGAAAACGAGAACAAGAGCTATGCGTACAATGATTCTCTACCCCCTTAACGCACTTGCAGAAGACCAGATGATTCGTTTGAGAAAAGCCTTGAACAGTCGTAAGGATGACAAAACCGGATCCTTGGATTGGCTGGACGAACACCGTGGTGGGCATCACTTTTACTTTGGTCGTTATACAGGTGCCACCCCAGTCAGTGGAATTAAGGAAAAAGTACAAGGAAAACTACGTGAAGAAAAAAAGCAATTGCAGGACGACTGGAAGGCAGCGCAGGAAGCGGCTAAAGAGAACGACAACACAGAATTACTTTATCATGTGCCTTGTATGGAAAAAGATTCTGCAGAAATGTGGGACCGTTTTTCTATGCAGGAAAACGCACCTGATATCATGATTACGAACTATAGCATGTTGAATATTATGCTGATGCGTAATCTTGAAGCAGATATTTTTTCTGATACGAAAAAATGGCTTGAGGAAAGTCCGTCGCACATTTTTCATCTTGTAATAGATGAACTACACACCTATAGAGGAACCACAGGAACAGAAGTCGCATACCTACTGAGAATTCTACTTGATAGGTTGGGATTACACCCAAGCTCGCCACAGGTACAATTTCTTGCATCCAGTGCGTCTTTAGAAGAAAATCAGCAATCAATAGATTTCCTTTCTGAGTTTTTTGGTGTTGAGAAGAATGAATTTAGGAAGAAGTTTAAAATCATATCAAATCCACCTCATCCACCTGTAGATAAGCCTAATATCTTATTGCCGACAGATGAACTTAATAAATATGGAAGTGCTTATGAAGAAGACACGGATGCTGACAATAATTTGCTTAAAACCCTTGGATGCGACAACTTTTATGAATTGTCTGTAAAGTATCAGTTATTGCAATGGCTTAAATATGCATTAAGTTCGAACAAGGGGATTATTGCCAAGGATATACAGAAAATATCAAACAGGTTAGGACTTACCGGCGAAGAAAGACTATGCGTAGTTGCAGGACTATTGAAAGTTTTATGTAAAAGCGAACATAAAGGGCAATACCTTGCACCACTTAGAGCACACTTTTTCTTCCGCAATGTAAGCGGTTTGTGGGGATGCTCTGACCCCAATTGCCCACATATTAATGAAGAATACAAATTTGTAGGAAGAACTATAGGCAAATTATACAGACGTCCACGAAATGTTTGTAGTTGCGGTATGAAGGTATTGGAAATTCTTGTATGTGAGAACTGCGGTGAGATATATCTTGGCGGTTACCGTGTTTCTGTGAATAATCACACATACCTTAGTTCCGAGAAACCTATAAACGACAAGGACTGTATATACTGCATACTTTGGAATGGCAGTGCTAGCCCTAAAGATGGTTGGAAACGTGTATCGTTTAATCCAAGTACTGGCGAATACTATCCTGACATAGACGGAACATATAGTTTGTATGAACAACATTCCGATTCAGATACGAAATTCCCCCATAAGTGTCCTCAATGCGAAGTGGCCTATTATATAAAAGACAAGAATAGCTTAACACCCATACGTTACCATGGTACTGGTTTACAGAAAGTGAACCAGATTCTTGCAGATGCATTGATTCGTTCAATGAAAAATGCAAAAGAGAAAAACACAAAAGTGGTATTATTCTCTGACAGCCGTCAATCCGCGGCAAAACTGTCAGCAGGTATAGAACTAGACCATTTTAGAGATGTTCTCCGTTGGGCAATTCTCCATGCACTGAATGGTAGCAATGAGGTGGTTAGCTTTTTAAAGAAGCTGTATGATGATCAGAATTGGACCCAACAAGATGGTCAACACCTTAGTAAGATGACAAATGATCAAACTTATGGCGAGGTTGCACGTGTCGTAATGGCAAATCATATGGGATTTGCCACAGAAGAGCAATTGGCTATGCTGAACACCTATTTCAAATGTTGTAATGGCCAAAGCCTTGGCAACATTGAGGATGATGTATTTAAAACATTATTGTCGCTTGGCATAAACCCTGCAGGTCCTAAACCAACCTGTTTTCAAAACCTTATGGGTGGTTTGTGGTATGACCTCTTCGATTTTGAAAAGAAAAAAAATAAATCCAATTTGAGCCAAAATCAGTTGGAATTTAGTGACAGGATTCGCAGGTTTAATAAAATAGAACAATTAACAAGTATCTTTAGTAACCGTAATCGTTCATTTGAAGAATTAAAACTTGCTTGTTCTGTTATTCGAATACTAGGAGAGAAAAAACGCATCAAAGAACTTCCTTCAAAATATCCTCTTACAGACGGTTTTCCAATGGCTGTAAGGAAACTAGTACAACATGTTTATCATGTACATAGTAGAACAGAAACCAATGAAAGGTTAGATACATTGCGTAGCCTTTTAAGAGATTGTGGTATTATAGATAGGCAAGTAACCGTCCTAACCGGAGAGGGACTCGCATTTATAAAATCAAACATAGGTTCTAAATATTGGGTTTGTCCTCGATGCAAGACTATTCATATGCATCACGCAAATGGTATTTGCATTAATTGCTATCACAAACTTGATGAAGAATATGTCATTACAAAGGAAGATGTCACCAATCCCAACGACTTTTATCTTTCTTTACTGAATTCTACCGATAATGTCTATCGTCTGCATTGTGAAGAAATGACGGGACAAACTTCAAAGGCTGATTCAAAGAAAAGACAGCGACTGTTTCAAGATATATTTTTAAAAACAGAGAACCCATTAGTTGAGGGTATTGACCTTCTTAGTGTAACAACAACTATGGAGGCGGGTGTAGATATCGGATCTTTATCGGCTGTAATGATGGGCAATGTCCCTCCTCAACGTTTTAATTACCAACAGCGTGTTGGTCGTGCTGGCCGTCGTGGCAATCCTTTGTCTATTGCGCTTACTGTTGCTCGTTCTACAAGTCATGATTTGACAAACTTCCAAGAATATGAGCGTATGGTTTCTGACACGCCAAAAGACCCATATTTGGAAACAAGAACAAAAGAAATCGTTGAACGTATTATCTATAAAGAAATATTATATGCTGCTTTAAAGGATAATAATTCTGGTAAAGATAGCGTACATGGTTGCTTCGGTACTGTAGAACAGTGGGATAAACACAAAGAATGTGTTGCTAATTGGCTATACGCTAACCGTGAAGAAGTTTTGCGGATTATTCAAGTTGCAACTTTGGGTACCGATATTTCAGATACTCAAAAGCAAGAAATAAAAGATTTCATCTATAACCAATTCATTGATAAGATAAGCCAAATTGCTACAAGCGATGAGTTCTCTCAAGAGTTCCTAAGCGAACGACTTGCTAATGCGGGACTTCTACCAATGTTTGGTTTCCCTACTCGCACAAGGAACTTGTATCTAAGTATGCCAAAGAAATTACCGGCAGAAGATGTCGTTTCTCGTGATATAGATATGGCCTTGAACTCTTTTGCACCTGGGCATGAAATCGTGAAAGACAAAAAAGTATATAGGGCAGTAGGAATTGTTGACTACGAATATAACAGCTCGCATGTAATAAAACCAAAGTATAATTCATTGAATATATATCGCTATCCTCTTGTTCGCTGCATGGTATGTGGTTATTCGTCTATAATCCACGATGAGGAATCATGCAATTGTCCTGTATGTGGCAAAGTGATGCAGAAAGTCAAGATTTGCTCTCCTTTAGGTTTCTGTGTTGATTACAATATGCCTGTAGAGGATTTCAATGGAGGTTACGATTGGTATTCACCTAATAGCGATATAAAGTTAGATTGCGAAGACTCTCTACAAGAATGCCAGCCTGTTGACAATATGACGATAAGGAACAATATTGTACCTTCGCAAGGACTAGTACATCTTGTTAATGATAATAATGGAGAATTATATAAATTAGGTAAGAACAAAGATGGCATTTATGTGTCAAGAGACGCTTATCCTGAAGAAATAAGAAATACATTACACCTGTCATTTGAAACACAATATGCATTTGTCTCGTCAAAAACAACAGGTGTTCTAACGCTTTCTATTGCAGAAGTTCCAGAAGACTTAAATCTTTCACCGCTCAATGAAGAGAATGCTAACAGCTTTGCTGTAAGAGCCGCCTTTTTATCATGGGGCTATCTCGTAAGAAAAACTATATCTCATTATCTTGATATAGACTCTTCTGAATTGACCGTAGGATTTTATATAATACCTCAAACAAAGAAAGCGGAGATTTTCTTTGTTGAGCAATTGGAAAATGGCGCAGGCTACAGTAATTACCTCAGCGGTCGTAGATATAAAGAAGTCCCAAAGAAAGCAATCATTCTGCCACTTATAGAAGGAGGTGAGATTTATGAAGAACTCACTTCTCAAGACCACGAAAATGGGTGCACATCATCTTGTTATGATTGTATAAGAGATTATTCAAACCAAAGTGTACATCATTTACTCGATTGGAGACTTGGACTTGACTTAGCCAGACTTGCACATGACTCAAAAGCAAAGATTGATTTTACCACAAAATATTGGGGTGGTTTTATAAATATAACTATCAAGAATGTTCTGTTAAAACATGGATACACTGTAGAAAGTTGTAAAGGGACTCTGATTGGTACGGATCCTTACGGCGAGAACTACTGCTTGGTACATCCTTTATGGTCATCCAAAAGGATAGGTAAAATTACTGGTTCTTTACCTGGTATATATAAGGCATTATCTGTTTTTGATATTTCTAAAAAGAATAGTTAATTAATATCACTGCTGTCCCATTTAGTTGAGTTTTGAGACTGGACTACCCTCTCAACAACATGGAGTACAGTTCATATACCTCATCTTTCCACATCTGATTGCGGCAGACTGGCGGATTATAAAGAATTTTTAGTAACTTTGTACGCTGATTAGCATCATTCAAGAACACATGAACATTATCGACATACTGAGCGACACAAGCCGGCAGAAAGGCTTCTCCATCGAGGTCTTGCCGCCTCTCAAGGGCAACGGCACGGATAACCTCTTCCGCAACCTCGACATGGTGAGGGATTTCGGCCCCAACTATATCAACATCACCACCCACCACTCCGAATACGTTTACCGCGAGACCGCAGACGGACAATATGAGCGGCTGAGGATAAGGCGCAGGCCTGGCACCATCGCCGTGGCGGCTGCCATACAGAAACACTACGACACCACGGTGGTGCCACACGTCATCTGCTCGGGAGCCACGAAGGAAGACATAGAGTATGAGCTCATCGACATGCAGTTTCTCGGCATCAACAACGTGCTGCTGCTGCGTGGCGACAAGGCGAAAGACGACAAGATGTTCACGCCCACAAACGGAGGATGGGCACATACCACGGAGCTTGCCGCGCAGGTGAACCAATTCAACGACGGTCTCTTCATGGACGGCTCGCCGATAAAGCACCCGGGTGAGAAATTCCACTACGGCGTGGCGGCATACCCCGAAAAGCACGAGGAGGCGCCAAACCTGGAGATGGACATGAAGCACCTGAAAGAGAAACAAGACTTGGGTGCGGAGTATGCCGTGACGCAACTGTTCTACGACAACAAGAAATATTTCGACTTCGTGGCAAAGGCGAGGGCGATGGGCATCACCATCCCCATCATACCGGGCATCAAGCCCCTGGCAAAGTTGACCCAGGTGACACAAGTGCCCAAGACATTCCATTGCGACATGCCGCAAGAGCTCGCCAAGGAAGCCTTGAAATGCACGAGCGACGAGGAAGCCAGGCTGCTCGGCATAGAATGGGCGGTGAGCCAATGCAAGGAGCTGTATGCCAATGGCGTGAAAGACATACATTTCTATACCGTCTCAGCGTTTAAGAGCATGCCCGACATACTGAGGCAGATACTGTAAGCATAAACAGACCAAAGAAACCCAAAGACATAGCCGTGAATTTCAACAAGGTCATAGGCCAGGAAGAGGCAAAGCAACGACTTCGCCAACTCGTAGACGAGGAGCGCATACCCCACGCGCTCATGTTCACGGGACCCGCGGGCAGTGGCAAGATGGCGCTAGCCCTTGCCTTCGCGTCGTTCCTGCTCGGCGAGAGATGGGAGGGCAAGGCGATGCTCGAAAGCAACGCAGCCATTGCAAACGCCGAGGCGATGCTCGCCAAATGGCAACACCCCGACCTGCACTTCTCCTTCCCCACCGTGAAACCGAAAGGCAGCGACGCGAAGGTGACGAGCGACGACTATGCCAAGGAATGGAGGCAGATGCTTGCCGACGACCCTTACTTCTCGCTTGAGCAATGGATGACCATAATGAAGGCAGACAAGCAGCAAGCCGTGATATTCGAGGCGGAAAGCGACAGGCTGGCGAGGAAGCTCAACATGAAGTCGACGCTCAACGGATACAAGGTGAGCGTGATATGGTTGCCTGAGCGCATGAACCAGACCTGCTCCAACAAGATGCTGAAGCTGCTGGAGGAGCCACCGCGCATGACGGTGTTCCTGCTTGTGAGCGAGCACCCGGAGCTGCTGCTTGAGACCATACGCAGCCGCGTGCAGACCTTTGCCGTGCCACGTCTCGACAACGCCTCCATTGCCAACGCCCTCACCACAAGGCGAGGCATCGAACCAAACGACGCTGAGAGAATAGCCCACATGGCGATGGGCAACTGGCTCAAAGCCACGGAAGAGATAGACGCAGGCAACGAGAACAAGGAGTTTTTCAATATCTTCGTCTCCCTCATGCGATTTGCGTTCAAGAAAGACGTGAGACAACTGAAGGCGTGGAGCAACGCCGTGGCAGACTTCGGAAGGGAGAAACAGAAAAGGCTCATCGCCTACATGATGCAGATGGTAAGGGAAAATTTCATGTACAATTTCCATGACCCCGACCTGTGCTACATGACAAAGGAAGAGGAAGATTTCGCCAAGAACTTCTCGCCATTCATCAACGAGCGCAACGTGATGCTGCTGCAACAAAGGCTGCAACAGATGACGCGCGACATAGGACAGAACGCCAACGCAAAGATACAGTTTTTCGACTTCGCGCTTGAGACGACAATATACATAAGGAAATAAGGGAAACCGCAACTATATATTTAAAAAAAACATCACTTCAGAATACACAATATGAGAGAATATAATATGTGCTCCGGATGTGGCCGGGGACTTTCGGCAAAAGGCGTGGGAAGGCAAGACAAGCAGCTCAACACCTACGACTGGCTCGAAGACGTGCCCGGAAACGCGGAGTCGACAGACCTCGTGGAGGTTCAGTTCAAGAACACGAGGAAAGGCTACTACCACAACGTGAACAACCTCGACCTGCAAAAGGGCGACGTGGTGGCTGTGGAAGCGAACCCCGGCCACGACATTGGCGTGGTGACGCTCACGGGAAGGCTCGTAAGGTTGCAGATAAAGAAAGCCAACCTGAAGTCGGCCGACGACATAAAGCGCGTCTACCGCATTGCCAAGCCCGTGGACATGGAGAAATACAAGGAAGCGAAGAGCCGTGAGCACGGCACTATGATACAGAGCCGACAGATAGCCAAGAGCCTCGGCCTGCAAATGAAAATCGGCGACGTGGAATATCAGGGCGACTGCAACAAGGCCATATTCTATTACATTGCCGACGAGCGCGTGGATTTCCGCAAGCTCATCAAGGTGCTTGCCGAGACATTCCACGTGCGCATAGAGATGAAACAGATTGGCGCGCGCCAAGAGGCTGGACGCATAGGCGGAACAGGCCCCTGCGGAAGGGAGCTTTGCTGCGCCACGTGGATGAAAAACTTCTCAAGCGTCTCAACCAACGCGGCACGCATACAAGACATATCGCTCAACCCGCAAAAGCTTGCCGGAATGTGTGCCAAACTGAAATGTTGTCTCAACTATGAGGTGGACGACTACCTTGAGGCGAGCCGCAAACTGCCAAGAAGAGACGTGACACTCGTCACGCAAGACGCCGAATACCACCTCTTCAAGACCGACATCCTCGCCGGACTCTGCACCTACTCTACCGACAAGAATCTGGGCGCCAACACGGAGACCATTACCGCTAAGCGAGCCTTGGAGATAATAGCGATGAACAAGCAGGGCGAGAAACCGCTGTCGCTGTCGGAAGACAACAAGGCAAAGACAGAGAAGAAGCCTGTTGACTTGCTCGCCGACGCTGACGTGAGCCGATTCGACAAGGCAAAGAAAAAGAAAAAGAAGAAAAACAAGAGCAAGCAAGCTCCTATGAGAAAGGCGCAAGAAGGTGCCACGCAGCAAGCATCGGCCAGGTCGAACCACAACAAGCAGGACGATGCCAGACAGAAGGACAACAAGCCGAACGAAGGCAAGTAAACGATAGCGAAAAAAGGAAAAATGCGAAGATTAGCCTTCATCTCCATTTTCTTCCTGCTCTTGTCGTGCACGGGCAGAAAGGTTTACGACACATACCACCACACCTTTATCTCAGGTTGGGACAGAGGTGAGGTGTTGTCGTATGACGTGCCAAAGGTGAAAACGGCATCCAAATACAGCACCATGTTGGGGCTTAGGGTAAGCGACGTGTATCCATTCCAATCGCTTACGCTGATAGTGGAGCAAACGGTTTATCCCAAGAAGACCACAAGGAGAGACACCCTTAACTGCCAGATATACGACTCGCGGGGCACGATAAGGGGAAAGGGGATAAGCTATTTCCAATACCACTATCAGGTATCGCAGATGAACTTGCAAGAGGGCGACTCTCTCCATGTCACCGTGAGACACGACATGAGGAGGGAGATAATACCAGGCATAGCCGACGTGGGCATTGAGATCTCACGTTAGGCTATTTTTGACATGACACGCGTCAGGTCCTGACAAGGTTTCTTCCAGCGTCTATTCTTAGGAAGATGAACAGCAGGAGCGTGAATCCCCACAGCGACGAACCACCATAACTGAAAAACGGCAACGGTATGCCTATGACAGGCGTCAGGCCAAGCACCATTCCCACATTGATGAACACGTGGAAAAGGAAAATGCTTGCCACGCAATAGCCATACACCCGCCCAAACTTGAACGGTTGCCGCTCAGCCAAATGTATCAACCTTAATATCAGCGCGAGGAAGAGCAACAACACGCTGGCAGAGCCAAGGAAGCCTTCCTCCTCGCCTACAGTGCAGAAGATGAAGTCGGTGTCTTGTTCAGGCACGAACTTCAACTTGGTCTGCGTGCCATTAAGAAAGCCCTTGCCTTGAAGACCGCCCGAACCAATGGCAATCTCGCTCTGGTGCACGTTGTAACCAGCACCGGCAAGATCCTCGTCAAGTCCCAAGAGCACATTGATCCTGACACGCTGGTGGGGCTCCATCACATTGTTGAGCACATAGTCGGCACTATAGAAAAAGATTATGCTGCCAACCGAGAACAACGCTATCAACAGATAATGGGGTATTCGCGTGGACAATCCTTCATATACAAGGCATCCAACAAGAAACACGCAGATGGCAAGTTGTACCCACACTATGTCGAATGGGATGACAAACTCGGAAAACAACAGCACAAGCAATGTCACGCCAACGCTAATGCCCAATAGCCGCAAGGCGACACGCCGGTTGTGGGCGTAGATATACACCATTGCCGAGGCGAATATCTGGACAAGCAGCAACACCACAAACTTTCCCAGCGACGTTGGCGAACCCAAAAGGAGCACTTGCTCATACTTGATGCCAACCACGAAATAAACCACCATGGCTACACCCGTGAACAATATGCTGCCGGGCATTCCCTCACGATAGAACATAAGGAAAAACGAAAGGTAGACAAGGGCGGAACCCGTCTCTTTTTGGCCGATGATGAACAACATGGGCAAGAGCACTATTGCCATTGCCGAGAACATGTGCTTTGGCTTCTGCATGTCGAAACCAAAGGTGCTCATCATCTTAGCCACCGCCAACGCAGTGGCAAATTTCGCAAACTCAGCGGGCTGCAACCTCAGCGGTCCGAGCACCAACCAAGAGCGAGAGCCTTTGATCTCGTGGGGGTTGAAGATGGTGAGGAACAGCAATAGCAGCAAAACAGCGTAAATGACATAAGCAAAGGTGTCGTAGAATCGGTCGTCGAGCATAAGCAGGATGAAGCCAAGGGCAAACGACGTGCATATCCACACGATCTGCATGCCCGAACGAGTGGAAAGACTGAAGATGTCGGTCTCTCCATATGTGTAACTGGCACCGCACACGCTAATCCATCCAAAAATGAGAAGTGCGATGTATATGCCCACTGTCCACCAGTCTAAGCTTTTCCAGATGCTGGGCTGTCGTTTATCGTTCTGAGTCTCCATAAGATATCCTGCGATTCTGCATTTCCTCGGCAAGCTTCTCACCCGAAGGACTGAGCTTGCCCATGACATACTGTTCCATCAACACTTTTCCAATAGGAACGCCAAAGTCGGCACCCCAACCACCATTCTCCACGTAGACGGCAATGGCTATCTTTGGGTTGTCCATCGGGGCGAAACCCATGAACACGGAGTGGTCGTGACCACGGTTTTGTGCCGTTCCCGTCTTGCCGCAAGCGGCGAAAGGCAAAGATGACAACATCTTGCAAGTGCCGCCCATGGCAGAAGAGCGCATGCCAGCGACGATATAGTCGTAGGCGCGACGTTGCGCCTTGGTGTAATGGCGACGGGTGAACACGGTGTCGATAGGCTCGCCTTTAATCTTTTTCACCACATGAGGCACGTAATAATAGCCACGGTTGGCTATCGTGGCACCCAAGTTGGCAATCTGCAAAGGAGTGAGGTTCACCTCACCCTGTCCTATGCTTATGCTTATGATGGTCAGGCCGTTCCAAGAGCCGCGATAAGCCTTGTCGTAGAACGTGGCGTTAGGTATCAAGCCGCGTTTCTCGCCAGGCAAGTCGATGCCGAGACGATAGCCAAAGCCCATCGACACCATGTAGTCGCGCCATGTGTTCATGGCTTCATCCACATTCTTATACTTGGCACGGTTGCTCATCATGTTGAGCAATCCCCAACAGAAGTATCCGTTGCACGAGGTGCTGATGGCTGGCACGAGGCTCAGCGGTGACGCATGACCATGACAACCCACGTGAAGGCCCTTATAGTAGAAACCCCTGTGGCAAGGATATTGTGTGGCAGGCGAAATGATGCCCTCAGACAAGAAGGTAAGCCCCTGCGTAGTCTTGAAAGTAGAGCCTGGAGGATATTGACCCATTATGGCACGGTTGAGCAACGGCTTATGTGGATCGCGCGTGAGGAACTTATGATACTTATTGCGGCTCTTGGTACCAAACAACCGTGGGTCATAGGTCGGCGACGACACCATGCAAAGTATTTGGCCGGTGGAAGGCTCGATGGCGACTATGGCACCTATCTTTCCCCTCATCATTCGCTCGCCCAAGGCTTGGAGATTAATGTCAAGGCCAAGAGTCAGGTCCTTGCCTGGCACAGGACGATGGTCGAACTTGCCGTTTTGGTAATGACCCTGCACGCGACCATGGGCGTCGCGGAGAAGAACCTGCACGCCCTTGATGCCGCGCAACTCTTTCTCATAACTTCGCTCCACACCCAGCTTGCCTATGTAATCGCCTGCCTGGTAATAAGTGTCATCCTCTAAGTCGCCTTGCGACACCTCCGACACCTTGCCAAGAATGTGGGCTCCATAAGGGTACATATATTGACGTATGGCTCGCTTCTGGATATAGAAACCGGGGAAACGAAACATCTTCTCACGAAACACGCTGAAGTTCTTGTCATCTACTTGCGACATGAACAGTTGTTGGGTGAAGCGAGAGTATCCCGGATTCTTGTTGGGGTCCTTGATGTTGTCCATCCTTTTGATGAACTCCTCCTTGGTAATGCCCAAGGTCTGGCAGAAGTCCAATGTGTCAAGGTGGCCACGTTCCTCGTTCATCACCACCATGATGTCGTAGGAAGGCTGGTTAAAGACAAGCAGCTTACCGTTTCTGTCGCGTATGATGCCACGGCTGGGATACTCCACCTTCTTCAGGAAAGCGTTGGAGTCGGCACTCTTGCGATAGTCGTCGCTCATCACCTGAAGCGCGAAGAGTCGCACCACATAGATCAGCACTATACAAACGGCTATGCCACCGATAACCCTTTTCCTATTCTCAAGACTGAAATCCTTCATCAGATCTTCCTCCCTCTACGCTTGCGCTAAAAGCGCCTCAAATTGTCGATAACCAACACCAGGAGAAGCGTCAGCAACACGCTTGTGCCCGTGTTCAACAACCATTGCATCCAGTTGAAAAACGTGAACGACTCCAACGTGAAGAAGACAAGACAATAGACAAGTGTCAGAATAAACGCGAACAACGTGAACTTGCCCAATCCAAAAGCAAGGATTGAGGGAAGCACCTCGTCGTCGTCGCCACGCTGGATAAACAGTTCAAGCAGATAGGGTTGTACGGCAGCCACCAACGTCATGGATGCCGCAGCAAGACCGGGGGTATTGGAAAACACGTCTATGCTCAAGCCCAAGAGGAAACTCCATACAAGCATAGCCCACTTGGGTGTGCCACGCCGGAAGGAAATGGCGAAATAGACATACAGCAATGGTGTGGCCACGCCAAAAAGGTGGACGTGGTTGAGCACCAACGCCTGAACAAGCATCAGCCCAAAGAAAAGCAGCAAACGTTTCAGGAAATCTATATTCATCCTTTTACCTCTTCCTCCTATTCTACTTTTACTTATCTACTACTACCTTTACTTATCTACTACCCTTACTTACAAGCTCCACTGCCTTCATCGCAATTCGCGTCACTTGTCGACATTGGTCTTCAGCGAGTCTTGCGCGGCACGCAACACTTCGAGGCGTTCCAATACCGGGGCGTTGTCGATGACACACACGTCACGGAGACGCGAGAAGTCGGTAGCCAACTTCACTTGAAGGCGATAGGACACGCCATCGATGGAATTATAAACATGAAGGATTTTCCCCACCAATATGCCAGCCGGGAAAACAGAAGAGTAACCGCTCGTCTCAACATTGTCGTACAACCGGAAACGGGCATGACGCGGCACTTCTTCAACATAAGCCTTTTGTGGGTCGCCGCCCGTCCAATGAAGATACCCGAAATAGTCTCTTCCCTGGATGCGACAGCTAATGTTCGACTTCGTATTGATGGCTGGAATCACGATGGAATAATGGGGTGACGTGAGGTAAACAATACCTACCACACCACTGCCACAAGCCACTCCCATGTCAGCTTTGACACCATCGAGCGAACCCTTGTCTATCGTGACAAGGTTGTTGGCATGAATCACCGAGTTGCTCACCACCTTGGCTGGAATGAGCCTAAAACTCTTGAGCAGTTTCACGCCTGCCGTGTCTGTCCACGTGCTGTCCTTGGTGACGTCATAAAGACGTGTGGAAAGCTTCCTCACCTGCTGTTCCAAATAAAGGTTGCGTTGGGTAAGTTCTTGATTGACCTTACCCAGGGAGAAGAAGCTTTCCACCGCGGAATTCCACGAGTCCAACTTGCCGCTGACAGTATTGGCCGAAGTGAACCACACGCTACCTTGGTAGCTGTTGTATTGGAACAACAAGACCATACTGATCACTTCGAGCAAGACGAAGAGGAACCAGTGGCTATGCTTTTGTATAAAATCAATTAAATTGTGCATCGCACAATTAACGCATAAGGAACGAGAACCTGTCTACATTCTTAAGCGCTATGCCTGCGCCCTTGGCCACGCTGTGGAGAGGATCCTCGGCGATATGGAAAGGAATGTTGATCTTATCTTGCAAGCGCTTGTCAAGACCACGGAGCAACGCACCGCCGCCAGAAAGCCAAATGCCATTCTTCACAATGTCGGCATACAGCTCTGGTGGAGTGGCCTCCAATGCCGAGAGCACGGCATTCTCAATCTTTGCCACGGTCTTGTCGAGGCAATGGGCAATCTCTTGATAGCACACCGGCACCTCCATTGGCAGGGCGGTAATGCGGTTAGGACCATGCACCACATAGTCCTCAGGAGCCTCGTCGCCAAGGTCGGTAAGGGCAGAGCCCACATGTATCTTGATGCGCTCGGCCATACGCTCAGAGACCTTCACGTTGTGCTGACGGCTCATATACTCCTGAATGTCAGCCGTGAGGTCGTCGCCAGCGATACGGATGGAGTTGTTGCTCACGATGCCGCCAAGGGAGATAACAGCAATCTCGGTAGAGCCGCCGCCTATATCAACAATCATGTTGCCCTCCGGGGCTTCAACATCAATGCCAATGCCAATGGCAGCCGCCATAGGCTCGAAGATAAGGTAGACATCGCGGCCATCAGCATGCTCGGCTGAGTCGCGCACGGCACGGAGCTCTACCTCGGTAGAACCTGAAGGCACACCGATAACCATGCGAAGCGTCGGAGAGAAAAGGCGACTGCCCGTGTGAACCATCTTGATAAGACCACGCATCATCTGCTCGCAAGCCGTGAAGTCGGCTATCACTCCGTCGCGCAGCGGACGAATGGTGCGTATATTGTCGTGGGTCTTCTCATACATCATCTTGGCTTTCTCACCAACCGCGATCATCTTGCCACTACGGCGGTCAAGGGCTACAACAGAAGGCTCGTCGACCACAATCTTGTCATCGCTGATGATGATCGTGTTGGCGGTTCCCAAGTCCATTGCAATCTCTTGAACGAAAGAAAACATTCCCATCTAATTTCCTATTTCTATATATTATATTTCTTGATTGACGTATCAGCACCGCAGTTAACTAAGCGAGGCAAACCACTCATGGATAGCGGTGTCATAATGGCTCGACACGCCAAAGGCCCTCTCAGCGAGCATACGGCGATCCTCCACGTCGGTCACGGCACCCTTCTTGTTGAGCAACTCCAACAGCACGGGATACTCAGCCTTGCTCGGTATGATGACCACATCGCTGAAGTTCTTGGCACCGGCACGGATGAGCGAAATGCCGCCTATGTCAATCTTCTCTATGATGTCCTGCTCCGACGCTCCGCTTGCCACGGTCTGCTCGAAAGGATAGAGGTCCACGATGACGAGGTCGATAGAAGGAATCTCATATTCCGCCATCTGCTCCTTGTCGCCCTCATTGTCGCGACGGGCAAGAATGCCTCCGAATATTTTGGGATGAAGGGTCTTCACCCTGCCTCCGAGAATGGAAGGATACGTGGTGACATCCTCCACTTTCTGACAGTCGTAACCCAACCCCTCTATGAATTTCTGCGTGCCGCCAGTGCTAAGGAATTTAACACCCTCCTCGTTGAGCTTTTTAAGGAGATCCTCCAATCCGTCCTTATGGAACACGGAGATAAGCGCAGTCTTGATTTGTCTTGATTCAGCCATTTTAAGATACTCTTTTTATCTTGATACAATTTGATATGCAAAGTTAGCTCATTTTAATCGAATCGTTACAGAAAAAAGGAAGAAAATATTTGCCGAAACGTTAAATTGTCACAAGTCAAGTGTTTTTTTTTACGCCTTGACTTTTTTTGATTATTTTTGTACCCTAAACAGATTACTTAGCACATTTATTTATGAAACACATCGTGTATATATGCGTTTTCCTTTTCTCATTGCTCCCCTTGCAACAGGCCAACGCTCAACGACACATCATGGTCTACGACCCGGAAGTGAGCAGCCCCGTGCAGGGCTTCCACGTATGGGCCGACAAGCAAAAGGCTGACACGACAAACGTGATCGGCTTCGCAGAGGTACCGGAGAAGTTCGACACCTTGTTTCTCGTCAAGCCTGGCTACATCGCCTTGCGCATTCCGGCAAAGTTCGCTGCCGACACCATTCCCGTGATAAGAGACTACAACGACATCGGCGAAGTGGTGGTATATGGCTCAACGTCAGACAATTTCAAGAAGGCTGTGAACAAGTGGACCAAGGAAGACCGCATTGAAATGGCACTTCAGCACCCCATCACGGGCATCGACTTCAACCTCTCCGACTTGCTCAGTTCCAAGCGCCGCCGCGACCATCGCAACGCGAAGAAGATGGCAAAGATCTTCAAGAAGATGGACGATGCCGACAACGACCCGATAATCAGCGCTTACAGGAAGGCATTGGGGATAACCAGAAGGCATTAACCAAAAGGCACAAACCCAAAGTGTATTAACCCAGAAGGCATAAACTACGCATAACATTCAGAACAAGAAAAATGAAACACACTGTTTTACTCATCATTTCCCTGTTGCTTTCGCATTGCGTCATGGCACAGCAAACGCAAAGGCGCCGACAATGCGGAACGGCAATGTTGATGAAGCGCGAGGCTGCTAATGGAAACGTCCACAAGGTCATTGCCAAGAGCGGTTCCTATATAAGCCATAGCGGCAGCGTAACCATTCCGGTCGTGCTTGTAAACTTCACTGATGTAAAGTTTACGATAAACGAGCCGCTGAAAGCCTTTGAACAGATGTTCAATGGTGAGAATCAAGAAGACCTCGGCAACGCCAACCACCACAACCACGGTTCGGTAGCCCAGTATTTCCGTGACATGAGCAACGGCACGTTCACACCGAAGTTCAAAGTCTATGGCCCTGTCACCGTTGATCATCCTGAGACATATTATGGTGGCAGCAATGAAGACAACGACGATGAGAACCCACGGGCACTCACAAAAGACGCTCTCGCGCTTATAGAAAGCCACGTTTCGGCAAGCGACCTTGAGTCGTTCAGCCTCGACGGGGAAACCATAGAGGGCGTTTACATATTATTTGCGGGCATCGACCAAAACGATGGCGGTCCCGGCACGGCAGTTTGGGCCAACACGTGGACCACGGCAGGTGCCACGTTGGGCGGCAAGAAGGTCAGGTGGTACACCATGTCGGGCGAGCGCAGCCCATTCAACATAGACAGCAACGGCAAACCCTGCACCACGACCACAGCAGGCTCCAGCCCCGCCATCACTGGTCTGGGCGTGGCTTGCCATGAGTTCTCCCACGCGCTCGGCTTGCCAGACTTCTATCCCACAGTGGAGTCGGCTCAAGTTAACAATCAGGAGATGGAATACTGGGATCTAATGGACGGCGGCGAGTATTCCAACAACGGATTCCGCCCCACCGCTTACACGGCATTCGAGAAAGAGCAAATGGAATGGCCGGTGGACATCAGGACTCTCAACAGCGACGCAAGCATCACCATGGCGAAATCCACGGAGCAAGGCGGCACGGCATACAAGATTGTGAACCCGCAAAACTCTAACGAGTATTTCATGCTCGAATGCATACAGAAGAAAGGATGGAACACGTCGCAGAAAGGCAACGGACTGCTCGTGTATCATGTGAACCTGCCAAGCACAAGCACGACAATTTCAAACAACACGTATCTGAACAACACTCCGGGCTATCCAGGCATGGCCGTTGTGCCTGCCGACGGTGCCTGCCTGTCTTCTTATATCAACGACTCCTATATCTATGCGGCAAGCCTCAAGGGCGACCTCTTCCCCGGCACAGGCAACGTCAGCGGACTTAACGTTACCGAGCTAAGCGACACCAACTCGCAGCCAAACTTCTGCTGGTACAACACGGCGAAGACAGAGAAGTTGAAGACCAACAAGGCCTTGAAGAACATCAAATACGAGGATGGTGTGGTCTCGTTCGACTACGTGCACGACGTGACAAGCGGCATCCTACCCGTTTGGGACAACCAGCACGCCACCGACGACAAGGTCTACTCCATCAACGGCACGTTCCTTGGCTTCGACCTGTCTACCCTGCCCCACGGCATATACATCAGGAACGGACAGAAGGTTGTGAAATAAGAATGACCTCGTGCTGATTCGCTTGAACGTTGTTCTCTCACAGATTTCTGTTCACACGGATTCAAAAGATTTTAAAGATATCGGCTTCGCCGATTACGCATGCGATAATGCTTAGCAGGGGCGCCCCTGTGCACAATGTTTGTTAATCACCAATCACGGCAAAGCCCCGTCGTCCTTCACAGGACAACGGGGCTTTTTCAATCCACACAATCTTTTTTCCAAGTACCTATAAAGAAACTACCCTATCTTAGTCCTCCTTCCGTTCAACTAATCCTATCCTATTTCAATTCTTCTTCCGTTGACGCTTACTTCGCTCTTCTTGATCTTCGGGAGCACGATGCTCAAGATGCCGTCCTCAACCTTTGCGGAGATGTCGTCTTTCTCCACGTCGTCGGGCAGGCTGTAGGTCTGCTGATAGTTGGTGTAGGAGAACTCGCGGCGCAGATAGTGCTCCTTGTGCTCTGGCTTGCCGTTCTCCTCGTGATGTTCGAGCTTGTTCTCGATGGCAAGCTCAAGGTCACCATCCTTGTTGAGGTCTATGCGGACAAACTCTTTCTTGATGCCCGGAACCGCCACTTCCATGGTGTACTTGTCGGCGTCCTCCTTCACGTTGACCGCTGGAGCCGTGGCGCTTACGCGACGCAAGCCTCTCATCATGTTGTCACTGAAATCGTTGTCAAACCAATCGTTCAATACTGGGAATAACATAGTCTTTACCTCCTAATTATATTTTATGTTGTTACTTTTTTGTCTTGAAGTTCTTACGAGCTTCACCCCCAATATTGCAACCTTTGTGCCCAAGTTTTCATCATGCCACAATGTCACCCCTTCGTGACATTGTGACACTTCAGCGCGTCTATCACTTGCTTGGCGACCTCCATCGCCCAGCCCGAGTCCAATCCGGCATCCATCCTCACATACTCTCGCCCCGGCTTTCGCGTGGTGATAACGAGTTGATATTGCCCAAGCGTGTATGGCGTGGCGGTGTTCACCGTTGCCACGTCCACCACGTCGTCCATGCCGAGGGGCTCGCCTGCCACGAGCAGCAGCCTCTTGGCCTTGTACACGAGTATGCACCCTGCCACCTCATTGGCGCGAGTGGCGTCCACCACCACGCAGTCGTCGGGCTCGCCATACTCGGCATTAGCCTCGTCCAAGGTGAGCAGGCTCGAACTTGCCACCTCGTCCTTGTGCAGATACTTGCGAAAGAGGAAGACGGGTATGAACACCACGAGCGCCAAGAGCACGTAGGCATTGAAGCAGAATGCCACAAGGTAGATGGCCAATATCGCCAACGCCGAGAGGATGATGTTTCTCTTCATTATAATATGTGACATGTGTACCGGTTTAATAATACGTATCGGTCTATTGCATCACGGGCTTGTAGATGGCGTTCCACCAAGAGTCGTCGCCCTTGAGATAGCGTTGGAACCACGCCATGGTGGTGTTGTGCCACTTCACGCGCTTGCCATAGTCGTATATATGGTGGTCCTGGCCGTCTACAACCACGAAGGCCGTGGGTCTGCCGAGGAGCTTCAGCGCCGTGAACATCTGTATGCTCTCGCCTATTGGCACGTTGGTGTCGGCGTTGCCGTGGAGGAAGAGCAGCGGAGTGTGGATCTTCTCGGCGTTGAACAGCGGGCTCTGGTCCACGTAGAGGTCTTTGCGCGTCCAAGGATAGCTGTTGGCCATCGACACCTCGCTGTAGCTGTAGCCCCAATAGCCCTCGCCCCAATAGCTGGTGTGGTCGCTGATGCCGGCATGGGATATGGCGCAGGCGAAGATGTCGGTCTGCGTCTGCAGATACTGGGTCATGAAGCCTCCGTAGCTCGCTCCTATGCAGCCCACCTTGGCACTGTCGGCGAAGGCATGGTCGCGGCAGAACGTCTGCGTGGCCTCGATGATGTCTTCGGCAACGCCCTTGCCCGCCGTGTTGACGTGGCGCGACGAGAATTCCTGACCAAAGCCCACGGCACCGCTCGGGTTGACAACCAGCACCACATAGCCGGCGGCTGCATATACGTGATGGGGATAACGCGACTCGAAATCGCGGCTCGTGGGCGAGCAGCCGCCGTAATAGTTGACTATGACCGGATAGCGCTTAGAGGCATCGAAGCGCGGCGGCAGATAATAGCGGCAGGAGATGGTGTCGCCACGGCTGCTGACGAACGACCACGGCTCACAACTGCCGAGCACCGCGTCTTTCACGTTGTCCTTGTTGAGGGCTTCCAGAAGCGTCGACTTGCCCGTGGCAGTGTCGAGGCAATAGAGACGGTCGCTGTTGCTCGCGCCCTGGCCTTGCCACAGCAGCTTGGTCGAGTTGTCTGCCAAGGCTATTTGGTTGACCAAGTCCTCAGGCTCTTCCACCTGCGAGATGGCTCCGCTGACAGGGTCGCATTTGTAAAGGTGGCAATAGTCGCGGTCGTAGGCGGTGAACCAAATGTTGCCGTCGGCCTTAGACCATTCGTAGGTGTTCACGCCGGGGTTGAACAGCCTCGTCAGGGCGTTGACCTTGCCCGTGGCAATGTCCAAGGTGTAGAGCTGATAGTCGTACATGCTTGGCGTGCGGCCTTCGGGCACGTTCTTGCCCACTCCGCCGAGACACTCGGGCGAACCCATCACGACAATCTGGTTGCCGTCGGGCGAGAACTTCGCGCTCGCCACAAACCCGTCGTCCTTCACGAGGCACTCGGCCTTCAGCGTGGCGAGGTTCATGCGCCAGATGGAGATGAGCGAGGTGGGGCGGGCGGTGAGCCTGCGAGTGGTGGTTGAGAAAAGCACATACTTGCTGTCGCGGCTGATGTCGAGCAACGACACGTTGCGGAAGCCGAAAGTCAGAGGTTGCTCCACGCCCGTCCGGATGTCGAGGAGCGACAAGCTGGTGCGGTTGCGCCAACCCGGCTGACGGTCTTCGGGCTCCACCACCTGAAACACGTCCTTGTCTTCCTCGGGTCCCTTGTTCTGATGCGAGAGGATGATGGCGTTGCCGTCGGGCGTCATCTCCCAACCGTCGCTCTTGGGAAGATTGGCCACCACCGTCTCGCTGCCGTCGACAATGGATGTTCTTACGAGCTGACGTTTGCCGTTGTCGGCATCGCGCTCGGTGAGCAGGTCGTCGCTGCCGGGATAGAACCTCATGTTCGTGGAGCTCACGCGCAGCACCTTGCCCGTGGCCACTTCCCTCAGCGTCCACGACCACACCACCTTGCCGCCTTTGTGGGTGTCGTAGCAGCCGGAAATGGCATAGCGGCCGTCGGGCGAGAGGTTGAGACCCCAATAGCGCTTGCACACGAGCATGTCGTCCAATGCCAAGACACGGCGCGCACCTGGCTCAAGGATGGTCAGCGCGGAGTCGTTGTCGGTGGAGATGGTGACCTTGGGTTTCACCGCCGTGCCGCGGAGGATGGTGCAGACCTCGATGTGGTGGCTGCCCGGCTCAAGGGTCACGTCGGCACCGCTCTCGTTGCCGTCAACATATATCTTTTTGACCTTCAGCCCTTGCACGTCGATCTTGGCCTTGGTATAGATGGTTGTCTCAACGTCGAAGGAGAGCGACGCCAAGGCGAGCGCCGACTCCGCCTGCAACTTCTGCCCGGAAGCGAGCGTCTGCGTGCCCGACTCTTGCAACGGACGACACAGAAACGCGTCGTCGCTGAAAGCCTTGCCGTTTACGTCCACGCTGTCGAGCATAAAGGGACGGCTCAATGCCACAGGGCCATTGAGACGAAAACTGCCCACCACATGGTTGCCAGCCAGCATCGGCATGCCGAATGAAGTGAGGAAAAGAAAAGACGATAATATTTTTTTCATGCCATACAATTTTTCAATACTACAAAATTACGCATTTTCAGGCAACAAACAACAAATAGCCAAAGGAATAATCGCCATCAGGAAAAGCAGATAATGACAAGAGATGAAAAATCACAACAACAGGCTCTCTGAGAATCGATTTTCTCAGAAAAAATACTGTTCGGGTTTTACTTTTCCATTTTCATCGGGTCATATAGTCGTAGCGTCCATTAAAAAGAGCTCGACAATAATGACGTAACACAACAAGTATAATCAAGGAGATTACGATCATGAAGACAAAGATGAATATAAAAATGAATATAAAGAAAGCAACGCTCGTTGCCCTGACAATGTTGCTTGCCACCACTGCTTCCGCACAATATAGGCACTACGGCCGCGAGTTCCACCGTCCTTACTATCGCCCTGCCGTGGTGACAGTGGTGAATCGTCCAGCCGTGACCACCCACGTCAGCAACAGGCTGAGCAAGGCCGACCGATTGGAAATGGCACTGGCTTACTTAAAGAGCAACAAGGTGCTTAGCATTTCCAGATACAGCAAGATGACAGGCCTGACCAAAGCGACGGCAGAGGCTGAGCTCGACGCCTTCGCCATGAGCAAAGGCAACCCCATCAAGATGGTGCTGGACGGCAAGAAGAAACTATATAGTCGTTCCTTGAAAAGTTATCAACATATTGATTATCAATACGATATATA
>CAVBBO010000026.1:0-91440 GCA_963593695.1 Escherichia coli | reverse complement strand
ATACTTACGCTGAGGCTTCTCAGTGGGAGGAGAAGGCTAAGGATTTGGCTGCTCGCTTCATCAAGAACTTCAAGAAGTACGAGACCAACGAGGCTGGTAAGGCTCTCGTTGCCGCTGGTCCACAGCTCTAAGCTGAAACATGAACATGCTTTTCTGCCTCAGTGGGGCAGAGGGCATTAAGCATAAAAGCAGATTGCAATAGCCGATATATCGGTTGTGCAATCTGCTTTTTTCGTGTAGTGTTGGCACGGAGGACAGGAAATTCGCTTATACGCAATTATGCCGGAAATGTGATTGCCAAGCAATGAAGAATTCCTTCAAAAGTTGGATGTCGTGCTGAATGAATAAAGGCTCGGCTAATATGATAAAATGTAAAAGGCGAAACTCGCAATGAAACGAGTTTCGCCTGTTTAGATGATATGCTCGGCATGAGCATTGTTTGATGCGTGTGAAAGTCAGGCTATCGTTTAGATTATGCTGTTCTTCTTTGTCCACTCCACAATCTCAGGAATGTATCCAAAGGCCAAACCTGTGACGGTGTCGGCGCAACCGTAGTAAACGGCGATGCGGCCAGTCTCGGGGTCGTGCACCTCGGCGCAAGGGAAACAGACGTTTGGAACGTCGCCCATGCACTCGTAAGGTGTTTGAGGAGTGATGAGGTAGGGACCGGAGCGATGCGTTGCCTTCCAAGGCTGCTCAAGGTCGAGCAGGGCAGAACCGAAGGCGTAGACATATCCGTTGCAAGAGTGCAGCACGCCGTGGTAGAACAGCAACCAGCCCTCTGATGTCTTCACTGGCACGGGACCTGCGCCAATCTTCATGCACTGCCAAGCCGAGACCTCGAATGCGGCAGGAGCCATGACGTGGCGGTGGTGTCCCCAGTATTCCATGTCGGGCGACTCGCTGTAGAAGATGTCGCCAAAGGCAGTGTGGCCCGTGTCGCTCGGACGTGAAAGCATTGCGAACTTGCCGTTGATCTTCTCTGGGAAGAGCACGCCATTGCGGTTGTATGGCAAGAAGGCATTCTCAAGCTGGTGGAATGTCTTGAAGTCCTTGGTCCATGCGATGCCGATTGTAGGCCCATGATAACCGTTGCACCATGTCACGTAGTAGCGATCCTCGATGAAGCACACGCGAGGGTCGTAACCATATACCCACTCGCCGATTTCCTTGTCGTCGCACTCAAAGCGCAGCGGTTCCTCGTTGATGTTCCAGTTGACACCGTCTTTTGAGAAGCCAACGTGCAGCACCATGCGGCGGTTGGTGTCATCGCAGCGGAACACTCCGGCGAAGCCCTCGCCAAAAGGCACGACGGCACTATTGAATATGCTGTTGCTTGTGGGCAGCAAGTCGCGTGGTATTATTGGGTTTTTTGAACAACGCCACAGTGGTGAGCGCGCGCCCTCGGGACGTTCCTCCCATGGCATATTAGGCAACGGGTTGCCTGAGATGATAAGTTTGCTCATAAATTATTTATGTTTAGTGGTTTTACTCATTTATTTTTTCTTGTCGGGATAGGTGAACGGCACAAACCATGTTATGAGGAATGCCGGAATGGTGCATACAAGCACAAAGACGAAGAAGTCGCGATAACCGAGCCAGTCGCTCACGAAGCCGCTCAGCATGCCCGGCAACATCACGCCGAGGTTCATTATGCCTGAAGCGAAAGCATAGTGAGCCATCTGGTGCTTTCCCGGTGCCACCTGCTGCATCATGAACAGTGTCAAGCCCACGAAGCCGAATCCGTAGCCGAAATATTCGAGCACGATGCCACCTCCAATGAGCCACAGGCTCTCTGGCTGGTATATGGCCAGAAGGGTGTATGCCACGAACGGCAGGTTAAACACGCAGCAAAGCGAGAAGAGCGACTTCTGCAGCCCGCGGTGTGCTATGTAGTAGCCGGCGAGAATGCTTCCTATCACGAAAGCTGCAGCGCCGAATGTGCCGTAGCATATTCCAATCTGCTCCTCGGTGAGCCCAAGACCCTGATTGGCACGGTCGGCCTTGAGGAAAAGCGGCACGATCTTCATGACGAATCCCTCGGCAAAGCGGTAAAGGATGATGAAGCATATATAATATATAATGTGACGCTTGCGGAAGAAATCGGCAAACACGCCACCCAGCTCGCGCATGGTTTCCTTGAAGCCCGGCTTCTCGTCGGCCTTTTTCTTGCTGTCGGCAGGCAAGAATTTGATGTGGTATACTCCAAGCAGCACCATCACTATGCCTATTATCGCCATTATGGTTGTCCATGCCATGACAGTGCCCTGGTGTTTGGCAGCGGCAGCAGCGGTGGCGTCGAGTCCTGTCACGTCGCCCGTGAAATGCCTTATAAGCGTTCCGGCAAGATACACCAATCCGCCTGTAGCGGCTATTTTCGCTATGTTGTAGAATGCGCCCTGCCATCCAATATATTTGGCCTGGTCTTCTGTAGACAGCGTAGCCATGTATACGCCATCGGCTGCCACATCGTGCGTGGCTCCGCTCAATGCTATGACGGCAAGCAGCGCTATTGTCACGGCAAAGAAATCGGGAAGATGCAGAGCCATTGCCACAAGTCCGAACACGCAGCCAGTGGCTATTTGCGTCACTATGACAAAGAATTTCTTTGTCTTGTAGATTTCGAGGAGCGGGCTCCACAAGGGCTTGAGTGTCCAGGGGAACATTATTATAGATGTCCAGAATGCTATCTGTGCGTCGCTGATGTCTAGCCCCTTAAACATAAGAGTGCAAACCATGTTGAGTACCACAAAAGGCATGCCCATGGCAAAATAGAGTGTAGGCACCCATGATATTGGGCTACGCTTTGATTGTGTGACAGGTGTAGGTTCCATTCCGAATTTTTTGTTTTGTTTGTTTTGTTTGTTTGACGCTAGTTTTGCGGGTGTCGTATGCATTTGTTTACGACTTACAAAATTAAGAAGAAAAAACGACAAACACTTTCTCGCCACTCTTTAAATACAGAAACTTCAATCTTTTTTAAATAATGATGCATTCAATGATGAGTGAAAACATGAAAAACTAGGCTTTTGAGTTGTATCATATCGTTACTTATTATGATTTTGTTCAGGCATGTGCAATCTGCTTTGTAATAGTTGCATACTTAAACTAAAATCACTAACTTTGCCAACTGATAGTTAATGTGAACATGATGAGGATAGGATTAGCCTTCATACTGTATATTTTGTTTTCAGTATCTTCTTTTGCCAACCCTAGTCGTTTCTCTGTGAGTGGTAAGGTCGTTGATGACATCAGTCAGAAACCATTGTCTTACGCCACTGTAAGAGTCATGAACATGGAGTTGTGGGCAATCTCCGACGACAATGGCAGGTTTGTCATTGCAAACGTGCCCACAGGTCAGGTGACCATAGAGGTGAAGTCGCTTGGATATGTCACTCGCACATTCTCTTTTGCTCTTAACCGTGACACGGACCTCAAAAACATCAGGATGAAGGAAGACAACCTTAGCGTCCCGGGAGTGGAGGTCACGGCTCGCAAGAAGACCGTTACGGGCGCGACAACTTATACGATGGATCGCAACACGCTCGACCATTCGCAAGTGTTGAACTTGAGTGACATATCTGCCTTGTTGCCTGGCGGACAGACCGTAAACTCCTCGTTGATGAACGATTCCCGTTTCGCGTTGAGGGCGGGAAGTGGTGAACGTGGCAATGCCGCCTTTGGCACTGCTGTGGAAATTGACGGTATGCGCCTAGACAACAATGCGAACATGAGCGAGACATCTTCCCCGTCTACTCGTAGCGTTTCCGTCTCAAACATTGAGAGCGTAGAGGTCATTGCAGGAATACCTGGCGTGGAATATGGCGATGTCTCAAACGGTGTCGTCAAAGTGAACACCCGCAAGGGACATTCGCCATGGATTCTTGAGGCCTCTGTCAATCCTTACACTCGCCAGGTGGCCCTGAGCAAGGGCTTGCTGCTTCCCCACGATGCGGGCACGTTTAATTTCTCTATCGACCACGCCAATTCGTTCAGCAAGTTGGCTTCGCCATATACAGCCTACAACCGAAATATCCTTTCTCTCACTTATGGCAAGGTGCTCAATTTCTCTGGGTCGTCGCTCAACCTAATGGCAAGTCTTAGTGGCAATGTCGGCGGTTACAACTCCAAAGCCGACCCCGACGCTTTTAAGGACACTTATGAGAAACAACGCGACAACCAACTGCGAGGCAACCTTCAGCTCGATTGGCTCATCAATAGCCGCAGCGCGGGAGTGTTCAACATCGGTTTGAAGGCGGCGTTCTCAACAAGCGACCGTAGGAATGAAACTTATGCCAACGCCTCGTCGTCGTCAACCCAAGCTTATCTTCACACGATGGTCAATGGCTATGCCCTAGCGCAAGACTATGCAGAAGGCATGGGTGTAGGCTCGATAGTCCTTGGTCCCACAGGCTATTGGTATGTGCGCTCCTATAATGATCAAAAGCCTCTGACAACTCAATTCAAGTTGAAAGGCGAATGGAGCAAGAAGATCAGCTCGGTGACAAACAAGGTGACTATTGGTGCGGAGCTCAACTCTTCTCGCAACAATGGCCGCGGAACATATTATGAGGACATGAAGCTTGCCCCTACGTGGAGGCCCTACGATTACAGCGAATTGCCCACGATGCGCAACCTTGCCCTCTTTCTTGAGGAAAGGCTTTCCGCGAGGAGATTCCTCCTTGTTGCAGGTTTGCGCGATGACATAACCATGATCAGTGGCTCCGACTATGGCACGGTGTCAAGTCTGTCGCCACGTGTCAATGCCCTTTACGACATAGTAAAGAAGCGCGACCTCACGCTGACCATCCACGCTGGCTATGGCAAAAGTGTGAAGCTGCCTTCGTTCCAAGTGCTTTATCCTGCCGAGAACTATTCCGACAAGCTTGTCTTTACACCAGGGTCAACAGTCGACAACAAAGCCTATTACGCTTATTATACCAAGGTTCAGAAAGCTGACTATAACAAGGATTTGAAGTGGCAACATTCCAACCAGTTTGAGGTTGGTGTTGACGCAAACGTGAAAAAGGTCAAGCTCAGTGTTTCCGCCTTCTACAACAGGACCTACAATCCATATCAGGCAATTAATGTCTACACGCCGTTTTCTTATAACCAGACATCGCAGTCGGCGCTTGAGAATTGTGGCATAGATTCCAAAGACCGATTGTATAGTGTCGATCCACAAACGGGCGTTGTCACGGTCGCGTCTTCTGCCACAGGCAAAGTTGTCACCCTTCCTTACACCACCCATAACACCTTCACCTCCAACCGTCGGTATGTCAATGGCTCGCCTGTCAGCCGTTACGGACTTGAGTGGATTGCCGAGATGCCATTGGTGAGCAATGCCCATTTGGTTGGTCTCACCTTGCGTTTTGATGGCAACTATTATCATTACAAAGGAGTTGACAACACGTTGATAGCAGGCAGTCCGTATGGTGTGGGCGACCAAGTGGCAGGCTCTTCATTCCAACCCATTATAGGATATTATATAGGAAGCAGTGTCACTTCCACATCCTACTCAGGCACTCCCTCGGTAAGCAACGGCACGCTCAACAAGGGTTGCTCGCTCAATACGACCCTTACGGCTCGCATACCGAAGTTGAGACTAATCATGACGATGAAGGTTGAGGCTACGTTCCTGAACTATAAGCGCAATCTATCTGAGGGACGAAACACGATATTGCTTCAGGCGGCTGGCGACAACTTCGGCACCGCATACAATGGCGAGAAAGACCATTATGTAGCGGTTTATCCAGAGTATTTCTCCACATGGGAAAAGCCATCCGAGCTTATTCCTTTTGCCGAGGCTCTTATTGATGCCAGCAAAAACGACCCAGAGCTCTATCGCCAGTTGAGCAATCTCATAGTAAGGAGCAATTCGGCTTATTTCTTTAATCCGCAAGACGTGTCTTCTTATTATTCTGCCAATTTCTCAGTTACCAAGGAGATAGGCAAGTGGGTGAGCCTGTCGTTTTATGCCAACAACTTCTTCAACAACATGGCAATGGTGCGCAACTCGCAAACAGGCCTTGAGACTTCTCTCTATGGAAGTTCCTACATACCAAAGTTCTACTATGGAGTGTCGTTGAGGGTTAAACTCTAAAATGGAAAGGCTTTGACAAACAACAACGATATTTGATAAGAAATGAAAAATACGTCCATAAACCACCTTCTTGGCTTGCTTTCGTTGGCTATCGTGTTTGCTTTCTCTTCGTGTAGCTATGATGAGCATCTTGACACCTACGACGTGGAAGTAAGACTGAGCGAGGCCGTTGAGTCGGCAAATGTGGAGGTGCGCAATAATATTGGCAAGAGCTTTGACGCTGTTACCGATGCCAACGGCATTGCCCATTTTCAACTGCCTGCCGGAATATACAGCGTCAGTGCATCGAAAGTCACGGAAGAAGACTATTTCAAGCGAATATGCAATGGCTCCTTGGCAGACATTGCCATTGGCAAGTCAAACACCGACATCGCATTGCCCGTGAAAGTCACGCTCATGCAGACTTCCAATCCCATACTGATAAAGGAAATATATTGTGGCGGATGCCAGAAAAACGACGGCTCAGGCAAGTTTACCATGGACAAGTGCATTATCATTTACAACAATTCCTCAGAGACGGTGGCGCTTGACAACATGGGCTTCGGCATCATCGAGCCATACAATGCAGAGGCTCCCACCCATTCTTTCTTGTCTGACGGAAAGC
Source organism: Escherichia coli (assembly GCA_963593695.1). Lineage (GTDB taxonomy): Bacteria > Bacteroidota > Bacteroidia > Bacteroidales > Bacteroidaceae > Prevotella. The sequence goes on along the minus strand of CAVBBO010000026.1, from coordinate 84,733 downwards.
TCGACTATGCTGACCAAGATTGGATTCCGGCACTCAATGGCATTTGGTATTTCCAGGACGGAACCACCATCGCGCCTTATTCTGAGTTGGTGGTCAATGTCCATGGTGCCATAGACAACACCAAGACTTACAACAATTCGGTCAATTATGCCAACAAGGATTACTATTGCATGTATGATGTGGAGTCGGCAAGCAGCGATGGCGTGAAATACGCCAATACGTTGTATTATCCGTCACCTGCCGAAGTCATACCCACGAGCCATTATCTTAAAGCCGTGAAATATGGCAAGGGCAACGCCTGGGCTATGAGCCAGACATCGCCAGCCGTGATATTGTTCCAGACAAAAGACATCACGCCGCGAGAGTTTGGAGAGCAAAACTCTAACATAATTTACCCTAACGGCAAGGAGGGTAACATTGTTTACGCTTGCCTCAAAGTGCCTCGCGAGTGGGTTGTCGACGCTGTTGAGATTTTCAATTCCAGCTCCTTGGCAAATTGCAAGAAGCGGCTTACCCCGGACCTTGACAATGGCTATGTTTCCATGTTAGGTGGATACGGCCACTCCGTGATGCGCAAGGTAGAAAAGCAGGTTGACGGCCACAACGTGTATCAAGATACAAACAACTCAACAAACGATTTCTATGAAGCTGAAACTTGTTCTCTTCGCTAACCTTATATGCCTGCCGATAATGGCCCAGCGCGACTATTCGCTCATAGAGCATCGCAACGCTTGGCTCACGTCGGGCAATGCGGCGGCCCTCACCACTTTTGCCGACTCTTCTGTGGCTCGTGCCACATTGCGATACAGGTACGAGGGCGGCAAGTTGCGTTCCGAAGGCGAAGGCAAGGACGTGAACAATTTTGATGCCGACGTGCGTTCTTACTATCGTCTGTCTAGAAGCGTGGTTGTTTATGGTCGCATGGCTTACGACAATTTCAATGGCACCAAGATGGCTGGCAGCATGTTCCTGCCCACGAGCGAGCTTATGCCTTTCGACCTCATAGGGCATTCTGAGGACATGGCTGGCGACAAGCACGCCGAGACTTTCAATGCCACTGGCTCGGTAGGATGGAACGTTTGCCGTGCCTTGTCGGTAGGGGCGAGGGTAGATTACGCAGCCGGGACCTACGCCAAGCATCGTGATCTTAGGCACACCAACACCTTGATGGATCTTGATGCGAAAGTAAGCGCCATGCTGCCTTTTAATGGTAATAGCGGTGTTGGCGCGGGATTCGTTTACCGACGGCGCACCGAAACGATGTCGTTCAATGTCTATGGCACCACCGACCGAATATACTCAACCCTCGTGGATTATGCCAATCGACAAGGTGAGATAGAGACCTTTGGCGTGGAAGGTTTCACGGACGACTCCAATGAACAACCGCTTCTTTCCGAATATGTCGGGTTCAACGCGCAGGGCAAGTGGAAAGGCATCTTTGCCGACGTGACCTACACTCACCGAACCGGTTGTTATGGCAAGCGGTCGCAATACACAGCGTCGCATGAGAGGCATTATGGTGATGCCACATCAGTGCACTTGCGTTACGACTTGCCCCATGTGGCCTCCAGCCTTGTTTGGTTCGATGCCAACTTTGCTACAGAGCGACTGACCGCTGAGCGCGAGAACTATCGTCGGGTGACGAGTGCCACAGGCGGAGCGGCGACATATTACGAGTATTATGAGCCGACGAAAATGTCGGACAAGACCCAGACGCAAGGTTCTGTAGTTGTCAACGCTTATTGGAAGCCCTCGGGTGAGATTTTCCTTTGGCACATAAACGGCGGCGTGACCTATTGGACAAGACATCAAACGGCTTATGTCTATCCCGAGGTATATACATCTAAGCCTAATGTCTTGATGCCTTTTGTAGAGGCTAAACGTGGGTTCATGAACCGCAAGACATCATTGCTGTCTTTGCAAGCTGGTTGCACCTGGCTAACGGGTTCGGTAGAGCAGATAGCCGCCCATGCCAAGATTGCCTATGAGATGCCAATTCGTGGCACGCGAGTCAGGCCGGAAGTGTCGTTGCGCTACGATTTCCGCAATGCCATGTCGGGAGACATGAAAGGCTTGACAAGAAACACCTTGACCTTGTGCGCCGCTGCCACGTTCTGACAATTAGGGTCGCTTCGCTAAACACACATAATAGCTTATAAATCATGCAATAATAACATTTAACCCAAAGATTATGAAGAAGATTTTTACACTTGTCTTTGTCTGTGTCACAGCTATGGCAGCCATGGCCCAGTCTGAAGACACCGGCTCCAACGCTTGGGGATTGTCCGGTTCCGGCACCGAAGCTGATCCATACAAAGTCAGCACTGCTGATGACTTCGCTAAGATGGCGGCTAACTGTACATCCGAACACAAGGGTACTGGTGAGTATTTCAAGATGACGAACGACATCGACTTTGGCGGCTCTGCCGATACTCCGGTCCAGCTTCCTGCAATAGGCAAGGACGGCAGTGCGCAGATTACCAAGATTGCCTTTGGTTTTGATGGCACATTCGATGGCGACAACCATACAATCACGGGCATTTACCACACCAACAATGCAAACGATGCTAAAGGCAAGTATAACGCTCTCTTCGGATGTGTCGACAAAAACGGCGTGGTCAAGAACGTCGTCATGGGCAAGGACAACCACATAGATAGCTACAGTTATACAGCCTCAATTGTCTCTTTGAACATGGGCAAGATAGAGAACTGTACTAATAATGCTGATATCACCGGTGCGCAATCATTTGCCAGTGGCATTTGTGCTTATATGCTCAATGGATGTGGAACCATAGAGAAATGCAAGAACTATGGCAACGTCATCTCCATGACCTATGCAACAGGTATTTGCGCAGGCTCTCAATCAGGTAAAACAATTACTACTTATACCTGTCTTGTGGAGGAATGCGTCAACTATGGCAACATGTCAACAACCAATGGCACTGGCTCTGCCGGCATAGCAGGTGCTTACTCAGGTGCTGTGAAAAACTGCACAAACAACGGCAACATCGACGACTCAAATGGCACGGCAAAATCAAGACAATATACTGCTGGCATAATAAGTTGCCCATCATATGCCGCGGAGGTTGATGGTTGCATCAATAATGGCACGGTGAAAGGCGTGAAGAGTGTTGCTGGCATAGTAGCTAACGTGATGAAAGGTGATGATGCTGCAACCGTAGTAAAGAACTGCACCAACAATAGCACGGTTTGCGGAGAAGACTTTGTTGCTGGCATCGTGGCAAACACGGCTCGCAACCAGGACGTGGTGTCAATAGAGTCGTGCACCAACAATGGCGCGGTTTCCTCAACAGCTACGACGGAAAACATTGGCAATCTGCGTGGTTCCGCCAACATCGCCCTTGGCAATGGCAACGTCATAGCAGAGGGCCTGACTCATTATACTCTTGACCCAGCCTCAACAGGCATAAGCGACGCTATTGTTGACAAGCAAGCCGTCAAGAATGGCAAATGCATCAAGAATGGCCGTATTGTCATCATCAATGGCGACAGGGAATACAGTGTTGACGGAGTAAAGTTGTAATATTTATAGAAACACTATGATACGTTCAAATCTATTATCTCTTTTCGTCTGCCTATGCTGTTTCATGACAGCAGGCGCGCAACAGCTACCGCTCGACAGCTGCATCCGCAAGGGCACGCTGCCAAACGGGCTAACCTACTACGTCAGGTACAACAACCAAACGCCAGGACAAGCCGATTTCTATATCGCCCAGCGTGTAGGCTCAATCCTTGAGCAACCGCAGCAGCGTGGCTTGGCCCACTTCCTGGAGCACATGGCATTTAACGGCACACGCAACTTCCCCGACGGCAACGGCGGCGAGCGTTCGGTGCGCAACTGGTGTGAGAAGAACGGCATCAAGTTTGGTGCCGACCTCAACGCCTATACGTCCATAGACCAGACGGTATACAACATCTCCAACGCTCCTGTAACCAAGGCTGGAGTAGCCGACACCTGCCTTGTTATTCTCCACGACTGGGCTGGTTCGCTGCTTCTGAAGGGTGACGAGATAGACCAGGAGCGTGGTGTGATACACGAGGAATGGCGCTCACGTCGCACACGTTTCGCCACTACACGCATGATGGAGGAAGCCATGCCGGTGATCTATGCTGGCTCAAAGTATGCCGACTGTCTGCCGATAGGCAGCATGGAGGTGGTAGACACCTTCAAGCATGAGGCTTTGCGCGACTATTACCACAAGTGGTATCGCCCAGACCTGCAAGGCATCATCGTGGTGGGCGACATCAACGTAGACGAGATGGAGGCCAAGATAAAGGCTCTCTTCGCTGGCGACAAGGTGCCGGCTGGCGTGCCCGAGCGCACCTACTATTCCGTGCCCGACAACAAGGAGATGATAGTCTACACGCAGGCAGACAACGAACAGCCTACGCTCAACTTCTCGCTCTACATGAAGCGTGACGCAGAACCGCGCGAGACACGCAACACTCGCGAGTCGTTCCTTGGCGGTTACAAGTCGCGCCTTGCCATGTTCATCCTGCGCCAGCGCCTCGCCCAACTCTCCCACGAGGCTCAGCCAAGGGTGATGTCGGCAAGTTGCCGCAACAGCAGCTTCTATGTCACAACAGAGAAGGAAGCCTTCGCGCTCAACATCGGTCTGATGCCCAGCAACCCCAAGGCAGGCATCGACGCTGCACTGGAGATAGTGGAGAAGGCACGCCGCTATGGTTTTACCGAGGCAGAGCTTGAGCATGCCAAAGTGCAGCACACGGTGAACATAGAACACCGTCTCGACAACAAGAACAAGACACGCAATGCGGAGTATGCCAAGAACATCGTGAGCAACTTCTGCAGTGCCGAACCTTGCATGAACATAGAGTATGAGGCTGCACTTGAGGCTGACTTCTCTGCCACGGTGACACTCGCCGATGTGAACGAGACCATGAAGGAGATCGTGACCGACAAGAACCAGGTTTGCATAGTCTTCGGCCCTACGAAGTATGACGGCAAACCTTACACCATGCCTTCTAAGGAGCAGTTCAAAAACTGGATAGAATCTGCGCAGCAAAAGGAGTATGCCGACGACAACAAGAACAACGAGGTGGATCCTACCTTCATGAAGAAGCTGCCCAAGAAGGGTAAGATCGTTTCCAAGAAGCAGGCTGCCAACGGCTACACCGAGTATCTCCTCTCCAACGGCATCAAGGTGAGCGCACGCCAATCGGATATTGAGCCTAACCGCCTTACGATAAACATGTTCCGTCTGGGTGGACGTTCGCTCTATCCCGACACCGATGCTGCCACATTGCAGTTCCTCGGTTCGGTTGTAAGAGAGAGCGGTGCTGCCGACTTCGACTTCCTCACGCTGGAGAAGAAACGTCGCGGCAAGGCTCTGCGCGTGGTTCCTTACATCGACTCTGAAGAGGAAGGCGTGAAGGGCGTATGCGTGGCTTCCGACCTGAAGACATGGCTTCAAATCATGTATCTCTACCTGACACAGCCACGTAAGGACAAGGCAATCTTCCAAAACATGATGGCTAAGCAGGAGTCGATGCTCAAGAACCGTTATGCCAACCCCAACGTGGCATACAACGACTCGTTGCGTTTCGCAGTCTACGGCAAGAGCAAGCGCACAGAGCCGATGACTGCCGACCGTCTGAAGGAGGTTGACTTCGAGCGGATGTACAAGATCTACAGTGAGCGCTTCGCCGACCTTTCGGGCATGAACCTCATCGTGACGGGCGACATCCGCGAAGACGATTTTGAGGACCTTTTGTGCCAGTATGTGGCAAGTCTGCCAGGCAAGAAGGGCAAGAATGCCGACTGCAAGCCGGGAGAGAATATCCTCGACATACAGCGTGGAGAGATAACCAACGTGTTCCACAAGGAGATGAAGACTCCGTCGGCACAGACCAACATCCTCTATACAGCCTCTCTGCCTTACACTGCCGACAACGACTTGAAGCTCGACGTGCTCTCGCAGATTATGCGTGCGGTATATACCGAAAAGGTGCGCGAGGAGAAAGGCGGCACTTATGGTGTGAGTGTCGGCGGCCAGTTCTGGAAGTATCCTTCTGAGGGTTGTTCCATGACGGTCAGCTTCAAGTGCAATCCCGATAAGTTCAATGAGTTGTTGCCCATCATCGACGAGCAGTTGCAGCGTATGGCCAAGGAAGGTCCTACGCAGGAGCAGTTGCAGAAGGTGAAGGAATATGAGCACAAGAACTACGACCGTGCCGTGCTGACAAACGGATGGTGGGAATATGTGCGCTACCACGAGTTGCGCGAGGGCATCGACTTCGAGAAGGACTACATGAAGAAGGTGGACAATCTCACCACTAATGACATCCGCGACTTCTGCAAACAACTCATGGCACAGAAGAACCGCATACAGGTAACAATGAAATAAGGTGGGAATATTAATATAACCCACCATAAGACAATGACAATTATGACAAATTCAGTTCATTTCCCCCTTAGCGGGATTCGCACGGGAATCATGGGCTTCACCATGCTCTTCTCGCTCCTCTTCACCCAGCCCGCCAATGCCGACAACGTGATGACGAAGCAGGCTGACGGCACTTACGTGGTCAATACCACCACCATCTGCAAGGCTCGCGGCTACCGCAAGGGCACGCCCGTGGAGGTGTATATCAACAAGGGCAAGGTGGTGAAGGTAGTGGCTCTGAAGAATGAAGAGACTGTGCCTTATTTCAAGCGTGTAAGGCAGTCGCTCCTTCCACAATATGCCAACTTAAAGGTTTCCAAGGCAAAGAAACTCGCGTCTAAGACGGCTGTTGACGGATGCACGGGGGCAACGTTCAGCACGAGCGCAGTTCAAAAAAACATCATGGCAGCCTTGGAATATTACGAGAGCCATAAGTAGGCTTTCGGCTTTGCATCGTAAAGGCATCGCCATTCCAGTGCAAAGGCATTGCCATTCCAGTGCAAAGGCATTGCCATTCCAATGCAAAGGCATCGGCTTTTCAATGAAAAGCCGATGCCTTTTTTAAATGCCTGATAATGAGTAGTTTCACAAATAGAAATCTTTGGTCAGCAAGTGGTGCCAGTCAGAGCGTTTGCCATCCTTGTCGGTGAGCACCACGACGGCATTGTCGAACACCCTTTGCCGAGACTTGGAAAAAGCCACCAAGCAACGTTTGGCGGGTTTGCGCTCAACGGTTTTTATCATGTACTGTCGTGTGAGGAACATGCCACGCGTGAAAGCCTCTTGCGAGAACGATTCCATGTAGTCGGCTGGAATAATGGCGGATATTTCCCCATCGTCCGTGAGGTGGCGCGCGGCAAACGAAAGGATGTCGGCAAACGACAAAGTCACCGTGTGTCTCGCCATGTTGCGTGAGGAGTCTGGCGCATGCAGACTGTTGCTGAAGAAGGGTGGGTTGGTGACAATGCTGTCGTATGAAGTGGCGGGCTCGAAATCTTGCAAAGCCTTGCCAATCACCTTGACGCGGTTGGCAAATGGAGAACTTGACACATTTTCCATGGCCTGCTCAGCCGCGTTTTTGTCAATTTCCACGGCATCGACATTGGCTTCGGCAAACCTCTGCGCCATCATCAGTGCCACAAGGCCTGTGCCCGTGCCAATGTCGAGAATATGCGCCCCTCCACGTGCCCACGCTCCAAGGAGCACGCCGTCGGTACCAACTTTCATTCCGCAACGGTCTTGGGCAATGGTGAATTTTTTAAATTGAAATGTGTTTCCCATACTTTTCCAACGACATTTGCCCTAATTTATTATATTCTTCGTAACTTTGCATATCGTTTTTATATAGAATATTTTACATTGACTCATTAGGTATCGACACGATATGCCAAAAGAAAATACGACCATACAGATGTTTGCTGACTTTGATGGCGACATTTCCACTATATTCAAGGAGGGCAAGGAATGTGATTGCCCGATCCTTACCACACGCAACATGGTGGTGATGCCTGGGATATTAGTGCCCATCCTCCTCGGTAGGCAGCCAAGCATCAACCTTGCCCATTATTTAAACAAGGACTCCAAGAATCGCATTTGCGCCATATTCTGTCAGAAAGACCCCGAGAACGAGCAACCCTACGACAAGAACGACGTTCACGACGTTGGTGTCATGGCAAAGCTCGTGCGCATCATAGAGATGCCCGCGTCTAACACCGTGACCGCGATCTTCCAGGCCACGTGCAGGTGCACGCTTGAGAAAATCACGTCGCGCCGCAACTATCTCAAAGGTCATGTGGTGCCACTTCCGGAAAGCGTGCCCGACGACAACGACACCGAGTTCAATTCCATTGCCGACAACGTGCGTTCCGTGACGCAGGAACTCATACGCCTGAACGACGACATACCCGACGACAGCATAATGTCGTTTATGAACATCACCAATAAGACCATGTTGGTGAATTTCGCATGCACCAACCTTCCTTTCCCCGTGGAAGACAAGGCGAGGCTTATCAGGCTCGGCGACATAAGGGAGCGCGGCCTTGAGCTGCTCAAGGTGGAGAACCGCGAGATACAGTTTGCCAAACTGAAGGGCGACATACGCAACAAGACACGCGTAGACCTCGACGAGCAGCAAAAAGAGTATTTCCTCCACCAGCAGATGAAAAACATCAAGGAGGAGCTTGGCGACAACACGGAGACCGCGGCAAAGACATCGCTTGAGAAGAAAGCCAAGGACAAGGATTGGCCGGAGGCGATAGCCAAGCTGTTCAAGAAAGAACTTGAGAAACTTGACACGTTCAACCAGCAAAGCCCGGAATATAGCGTCCAGCTCAACTATCTCGACATGATGGTGTCGTTGCCCTGGAATTATTGCACCACGGACGACCTTCAGCTGAAGCGTGCCCGCGCCATCCTCGACCGCAACCATTATGGCATGGAGAAGGTGAAGGAACGCATATTGGAATATCTTGCCGTGTTGCAGCTCCGTGGCGACTTGAAGTCGCCCATCCTCTGTCTCTATGGACCTCCCGGAGTGGGCAAGACGTCGCTCGGCAAAAGCATTGCCGCTGCAATGAAGCGCAAGTATGTGAGGGTATCGCTCGGCGGATTGCACGACGAGAGCGAGATACGCGGACATCGCCGCACCTATGTAGGTGCCATGCCGGGCAGGATAATAAAGAGCATTCAGAAAGCTGGTTCGTCGAACCCAGTGTTTATACTCGACGAGATCGACAAGGTGTCTTCCAACAACTACAATGGCGACCCTTCGTCGGCATTGCTTGAAGTGCTCGACCCGGAGCAGAACAATGCTTTCCACGACAACTACCTCGACGTGGACTACGACCTTTCGAAGGTGTTTTTCATAGCCACAGCCAACGATATAAGCTCTATCCCGAGACCACTTCTTGACCGAATGGAACTCATTGAGGTGCCAGGCTATGTCACAGAGGAGAAGATAGAGATAGCCAAGCGTCACCTAGTGCCAAGGGAAGTGAAGAACAACGGTCTTGACAAGACGGTGGTGAAAATCAAGTTCTCCAAGCAGGCATTGGAGAATATCATAGAAAACTATACTCGCGAGAGCGGTGTGAGGCAGCTTGAGAAACAGGTTGACAAAGCCTTGAGAAAGGTGGCGCTACGCATTGCCATGGACGAGCCAATACCAGATAAGGCCTTCTCTGCGACTGACGTGGAAGACTTGCTCGGAAAGCCGCCCTTCATGCGCGACATATACCAGGGTAACGGCTATGCCGGCGTGGTGACGGGCCTGGCTTGGACATCGGTGGGAGGTGAGATACTCTTCATAGAGACTTCGCTCTCCAAAGGCAAGGCAGGAAAGCTGACGCTGACCGGAAACCTCGGAGACGTGATGAAGGAGAGTGCCATCATTGCCCTGCAATACGTGAAAGCCAACTGCGACAAGCTGGGCGTGGACTACCGCGTGTTCGAGAACTGGAACATCCATATCCACGTGCCAGAGGGTGCCACTCCAAAGGATGGCCCGTCGGCAGGCATAACGATAGCCACGTCGCTGGCCTCGGCGCTGACACAGCGCAAGGTAAGGCTCAACACAGCCATGACGGGTGAGATAACCCTTCGCGGAAAAGTGCTGCCCGTGGGAGGCATAAGGGAAAAGATACTTGCGGCGAAACGAGCCGGCATAACCGACATCGTGATTTGCAAGGACAACAAGAAGGACATAGATGAGATTCCGCAGGAGTTCCTCAAGGGCGTTAGCTTCCACTATGTGGAAAACGTTCAGGACGTATGGGATTTTGCCCTTACCGACGAGGTCGTGAAGAACCCTATAGACCTTTCTGTTCCCGACGACGAGGACAAGGGTGAGAAGAAGAAAAAGGAAAACTAATAAAGAACAAATAAACACGCGGGACAAATGCTTGTCCCCCCGACAAACAGACATGGATTTTCAGCTCCAATATACCGACAATGCCTCGGATGCCCGTGCTGGCGTGATAACCACCGACCATGGCAAGATAGAGACACCTATATTCATGCCAGTGGGTACTGCTGGCGCGGTAAAAGGCGTTCATTTCAGCGAGTTGCGTTCGCAGGTCAATGCACAGATCATCCTCGGAAACACTTACCATCTCTACCTGCGTCCAGGTCTTGAGGTGCTGAGGAAGGCAGGCGGCCTTCATGGTTTCAATGCGTGGGAGCGTCCTATCCTCACCGATAGTGGCGGCTTCCAGGTGTTCTCCTTGTCGGGCATTCGCAAGCTCACGGAGGAAGGTTGCGAGTTTCGATCCCACATCGATGGCTCAAAGCATATCTTTACTCCCGAGAACGTCATGGACACCGAGCGCATTATAGGTGCCGACATAATGATGGCTTTCGACGAGTGCCCTCCCGGCATCAGCGATTATGCCTATGCCAAGAAGAGCCTTGGCATGACCCAGCGTTGGCTTGACCGCTGCATAAAGCGTTTCAACGAGACCGAGCCGCTCTACGGTTACCACCAGACGCTTTTTCCCATCGTGCAAGGATGCACGTTCAAGGACCTTAGGCAAGACGCTGCAAAGTATGTTGCCGACAAGGGCGCGGAAGGCAATGCCATAGGCGGCTTGGCGGTAGGCGAGCCCACGGAGGTGATGTATGAGATGATAGAGGTGGTCAACGAGATATTGCCAAAGGACAAACCGCGTTATCTCATGGGAGTGGGCACACCTCAAAACATTCTTGAGGCCATTGAGCGCGGTGTTGACATGTTCGACTGCGTGATGCCAACGCGCAATGGCCGCAACGCCATGCTCTTCACCTATGAGGGCACGATGAACATGCGCAACAAGAAGTGGGAGATGGATTTCTCACCGGTAGACCCCGACGGTTGCGAGATAGACCGCGTGACGACAAAGGCGTATCTGCACCACCTGTTCAAGGCGCAGGAGTTGCTCGCCATGCAGATTGCGAGCATTCACAACCTGGCGTTCTACCTGAGGCTTGTCACCGACGCGAGAAAACACATCATCGCCGGCGACTTCGTGCAGTGGAAGAACGGTGTCGTGGCTCAGTTGGGGCAGAGGCGATAAGGAGAAAGGCTGAGTATGAAGAGTTATAGTAAGATAAGGAAGCATAGGCGGCTCTACAAGGCAAGAAGGTGGATGGGCACGCATCCAAGATGGTTGCATCGCTTCTTCAGGTGGACAGCTAACCACACGCGTCTGCTTCAACGGATATTTAAATGGATTGGCAGGAAACTGAGTTTTCTGCAGGTGCTTAAATATCTCAACCCCTTCCGCTACATCAAGAGGATGGACTGGTATATCATCAAGAAGTTTATCGGAACATATTTCTTCTCGATAGCCTTGATACTCTCCATTTCCATAGTCTTCGACGTAAATGAGAACTTGGCCAAGTTCACGGAGTATCATGCCCCGCTGAGTGCCATTGTCTTCGACTATTACGCCAACTTCGTACCTTACTTCGCCAACCTCTTCAGCGCGTTGTTCGTCTTCATTGCCGTGATTTTTTTCACGACCAAGCTGGCAGGCAACTCGGAGGTGATAGCCTTGCTCTCGGCAGGTGTCTCGTTTAAGCGCCTGCTGCGGCCTTACATGATGTCGTGCGTGTTCCTTTCCGCCTTGTCGTATTACCTTGCGGCTTATGTCATCCCTCACGGAACCGTGATCAAGCAAAACTTCGAGTCGATGTACAAGAACAAGAAGAAGAACACGTCGGCGGAGAATGTGCAGCTGCAGGTGGCTCCAGGCGTCATTGCCTACATCCAGCACTACGACAACAACAGGAAGCATGGCTATGGATTCTGCCTCGACAAGTTTCAGGAGAAGAAACTCGTTTCCCACATGACTGCCACCGATGTGCAGTATGACACCATCTCTGACAGCAAATACCATTGGACACTTTCCAATTGGAAGATTCGTCAGTTGAAGGGCTTGAAGGAGCACATCACGAGCGGCGCGCGCAAGGATTCTGTGATACAGATGGAACCTACCGACCTGGTCTACTCCAAAGGCCAACAGGAAACCTTCACGTCTCCGGAGCTGAAAGAATACATTTCCAAGCAGATCGACCGTGGTTCGGGCAATGTGGTGCAATATCAGGTGGAGTACTATAAACGAATAGCCTCGTCGTTTGCGTCCTTCATCCTGACCATCATCGGAGCCTCGCTCTCTGCAAGAAAGCGAAAGGGAGGCATGGGAGTGTATCTCGGTGTAGGATTGGCACTGTCGTTTGGATACATCTTGTTCCAGACCATATCTGCCACATTCGCTATCAACGCCGGCTTCCCGCCATTGTTGGCAGCGTGGTTGCCCAACATCGTGTTCGCGGTAATAGCGTTTGTCTGTTATCGAAAGGCACCTAATTAACCCCACCCGCATCAATCCACCCCATGCCGCCTTGGCGGTTGACATTAAAAAGAAAGAAAACAATGAAATTTGAAGAATTAAATCTCACCGACAACGTTCTTGACGCTCTCTATGACATGCGTTTTGACGAATGCACCCCTGTGCAGGAAAAATGTATACCACCAATCTTGGACGGCCACGATGTCATGGGTGTGGCACAGACCGGAACAGGAAAGACGGCTGCCTATCTGTTGCCAATACTTTCCAGGCTCGACAGTGGCAATTATTCAAAGGATGTCGTAAACTGTATTGTGATGTCTCCAACGCGTGAGCTGGCACAGCAGATAGACCAGGCTATGCAAGGCTTCGCCTATTACTTGCCCGACGTGTCGAGCGTGGCTGTATATGGAGGCAACGACGGCAACCGCTACGATCAGGAGATGAAGAGCATGCGCCTCGGTGCTGACGTGATAATAGCCACTCCGGGACGATTGATATCGCACATCTCTATGGGCAATATCGACTTATCGAAGGTTAGCTTCTTCGTGCTCGACGAGGCAGACCGCATGCTCGACATGGGTTTCTCCGACGACATCATGAAGATAGCTTCCAAGCTTCCGAAAAATTGCCAGACGATAATGTTTTCGGCCACGATGCCGAAAGACATAGAGAAGCTTGCCCAGAGCTTACTGAAGAACCCTGTAGAGGTGAAGCTTGCCGTGAGCAAGCCCGCTGAAAAGATAAAGCAGAGCGCATACATCTGCTATGAGACGCAAAAGTTGCAAATCATTCAGGACATCTTCAAGGCTGGCGACTTGAAGCGCGTGATCATCTTCTCGGGTAGCAAGATGAAGGTGAAGCAGATTAACCAGGCCCTTATCAAGATGAAAATCAACAGCGGAGAAATGCACTCCGATCTTGAGCAAGCCGAGAGGGATGACATTATGTTCAAGTTCAAGAGCGGTCAGATAGACGTGCTCGTTGCTACCGACATCGTGGCTCGCGGTATAGATATTGACGACATAGCAATGGTCATCAACTTTGACGTTCCGCACGACGCTGAGGACTATGTTCACCGCATTGGCCGTACGGCTCGTGCCGATAGGGATGGCGTTGGCATCACGTTTGTCAATGAGGACGACATGTATGCTTTCCACCAGATTGAGAAATTCCTTGAACAGGATATCCAAAAATGCAGCTTGCCTGAGGGTTGCGGTGAAGGCCCCGAGTATACCACGTCGCGTCGTCCGGGTAAGACATCGGCAAAGAGCCGCCGAAGGAAGGACCGTGACAACAATGCCCACAAGGACGCCAAGCAGCGTTCTGGACGCAAGGATAAAGGCGACAGGAGTAATACTGATGGCACTCAAAGGCAAAAGCCAAGGCGTGATAATCAGCAAGATGCCAAGCAAGGCCAGCCACAAGCAAGGCAGCAGAAGCAGGAATCTCAACAGAAGCAAGGACAACAACAGGGTCAGCCAAAGCAAGGACAACAACAAGGTCAGTCAAAACAAGGCCAACAGCAAGGCCAGCCGAAGCAAGAGAGAAAACAGCGCGGCAACGGTCAAAAGCAAGAACGTCAGCATGCGCAGCAACAAACAAGGCCCGAGGGTGAGGCTCCAAAACAGCGTGGACGTCACAAATATGCCGACAAGCAACGTAGGCAGCAGCCGGAGCAGACGCAGTCGAAGCAAAAGGGGCAACAGGCCAAGCAGGTAGAAGACGGGAAGCAGAAGGCCAGGAAAGGCGTGGTGCAGCCCAATCTCAATGAGCGTGGACTGAAGGGATTCATGAAGCATCCTATTCGTTGGATTATGAACATTGGCAAGAAGTAGCCAAGATTTTGCTTGGAAACAGGCAGTCTCACACATATAATATAAAAGCAAGGGCGACTTTGAAATTTCAAAGTCGCCCTTGCTTTTATATGTGGGGTGTCATGTTGGCGTCGCTTAAGGCGCACCACGCAGAGAGTTTAGATGGATGCTGCCCTTACGCGGCTCAATGTCTCTGGTGTCATTTGCAGATAGCTTGCGATATAGACCAAAGGGGCGCGGAGCACCACCTGTGGTTTTATCTTGCACAGGCGCAAGTATCTGTTTTGGGCAGTCTCGAACCTCAGCAAGTCGGCGTGTTGCTGTGATATGATGAGGCTCTCTTCCAAAATCTTCCTGTATAGTATCTGGATGTTGACATTGTGCAATGCCACCTGCTCAAGCCTGTGTTTTGGGATGAGATAGATGGAAGAAGGCTCCAAGGCCTCGACTTGCAGATAAGTGGGTTCTTCGTTGAAAAGACTCTCGATGCACATGAATATCTCGCCGTCGGAGCCGATGTGCTCGGTCAACTGTTTGTCCTTCTTGAAATAAAATTGCCTAACTAATCCTTTGTCTATGTAATAGATGTTCTCACAGACTTCTCCTTCTTTTAGAATCATCTCTCCCTTTGAATACCTCTTTGGCACGAGGATGCTTTCAAGCGTGTCAAGTTCTTCGTGAGTCATCGTGCTGTACTTTCTTGCGAGCTCACGTGCTATGTCACGGGTTGTGTTCTGAAGTTCTTTCATGATTATACTATTTAGGCTGAATAAATTGTGTTCCCAATTTTAGTCAAGCTTTAGCACGGCAAGGAAGGCCTTTTGAGGAACCTGCACATTGCCTATTTGCTTCATGCGCTTTTTACCTTTCTTCTGTTTCTCAAGGAGCTTCCTTTTTCGGCTTACGTCACCGCCATAACATTTGGCGAGCACGTCCTTTCTGACCTGCTTCACGGTTTCCCTTGCCACTATTTTCGCGCCAATGGCAGCTTGAATCGCTATGTCGTATTGCTGACGCGGAATGAGCTCCTTTAGCTTGCCACACATATTGCGTCCCATCGTGACGGCATTGTCTTGGTGTGTAAGGGTGGACAACGCGTCAACAGGCTCTCCATTAAGCAGGATGTCGAGTTTGACGAGCTTTGATGGACGGAAGCTGTCGATGTGGTAATCGAAAGAAGCATAACCTTTGGATATGGACTTGAGCTTGTCGTAGAAGTCGATGACAATCTCGCCCAATGGAATCATGAAGTGCAACTCTACTCGGTTACCGGAAATATATTGTTGGTCAAGAAGTTCGCCTCGCTTGTCAAGGCAGAGCTTGATGATGGGGCCAATATAGTCGCTCGACGTGATGATGGTGGCCTTGATGTAAGGTTCTTCGATATGGTCGATTTCTGTGGGGTCAGGGAGACCGCTTGGGTTATGAACCTCCAATTCCTCACCTTGCTTGGTGTAGACTTTATAAGATACGTTTGGAACAGTGGTTATAACCTCCATGTTGAACTCACGGTCGAGACGCTCTTGGATAATCTCCATGTGGAGAAGGCCAAGGAAGCCGCACCTGAAACCAAAGCCTAAGGCTTGTGAAGACTCAGGCATGAAAGTGAGGCTCGCGTCGTTGAGTTGCAACTTCTCAAGAGAGCTGCGAAGGTTCTCGTATTCTGCAGGGTCGATTGGATAGACACCGGCGAAAACCATTGGCCTGACCTCCTGAAAACCTTCTATGGCGTTTTCACACGCGTTGTTGACGTGGGTTATTGTATCACCCACTTTAACCTCCGTGGCTGTCTTGATGCCTGATATAATATATCCCACCTCGCCTGTTGACAACTCTTTGCGAGGTTCCATGTCCATCTTTAAGACACCAACCTCGTCGGCGGTGTATTCCATGTCGGTTTGTACAAACTTTACCTTGTCGCCTTGGCGGACTGCACCGTTGATAACCTTTCCAAGCACTATGATGCCACGGAAAGAGTTGAAAATGGAGTCGAAGATAAGAATTTGCAGTGGCTTTTTGGGGTCACCCTTAGGAGCCGGAATGCGTTCCACTACGGCTTTCAAGACATCGGGAATGCCTTCTCCTGTCTTGCCGCTCGCCCTTATGATGCTCTCGTGGTCGCAGCCGATAAGGTCCACTATCTCGTCCTCAACCTCATCAGGCATTGCGTTGGGCATGTCTATCTTGTTGATGACAGGTATTATCTCCAAGTCGTGATCGATGGCCATATACAGGTTGGATATGGTCTGGGCCTGTACGCCTTGCGTGGCATCCACGACGAGCAATGCGCCTTCGCATGCGGCAATGCTTCTGGACACCTCATAGCTGAAGTCGACGTGTCCCGGAGTATCAATCAGATTGAGAATATATTTCTGGCCATTTAGCTCATATTCCATCTGTATCGCGTGGCTCTTGATGGTTATGCCTCGCTCACGTTCAAGGTCCATGTCGTCAAGCATCTGGTTTTCAGTTATCTTGATGGTCTTGGTATATTCAAGCATTCTGTCAGCCAACGTTGACTTTCCGTGATCTATATGAGCTATAATGCAAAAATTGCGGATGTTTTCCATTCGAAAATTATAATCTTTGTCGCAAAGTTACAAAAAAGATGGGACAATGGTTATCTAAAATTACATATTTTTCTTAACTTTGCGCTAAAAAGAATGCATAATAAAGACAGAATATAGATGAAGAAATACAATTTATTGGTTCTTGCTTTTGCGATGCTTTTATTTTCAGCGTGTCACCGCACGACATTGGAAGACCTTGCGGCAAAGACGGCTGAGGAATACACTGAGCGTTATTGTCCTACCCCGATAGAAAACGGTCAGCGGACAGACAGCGTGACTTTTTCTCGTGAAACTCATACGTTTGGTTATTACTATTCTTTGTCGGGCAAGCTGGATGATTCTGCCATTATAGAGAATAATAAAAAACAAATTATATCCACCATTCTGAATAGCTTGAAAGAAAACACAAGCATGAAGGAATATAAGCAAGCTGGCTATAATTTTCATTATGTCATGAAGTCGAGCAAGACAGGTGAAGTCTTGATTGACAAGCTGTTTACGAATAAAGATTACAATTAGTCAGTAGCCATGCCAAAAGACAAGACCATGTATGTCTGCAGCAATTGCGGATATGAATCGGCGAAGTGGCTTGGGCGTTGTCCTTCTTGTGGCGAGTGGGATAGCTTCAAGGAGATAAAGGTGGATGCCAACTTTGGTTCCATGAACGCCAAGACCACTGCTGCGTCATTGCGCAAGGGCTTGGGCAAATCTGTTGTTGGTCATGACGAAAGCAAACCGTTGCGACTGAAGGAGATTCCTTTGCAAGACGCGCCGAGAATAGACACAGAGGACCCTGAACTCAATAGGGTGCTTGGAGGTGGGCTTGTTCCTGGCAGCATAGTGCTGCTTGGCGGTGAGCCGGGTATTGGTAAGTCGACCCTTACGTTGCAAACACTGCTCGGCATGAGCGGCATGCCTATCTTGTATGTCAGTGGAGAGGAGAGCGCTCATCAGATAAAGATGAGAGCTGAACGAATAAAAAATGCAGTGTCTGGCAACGCTGTCGCTGAAGACGGGAGTGGTGGCACCGCAAATGAGATTGACAATGTGTTTATCCTTTGTGAGACCTCGCTGGAGAAAATATATTCGGGCATTCAGCAGTTGCACCCAAGTCTTGTTGTCATTGATTCAATCCAGACCATATCCACCGAGCAAGTAGACTCTTCGCCTGGAAGTGTTTCTCAAGTCAGGGAATGTGCCGCTTCGTTGCTTCGGTTTGCCAAGAGCAGTGGAGTTCCCGTTATTCTCATTGGCCACATAAACAAGGAAGGCACATTGGCTGGCCCGAAAATCCTTGAGCACATTGTTGATACGGTGATACAGTTTGAGGGCGACCAGCATTATGTTTACAGGATATTGAGAAGTATCAAAAACCGTTTTGGCAGTACGTCGGAACTTGGAATCTATGAAATGCGGCAAGATGGTTTGCGTGCGGTGTCCAATCCTTCCGAGCTGTTGTTGACCGAAGATCATGAAGGGCTTTCGGGAGTCGCCATCAGTTCAACCGTGGAAGGTCTTAGGCCATTCCTTGTTGAGACCCAGGCCCTTGTCTCAACAGCGGCGTATGGCACGCCCCAACGTTCTGCAACTGGATTTGACCAACGTAGGTTGAATATGCTTCTTGCCGTATTGGAAAAGCGAGTTGGTTTCAAGCTTATGCAAAAAGACGTGTTTCTCAACATTGCCGGTGGAATGAGAGTCACGGACATGGCCATGGATCTGAGCGTGATAGCCGCCGTGTTGTCAAGCAATGTCGACACGCCTATCGAGAATGGTTGGTGCATGTGCGGAGAGGTAGGGCTTAGCGGTGAAGTAAGACCTGTCAGTAGGGTGGAACAACGGATAGCGGAAGCCGAGAAACTTGGATTTAATCATATTATATTGCCTGCCTATAACATGAAAGGCATAAACCCTAAGAAGTATGCCATACAACTTCATCCTGTAAGGAAAGTGGAGGAAGCACTTAGGGCTTTGTTTAATTAAAGAAAAATGATTTACGTATGAAAGACAGCATAATTATTGTAAGTGGTGGAATGGATTCCATTACGATGCTTTACGAGTATAAGGATCGCATAGCCATGGGTGTTTCGTTCAACTATGGAAGCAATCATAACCTTCGTGAGATACCTTTTGCTGATATGCACTGCAAGCGTTTGGGAATCCCTCATATAACAATAGACCTTGGCTTTATGTCAAAATACTTCAAGTCGAGTCTGTTGGAAGGCGCTGACGCAATTCCAGAGGGCAACTACGACGACGCGAATATGAAGTCGACAGTTGTTCCTTTTCGCAATGGGATAATGCTTTCGATTGCTATAGGACTCGCAGAGTCTAACCATCTAAAGTATGTGATGATGGCAAATCATGGCGGTGATCATACCATTTATCCCGATTGCCGCCCGGAGTTTGTAAACAACATGTCGGCGGCAGCGAAGGCTGGCACATATGTGGATGTGGAGCTATTGGCCCCTTATACCAATATAACAAAGGCAGACATAGCCAAGCATGGTAAGGCACTTGGGATAGACTACAGTGAGACTTGGAGCTGCTATAAGGGCAGCCATAAGCATTGTGGGAAATGTGGCACTTGCAGGGAACGTATTGAAGCCTTACGTGAGGCAGGCATCAACGATACTACGGAATATGAAGAATAGAATTATTGGATGCTTCAACAATAGAATGGCATTTGCCTCTATTTTAGGTCTCTTGTTGCTCTCTGCATTGATGTCTTCATGCAACAAGAGTTATAAAGAGGCAAAGCAAGAGGAGAAACTGTCGCGCAAGGAATTGTTGCGCAAGGATAGTCTTGCGTTAAAAATTGCCACGGTGCCTACTCTTGATTGTTTGCCACTGTTCATAGGAGTGGAGGATAGTCTTTTCAAGAAAAACGGTGTTGACGTGCACTTGAAGCTGAGAAACGCACAGATTGATTGCGATTCGCTGATGAAAGGCAAATATATAGAAGGAATGGTCAGTGACCTTGTAAGAACGGAACGATTGAAGAAAGGTGGCATGATGTTGCGATATGTAACGGCTACCGATGCCTATTGGCAACTATACACAAATCGTATTTCCCGTATCAAGGAACTTAAACAATTGTCCGACAAGATGATTGCCATGACAAGATTCTCTGTGACTGATTATCTTGCCGATTATGCAATTGATAGCGCAAAACCCAAGTTTGACGTTTTTAAGGTTCAAATAAATGACCCTCGCATTCGCATAAAGATGGTCATCAACAACGAGATGGATGCGGCGTTGTTTACTGAACCCCAGGCGACAACGGCACGTTTGTATAACAATCCAATGCTGATGGACAGTCGTGACAAGGGTGTTCGTTTTGGTGTAATAGCATTCAGGGAAGAGGCACTGAAAGACAAAAGGCGGCAAAAGCAACTTGACTCCTTCATAAAAGTGTATAACATGACAGTGGATTCAATCAATCACTATGGGTTGCAACACTATGCCGCAGTCATAAGCAAATATACCAACGCAGATGCCAAGACTATTAAGGCGTTGCCCAAGCTGCGCTTCAGCCGTGTGAAACAGCCAAGGGAGCATGACATAAACATAGCGAAAAGATACTGAAATATATGACAAGGCTTGACAATACCAACTGGAAAGACTTTTTAGTGAGCGTAGACACGCTGATGAAACAGCTGTCTGGCAAGCAGCCTCTTGGCTCAATATTGCATAAGACGCAGACGCTTATGGCAGAATACTCACGTCCGTCAGACGATGAACTGGAGAGCATTGGTGATAGCTATCGGTTGATGAGCGACTACATGCTTCGTGGTTTTCAAGACAATACACGTGCGGACTTATATGGCAAACTGAGTCAGCGTCTTTATAGAAAACTGTCGGATGTAATATTGCAAGTTCGCAAACAGTTTGATCCAGTAGTTGCTCCATTGGTTTTTCGTGATGCCACGCCACTTGACGTAGACAGCCTTCGAAGCAATCTTGAGCTATTCGTGTCCGACTTGGCTATGTTGACCCTTGAGCCCGAGGAGAAGGTTACGGAGAAGCGCAAGGCTCTTTATGAAAATCGGCATAATATAATGTCCAAGGCTTTCAACCAAATATTGTTTTCCGGTCAGTGGAGCAATGAGCATGCCGTTGATATTGCCAATCTCATTCTTTCTCCAATAATCGAGAACACAGATGCACTTTCCTTGTGTGCGGCAGTGATGATGTCGTCACTTTTGTCGCCAGATCCAGTCAAGGTGTTGCTACTTCTAAAAATTTACAAGGAGGCTACCGATGACAAGTTGAGGCAAAGGGCTCTCATTGGATGGGTGTTTGCGTTGGACAATGGAGATTTCAGCTTATTCCCGAATATCTCTGATGAAGTTAAACTCTTGTTGATCGACAAGGGCTTTCGTGATGAGCTGGTGGAGCTTCAGATGCAGGTAGTGTTTTGCATGTCTGCCGAGCAAGACACCCAAACAATAAATAGGGACGTGATGCCAAACATAATCAAGAACCAAAATATAGAGGTGACTAGGTTTGGCATACGAGAGAAGGATGAAAATCCAATGGATGACATTCTTCATGGTGATAGCAGTGACAAGAAAATAGAGGAAATAGAACAAAGCGTGCGCAAGATGGCAGAAATGCAGAAGCGTGGCGCTGACATATATTTTGGAGGTTTCTCCAAGATGAAGAGGTTTGGTTTCTTCTTTACGTTGTCCAATTGGTTTACCCCATTTTATGTGCAGCATCCGGGGCTTGCTCATTTGTCAAAAGAGATAAGGGATACAAAGTTCATGTCTAATTTGCTGTCCAGCATGCCTTTTTGTGATTCCGACAAATACAGTTTCGCATTGGCGATGGCTACGGTATTTCCTCAACTCCCAGACAATATAAAGGAGATGATAGGCAACAACTCAGATATGGTCATGACGGGAATGGAAGGCGTGATGAATACTCCAGCGTTTTTCCGCAGGCAATATCTTCAAGACTTGTATAGGTTCTTCCGTATCAACGATAGTCGTAAGGCTTTTAGTAATCCATTTGAGTCTGAAAGCAATAAGATGTTCCTCAACAACTCTGTGTTCCATAAGTCCATGCACGATGGGGCTATAAGTATTGTGGGGTTTCTTATAAAGCGAAAGATGTATATTGTTGTCAAGACGATGCTTGACAACTATTTCGATGGGAACCAGTTGGATGATAATCTTTTAGCTGCTCGAATTGCCTTAAAGAACAGTGATTACCATGCGGCGGAGAAGTTGTTTGCCAAGGCATACGAAATTGAGAAGCACGGTGAGAAGTCGTTGAAAGGTTATGCTATGGCAAGTTTTCATTGTGCTCATTATGCTAAGGCGACAGAGCTCTATCGTCGTTTGTCGGAACTGTTTCCCGACAAGCAACAGTACAAGATGAATGAGGCGATAGCCCTTATTAATGACGGTAGGGAAGAGGAAGCGGTTAAAAAACTCTATGAGTTGTATTATAATAACCAAGAAAACTTGGACGTAAGGCGGGTGTTGGCTTGGGGACTTCTATGTACGAAGCAAACAGAAAAAGCATCAAGATTATATACAGACATTCTTGCTTCTGGCAATGATGTAGCCGTTGACCATCTCAATGCGGGTTATTGCTCTTGGTTTATGGGAGAAGGACAAGTTGCCGCTAAGCATTTTGCTGTTTTTGTGTCGCTAATGGCTGAAGAAGCTAAGAAAGCAAAGACGCATCTCTACGAAAACATCCTTTCGGATAAGTTTAAGGAAGATGCGTCTCTGCTTGATCGTTATGATATTTCTGAAATTGACCGATTGATTATGGCTGGTGTTGATTAGCCATTCATTGAGGCAAGGAACTCAACGTTATTGCGGGTGTGAGCCATGCGGTCGTGAATAGTATTCATGGCTTCCAATGGCGTCATTTCCGCAATATACTTACGCAGAATCCACATCCTGTCAAGCGAAGTCTTATCCAGAAGCAAGTCGTCGCGTCTTGTGCTTGATGCGACAAGGTTGACGGATGGGAAGATACGCTTGTTTGACAAGCTGCGGTCGAGTTGCAACTCCATGTTGCCTGTTCCCTTGAATTCCTCGAAGATTACCTCGTCCATCTTTGAGCCAGTGTCTATAAGGGCTGTGGCAATAATCGTAAGTGAGCCACCACCTTCGATATTTCTTGCCGCGCCAAAGAAACGTTTGGGCTTTTGCAATGCATTGGCGTCAACGCCACCTGTAAGCACCTTGCCTGATGCGGGAGACACTGTGTTGTAAGCTCTTGCCAAACGTGTTATGGAGTCGAGGAAAATGACGACATCATGGCCACATTCCACCATTCGCTTTGCCTTCTCAAGCACTATTCCGGCTATCTTTACGTGGCGTTCGGCTGGTTCGTCAAAGGTTGAGGCTATAACCTCAGCATTGACGGTGCGAGCCATGTCGGTGACTTCCTCTGGACGCTCATCGATGAGAAGCATCATGAGATAGGCCTCGGGATGGTTTGCCGCTATAGCGTTGGCAATGTTTTTCATCAGAATGGTCTTACCCGTCTTTGGTTGAGCAACGATTAATGCGCGCTGTCCCTTTCCTATTGGAGCGAACAAGTCTACTATTCGGGTGGAAAGGTTTGTTGTGGCAGGATCACCCGTAAGGTCAAACTTACTGTCTGGGAACAGGGGCGTGAGATTCTCGAATGGCACACGGTCCCTGACTTCTTCAGGGCTACGACCGTTGATAGTAACGATGCTTGTCATCGGGAAATACTTCTCTCCATCGTGTGGCGGGCGTACGCGTGCTTCGATGACGTCTCCAGTTTTCAAGCCATAGCGCCTAATCTGATTGTTGGGAACGTATACGTCGTCAGGTGAGGAAAGATAATTGTAATCGCTCGAACGCAAGAAGCCATAGCCGTCTGCCATCACTTCAAGCACTCCGTTGGCGGAGATAATGTCGTTGAAGTCAAATGGCTCGGGGGTGTCTATAATATTGTCCTTCTGGATGACTTCGGTTTCAACAGGTGTTTGCTGAACAAAAGAAGGCCCAGTGGTGGGATGGTCAAACATGTCATAGTTTGGCGTGATGCCTTGGTCCTCTACAGGTATGTCGACTATTGTGATGAAGTCGGTGCCATCTGCAGGGTCTCCGTCCCAAACGGTATCTGTAACATTATTGTCAACAGAACTGTTAGATTCATCGGTTGAGCCTTCTTTCTCAGCCTCGGCATTCTCGTTTTCGGCTGTGAGTTGAGCTTGAAACTTTGCAATAATGTTTGTAGACTCTTCATTGTTGCCATTTTCCGTAGGTGTCACGGCAGGTAAGATGTCTTTGTGCGACACCGTGGCGGGCATGTTGGGAGTCTCCTCGTGCATATTTGTTTGCTCAGTAGCGGTTGTGCCAGAAGCTATCATCTTTTTCACTTCTGTAATTTTGGCTATCAGCTCGCGCTCAATCTTGGTCTTTGGTCCACGGTGCTTAGGCTGGTTTTTCAACGTCTCCTCAAGTTCAGCGAGGAGTTGTTGTGGATCAGAGGTGTCGCTGAACAATGTCTCTTGTGTCTGGATATTATCTTGTGAGGGAGCATTTGCCAATTGTTCCTTTTTGTCGATAGTTGGTCTCTTCTTGCTTCCTATCACTGCTTGTCTATCAAGAATCGCATAAGCCAAATCCTCATTTGTTTTATAAGTTTCTGGGGATAGCTCAAGTTTTCTGGCAATATCGGCAAGCTCATCCTTACCCATGACAGATAATTCTTCCTTTTTGTACATATATAATGTATGAAAATATTGATTTAAAAATAAGAGCAACACTTCCAAAGAACAGGAAATGCTTAAATAAATATCTTATAAGTGCAAAGTTACGAATAAAATGATAAAATCAAACTCTTTTATTCGTGTTTTTTCCAACTTTTTTGGCGTTTCATTTAGGCTTAAAAAAGAAAAGGCAAGTTGTTTGATATAACTAACTTGCCTTTTCTTGTATTCTTATTTGCAACTACATTACATAGTGGTTTGTTTAAGCTACTTTCTCAAGTTTCTTCATCACAGAGAAGATGAAGACGAAGCTTGCGAGACACAATGCCACAAGCACGCCCCAAACGGCTGTCAGTGGCACGTTGTTCCAGAGGTATGCCGGAATCTGTACGAGGAAGTTGCCAATGGCGGTGGCTCCAAACCAGCAACCCATCATGACGCCTTGATATTTCTTTGGTGCCACTTTGCTTACGAAGCTGATACCCATAGGTGAGAGAAGCAACTCGGCGAACGTAAGAACGAGATAAGTGCTTACGAGCCACAATGGGCTAACGCGCTGAGGATCGTCGGCAACGTATGATGCGTGGTAGCTCAAGCCAACAGATGCGGCTATCATGATGACATATCCGATGCCTGCGACCAACATTCCAAGACCAATCTTGCGTGGTGCAGATGGCTCTTTCTTTCTTGATGCCAGCCAGCCGAAGAGAGCCATGCTGACCGGAGTGAGCATTACCACGAAGCAAGGGTTGAACTGCTGATAGAGAGGCACGTCAACGTTGACGGTCTGTCCTGCCGACTCGAATATCCTGTATCCAAGGAACGCGGCACAGGCAAGGATCACTATGCCAGAGATCACCTGTCCTTTTGTTGTCTTGCTTTGGAAAATGGCGAAGAGGGCGTAAACTAAAACGATGACACCGAGCAGGTTGGTAACGTCGAACAACATTCCAACGAGGCCAGTAGCGGTAGTCTGCGTGAAGTCGCGTGCGAAATAGGTAAGCGTCAAACCATTTTGGTGGAATGCCATCCAGAAGAAAATGACAACGGCAAACACGAGGAACAACGCCACGAGGCGGCTGTGAGTGTCTGCTTTTTCTTCAGCTGTCTCAACATGGGCCTCAACGGCCTTGCTGTCATTGTCTTTCTTGGCCTTGCTTGCGGTGTTGTCTACATGTGCGAATGTCCATCTAAAGCCATAATAGATGGCGATGGAGACCACGAGCGACAGGCAAGCCACGCCAAAGGCATAGTGGTATGCCGATGCCTCCGATGCGTTCAGTGCGGTCATTGCCCAAGCGTGAAGCTTTGTTGCGGCGGTAGGAGCGAAAAGCGCACCAATGTTTATTGCCATGTAAAAGATGGAGAAGCCTGCGTCGCGCTGGTTTGCGAATTTGGGGTCATCGTAGAGTTTGCCCACCATCACTTGCAAGTTGCCCTTAAACAACGACGTACCCATGCTTATGAGTACCAAGGCAAGCGACATGATGGCTATTGCAGCAGCTCCGGCGCCGGCAGGAATGGCAAGCAACAGGTATCCAATGAACATCACGATGATGCCGAATGTTACGCATCGGCCGAATCCGATCTTGTCAGCTACGGCTCCGCCTACGATAGGCAGGAAATAAACGAGCATCAAGAAAGTGGCATAGACGGTTCCTGCCAATCCCTCTCCCCATCCGAAATTGGATTGAAGGAAAAGAACGAAGATGGCAAGCATAGTGTAATAGCCGAAACGCTCACCTGTGTTGGCAAGGGCGAGCGCATAAAGTCCTTTTGGTTGGTTTTCAAACATATAAAATAAGTTTATGGTTTATATATAAAATGCTATACGGGATTTTATGGTTATCTCATTATGTCGACAAGCCACTCCAGTTTGATGGTTATCGTGCCATAATTGCTTGATCCGAAATAGTCGCGTTTGGAGTCGCCGTATATGTTGCCGAGACCATAATAATAACGTGCCTCAAGGGTGAACCTGCCAAGCTTCTTCGTTGCCCATTCCACTCCGAGGCCCGCTGCTATTCCATAGTCTATCTTGTTTTCGACGCTCATGGTGTCTTGCGCCACTACCTTGTTGGAGCGGTCTTCCACGTTGCGGGTTGCCCAGTCAAAATTTGTCTTGGTGCTTTCGCTCATGTAGACGCCAAATTGCGGACCGGCATTGAGGAAGAAATTGAACCCCTTGTTTTCCTTTCCCCAGGCGAGGTGAGCGAAGAGGGGAATTTGTATATAGTTGATTGTGCGCTCGTATTCCTCGGCTTGTTTCGTGACAGAGTTTATCACGGGCTGGTTGTTCATGTCGCGTATGTTTTCTTTCCAGCCCATCTGGCTATAATTTACTTCCGCTTGAATTGAGGCTATTGTGGCAAAGTATTTCTCAACGGAGTAGCGGGCGGTAAAGCCAATGTTAGTGCCACCCTTCATGCCTTGCAGCACCTTTGGCGTAAAGCGTATGCTTGTCAGGTTATATCCCGCGTTAGCTCCAATGGAGAGTGTGTTGCGGTGTTCGCCTATCTGCGCATGGGCAAACAGGGGGAAGCATATCGCTGCTATCAATATCTTGAATGGTAATCTCATAATTGTCAATATGAAATGGCTTCAACATTGCCGTTAGGCATGAAGTGAATGAGCTGGAAGAAATCGTTTTGCATGCCTGCCGTTCCCACCTGCTTGAATTGTAATGGAGTCTGCACGGCTTTCCATGTGTTTTGGTTCTTGATGCCCTTGAAGGTCTTGCCATACTTGGCGAAGCCGCGAAGGAAGAATTGGGCGTAGTCGTAGCCTGTCAACGCGAAGCGTGGCAACGCGTTTTGCATGTCTTGCTTGAACCATTGGCGATAGGCTCGCGTAAGCGATTGCGTTCGTGGGCTCGCCGGGTTATAATAGAACGTGGAAGGTATGTAAGTGTCAAACTCGTGAAACTTTGCCTCGTCGATGCCAAGATACATCATCCATTCTGTATATCCGAAGAGCTTTATTTTCAGTTCGGGTCTTGTCGCTTTCAATATTGCGAGCTTGTTGAGCACCAATGTCAACTCTGGAGAACGGCCAGTGTTCAGTATTACGATGTTCTGGAGTGTGGGGCTGAACTGTTTGGCGAAAACGTCGTCCGAACTGCCCACGTTTGTTATGCCATAGCCTATGTTGTGGCTTTCAAGGCGAGTGCGCAGCCCAAAAGTGAAGTTGCCTTTGGTGGAAGTCTTGTCGTTGCAGTCGATGAAGACGGGATGGCAATTGCCGAAGAGCTTCAGAAATGTCTCTATGCTGTTGTTTGTCTGTCGGTCGTTGGTTTGGTAAACTTGGAAGATCTGCCTGTACATCGACACGTCGTCGCCAGTGATGGAAAATGGGATGACCATCAGTATGTCGCGTGCCTTGCAAAACTCGGCGAGGGCATGGACTTGCTTGCTATACAGCGGACCGAAAATAATGTCGCATTTTGTGGCTCCTTGCTGCTTGATAAAATTGGTGATGTCCGCGTCGATATTTACGTTCCAAGCGTGGATGTCGATAGACATGCCCATGGCGCGCAACGAGTCGCAGGCGATGAGCATTCCGCGATAAAACTCTGTCATGCGTCTGCCGTCTCCGTCAACATCGTGTAGCGGAAGCATGACACCAACCCTTACGGTCTTGCCTGAAAACGGAAGCTTGACCGTTTGAATTGGCGTGCGTACAGGCTTGCCGTTGGCTTGTCCGGAGGTGGTGTTCGCATAAGGAATGCAAACATAACTGCCTTTCTTGAGCTCGAATCCGTCTACCTTCATCTCCGGGTTCGCCTCTATCAGGGCGTCCACGGAAATGTTATATTTCTTGGCTATGCCATAAAGTGTGTCTTTTTTCTTTACTTGATACTTTTCCCGCCAGTTTTGATTCTGTGCGAAGCATTGAAAACAAAACAACGACGTAAGCACTACTAGTGCAAATCGTAACGATATTTTCATTTCTGAATAATCAGTTTTATTTTATTGTGCAAACTTACATAAAAAATATGACATACAAGCGGCATCCTTTAAAAAAGTTGCGTATCTTTGCATAAGATAGGCGGCACCTCTGTATGACATTCAAGCTGGCTTGATGTTCTGCATTCGGTTTGCACTATCTTTGCATTTCTAATAATTTTAATAATGAGACATCGGTCGAAGAATAAATATATCGCTTTTCTTCTTTTCATCGTGCTGTTTGCCACAGGTCAGGCTTCAGGGCAGACTTCCACACCTACCATCAACCCACTGATGAGTTATACCGACAGCGAGGGAAACTCGCAAACTGAAATCACAAGTGTAAGCGAGTCGGCACCGTTAGTGGTTTCTTTTTCGAGCGGAGCCGAAAACACGGAAGGGTGGACCGTTTATTACGAATGGCGATTCTATCGCCAAGGACAGCGCGACAATCCCTATGTGGTAAGGCATGAGGAGAACACGGAATTCACTTTTTCTGAGTCGGGAAGCCACCTCGTAGAGCTTTGGGCAACATTCGTGAACGGCAACGATACGATATGTTATGCCAACGACTATTGGAGCACGGATGCCACGCCATTGTCGGTTTCCATCTATGAGAGCAAGCTGGAGTTTCCTAACGCCTTTTCCCCAAACGGTGATGGCATAAACGACATCTTCAAGGCAAAGGACGGATACAAGAGCATAACAGAGTTTCATGCCACCATATTCAACCGCTGGGGACAGAAACTATACTCATGGGATGACCCTACGGGCGGATGGGACGGAAAGTTCAATGGCAAAGACGTAAGCCAAGGAGTTTATTTCCTTTTGGTTAAGGCGCGTGGGGCTGACGGAAGAAAATTCAATATAAAGAAAGACGTTAATCTGCTGCGCGGTTACACTGAGACACAGACCACAAAATGACAATGACTACACAAGATTGGATAACGGTTGAGGGTGCTCGCGTCCACAACCTTAAAAACATAAACGTTAAGATACCACGCAACTCGTTGACCGTGATAACAGGGCTTTCCGGCTCTGGCAAGTCGTCGCTTGCCTTCGACACGATCTACGCTGAAGGCCAACGGAGGTATATTGACACTTTCTCTGCCTATGCCCGCAATTTCCTTGGCAACATGGAACGACCTGACGTTGACAAGATAAGTGGCTTGAGCCCGGTTATCAGCATCGAACAGAAGACGACCAACAAGAATCCGCGCTCCACCGTGGGGACGACAACTGAGATTTACGACTACCTGCGACTGCTGTTTGCCCGTGCGGGCACAGCGTATAGCTATGTCTCGGGTGAGAAAATGGTAAAGTATACGGAAGAGAAAGTGGTGAGCCTCATTCTTGACGAGTATGCGGACAAGAGGGTTTTCATCCTTTCTCCGCTTGTCAGGCAGCGCAAGGGCCATTACCGGGAACTCTTCGAGTCGATGCGCCGCAAGGGTTATCTCTACATTCGTGTCGATGGCGAGATAAAGGAGATAACGCGAGGAATGAAGGTCGACCGATATAAGAACCACAACATCGAGGTTGTGATAGACAAGCTGAAGGTTGAGCAAAAAGACGATGAGCGGTTGCGCCTTTCCATAGCCACGGCCATGAAACAGGGCGATGGCACCATCATGATTCTCGACAAGGACTCTGACACGGCGCGCAATTTCTCCAAGCGCCTTATGGACCCCAGTACAGGCCTTTCCTATGGTGACCCTGCGCCAAACATGTTCTCGTTCAACTCGCCCGAGGGAGCTTGCCCCCGATGCCATGGGTTGGGCATTGTAGACGAGATCGACTTGGAGAAAGTGATACCCAACCAAGACCTTAGCATTCACGACGGAGCCATAGTTCCTTTGGGTAAATACAAGAACCAGATGATATTCTGGCAAATAGATGCCATTCTCCAAAAACATGGTTGCAACCTCAAGACACCCTATAAGGATATACCTGGCGAGGCTATCGACGAAGTGATGAATGGCTCGTTGGAGGCCGTTCGCATCGACAAGAGCATAGTGCACACTTCGAGCGATTATTTTGTCTCTTTCGATGGAGTTGTCAAATACCTCACCGATGTGATGAGCGATGACGAATCTGCCGCGAGCCAAAAGTGGGCGGCGCAATTTCTTGCTACGAGCGTATGCCCTGAATGTCATGGCAACAGGCTGAAGAAAGAGTCGTTGGCTTTCAAGGTTGGTGACAAGAACATCTGTGAGGTCGCCAATCTTGACATTTCCGAGCTTGGCGATTGGCTCGCTACCGTAGAGGACAAGTTGGAACCGCAGAACAGGAAAATTGCCCACGAGATATTGAAAGAGTTGAAGACCAGGGTCAATTTCCTTTTGGAAGTTGGTCTCGATTACCTCTCGCTCAATAGGCAGTCGGCTTCGCTGTCGGGTGGTGAGAGCCAGCGCATAAGGCTTGCCACGCAGATAGGTTCGCAACTTGTCAACGTGCTCTACATCCTCGATGAGCCAAGCATTGGACTTCACCAACGTGACAACGAGAAGCTCATACGCTCGCTCAAACAATTGCGCGACCTTGGCAACACGGTCATTGTGGTTGAGCACGACGAGGACATGATGAGGGCAGCCGACTGGATAGTGGACATTGGCCCCCGGGCAGGACGCAAAGGTGGCGAAGTGGTTTTTGAGGGCACGCCCGAGGAGATGCTGAAGACCCACACCATAACCGCACAATATCTCAATGGTGAAAGCCAAATCGCTGTGCCTGCCGTTCGACGTCAGGGTAATGGCAAAAGCATCAAGATAATGGGAGCGTGCGGCAACAATCTGAAGCATGTTGATGCGGAATTCCCCCTTGGCAAGCTCATAGTGGTAACGGGCGTGTCGGGTTCGGGCAAGTCGACCCTTGTCAACGAGACCCTCGCCCCAATCTTGTCCCAACACTTATACCGGTCGCTCAAGAGGCCGATGCCTTACGACAAGGTTGAGGGAATAGACTCTGTCGACAAGGTGGTGAACGTTGACCAAAGTCCAATCGGGCGAACGCCACGCTCCAATCCTGCTACATACACGGGCGTGTTCACCGACATTCGCAGCCTGTTTGTCAACTTGCCGGAAGCAAAGATCAGGGGCTATAAGCCCGGGCGCTTCTCGTTCAATGTGAAAGGCGGACGCTGTGAGGCTTGTGGCGGAAATGGCTATAAAGTGATAGAAATGAACTTCTTGCCCAACGTTACGGTGCCTTGCGAGGTGTGCCATGGCAAACGCTACAATCGTGAGACGTTGGAGGTGCGTTATAAAGGCAAGTCGATAGCCGACGTGCTCGACATGACCATAAACCAAGCGGTGGAGTTTTTCGAGAACGTGCCAAACATATTGCAGAAAATCAAGAGCCTGCAAGAGGTGGGCCTTGGATACATAAAGCTCGGACAGAGCAGCACCACTCTTTCGGGTGGTGAGAGCCAGCGCGTGAAGCTTGCAACCGAACTTTCTAAACGTGACACAGGCAAGACGCTGTATATCCTGGATGAGCCTACAACGGGCTTGCACTTCGAGGACATACGCATTCTGATGGATGTCTTGGAGAAGTTGGTGGATCGGGGCAACACCGTTGTCATTATTGAGCATAATCTTGACGTCATAAAACTTGCCGACTGGATTGTTGACGTTGGCCCAGAAGGAGGTCGTGGTGGCGGACAGATCATATCCGCAGGCACGCCAGAGCAAGTGGCGTCAGGCTCAATGGGATACACTCCGCGTTTCCTCAAGCCAATGCTTGAGAAATAACCATCCGTTTTTACATTTTGGCTTGTCACTTTTGACTCGTTTTGCTTCTACAATGAAAAGCCGTTGCCTTTCCACTGTAAAGGCAACGGCTTTCCATTGTAAAGGCAACGGCTTTCCACTGTAAAGGCAAAGAGGCTTTTATAGCAAGCCGCTCTTGCCCACGAAGATGAGCACGCTGAATCCTAACACAAGCGTGATGATTCCGACAGCCAAGCCCGTCTTTGCCATGTCCTTTTGCTGGATAAGACCAGTGGAGTAGGCAATGGCATTTGGAGGCGTGGAGATTGGGAGCGACATGGCTGCGGATGCTGCCACGGCTATGCCGATGAGCACGGTCGAGTCACCACCAATCATGTTTAGCTTGTCGCCCATTCCGTTGCAAACCACGGCAAGGATAGGGATGAGCAAAGCCGCTGTAGCGGTATTGCTTATGAAGTTGGAAAGGAAGAAGCACACAAGACCGGCAATGATGAGTATTACGATTGGGCTCCAGCTGCCAAATGGAATTGATTCTACCGCAACTTTTGCCAAGCCAGTGCCATTCATTGCTAAGCCGAGCGCGAAGCCGCCTGCGACCATCCAGATGACACCCCAGTCGATGCCTTGCAAGTCTTTTGCCGTGATGACACCAGAGAAAGCGAACACGGCAATCGGGAGCATGGCAACGGTGTTGGCGTTGATGCCAAGTTGCTTGCCGAAAATCCACAAGAGAATGGTCACGAAGAAGGTGACACCCACTACAAACGAGCGCCAATTGTGCTTCACGTCGCCCTCAATCTTCAGCTCTATGGTCTTCTGAGAGAATGGGAAGAACTTGCGAAGCAGGAACCAAGCTATGACGAGGAGCACTAGCACGAGTGGCACCATGACTGCCATCCACTGACCGAAGCTGATGTCGAGGTTCAGACCTGTCGGGTCGTTGAGCACTTTGTAGGCGAAGGCGTTTGGAGGTGTGCCGATAGGTGTGCCCATGCCGCCGAGGTTGGCACCAATGGGTATTGCCATTGTCAAGGCTATGCGTCCCTTTCCGTTGGCGGGGAGGGCCTTGAAGACGGGGGTTAGGAACGTAAGCATCATGGCAGCCGTGGCCGTGTTGGAGATGAACATGGAGAAAATGCCGGTGATAAGAAGGAATCCAAGCAGCACGTTCTCGCTCTTGTTGCCGAAAGGCTTTATCATGGTCTTTGCCATCCAAACGTCAAGACCCGACTTGGTCGCGGCTATGGCGAGGATGAAACCTCCGAGGAAGAGTATGATTGTGGGGTCGGCAAAACAGG
This sequence comes from Escherichia coli, assembly GCA_963593695.1. GTDB lineage: Bacteria > Bacteroidota > Bacteroidia > Bacteroidales > Bacteroidaceae > Prevotella. Next base: position 50,908 of record CAVBBO010000026.1, on the reverse strand, counting down.
CCATGATACCTACGGAGTCGAGCAGCTGGCCATATTCGCCCTCGGATCCTTGCATGAATTTGAACGAGGAGTTGCTTACAAAGAAAAGCAATACGAAAATTATGGTCACTGATGTTGCCCAAGCCGGTATCGCCTCAGTAAGCCAAAGCATGACTGCCATTACGAATATGGCAATGACGCGTTGTTGAACAGTTGTCAGACCTTCAATACCAAAACATGAGGAAGGAAGGTTCCAGACAATTACGGTTAAGATGATCGACACGAAGAACAATATACATTTCTTCATGTCTAGTTTGCCCGATAAGGACATGGTAGGTGTTTCCGGTTCTTGCATAAGTTATAAGTTTTTAGAAATAGTCAAAAGATGGGTTCAAGGTAGAAGATTGTCTAACGGAGATGCTTATTTCTCCTTAGTCTCGGTCATGACCCCCTCAATGTAGATGCGGGTTATCACCGGAACTCCGTTGCAACGAACGGTAATGGCCTTTTTAAAGTGGCCTGGGAACTTTCCCTTGCCATTGTAAGTGACGGTGACAGTTCCTTTCTCTCCGGGCTTGACAGGTGCCTTTGTAAAGTTGGCTACCGTGCATCCGCAACTTGCGGAGGCTTGGTTGATGACCAATGGCTTGTCTCCTGTGTTGGTGAATGTGAATGTGCATTTTTGCACGGGCGTGTCCTCTGAGAATGTGCCTAAATCATTCACGAGCTTGTCGAATGAAATCTTGGCTTGAGCGAATGTTGCAGTCAATCCCGCGAAAAACAGGAAAGCCGTAAAAAGCAATTTCTTCATTATTCCAATATTGTTATTAATTTTATCATTACACATTGATGGTCGATACACATCTATTGTATGCCGTCATTGGCAAACAATACTGCAAAAATAAGAAATCTTTTATTTCCATGTTAGCTATTAGATGATATTTAACATTATTTTTGCAGCTTGTTTCATAGTTTTTACCCATTTCAAATATTTTGTTGTAATTTTGCGGTGAAGAAAAGATTTACTACATTTATAATATGTATAGAACTAATACTTGCGGAGAGCTGCGACTCTCCGACGCTGGGCGTGAAGTGACGCTTGCGGGTTGGGTGCAACGCACCAGAAAGATGGGTGGCATGACTTTCGTGGACTTGCGCGACCGTTATGGCATAACCCAGTTGGTTTTCAATGAGGCATCCAACAAGGAAGATTGGGAGACAGCCAATAAGTTAGGACGAGAATACTGTGTTCAGGCGAAGGGTGTAGTCTCTGAACGTCAGAACAAGAATGACAAGATGCCTACTGGCGACATAGAGATTATCGTCAACAAACTGACCATTCTCAGCACGTCGCTCACTCCTCCTTTCACCATTGAGGACAAGACGGATGGTGGCGATGATCTCCGCATGAAGTATCGCTACCTTGACTTGCGCCGTGATAGCGTGCGCAAGAATCTTGAGCTGAGGCACAAGATGACTATCCTGATACGCAACTTCCTCGACGCTCGCCAGTTCATGGAGATCGAGACACCTATGCTCATTGGCTCTACGCCAGAGGGCGCACGCGACTTCGTGGTGCCTTCTCGCATGAATCCAGGACAGTTCTACGCGCTTCCTCAGAGTCCGCAAACACTTAAGCAATTGCTTATGGTTGCGGGAATGGATCGCTATTTCCAGATAGTGAAGTGCTTCCGCGATGAGGATCTTCGCGCTGACCGTCAGCCGGAGTTCACACAGGTTGACTGCGAGATGAGCTTTGTTGACCAAGAGGATGTCATTAATCTGTTTGAGGCAATGTGCCGTATGCTGTTCAAGGAGATTCGCGGTGTAGACCTTCCTGAGCCATTGCAGCAGATGACATGGGATGAAGCCATGCGACGCTTCGGTTCCGACAAGCCAGACTTGAGGTTTGGCATGGAGTTCGTGGAACTTATGGATGACCTTAAGGGTACTGGTTCTTTCTCTGTGTTCGACGAGGCTGCATATATTGGCGGCATCGTGGTGCCAGGTTGTGCCGACTACAGCCGTAAGCAGCTCAACGAGATTACCGATTTCGTGAAGAGACCGCAAATTGGTGCGAAGGGTTTGGTTTACATCAAATATAATGCTGATGGTACAGTGAAGAGTTCCATCGACAAGTTCTACACTCCAGAGCAATTGCAGAAGGTGAAGGAGACTACAGGTGCCAAGGATGGCGACTTGGTTCTTATCCTTAGTGGTGACAAGGTGAACAAGACTCGCGTGCAACTGTGCTCACTTCGTTTGGAGATGGGCAACCGTCTTGGCCTTCGCGACAAGGATGTCTTCAAGTGTCTTTGGATTGTTGATTTCCCACTCTTCGAGTGGAGTGATGAGGAGCAGCGCTTGATGGCAACCCACCATCCATTCACAATGCCTCATCCTGACGATATTCCATTGCTCGACAGTCATCCGGAGAAGGTTCGTGCAAAGGCATACGACTTTGTATGCAACGGTGTTGAGGTTGGCGGTGGCTCATTGCGTATCCACGATACCAACCTTCAGGAGAAGATGTTTGAGGTGCTTGGATTCACCAAGGAGCGTGCTGAGGCCCAGTTCGGTTTCTTGATGAACGCGTTTAAGTTTGGTGCGCCACCTCACGCTGGTCTTGCCTTCGGTCTTGATCGTTTCGTGAGCATCCTCGCTGGTCTCGATTCCATCCGCGACTGCATTGCTTTCCCGAAAAACAATAGTGGACGCGATGTCATGCTTGACGCTCCTTCAGAGCTTGACCAAAAGCAGCTTGACGAGCTTCAGCTGGCAATAAATTTGAACAAGTAAAATATAGAACTTATATGGAAGCCTGATTGTCACTTGTTGATAATCAGGCTTTTTTCGCTTGATACAAATCAACTAAAAAATGCTTTAGGGTTGATGTGTATCAATAATTTTCATGCTTTTGATGTTTTAGTTTGTTTTCTGTGAATTTTCTTTCTTTTATTTTGTTTGGTTATAACATAAAATGTTTATATTTGCAAACAACAAATAAACAAATAGAAATAAAATCGTTAGTTTTGTATAAAAACTTTATTTAATTATGGTAAGGAAAAAAGCAACAGAGCCGACAACGGCAACTAAGGCAGTTGTAAAGAAAACAGCAGAAAAGAAGGTGGTAAAGAAGGACGAGATTCTTGTTGATGCCGAGAATGCTGGCTTCCGTGCAGGTGATGTTTACAATGCACTTCACGACAACGAAGGTGCAAAGTCTGTAAAGGAGCTCGTTAAGCTTACAGGCAAGACAGAGGTTGAGGTCCTCTTGGGCATTGGCTGGCTTCTTAAGGAAGGCAAGCTCAAGGGTGAGGACGGCAAGGTTGTTCTCGCTTAATAGAACTTCAGAGCCAGGTTAGACATCTCTAACTACTATCGTTTGACAGTCCAAAAGAAAAGCTTTGGACTGTTTTTTTATACCTTATTTTTATTGCATTAGCTCACTTCGCCCCATTTTCGCCTGCCGCGCCAACCATTTTCTTGCCCATAGACAAGGCTTTCGTGTAATCAGGCAAGCCATAGCCATAAACGTTGTCGGGCCATTGATGCCTGTCTGCCGATTGCCTCACCAAGCTGATTATTTGTTTGGCAGTAAGCTCCGGAAGGGCTTGCCATAGGCAGGCTGTCATTCCGCAAATTATTGGCGAGGCAAAGGATGTGCCGCTGTTTGTGGTCATCGTTCCAGAGCCGTCTACCACGTAGACGTTTTTACCAGGTCCGCAAACATCGGGTTTAACCCTGCCGTCTTGTGTGGGCCCGAGGCTTGAGAACACAGTGCTCTTCTTGTCGAAATCTATCGCGCCAACTGTCAAGATGTTGTCTGCGTCTGCGGGAACATTGATCTTGTGCCAAGTAGAGTTGCCCTCATTCCCTGCCGAATTGCAAAGGATAATGCCTTTTGAAGCAAGCATGGCAGCGGTTTGGCTTATATATGCGGTTTGACCATTGAGGTCGCGAAGGCGTGGCCCAATGGTGTCGCCGTCCCAATGTGTGTATCCTAAGGATGAATTGATGAGGTCGGCGCCAATGGAGTCGGCAAACTCCGCTGCCATGGTCCAAGAGTCTTCCTCGGCACGGGTCTCCGTTTCGATGTCTTCGCTGCGTATCAATGCGTAGTCGGCTTCGGGAGCCGTACCTATTAATACATTACGTTTATTGGCAGCCATAACGGAAAGAACCATCGTGCCATGATAGTGCTCTGTGAAAATACAGCTTGTGCGTCTTGGTGAAAAATCGGCAGTCGACTTAATGTTTTTACTCAAGGCGCTGATTTTGTCTGCGTTTCGGAAGCCTGCGTCTATGATGGCGATGAGCATTCCTTGACCCTTGAAGCCGGCGGCATGAAGTCCTGTGCCGTTTAGCAAGTTGATTTGCTTGAATCCGTCACCGTATTCCGAAGTTGTGGTTGAGTCGATGCGTGTGAGTTTGCCCACTTTCTCCCTTGGGTAAACCGTCAAGGAGTCTGGCGACTTGTAGAGTCGGAGGCAGCGCTTGATATAAGGCATTCCTTCAATAGCCTTTGCGACATTGTCCGTCGGCGATGAGACCGTTATGGTGTTGTGCCAACGGCTTGTGCCCATTATCGTCAAGCCTTTTGACTTGATACCGTTTATGTATGTTGGAGACACGGGCAGGTCGGTTGAGTCAATGGCCAAGCCTTGTCTTTTCCTTCGGTTAATTGCGCGCTCTGATAGAAACGTCTCTGGATGGTCTATTGAGTATGGCGAATGCAGCTTATCGTTGAGATAAAGGCGATAGATGTATGCCTTTTTCAATGGTATAGTTTGCCACGTGTAACCTTTAGCGCAACCTATTGTGGCTTTGGCGACAAGCAATAAGGTGATATGCAAAAATAAAAGTAGACGGCTCATGCGAATTTAAATGTGGGAATGTTGACACTGTTTCGGCTCATTGAAGTGAGGCGATAAAATCTTTTATGGCTTCAACTCTGTCTATTGCGGGCTGATAACCCATGGAAGCGGCTTTTTTCCATAACCTCACAGCCTTTGCCGCATCCTCCACAACACCGGTCCCTCTCCAGCAGCACCATCCGTATTCATATATGCCTTCAGCGTTGCCGTATTTCTCAGCATATTTCAAGACCCTACACGCATCCTCATAGTTATGAATCTCCAGCAAGTGTTTAGCCCGTTCCATTGCTTGAGCAAATGTCTCGTCAGCGCCATTGTCTGAGAATCCGAAAAATGTTCGCCAAAGGTTTTTCATCTATTGTATGTTTTAAAAAATATTGGCGAGACTATATCTCGTTGAAATAGTCTCGCCTGAAAAAGCATCTGTATGATTCGCCAGTTAATTCACTGTGCTTGGAATAAGTCGATGATTAAAAGTTTGCACTATCGTCACTGATTTCCTCAGCCTCATAGTTGAGGTCGTCAGGATTCGTCTCGTATGTGGTGCGATAGCTTTCTTCAGTGAGCCTGTCGTCATCGAAAGTGTCGTCATCTTCATCATCGTCATCGTGTAGGTCGTCGCGCAAGTCCTCGTCATCGTCCTCATCGCTGTCGAAGTCGTCACCTTTGAGCATGGTTGGCTCTTCCAGTTCCGCTTTCAGTTCATCTTTCGGCTTTTCCTTGATGAAGATGGCTTCGGTCCATGAACCTTTTGCGATCTCAAGGACCTCATATCCGTCGTTGAGCTTCTTGTCGTATAACCCGCCGGCTTTGTGCAGACGGTCAGCAGGCAGCGTGGTGGTAGAAATGTCAAAGGCACTCTCAATGATGTCTTGTATGCTTTGTGGCAAGCTTTCCCATCCACTGCCGAAATTCCTCTCCAGCACCTCGACGAGTTTTGTCGCGGAGATGTGTCCAACGTTTTCGTAGGTGAGGTCGGTGACGCGCTTTATCGCACGCTTCTTGATTGCAATCTTGTGAGAGGTCTTTTCGTCGGAGGAGATAGTGCCAATCTTGAAACCGCGTTGCTCAAGCTTGTCGGTCACAACGGGCTTGTCTATCTTGACGTCTTCGATCTCGAACGCCGTCTTTATGGTGTCTTTGAAATGGCGCAGCTTCTCCTTGAATTCGGCATCCTTCTCGGCGGCTTCCCACATCCTGATGACGTCATTCTCCTGAATCTCCCATACATTGCTCTTGTTCAATGTCTTAATCGAAATAGCCTTTTTATCTTTCATGTTGTTTTTTCTTTTTGTGGGTGCAAAATTAGTAATAAATCCCAAATATATATCTAATTCATTGAAAATAATTGTTAGGACTATATGTAATTATCTGATTATTTTCTTAATTTTGCAATGCACTAAAAAAAACACCTATGCATGAGAGTGACTCTATAGTGATTATTCCAACTTATAATGAGAAGGAGAACATGGAGAAGATTATCAGGGCAGTATTCTCCCTTGATAAGTGTTTCCATATATTGGTGATAGATGATGGCAGCCCTGATGGTACGGCCATGATTGTCAACAAGTTGCAGAAAGAGGAATTTGGCGATCGCCTCTTCCTCATTGAGCGTCAAGGCAAGCAAGGACTTGGCACGGCTTATATCACTGGCTTTAAGTGGGCGTTGCAGAGGCAATACGAGTATGTCTTTGAGATGGACGCCGATTTCAGTCACAACCCCAACGATCTTCCTCGCTTGTATGCTGCTTGCCATGACGAGGGGGCAGATGTGTCTGTGGGTTCCCGTTATGTGTCTGGAGTCAATGTGGTCAACTGGCCCATGGGCAGAGTGCTCATGAGTTATTTCGCCTCAAAGTATGTCAGGATTGTAACGGGCATTTCCGTACACGATACCACCGCAGGATTTGTTTGCTATCGTCGTCGTGTCTTGAAGTCCATCGACCTTGACAAGATTCGTTTCAAGGGCTATGCTTTCCAAATAGAGATGAAATATACCGCCTATAAGATAGGTTTCAAGATCAAGGAGGTATCTGTCGTTTTTGTCAACCGTAGGGAGGGCATCAGCAAGATGAGCGGTGGCATATTCTCAGAGGCCTTGTTTGGAGTCATGCGGTTGAGACTTGACGGATGGTTCAAGAAATATCCAAAGCCTGTGGAATGAAATTTAATGAATTAGTCGATTTGTATGGGCGCATGCCTCAGGCTGGCGCCCTATTGAAGACCTTGAAGGACAAGACTGTAAGCGATGTTGTTCTTCAAGGTCTTGTTGGTTCTTCTGTTGCGCTTCTTTTTTCCTCTTTGGCGAAGCAAATTGGTCGCACTATCGTATTTGTCCTTGATGATGCCGAAGAGGCATGTTATTTCTACAACGACTTGTCGGTATCTAAGGCGTACCATTTCCCGTCCTCATATAGGAGGTCGGTGAAATACGGCCAACGTGACGCGGCGAATGAAATATCGCGAACAGAGACCTTGTCGGCCATGACGAATCAAGGCGGTGAACCATTGATGATAGTGACTAGTCCACAAGCCATTGCGGAGCTGGTTGTCTCTCAGCGTCATTTGGATGAGCGTCGGATTGCCTTGAAAACATCACAGACAATCGAGATAACCGACCTTGGACACCGTTTGCGTGATTTGAGTTTCACGGAGGTTGATTATGTTTACGAACCAGGACAATTCGCGATTCGAGGAAGCATCTTGGATGTTTATTCTTACAGTTGCGAGTTGCCGTTCCGTATAGATTTCTTTGGGGATGAGATAGATACGATCCGCACGTTCTCGGTGGAAGACCAGTTGTCTTTGGATCGAAAGAACCAAGTTGAAATCGTGCCGGAGCTGGCTTCGTTGGAAACGGAAAAGGTGTCATTCCTTAGCTTCTTGCCCGACGATGCCATAATCGTGATGAAAGACAAGCGTTTCGTACTGGATGTCATACAGCGCACGTTCAATGATGGCTTCTCTTCTCAGGCCATGACGGAGCGGATGGATGGTGCCACGGAGTTGGAACAGGAGCAGATACGCAAGGAGATGAACCGCGAGAATGTTTTGTGCAAGCCAAGTGTGTTTGCTGATGAGTTGACTCGCTTCCAAAAAATAACAATTACCAAGGATGGACTCGCGGAGAAAGAATGTGCCAATGCCACAATTGCTTTCCACACAAAACCACAGCCGCTTTTCCACAAGAATTTTGATTATCTGAAACAGTCGTTGGAGGATTCGCTTTTGCAAGGTTATCATGTTTACATCCTTGCCGATAGCGACAAGCAGCAGCAACGTCTACGTGATATCCTCAACGATATGTCAGCCGAAGGAACGTCCGACAAGCTTGGAGATCATCTTCTCGCTGTAGACCGAACTGTTCACGCTGGTTTTGTGGACGACGACTTGAAGGCTTGTGTCTTTACCGACCATCAAATATTTGACCGTTTCCATAAGTTCAACCTGTCATCAGACAAGGCTCGTTCTGGCAAGATGGCACTCACCATGAAGGAACTTCAGGAGATGCAGCCGGGCGACTTTCTTGTGCATGTCGACTTGGGTATCGGCAAGTTTGGCGGTTTGATAAAGGTGCCAAGTCCGCAAGGTGGCTACCAAGAGGTCATTCGCATCATATACCAGAAAAACGACAAGGTGGACGTGTCTATCCACTCCCTTTATAAAATTTCCAAATACAAGGCTGCCGACAGCGGAGAGCCACCTCGGCTTTCCACTTTGGGCACAGGGGCGTGGGACAGGCTCAAAGAGCGCACCAAGAAGAGGATCAAGGACATAGCTCGCGACCTCATTCGCCTTTATGCCAAACGTCGTCACGAGAAGGGCTTCGCGTTTTCTCAAGACAACTTCATGCAGCATGAGCTTGAGGCGAGCTTCCTTTATGAAGACACGCCAGACCAGTTGAAGGCAACGCAAGACATCAAGGCCGACATGGAGCGTGCCGTGCCCATGGATCGTCTCGTTTGTGGAGACGTGGGCTTTGGAAAGACCGAACTCGCCGTGCGTGCCGCTTTCAAGGCTGCTTGCGACGGAAAGCAAAGCGCAGTGCTGGTTCCTACAACGGTGTTGGCGTATCAGCATTACCAAACATTCAAGAAGCGACTGCGCGACTTCCCCGTCAACGTGGAGTATCTTTCGCGTGCGCGATCAGCCAAGCAAGCCAGGGAGGTGATGGAAGGCTTGGAGTCGGGGCGTGTCGACATAGTGATTGGAACCCATAAGTTGATTGGGAAGGCGGTGAAGTGGCACGACTTGGGACTGCTGATCATAGACGAGGAACAGAAATTTGGAGTCTCGACAAAGGAGAAACTTCGCAAGCTCAAGACGAATGTCGACACACTCACAATGTCGGCCACGCCAATACCTCGCACCTTGCAGTTCTCGCTTATGGGTGCCCGCGACATGAGCATTATGCGCACTCCGCCTCCAAATCGTTATCCCATTCATACAGAGCTCTGCACTTTCTCGCATGAGATAATTGCCGATGCCATCAATTTTGAGATGAGCCGCTCGGGGCAAGTGTTCTTTGTCAGCGACAGGATTTCAAGTTTGCCCCACATAGAGGAGCTTATCCATCAATATGTTCCCGATTGCCGTGTGGCAATAGGGCATGGACAGATGCAGCCAGAGCAGTTGGAGAAGATAATCATGGGCTTCATCAATTACGACTATGATGTGTTGCTCTCCACGACAATCGTGGAAAACGGCGTAAACATTCCCAATGCCAACACCATCATTGTCAACGACGCGCATCATTTCGGACTTTCCGACTTGCACCAAATGCGTGGTAGGGTGGGGCGTTCAAACCAGAAGGCATTTTGCTACCTCATGGCGCCGCCACGTTCCGCCCTCACACCTGAGGCACGTCGCCGACTAGAGGCCTTGGAGACATTTTCCGACCTTGGTAGCGGCTTCAACCTCGCCATGCAAGACTTGGACATTCGCGGTGCTGGCAATCTGTTGGGTTCAGAGCAGAGCGGTTTCATGGAAGACTTGGGGTATGAGACTTATCAAAAGATTCTTAGTCAAGCCGTCACCGAGCTGAAGAACGATGAGTTCCAAGACCTTTATGCCGACGATATCAAGGAAGGCCGCGAGGTCTCGGGAGATGAGTTTGTGGAGGATTGCGCCGTGGAGAGCGACTTGCCAATGTTCTTCCCCGACACTTATGTGCCCACCAGTTCTGAGCGAATGTTGCTTTATCGGGAGCTCGACAGTATTTCTGATGACGAATCCCTTAAAGCATATCGACAACGAATAGTAGACCGCTTCGGTGCAGTGCCACGTGAGGGCGAGGAACTCATGCAAGTGGTCTTGGTGCGTCGTTTTGGAAGGAAACTCGGTTGTGAGAAAATAATGTTGCGACAAGGAGTGATGTCAATGCAATTCGTCTCAAACCAGGCTTCTCCCTTCTATCAAAGCAAAACCTTTGGGCGCATAATAAAATATGTGATGGACAATCCCCGTCGCTGCAATTTTAAGGACAGCAAAGGCCATAGGTTGATAAAGATAAGCAATGTGCCAAGCGTGGCTGAGGCTGTCACGGTTCTCAAGGTTATGTTGTAAATAACAATAAATCATAAAAAATAGTAAATAACGCCTTGCAATGATTGCCCGTATATATTATTTACCTATTTTTGTGGCATTGAACAATTAAATAGTTTAATTATGAAAGTAAAAGGTATCATTCTTTCAGGTGTGCTTGGGCTTCTTGTTGCCAGTGGCATGATAAGCTGCAACAACGGCAAGACAGACAAAATGCAAGCCACTATCGATTCACTTGCTACTTCGGACAGTCTTCATCAAGAGGATATCAAGCAAATGGCTGATTTCGTTAACGTGATGTCAGTGGGACTTGACAGTATCTCTGCCCAAGAAGGACTTATCAAGCAGCTCGGCAATCGCGAGGGTAAGATGGACAAGGCGCAGATGCGCACACAGCTTCAGGGATTGGCTGAGTTGCTTCGCAAACAACGTGAGCGTATCAACGAGATTGAGGCTGAGGTCGCTGGCAACAATTCTGCTTACGGCCAGCGCATAAAGAAGCTCATTAGTTATTATAAGGCTCAGCTCGACGAGAAGGACGCCCAAATAGCCGACTTGCAGCAACAACTCAACGACAAGAACGCTAATATAGCCCAGCTAAGCGAGAGTGTCAACAATCTTACAACGAGCAATACGCAGTTGAAGACTACCGTTGAGAGCCAGAACAAGGCCATTGACCAACAGAAGACAACGATAGCACAGCAGGACGAGTCGATACACACTGCTTTTGTCGTTGTGGGATCTTCAAAAGATCTCAAGGCAAAAGGCATAATCAAGGGTGGATTCCTCGCGAAGAAGAAGGTGGACGTGGCTAACCTCAAGCCAGGCAGCTTCTCAAAGGTCGACATCCGCAACTACAATGACATTCGCCTCAACTCTGATAATCCTAAGATCATGACTCAGATGCCGTCTGACTCATATTCTATCGAGAAAAATGACAATGGCACATCTGTTCTTCATATCAAGGATGTGCAAACATTCTGGAGCGTAAGCAAGTATTTGGTGATAAAATTGTAAGCAAACATAAGGCTTGAATAGATACGCTAAATCTATTTTATTGAGGCTTCTGGGGCAACCTGGAAGCCTTTTTCATATTGTTAATTTCAATGCGATTTGTGCAAAATAAACTTTATATACATTTGACTTGTATCAATAAATGTTGCATAAGTATCTGAATTACAATAATATTTAGTAATTTTGCAATGTCAAACTGATGAGGCGTGCTTTACCTTGCCGTCTTTTTAGCATTATATTTGGCATTATGTTTAACGGGATGTTGGCCTTGTGAGATTGTTTTCTCGCTCACATTTCCACGGCAGATGCAAGAGGCTGCGCAGGTCCCATAAAGTATTTATCATGCAGAAATTCGTAAAGATTGTATTGTGCTTTATTTTTAGTTTCATCCTTCGTCCTGCCTTTGCAGCGCAAGCGATAGAGTCAACGGCAGTAAAGGATACCTATGAGATTGACTTAGTGGATTCGGACAATCAATGGCAGCCAGTTATTGACGCGCTTATACAAGTGGAGAGCAATGGCAAAAGCAACGCTGTGAAAGGAGCGTCGGTAGGAGTATTGCAGATAACTCCAGTTATGGTTGCAGAGTGTAATAGCATTTTGAAGAAAAGAAAGTCGAAGAAACGTTTTAAGCTTTCCGACCGCTTCAGCAAGAAAAAGTCGATAGAGATGTTTCTCCTTTTCCAATCATGGTTCAATCCCATGCATAATATTGAGCAGGCAATCCGATCTTGGAATGGTGGTATGCATTACAGTGTCGAGAGGACACAAAAATATTTCGACAAGGTGATGTCTATCCTTCAAGGCAAATGATTATCTTATTAGAATGAGGTAAAATAAAAAGCAACCTAAATGTAGGTTGCTTTTTTTGTGGAGAATATCGGATTCGAACCGATGACCTCTTGCATGCCATGCAAGCGCTCTAGCCAACTGAGCTAATCCCCCTTGTTTTGTGGTTGCAAAGGTAATTGATTAGTTTTATTCCACCAAATTTAAGTGTTGCTTTTTAACAAATATTTAGTTTGTCGGTACGCATTTTCATCCTTTTCTGCGTTTTTACCCCAATGAGGCCTTATGCCATGCTAAAAAATATGTACTTCACTATTGCCGCAAGCTCCATCAACAGTATATAAAAGCAGAGGATAACCTTTAGTTTCTTGCCACCATTTAGTGCGCATTCCATCGCATCTGAATAGCTGTGGATGGTTCCGGAGAGAAGCCCGTAGGCTATGGAAGATGAAAATATCATGAATGCGACAATGGGTACAAAACTGGTTGACGCACTGCTTGGATAAAGTTCGCCAGTGACGCTTAGCAAGATGGCATGACGTGGAAATATCAGTAGTGCCAGGATGCACAACTCGAAAACTATGAGTTCTATGGCAACGCTTAATCCTTTCTTTTGCAATGCGTTAGGCTTGGAAGGAGATTTTATGAAAAGGCTTGTGGCAGACCATAGTCCACTTCTTACGCATGCTCCAATGGCGATGTCGAGAAGAATGATCCATACAAGCAGGGGTGTGTTGAGCAGGTTCATGACAAATGTGCCAAAGAGCCAGCGGATGCCACTCTCGCTTAGTAAGGTTCTTATGGATGAAGACGGCATGGCAGCGGACCATAGCCATGATCCGAGGATTATGACTATGTATCCAATTATGATTCCTATTAATGTCTTATGAAGCCAATTCTTCCTAATCATTCTTCGTCTGGATGAAGATTGTCTAAATCGATTATTCGTAGCTCTAATGCCCTGACCACAAGTCTGGTGGCATTTACGCTAAACGTGCCGGCATCGTCGGCGAAAAGCTTTTTCACGAGTTCGTTTTGTCGTTTTTCGAGACTCTTTACACCGAAGGGCATTCCCCTAAGCTGCGTTATTTGTTCCTTGGTGTATCCAAGCGCGAGATGGCGCAGGAATCTCTCGTCGTATTCGTCTATGTCGTAAGAGATAAGTGCCTCTTGGCTCATAATCTCATTGTTTACGTTTTTCTTGAATCTCTCCACGATTTTCTCAAGTATTGGCTCGTTGAAAACCAATCGCTTGCCAGACATCACCGCCTCAACGTCGCTACGCGTGAGCAGTTCGCCGGTCTTGAGTATGATACCGTCGCAACCGGCATCGAGCACGTCAACCCATAGCTTCTCGTTGAGTATTTCACCAGTGAAGATGAGTACCTTGACTTTAGGGTAACTTTGCTTAGTGTGGCGGCAAATCTCCACGCCCACAGTCGTTGAGCCTCCCAGCCCCAGGTCGAGCAACACGAGGTCGGGTTGGTCTTGGCGCATAAGTTTCCAGAAGGAAGCCTCGTCGGCGGCAGTGCCAATGACATGGGCTTCAGGAATGTCGCTTTCTATGATGCCTTGAGTGCCTTTCAGTTCAAGAGGCACATCTTCTACGATAATGATATTGAAGTCTTTCATCTCAAGTATATCTTTGGAATTAATATTTTTACAAATACACGACCTTGGGCATCTTTGTCAGCTTGGATGCCGCATGCCCTGAGGTTTGTCGCCTCACCCATTTCCCTTACTATCTGTCGGCATAGCAACATGTTGAGGTCTGTGGTGTATGGCGTAAAAAGGTTGGCTACTTGTTCGTCTGTGAGCGAGTCAAGGCCTGCCATCCTTACTATTATATAAGTGTTTTTCTTGTCCAATGGTTGGCCTGGCGTGTCTTTCCCACTTTCTTCAACAGAGAAAGGACGATTGCCATTGCTTTTTCTCAATATGTCGAGCATATAAGTGTATATGCGCTTATTGACTCGTTGTTGTGGTACTTGTCGCAATGCTTGCTCCGCGAGAATGGAATAGAGGTCATGATAGTAGGTTACAACTTCGCTCAGTTCGTCGATGTTAGTCTGGTTATTGCCAATCATTTGCTTGATACGAGACGGATAATACATCGTCTCGTGCTTCAATGTTGACAAGCAGTTGTCGAGCACGCTGTTCGAAATGTGCAGGCGTCCGGCTTCCATCTCTATTCTATGGCATTCGTCTGTGGCGAGTTCCGTTTGGGAATCCATCTCCTGTTTATTCTCTATGTTTGTCTTCAATGCTGACAATATCCTCTCAACCACATTTTGCAGTTTTGCCTTTTGCTCGTCTTTGAGGGTGAAGTTGTCAAAATTTGCAAGTTTCATTATTGCGTCATGCTTTTCCTTGTCCGTTAAGTTGGAAAGCAGGATGTCGTTCATCCGATTGATGCGCTCAACGCAGAACTTATAATTGAGTTTGTGCCTGTAGTACAAGAAATACCACGACGGGAATATCACCAAAAGCAAGATGATGAGCAACACGACAGACACCATCTTGTTGGTCTTGCTCCGTTCCATATAGCTGATATATGAAGGCAACGAACTGTCAGCGCTCGCAAGACGGAAAAGCCTTGTGTACACACTGTTGCACTCTCGGTAAACGTCCCAACGATGTAGGGCAAGTGCCGCGACGGCAGCCTCATTGCTCACGTCGAGCAACACAACTGTGTCTTTCGGGTTGATGTATTTATGGCAACTGTCAGCGAAACGTAGAGTCTCCTCGTATTTTCCCATTATATTCGAAAGATACGCTGAATCGGCAAACTCAGCTGCCTTGTTTCCGGCGTGAATGAAGTGGGTTAAAGAGAGCATTGCCAAAAGCAAGATAGTCCTGATCTTGCCAGATGGAAGCCGGAAGAAGATGCGCGAGCCTTTGCCGACTGTGCTTTCAGCGGCAATCATGCATGACTTGAATATCGAACTTGTCTTTTTGTATTTCTCTATTATCCCCTTGCAGTTTTTCAGCCCAAAGCCATGCCCACCTGTATAGGTGCGGTCGAAGACGTGCGACAGCACTTCCTCGGTCATTCCTTCTCCAGTGTCGGAAACTGATATCTCCACATATTGCTGATTGCCATTCTGACTGTCGGTCACGGTTCTCGACTCAATTGTCACAGTTCCGTCTTTCGGCGTGAATTTCCTTGCATTGTCGGCAATGGTATTGACCATGAACAAGGTGAGGGTCGGGTCTGCCTTTAGCACGGCATCGGTAGGCTTCACGATGAGATGGATGCCTCCGAGCGTAAAGCCCATTGCGCTGTGGCTTACCATGTCGAACACTTGCTGCAAGCGGAAGTTCTCTATCCGCAAACTCAGCTCGCCTTGTCGCATCTGAATCCATTTTGTGAGAATGGAATTGTATTCAGTGATGCTGTCGGTGATTTCTTCCACATACCTTAATCTCTTATCGTTGGCTTCCTGTGTATTGAGGTTCGAAACGCCGTTGTCCTTGTTGGTTTGTGCTTGTCTTATGCGCTTTATCTCGTTGACCATCCTGTCTATCAAGGGCAGAATGCTGCAAACGAGTTGCACCTTGGCGCGTTGCTCCAGATTACGCTTTCGGTTTTGCGCTAAATGGAGGTTGGCCACGTCTGTGGCTTCTTTTATCTCGTCAAACTGCTCGTGTCTTATCTCTATTTCGCGCTCATTATTACTTTTCCATTTGCTTAGGGGCATAAGTAGCTTGGAAATGGAGAAGGCCTCGTCGCTATGCCGGCGCATGCGTGTAAAGACAACGAGCAAGACCACAACCAACACTATCATCAGTATAACGATGACAATCAAGAAGTTCAGTCCCTGCACGGCATCATCGAGCTGTGTTGCCCTTGCCTCAAGCTGCCTGTCTTGTCTTGTTTGTTCTTGTAAGTCAAGGTATATGTTGCGGTTTAAGTCGCTGTTGCGCTTATCGTTGACAGCTGAGTATACGAGACACAAGTCTTCGCGTATTGACGCGATGAGGTCTGGTGCCATTTCCACTTTCTTTGAGTCTTTCAGCGAGTGTTCCAAGCAGATGAGTGCCGAACTATTGTCGTTAATATTCCAGTAGCACTCACCGAGCGTTCTCCAGGCACCTGCCGTCTGGTAAACGTCGCCATATAGCTTGAAGATGTTCAATGCACGTTGCGCAAGGTTGCCGGCTATGAGTGAATCAGGCATCATGTCGGTGTTTACGGCAACGATGATTGGAAAGTTGTCGTTGATGATCTCGCGTCTAGTGGATGAGTCTTGCAGATGCTCGCTGATCGACTGCAGTGCTTGTGCTTCCCAGTAAGGATAGCCCTGTTGCATGGCAATCTTGTAGCATGTGGCAAGGTATCCCATTTCCTTACGCGTTCTCTGTCGCTTGTCCTTGTCCGTAAGGATGCCTCCGGCGCCAATGTTGTACCAATAGTTCAGTAGTTGTGCCGTGTCGCGTTGTATGCTCCCATAAGGGTCAATGTTTTCCAGCTGAGTGATAGATGGTTTCTCAAGGCCGAGATAATAATAATATGCAGAGGCAACAATATGGTATTCTGACGAGGCGTAAGCCAATCTTTGCTTCTCGTGGTCGTTGAGCACGAATTCCTCATCTTTTATGCGCGAAAGTTGTTTGTTGGCTTGCTCGCTGTAAACGTAAAAGTCCTTGTTGTGCGATTGCTTTTGGCACAGTTTCATTTGCTGCACGTTGGCTATCAGCAGCTCTATCTGATTGTCTGTTATTTGCCCTATCTCGTCAAGGTATGATTTTGCCTGCTTGTATCTCATGGCAGCCATTTCCACAAATGCCAAGTTGTTGAGCGCCTCAGCGCGTCCTGCCGTGTAGTTGCCGGAAATCCGCATGGCCTTGTCGGCGTAAGCGCGCACTGAGTCGAGGTCGCGGTAGTGGAAGTCGTAAGCCTTCTCGTTGAGATGATCCACAAGTTTTGTATCGCTTCTCGTGCAACCAGTGAGAAGCGATAGCAATGTGCATATTATGATAGAGATTTGTCTCAAGTTTAACTTACCATTTCAGATAGCCGTGTTTCTCGTTGTACCAAAGTTGCACGGCGTTAATGATGTTTTGCCACAACACGTAGGCACATGGCGCAATGACACAAACTGGGTTCAGGAAATGAAGCAGCAGCCAAATTCCAACGATATTGTTTTTTTGTCCGAGGGCTTGGCCGCCCTCAATGCGTGCCTGGTAGCCCCAAATGCCCGCAACGCTTTTGCCTATGCTAAAGAGGATAAGGCAAACTATGAGCGGTAGGAAAATCAAGAGAAATAGCACCTTGCCAGAGAGCGGCGAATGCAGAATGGTCTGTGCCGACAAGCCCATGACTATGCTCAGGTTGAACGACCATATATAATAAGGAGCGTTTGGTATGCTCTTGATGAAAGCCGCAACCTTCGGCAGGTAGCGTTGGGTTAGCAAACCAAGAACAAGGGGCAGGATCAATACTTTTACCACTTTTTCGAGAACCATGAGAAATGCCACCATGAACGACAGGTCTGTGGCACGTTCGACCATTGGAAAGAAGAGAGGAATGATGACCACAGTGAAACAGTTGGCAATGATAGTGTATACTGTCATCGTGGCGATGCTTCCCCCGAGTTTCTCGGTAACAACGGCAGCCGCGGCAGCTGTTGGACAAATGACAATGACAAATATCCCTTCCCAAACTATCTTCGCGTCGGGCGACGTAAGGTTAACGATGACGAGAACTATGAGAGCCGACAGGGTAGTGCGAACGGCCTGTAGTGCAAAATGCCATTTGCGCGGCTTGAAGTTGTGCATGTCTATCTTGCAAAATGTGAAATAGAGAAGCACAAAAATCAATACTGGCATTAATGAAACCAACTTAGGACCAACGAAGTTGCCTATAGGTTGCAAGAATGTTATCTCTGAAAACAGCAAATATATTATGGTGCCTACCGCAAGTGCGACAAGCAGAGTCCAGTCTTTCAAAAATGCTAATAGTTTCATGCGCATGAAATTTATGAGCTTGTCTTTGCGATAAGCGTATAAGCGATTGCAAAGTTAGGTATAATAATTGAAATATCAAAAGAATTAATAAATGCTTACTTTCACCGCCATGCGGCTGTCGGAAGCCGTTGAACGGTGAAAGTAAGCATAAACGTTTTGGGAAGTCACGTGGTTATTCGTTGGCCACGTGGGTCCTTATCTTGGTAAGGTAATCTTTCATCTTCGCCGAATCCTTGTTGTCGATGATCTGCAACAGTTCTTTCAGCTCCATGCGTATCTGCGACACTTGGTCGTGGGTGTAGGGGTTGAATAGAATCTCCTGAAGCAAGTAGTCGTCCTCCGATAGCACGCCCCGTGCAATCTTCATGTGGCGCTTGAATGTCGTTCCTGGAGCGTCTTGATGTTTCATGACGGCAGCAAACACAAACGTGGAGACAAAGGGGATGCTTAGCGAATATGCCACTGTGCGGTCATGTTCTTCAAAGCTGTACTCATAGATGTGCAATCCAAGTCTCTGATAAAGGTCCTTGAAGAAGATGCGACCCATGTAGTCGCCCTCGTTTATGATGATGGCGTTTTCTTCTGACAATTGGTTGAGGTTGGCGAATGTGGGTCCGAACATCGGGTGAGTGGACACATAGCGATGCCCCGACTTCTCGTAATAATCTTTCAGCCCTGTCTTGACCGACGATATGTCTGATATGATGCAGTCTTTGGGAAGATACGGCATTACCTCATCGAATGCCGACAGTGTGAACTTCACTGTCACGGCATTTATGACCATCTCCGGCTCGAACGCCTTAACCTCTTCCATCGTCGTGAAGCGTTGGCAGTTGTATGTGAAGCGCATACGCTTGGGGTCGCGCTCCATTACGGCCACCTCGTGGTCAAAACTAAGGAGGTCAATAAAGAAAGAGCCCATTTTGCCGGCTCCAATTATCAATATTCTCATTGTGTCTTAGGGTCTTGACAATAATTATTCGTTGACAACTTGCAATTGCTGGCGTACGCTCTCCTCGTGGATCAGCTCAAATATTTTGCCGGCAAACTCTGGTGACATGCCGCACAAGGAAGCCTGGGCTCCACGCTTGTCAAGAATCTCTCCGTAGCGATTTGCCTGCAGCACTGTCATGTTGTGCTCTTTCTTGAATGTGCCAATCTCCCTGCAGACGCGGAAACGCTTTGCCAAGAGATCCATCAGCATATTGTCTACCTCGTCAATCTGTGAGCGAAGTTGGCGTATGCCCTCGGTCGTTGTGTGTTCACTTCTCACCACGAGCAAACTCAAAATGTAGTCAAGGATGTCTGGCGTCACTTGCTGTTTGGCATCGCTCCACGCCTTGTCTGGATCGCAGTGGCTTTCCACTATGAGGCCGTCGAAGCCCAAGTCCATTGCCTGTTGGCAAAGTGGAGCAATGAGGTCGCGTCGTCCGCCGATATGGCTTGGGTCGCAGATTATGGGCAAGTTGGGTATGCGGCGATGCAGCTCGATTGGAATCTGCCACATCGGGAGATTGCGGTAAATCTTCTTGTCGTAGCTTGAGAAGCCGCGGTGGATGGCTCCAAGCCTCTTGATTCCAGCCTGATTGATGCGTTGCATTGCACCTATCCACAATTCGAGGTCAGGATTGACGGGGTTCTTTACCAGCACGGCACCCTCGAAACCTTTCAGGCTGTCTGCCAGTTCTTGCATGGCAAATGGATTGGCACTGGTGCGTGCTCCTACCCACAGGATGTCGATGCCATATTTGCGTGCCAATTCCACATGTTCTGGAGTTGCTACCTCTGTGGCGGTGAGCATGCCGGTTTCTTTCTTCACTTCCTGCATCCAAGGCAGGGCTTTCTCGCCGTTGCCCTCGAAGCCTCCGGGTTTTGTGCGAGGCTTCCAGATACCTGCGCGAAACATGTGGCAGCCTTTGGCGGCCAGGTTGCGAGCAGTGGTCATCACTTGTTCCTCAGTCTCGGCCGAGCATGGGCCAGCGATTACTAATGGACGTTCTCCGCCATTGTCTGACGGCAGGTTAAGGGGTTCAAGTTCCAATTCCATAACGTATGTTTTTATATTATTTTGATGTCCTATATATATAATGTGTTCTGTCTGTTATTCAAGTCCTGCTTCTTTGATTCTTTTCAGGGCTTCTCTTATTTTGTCGTCTTTTGCGCAGAGGCTAATGCGAATGTAGCGTTGGCCTTTGCTGCCAAAGATGAATCCTGGCGTGATGAATACGCGAGCCTTGTGGAGTACCGCCTCTGTCAGGTCTTCCACGTTGTCATAGTGGTCTGGTATTTTACCCCACAAGAACATTCCCACCTGCTTTGGGTCGAACGTGCAGCCGAGGACTTTCATTATCTCCTCGGCAATGGTGCGGCGTCGGCGGTAGTTCTCGATATTGTTTTCGCGATACCACTCGCTGGAGTTGGTATTGAATGCCTCTGCCGCGGCGAGTTGTATTCCACGGAAAGTGCCGTTTTCGATGTTGCTCTGAATCTTGAACATCCATGAAATGTATTCCTTGTTGCCCACGATCATTGCCACACGCCATCCTGGCATGTTGTGGCTTTTCGACATGGAGTTGAACTCAATGCAACATTCTTTGGCTCCGGGCACCTGCATGATGCTCATTGGGTGTTCGTTGAGTATGAGCGAGTAAGGATTGTCGTTGACCACCAG
This sequence comes from Escherichia coli, assembly GCA_963593695.1. Taxonomy (GTDB): domain Bacteria; phylum Bacteroidota; class Bacteroidia; order Bacteroidales; family Bacteroidaceae; genus Prevotella. The sequence continues at coordinate 30,064 of CAVBBO010000026.1, read as the reverse complement.
GATGTCGTGTTCTTTGGCAAACGCCACGAGACGTTCGAATGTTTCGCGACGCGCGTTGCCACCTGTGGGCATGTTGGGGTAGTTGGCCCACATGACCTTCACGCCAGTGAGATCCATCTTCTCCAATTGCTCAAAGTCTGGTTGCCAGCCATTGTCCTCGCATAAGTCGTAGTTTATGATTTGCGTACCAAACAGCTTGTTCACAGCGGTATAGGTTGGATAACCAGGGTTGGGTATGAGAACCTTGTCGCCGGGGTTGCAGAAAGCCAACGTCACATACATGATGCCTTCCTTTGAGCCAATGATGGGCTGCAACTCAGTCTTGGCATCCAGTTCCACACCATAGGTGCGCTTGTAGAACCCTGCCATTGCCGTGCGAAGTTCGGGCAGTCCGCTCGTAGGCTGGTAGCCATGTGCGTTTGGCTCTTTGGCCACGGCGCAAAGCTTGTCGATGGTTTGTTTTGATGGTGGCATGTCTGGCGAGCCGATGGCGAGCGAGATGATGTCCTTGCCCTCTGCGTTGAGCTTTGCCACTTCCTTCAGCTTGCGGCTGAAGTAGTATTCCTGAATGCTGTCTACTCTTGATGCTGGTTTCATATCTTATGCTTCTTTATATTCTCCGAGGATTTTTATTGCTTTCACGAGAGGCGTGATGGCGTCTATCGACTGTCGGTATCGTATGAGGTCAGCGAATGTCACGTCAACGTAGAACATGTATTCCCATTCGTGCCCAATGACGGGGAGCGACTGTATCTTGGTGAGGTTGATGTCGTAGAAGCTGAGGATGGTAAGTATTTTGGACAAAGAGCCTTCTGCGTGTGGAAGGGTGAAAACCATGCTCGACTTGTTCACATCGTTAAGTGGTCTCAGGAAGTCGGCCTTGCGTGGGTCTGTGGCAATGAGGAAACGCGTGAAGTTGTGCTTGTTGTCTTCGATATGGTTGTCGAGCACCTTCAACCCGTACATTTTCGCGGCATCGGCATGACAGATGGCAGCCCAACCTTGGCAGTGGTTCTCGTGTATATACTTGGCGCTTCCTGCCGTGTCTTCATCCTCGACCACTTTCAGTTCTTCGTGTTTGAAGAGATAATCGCGACATTGCATGAGCGCGACGGGATGGGAATGAACCTCGTGTATGGTGTTCCAATCGTCCTCTGGCAAGCAGCAGATGCAATGCGTGATGTGCAGTTTGTGTTCGCCTACGATGGTCGTGTCGCTGTCGCGCAGAAGTTCATAGTTGTGGAGCAGTGAGCCGGCTATGGTATTCTCTATGGCCGACATGCAGATGACGGTTGGATCATGCTTTACGCTGTCGAACACTTGCTCAAAGGAGTCGCAGCAAATCAATTGTATTTGCTCGCCCTTGAAGTATTCGTGTGCGGCTATGTCGTGAAACGACCCCAGCATGCCTTGTATCGCTATTCTCTTCATCTTGTTTTCTATTCTGTGTCTTTTACTTTACTCGTTTTTATTCTTTTGTCTTAACAAAAAACCCGCTTCATTCTATTTATGAAGCGGGACCTTGAATGCAAACCTATATGAGGTTTTGTATCTCTTGTCTTAAGTTGAAATTACACGCAACTTCCCGCTTCACAACTGCTTGCAAAGTAGAAATAATAATAGGAGTATGTTGCGTAAAACTTCATGTGTTGTATTATTCTTGTTAAATCATCGGCAAAATTATAGTTTTTATTTAAAACTTGCAAGAAAAATGACAAAAATATTATTCAAATGACTAAATTTGCATCAAATAACTTACACGATCATGAGAAGACTCATTATTATATATACGTTTCTTGGCTTTTCGGTTGAGGTGCTGGCACAATCAGACCACAGCGTTTTGAACGGTGGGTCACCTGTTAGGTTCGTGCCTGGCAGCGCCATCATGGCGACAAATCCCGCCACCGGCATGTCGTTTCAATCCACAGGTTCTCCTTTTGCCAAACGCACGGCAGACCTTGAAACGCACGACGAGGACGGCACGAAGGGCATGAACGGCACCTACTCTGACAACGAGGACTCTGCAAAAAAGCAAGAAAAGAAAACCAAAGGAGAGCTGCACGGCAGCGTTGGTCTGAGCGTGATTGCCGGCTTTGGCAAGGGCGCTCCCAAAGGGGCTGGTTTCGCTCAGGACATAAGCCTCAACTACTCAATGCCTATCGGCAAACGTGGATGGTTGACGGTGGGAGGCTACTTGAACCATCTCAACTGGAGTGGCATCAACGCTACTTCGGCTGGATTGTATGGTGAATTGGGCTATCAGATAAACGACCATTGGGCTGCTTTCATTTATGGTCAAAAGTCATTGGCCAACACAGGCGTCAGTGGTTATGGCTATCCTTATTACGGATATTACGGTTATGGCAGCAATGGATTCGGCTATCCTGGCTACAATCCTTACGCTGACCGACTGGGTGCAGCCATAAGGTGGACGCCAAGCAAGAACTTCTCTCTTCAGTTGTCGGTAGAGAAAGACTGGATGCCCAAGCAGGGCAACGACTATTATCGCAAGTACGATTACCAACGATAGCCTTAGGGTTTCGCCCTTGGCTTAACTGGTGGCAAACTCGTTATTCAGGCAGAATTCCTCGCCAAGCTTGAACCCTTCCTCGTAGAGGCGTTCGAGTTTGGCGATGTCTTTCTCTATCCTGTGCACTTCCATGGGCCTTTGAGGTCGGATGACAGTGATCTGTCCGTCTCGCTCAAGGTCTTCCACCATTTGCAGTTGTTCATTATACGCCTCTATGCGGTGGCTTAGCACTACGCGCAGGCGAGGGTAGTGGCGGTAGATGAACATTGGCTGTTTGCGGTCGTGTCCCGACTCCCGGTAGCCATAGTTGCGAGTGGTTATCACGATGTTGTGCTTGTGGCCTGTGGCTTGTGCCCGCCTTATGGGTATGGAGTCCACTATGCCTCCATCGAGCATTGGCTGCCCGTCAATCCATGTGATCTTGCTTACGTATGGCAGTGAGCTTGAGGCTCTCGCCAAGTCGCAAGCTCGCTGGCGGTCATGAGTCTCCGTCAGGTATTCGGCGCGCCCCGTCAGGCAGTTGGTCGTCACTGCCTCGAATCCAGCAGAGTGCTTGAAGAACTCGTCATAGTCGAAGGGTATAAGCTCATTGGGGAAACGGTCGTACAGAAGCTTTTGGTCGAATATGCACCCTTGCGTCACCAGATGCCGAAATCCAATATAGTTGTATTTGGCGAGGAAGTCGATATTCGAGAGGCGAGCGCGACGGGGCTGGCGTGAAACATAGCTCATGCCGTTGCAGGCTCCTGCCGAGACTGCGACGATATAGTCGAAGTAGAGTCCGTGTTTCATGAAGGCATCGAGCACGCCACTGGTAAATACTCCTCGCATGCCGCCGCCTTCAAGTACCAAACCCATGGAACGAGGGTCAATAAGCATATAAAAAGTGTTATTTTGTTTGCAAAGTTAAGATTTTTCTATCAAACTTTTGTAATTTTGCCTTACAAAGAACTCAAAAACATTCAGACTATGTTCAGTAAAGAGACTTATGTAAATCGTCGGGCAGAGCTTAAGAAGCTCGTAGGCGAGGGCGTTATTTTGCTTTTCGGCAACAATGGTTCACCCGCCAATTTCCCCAACAACACTTATTATCCATTCCGTCAGGACTCGTCGTTCTTGTACTTTTTTGGCCAGAAGCGCGATGGTCTCGTTGGCGTGATCGACGTGGACAACGATATTGAGACGCTTGTCGGCGATGACATCAGCATCGACGACATTGTCTGGTATGGCTCCGTGGACAGCGTACACGACATGGCGGCTCAGGTTGGCGTACACAACTCCGCTCCAATGAAGTCGCTGAAGACCATCTGCAACGATGCCATGCGTCTTCACAGGAAGATACACTTCCTTCCACCTTATCGCGCTGACATCAAGATACAGATCTTCGACTTGCTTGGCATTCATCCCAACCAGCAGAAGGAAAGCGCGTCGATGCCTCTCATACAGGCCGTCGTGAAGTTGCGCTCTACCAAGACGCAAGAGGAGATCGACGAGCTGGAGAGAGCCGCCATCATAGGATACAAGATGCACACCACGGCAATGAAGATGTGCCGTCCGGGAGTGGTGGAGAAAGAAATAGCCGGTGCCCTGGAGGGCATTGCCAACAGCATGGGTTCGATGGTGAGCTTCCCAACTATCTTGTCTCAACATGGTGAGATACAGCATGGCTCGCCATCACTGAGCAAGTTGCAGGCTGGCAAGTTGATGCTTTGCGACGCTGGCGCCGAGACAATGGACCACTATTGTTCTGACAATACCCGCACGACACCTGTAAGCGGACACTTCGACCAAAGGCAACTTGAGATTTACTCCATTGTAGAGGCGGCTCACGACTACGCTCTCTCTGTGGCAAAGCCTGGCGTTAAGTGGTGGGACGTTCACTTCGGTGTATGCCGCCTTATCACCGACAGGCTCAAGGAGATAGGCTTGATGAAGGGTGACACCGAAGAGGCTATAGCCGCTGGTGCTCATGCCATGTTCATGGTTCACGGCTTAGGCCACATGATGGGCATGGACGTTCACGACATGGAGTCGCTCGACCAAATCAATGTGGGCTTCGACGACGAAGTGCGTCCAAACCTTGAACAGTTTGGTACCAACTGTCTTCGCATGGGACGTCGTTTGCAGGAAGGCTTTGTTGTGACCGATGAGCCGGGAATCTACTTTATCCCTGCCCTTATCGACGATTGGAAAGCTTCTGGTCATTGCAAGGAGTTTATCAACTTCGACAAGCTTGAGACATACAAGGACTTTGGCGGTATCCGCATTGAGGACGACCTGCTCATAACCAAGGACGGTTGCAGGTTTATCGGCAAAGACCGCATTCCTTATCATCCAAAGGATGTGGAGGAATTCATGGCTGCAAACCAAGGATAGAATATGCATGGGAGTCAAGTAACGCCCTGCTAACTAGAAGGTTTTGCTTGGTAACCAACCATTCTGCTAATAACGAAAAAGCCTGCAACGGAATCTCTCCGTTGCAGGCTTTTTTCCTTTACGCTGAAATCGATTTGCCTTTCCATTGAAATGACAACGCCTTTCCAATGGAAAGGCAATGCGATTTCATTGGAAAGGCAACGCCATTCCATTGGAAAGGCAAATGCGCTTTATTAGATGTAGTATTCGGCTGCATCAACGAGCCCGGCACGCAGGGCGAACTTTATGGCTTCGTGCACGTTGTTGACACCTAGTTTGCGGAATATGTTTTTCCTGTGTGTGTTGACGGTGTGGAAACTCGAAAAGCGTTTTTGCGCTATTTCCTTTGTGGTCATTCCCAGCGTTATGTCTCGCAGGATTTCCAATTCGGTCTTCGTGAGGTTGGGCAGTGTCTCGCTTGGTTGTGCTTCGTCTTTGGATGGCGTGGCAAGGAGCAATTCGGTGATTTGCTGGCAAATATACCTTTTTCCTTTCGACGCGAAGTCGAGAGCCTCCCTTATCTCAGCCAGAGAACAATCTTTCAGCACTATTCCGCATTTTGGGCACACGAGCACAATCTCGCGCAAGAAGTCGTGGCTCAAATCATCGCAGAAGAGAATCCATTGCGCTTTTGGGAATCGTTGGCTGATGATGCTCAGCTCCGCTGCGTCGTTGATGTCGAACAATGTGTAGTCGAGGATTATCACCGCATGGCTGTCGTCCTTCAGTGCCTCGATGAGGCTTGTCTTGTCGGATGTCAGCTTGCTCTCGCAGTCAGGGCGTTGCGAGACAATGTAGAGCAAGCCCGCACGCGTTATTTCTTGATTATCCGCAATATAGATTCTCATACCTCTCGATTGAATGATTATGGTTGACTACCCTCTATCAAATCCCCGCATCTTCTTTTAGAACGATGCCTGGAAGTCGAACCTTATTCCCCACTTGCTTATGCCTGGATAGTTGTATGTCAAACGACGCACATAACCAATGCTCATGATCTTGAATATGTTGTGTATTCCAGCCTCAACCTCCCAATATGGCTTGTTGCTCATGACGTGGGAGTCGGTAGGGAAACGGTAGATAAGATTATCGTTAAGGTTTTTCGTGGGGTTGTTCTTGTCGGTCAGTGTTCCCCAGAATCCTTTCACGTTGACAAACTCTCTCCATTTCAGCTTCCTTATCAATGGAATGCGGTTGAGCAGCTTTCCGTTGATGTCCCATTTCCAGCTCCAGAACACCTGGCGGTCGTTGAGGAACTCCCAGTCGTGCACAAGCGAAACGGTGTTCTCTGTCTCCACGTAGCTGAGGTTTACGGGTGGCTGTATGAGAAGAGGGAAAGGCACCTTGTTCCATTGCACTTGTCCCTTGACGTGGAAATCCATGTATCCCCACGAACCGAGCCACTGACGCTGATAGATGCTCATTGACGTGATGTTGCTATGGAAGTCGCCTCCAAGCACTCCCTTGAATCCCATGGTGTGGGTAAGGTTTATGTCTGGCGAGTCGAGGTTGACCGGAAGTCGGGTGCGCTTCGTGTTCACGTATGTCACACCAGGGTTCCATGTAATGCCAACGGTGGCATCGGTAAGACGAATCTTTCTGATTTCCTCGCCGGTGTTCACCTTGTAAAAATGGAGCAGTCCTTCTGTCTGGTTGCTTTGTGTCTGTAGGCGTGCGTTGTATCGCCAGCCTGCCTCTGTCTCATAGTTGAACGTGAGGCGTTGGCGGTTGTAGAGGAACATCTCTTTCTGTGACGATGAACGAAGGGTCATGAAGATGTTGTCCTTGTTGTGGATAAGGTTGAGGTCGGAAGGCGACATCACGTCGCGCGAAGTCTCGAACGTGAGGTTGCGCTGAGGAAACTCAAACGGACTTAGCTGCTTCTTGTTCAATGACCACGTGATTTCATCTCCATAATACCAGCGATTGCTCTTGGTTCCATAGGCGGCATAGCCACTCCAGAACAGGTGCGGGTTGAGAGCCGCCAGCGTGCGGCCAGCCAAACGCAGGCGCAAGCCGTCTACATAGTTGCTACTGATGAATGTGTTGATAGGCCCAATGTCGAACTTGCTTTTTTTCTTTGGGTCTAAATTGGTCTCCAAATAGTTCTCCACAAGTAGCTGTACGCCCTTGATGATATATTTGAACCCCTTTGAGTTCTCCAAGTTGGATATAAACTGCGACATCGACGATTCGCTCTTCGTCAGCTCCACTTGCCGGTAGCTGTTCCAGAAAGACTCGTTGCGGTTGTACGCGTCGCTATAATGTTTCACCTTGGCCTTGCCTTGGAATAATTGTTTGGGCAACTCGTTGAATGAGTAGTTTGTCAGGCGGGTCGTGCGTGAGACAAGTAAGTCTTGCAAGAGCTTGTTGGCATGAATCTCCGCCACCATGTCGTCTTGGGAGAGTACCCATTCGCCATTGTCAAGCTTGACGTACTCCTGCTGAATCTGCATGTCGTCGATCCAGTTCACGTCACTCTTCTTTGGCATGTAGAGATTTACTCTTCTCACGTGTAGAGTGGAGTCGGCAAGCACGTAAAGCTCTCCGCGGAAGCCGAAGTCTTGCTGGTTGGCAGGGATGAACTGAAGGTGATAGCACTTGTCCTTTTCCACGTAAGTGGTGTCCTCAATATAGAAATGATAAAACGATATGGCATCTTTGCCAATGGGCGAGACGAACGGATATTGCACCAGGCGAACATAATCATCGTATATGTCGACATCGGTAAACACCTCCTTGAGCATAGTGTTGAGAATCTCGCCTGTGGAAAGCATCTCGCCAATGCCGTTAGACTGTTGACCCATAATGATGTCTTTCTCTTTTTTGGGGTCTTTGCGGTAGACATGCTGCGTCACGGTCTCGTCGACCTGGATGGGAAGAATACGCTTCTTGTTGAAAGGTGACACTTCTATCTGGTCGCGGAGGTAAGAGCGCTTCTTGAAAAAATTGCCTTCGAGCTGCTTGTCGGTAATGTCGTTGAAGGCAAGTGTTATCTTCTGATACTTATCATACTGATAATAAGGATGATTGCTCAAGTCGTTTTTCTTCTTGGCGGCTATTACCCTGCGCATAAGTTCCACCGCAGGGTTGTCCTTGCGGCGATAGCGTCCGCGCTTCTGCTTAACCACTACTTCGGCGAGCGAGCGCGAGTCGTCCTTGAGCACAATCTTGCCCAAGTCGTCAGTGTTGGCGTCGACCTTCAACGTGGCACTCTTGAAACCAACGCTCGTCACCGTGATAGGCCAACCGGGGTGCTTGTCAATGGAAAACTTGCCGTCAATGTCGCTAGAGACGGCTATGTGATGTCCACGATATGTAATACTTGCGTAGGGAATGGCATAACCATCCTTGTCTACAACTTGACCCGTGATTTTCTGTGCCATTGCACTTAAGATGCAAATAAATGACATCATCAGTACCACGGCCAAACGTTTGTTGCTCATAATAAATAATTGTCCTGCTTTTACAATCTGCTCCCTCGATTTCTTCCATTTTAATAAGGAGAAGGGCAACGCAATCTATATTTTGTGGGCAAAGTTATATATAAATTAGGAAAAAACTTACCAAAACTCTTTGAGAGAATTGAGTTTTATATTAATTTTGCAATATAAATCAAAAAATAATGGCTTAAATGCCTGTAAAATTAGTCACTTGTCTCTTTACATGAACGATAAAGGCAACATCATAAATCAACGTCCACCTTTCTTGCCGATGCTTATAGGCACGGGGTTTGGCAGTGGCTTTTGGCCATGGGGACCTGGCACGGCTGGCAGTGTCTTTGCCACGATTGTCTGGGGGCTACTCAGTCTTTGGCTACCATCTTTCGTGCTGTCTGCCGTCACTTTGGCACTCGTGATTGTGTTCACGATACTTGGCACATGGGCAACAAAACGTTTGCAGCCATTTTGGGGCGAAGATCCCTCACGAGTGGTGGTAGACGAGATGGTAGGCGTGTGGATACCGCTAGCCGTCGTGAACCCGCGCGCATGGGGTTGGACATTGGCCGCCCTTGTGTTGTTTCGGTTTTTTGACATCGTGAAACCCCTGGGCATAAAAAAGCTGGATCGCATGAAAGGGGCTTTTTGGGTGATGGGTGACGATATTTTGGGAGGCATATATGCCTTGTTTGTACTTGTCGCGGCAATGCAGGTTGCCAATTTGATGGCAGCTTGATGGGGAAGGTACGTCATGAGATTTGGACATTCACTAAGGCGGAAATAAGTTCCTTGGTGGCTAGCTCTGTCGACTTCGGCTTGGCTATCATACTCACTTATACTGGTTTGCTTGCCTATGGTTACGCAAACGTTGTGGGTGTGGTGTCGGGTGGTGTGACCAATTATTTCATCAACATCCGTTATGTTTTCAATAAGACGGGGCGTGGCGGAGGACGCTTGGCGCTGAGGTATCTGTGCGTTTGGACAGGCAGCCTGATACTTAATGGCGGTGGCACAAACGTGCTGACATGGCTTGTGGGTGGAAAAAGCTACTTCGTTATCGTGAAATGCGTGGTGGCGATGTGTGTGGCTTTCTGCTTCAACTATCCACTTCAGCGAGGATGGGTATTTCGACAAAAAAATAAATAATATATATTATGTGGTATAGAGATTTCCTGCAACAGATTATCTACAAAATCATAAACCCCTTGATAAAGGGCATGATTAAGATTGGCATCACGCCAAACATTGTCACGACGATTGGTTTTATCGGCAATATCATAGCTGCCGCGTTTTTTATCGTGGCATCTCAGCAATCTGACTTGTGTTACCAGACAACACTTGTTGGTTGGGGCGGATTCATCATCATCGCATCCGGTCTTTTTGACATGATGGATGGACGATTGGCTCGCATGGGCAACATGAGCTCATCGTTTGGAGCCATGTGGGACTCCACCCTCGACAGATACAGCGAGTTGGTGTCGCTTTTCGGTATCGTTCTCGTGTTCCTTGAGGACGAAGGCTGGTTCTGGATGGGAGTGGTGACTTTTGCGGCTTTGGTAGGCAGCGTAATGGTGAGTTATGTCAGAGCTCGCGCCGAAGGACTCTGCATTGAGTGTAAAGTAGGTTTCATGCAACGCCCTGAGCGTGTCGTGGTAACAGCCTTGACGGCTATCCTCACTGGAGTCACAGGCTCGCTTTGGTGGCTTGCAGGTGGTATGATACTTATCGCCGTGCTTGCCAACATAACGGCTTTTTGGCGTGTGGCATACTGCTATGGTAAACTGAATGCGCGAGACAAGGCCAACAAGTCTGCAGAGACTGACTAATGCCATCAGCGGTTTCAATTATTTCAAGACAATAGGATGGATTGCTTATTGATAGCCGTCTTGTTTGCCGTGCTCGTTGCCATCAAGCCCACGAGGCGATTCACGCTCTACATGGCTCCATGGTTTTTGTTCGGGTTTATATACAGTAGTTTCAACTTCTACCCCAACTATGAGTTCAACGACATTGACGTCCGCGGTCTTTACGAGGCAGAGAAAAGCCTGTTTGGCATCTCGACAATTGCCGGAAAGCTGATTCCTGGTGAGTGGTTTGCCATTCACCATTGTGCCGTTGCCGATTTCATGGCAGGCTGTTTCTATTTGTGTTGGGTGCCAGTGCCTATCATTTTCACCCTTTACCTTTACTTTTCCAACCATCAGGAATGGGCCACTCGTTTTGCTTGGGCATTCCTCACGGTCAACCTCGTTGGATTCATAGGCTACTATGTGCATCCTGCCGCGCCACCATGGTATGCAATGAACTATGGTTTCACGCCAGTGCTTCATACGCCTGGCAATGTGGCTGGCCTCGGCCGTTTCGACGCATTGACAGGTATTCCCATATTCCATAGCATATATGGCAAGAATGCCAACGTCTTTGCGGCAGTGCCGAGCTTGCATGCGGCATATCTGCTTGTTACCACATTCTACTCGGTGATGAGTCATCGCAAGTGGTACACCTCATGCCTGTTTGCGTTCATTTGCGTGGGCATCTGGTTTACGGCGGTATATTCAGCCCATCATTATATTATAGATGTGCTCCTTGGTATTGCCACCGCTATCGTTGGAACAATCGTCTTTGAGCTTATCTGGAGAAGAGTGATAAAACGAACCTGCCATTGACGAGAATATTATGCAAAAAGAGGATTAGGCGCGCATGCGCCAAATCCTCTAATAATCGTTTGCCCCAAAATAATCCTTAAGCATTTTTCGTGGCAAGAATGATATTTTGATATTTATTTGTAACTTTGCAATCCAAAAAATAGAATATAACATGAAGACTGTAATTAATTCTTACGATGAGTTTGTCCAATATTTAGGCAAATCGCTTGGCACCTCCGAATGGTTGGAGGTGAACCAGGAACGTATCAACTCTTTTGCTGATGCCACCCTTGACCATCAATGGATTCACGTGGATGTGGAGCGTGCGAAAGAAGAAAGCCCTTACAAGAGCACTATTGCACATGGTTATTTGACTCTCTCATTGTTGCCACACTTGTGGAACCAGATTGTCGAGGTCAACAACCTGAAGATGATGGTAAACTATGGCATGGATAAGATGCGTTTCGGACAGCCTGTCATCACAGGCAGCCGCATACGCATGACTGCAAACCTTGCCAACATAGAGAACCTGCGCGGTATTTGCAAGGCATACATTGACTTTACAATTGAGATTGAAGGTCAGCGCAAGCCCGCGTTGAAAGGTGAGGCGCAGTTCCTTTACTATTTCGAATAGGCAGGTTATATGGGTTGCTGTGGCGCAGAAAAGACAGAAAACTGTCAGTTTGAAGTTAAAAAAGTATAAAACTGCGCCATAATAGCAAGCGTGATAACGATAAGGCACTCAAAAACAGTAACTTTGCACCCGATTTAGCGAAGGTGCACTTTTAGTGTGCCCGAATAATTCACATAAAGTCTAACTTTATTAATTTTACAAACATTATTTATTTATGTCAGATTTAAACGACATCAAGAACGTTAAGCCATTGGACGACTTCAATTGGGAAGAATTTGAGAATGGCTCAAGCTCCAGCGTGAGCAAGGAAGATCAGGCAAAGGCCTACGACACCACTTTGAACAAGATTCAGGATCACGAGGTTGTTGAGGGCTCTGTCATCTCTATCGACAAGAAGGAAGTGGTTGTGAACATCGGCTACAAGAGCGATGGTATCATTCCCGCATCTGAGTTCCGTTACAATCCAGACCTTAAGATTGGTGACAAGGTAGAAGTTTACGTTGAAGACCAGGAGGACAAGCATGGTCAGTTGGTTCTCTCTCACAAGAAGGCACGTCTTGCCAAGAGCTGGGAGGATATCAACAAGGCTATGGAGAACAACGAGGTTATCCAGGGCTACATCAAGTGCCGCACTAAGGGTGGTATGATTGTTGACGTGCTGGGTATCGAGGCATTCTTGCCTGGTTCACAGATTGATGTCCATCCAATACGCGACTACGATGTGTTCGTAGGCAAGACAATGGAGTTCAAGGTTGTGAAGATCAACCAGGAGTTCCGCAATGTTGTTGTCTCTCACAAGGCTCTTATCGAGGCCGAGTTGGAGGCACAGAAGAAGGAAATTATCTCTCACTTGGAGAAGGGTCAGGTGCTCGAGGGCACTGTCAAGAACATCACATCTTATGGTGTGTTCGTAGACCTCGGCGGTGTAGACGGACTCGTCCACATCACAGATCTCTCTTGGGGTCGTGTTAGCGATCCTCACGAGGTTGTTGCCCTTGACCAGAAGATTAAGGTCGTTATCCTCGATTTCGATGAGGAGAAGAAGCGCATCGCCCTCGGCGTGAAGCAGCTCACTCCGCATCCTTGGGATAGCCTCGACGCAAACCTCAAGGTGGGTGACCACGTCAACGGTAAGGTTGTTGTCATCGCCGACTACGGCGCATTCGTTGAGATTCAGCCCGGTGTTGAGGGTCTTATCCACGTTTCTGAGATGTCTTGGAGCCAGCACTTGCGTTCAGCACAGGAGTTCCTCCACGTCGGTGACGAGGTTGAGGCAGTTATCCTCTCTCTCGATCGTCAGGAGCGTAAGATGTCTCTCGGCTTGAAGCAGCTCAAGGCTGATCCTTGGGAGAACATCGAGGTGAAGTATCCTGTTGGTTCTGTTCACAAGGCAAAGGTTCGCAACTTCACCAACTTCGGTATCTTCACTGAGCTTGAGGAAGGTGTTGACGGCTTGATCCACATCTCTGACCTCTCTTGGACAAAGAAGGTTAAGCATCCTTCAGAGTTCACAACTATCGGTGCCGACATCGATGTCGTAGTGCTCGAGATTGACAAGGAGAATCGTCGTCTGAGCCTTGGTCACAAGCAGCTCGAGGAGAATCCTTGGGACAAGTATGAGACTCTTTATGAGCCCGGAACTGTTCATGCCGGCAAAATCACGGAGATGATGGACAAGGGCGCTGTTATCACTCTCGATGAGGGTGGTGAGGGCTTCGCTACTCCTAAGCATCTCACAAAGGAAGATGGTTCACAGGCTAAGCTCGGTGAGGAGCTTTCATTCAAGGTGATTGAGTTCAATAAGGATTCTCACCGTATCATCCTCTCTCACAGCCGTACATTCGAGGAGGGTCACGATGAGCCTCGTCAGCACCGTCACGCCAACAACAACGCTCGCAAGCAGAACGACGCTCCTGTCATCAACAACGTGCAGGCTGGCACATCACTTGGTGATCTCGACGTGCTCGCAAAGCTCAAGGCTGACATGGAGAAGAACAAGTAATTGTTTCTTGAATAACATTACATAAATATAGGGTAGGGGATGAGCTTTTGGCTTGTCCCCTATTTTCTTGTTACCAGTAATAATCTATTTTCTCACGATATGAAGAAGTCATTTGTCGTTTACTCCCTAATAATGTTGGTTTCCATGCTTTTGGGTAGTTGTGGAGATGGACAACACAATGATTCTCGCACGGTGGTCGAATCATTTGCCAACGCTTATTTCAACTGGCGTTTCAAAGAGGCGGAATCCTATGTTACTTATGAGTCAAGGAGGTGGCTTGCTTTTGCTGCATCACAAGTTGACTCTGAGGACATAGACTCTTTGCGTGCCATGGAATATGCCGCGACCGCTGAGGTTGAGGATATTGAAGACATTGACGACTCAACATCGTTGGCCACTGTCAACGTGAAGAATTTTCTCTCAACGGACAGTATTGGGCAACACCCTCGGATAGAGGCTGAACGAAAATTTCAAATACCAGTCGCATTTGATGGTAAGCGTTGGTGGGTTAAGTTGACTCAGTTACCTTAATTGCTTGAATTTTATTTACTTTTTAATTAAAATCATTTGTGAGAAAACGAAAAAAATCTTATCTTTGCAATTAATTGAGAGAATGGTAGCATAATGTTTGAAGATGCTTAATATTATGCGCTAAATTTACAATATTTGCGATATATATAAGATTGTTTCATGAAACAGACAAAAATAGTTTGCTCAATCAGCGATCGTCGTTGTGACACTGACTTCATTCGCGGTCTTTTCAATGCCGGCATGAATGTGGTCAGAATGAATACTGCTCATGCCACTCCTGACGGAATTAGGAAAATCATAAGTAACACTCGTGCGGTGTCTCCTCACATTGGCATTCTTATCGATACCAAGGGACCAGAGGTGAGAACAACTGACGTGGAAGCGCCCATTGAATATAAAACAGGTGATGTCGTGAGAATATTTGGTCGTCCAGAGATGAACTCAACTCATGACATAATCAATGTGTCTTTCACCGATTTTGCCAAAGATGTGAAAATTGGCGATACAATTCTTTTTGATGACGGTGCCCTTGGCATGAAGGTAATCGGCATTGAAGGTCCAGCGGTTTACGTGGAAGTTCAAAACGATGGCGTACTTGGTGCACACAAGAGTGTCAACGTGCCTGGAGAGCATATAGATTTGCCTGCTCTTACCGAAAAGGACAAGCGAAATATCAATCTCGCTATAGATGAGGATATTGACTTTATCGCCCACAGTTTTGTAAGGTCGGCTGAAGATGTGCATGCAGTGCAGAAAATCCTTGATGAGCGCAATTCCGACATCAAGATAATTTCCAAGATTGAGAATCAGGAAGGTGTTGACAATATAGATGAAATCATCAATGCCAGCTATGGTATCATGGTTGCGCGTGGCGACTTGGGTATTGAGGTTCCCGTTGAGAAAATACCTGGCATTCAGCGAATGATCATTCGTAAGTGCGTAGAACGACACAAACCTGTGATTGTGGCTACGCAAATGTTGCACACGATGATCAACAACCCTCGTCCTACGCGAGCAGAGGTTACTGATATTGCTAATGCCATTTACAGCAACACCGACGCTTTGATGCTGAGTGGTGAGACAGCGTCTGGAAAATATCCATTGGAGGCAGTTAAGACGATGGCTACTGTGGCAGAGCAAGCCGAGAACGACCGTAACAGTTTTGACCCGATGTATAATGTGCCACTTAATGACCACTGCACTCAACGCGAGTTCTTGTCGCATTCTGCTATTGAGTCTACTCGTTTGTTGGGTATTGAGGGCATTATCACGGCATCCAAGTCTGGTTATACGGCAAGATGTCTTGCTACATATCGTGGCCCGAAACCAATACTTGCCATATGCTATAATGACAAACTTCAGCGTTGGCTGAATCTTTCATATGGTGTCATAGCCGTAAGGCAAAAGGAGCAGGCATCGTCTGGCGAAATTTTCAATGCCGCTTTGCGCATGCTTAGGCAGAAGGGATACGTGACCAACGACGACAAGGTGGCTTACCTGTCCGGAGCCCTTGACACACTGGGCGATGGCACAACTCTACTTGAGTTGATTAAGGTTGGCGACAAGATAGGTTGAGATAGTTAACAAGTCGGTCGGTGCGTTCACTTTGCCCACGGAAATATACAAGAAGTTGGTAACTGTTCTCAGTTTGATAGAAGTTGCCTTCAGAGGGTAAGATATTAAGAGAACCATCAGAGCCTCTTGTTAGATATTGATAGTTATAATACCCTTGCTTGAGGGGAACGACAGCTTCGTAGAGGCTGTCGTTTTCGTTCCAAGTCATCCGGAACTTATTGTCTGTACGACTTTGCGTAAATGAGCCGTTAATAAAAATATCAGCCGGTTGTCTGGAGGTCTTGAGTGTAAAATGTGTGAGAATGTATTCGCTCCTTGTGTCATTGTCAATATTGTCAGAGTTGCGAATAAAAAAAGCACCATCTGCATCTTCGTCGTACAGATAATTGGTTCTAGGCTCATCGGTGAAAATCCAAGCATGGTAAGCGTTACCGTCCCATCTCACTCGCTCTATTCCCATAGTGGGATGAGTAGGGTCGAGGGTCTCGAATTTACGATACTCGTTGCCACCCGTGAATATAAGTTTGCGGTTGTGGTCCCAACTGATACCATCGGTCTTTACATATTGCGGAGTGGCATTCTTCACGGCGTTGTCCCATCTTCCATTTTGAAGTACAACCGTCTTTATTTGGGTGTTTGGATATGATACCCGGTTAGATCCAAAGTTCAACTTGATGTTTATTTGTTGATGACATTTGTTTATGTCAATATCTGTGTTTGATGTTTGCCCCATCTCGCTCTTCATGGTCTGATCAGTAACCATGAAGCACGCTTTCAGTATTTGGGCATTGTCTTGGTCTTCGTCAATTACAGTGACAGTATAGTTGCCACTGATTTTAAGGCGGCACCTGTCATTGGGTAATGTCAATTTATAATGTGTGTATTGTGTATTGGTGTTGATAGATTGCTCATACTCGTCAATTGTGTTTCCGGAGGCGAATCCATCGACATAATCGCTCTCTATAAGCTCTTGCGAAGGTGACCAATCTGCCTCGCAATGCTCGATAACGTATGAATAGCGGTGATAGAGATGCGACAGCTCGTCGAAGGAGATGATTACCTTTTCTTCCTCCCTATTGAGGCCGTCGAGCGTGGTTACAGGAAGTGGATCCTGCCAATTGTCGTTGGCCACCACTTGCAGTGTGGCAATATTAGAAACAAAAATCTCATTACGCTGTGCCATGATATTGACACAGTGTAATGAGATTATTAATAGGATGGTAATATTAAATTTCAAAATTAGCCCTCGATAGCAGCTACACCAGGAAGCACCTTGCCCTCGATGGCCTCAAGCATTGCGCCACCACCTGTTGAAACATAGCTTACCTTGTCGGCAAGACCGAACTTGTTGACAGCGGCAACAGAATCACCACCGCCTACGAGAGAGTAAGCGCCGTTCTCTTGTGTTGCCTGAGCCACAGCCTTGGCAATCTCGCCAGTACCGTGAGAGAAGTTCTCAAGCTCAAACACGCCAACAGGACCGTTCCACAGAATAGTCTTGGAATCCATGATGATCTTGCGCCAGTTCTCAATGCTCTCTTCAGAAGCGTCCATGCCCTCCCATTCGTCTGGAATCTGGTCGATTGGGAATACCTTGCGCGGAGTATCGTTTGTGAAATCCTGTCCGCAAAGTGTAGCTACTGACAATGAGAGGTTCACACCCTTTTCCTTGGCTGTGTTGATGACATTGATTGCCTCTGGCATGAGGTCGTCCTCATGAAGTGATTTACCAATGTGACCACCTTGAGCCTTGATGAATGTGTAGCCCATGCCACCGCCGATGATGAGGTTGTCTACCTTGTCGAGCAAGTTCTTGATCACAGCCAACTTAGAGCTGACCTTAGAACCGCCGATGATAGCGGTGAAAGGATGCTGAGCGTTCTTGAGGACGTTGTTGATAGCTGTTACCTCTTTCTCCATGAGATATCCGAGCATCTTGTGGTCCTTGTCGAAAGAGTCAGCTATGACAGCCGTAGAAGCGTGTTTGCGGTGAGCTGTGCCGAAGGCATCGTTGACGTAAACGTCAGCATAAGAAGCGAGCTTCTTAGCGAAGTCCTTCTGACGATCCTTCATCTCCTTCTTGGCAGCGTCAAATTCAGGAGTGCCTTTCTCTACGCCAACAGGCTTGCCTTCCTCCTCAGGATAGAAACGGAGGTTCTCAAGCAACAGAGCCTCGCCGCACTTGAGGGCAGCAGCCTCGGCCTCGGCATTGCCACAATCGCCTGCGAACTTCACCTCTACACCCAAAGCCTTGCTTACGTTTGGAACAATCTGCTTGAGGCTCAGCTTGGCGTTCACCTTGCCTTTAGGCTTGCCCATGTGGCTCATCATGATGAGAGCTCCACCATCTTCCAGAATCTTCTTCAAGGTAGGCAGGGCACCACGAATACGAGTGTCATCGGTCACGTTGCCATTCTCATCCAATGGTACATTGAAATCTACGCGAACAATTGCCTTTTTGCCGGCAAAGTTAAATTCATCGATTGTCATTGTTACTAATTATTTAATGTGTTATGTGAAATTTTCTTGGCACAAAGTTACAAAAAAAGAGAAGAACAAATAAAGAAATTAGAGTTTTTTATTCGTGTTTTTCAACCTTTTGCCTCTCGTGTTTGAAGAAAGCTTTTTCATTGCCAGTAAATCTCCCTTCCAAGGCAACATTTAGACATTGTTTTTTATGGTTGTGCTGGTGTATTCGTCTTTCCTTTTGGGATTCATTGGGAACCATCCTTTTTCCACGCGTTTCTTTTGCTCGAATAATTCTCCAATAGACCACAGCAATGAAGCGCCAACTACACCGACGAGAGCCGAAACAAACGTGTTCTCAATGGATATTGACGATATTACGCACGCAATGCCAGCCAAGAGAAATAACCACCATGGGCGAGTGCCAAAGTAATATTCAACCTTAATGACAATAGGGTGGAATGCGCCGATTATCAAAAAAGTGCAAACGGCTATGGCAAAACCTGTGAAATACATCTTCTTTTCTATTTATCTTTCTTTATTGTTGAATGCATTACTTATGCAAATTTACAAAAATTAATTTGTACGAAATGCCGGAAAAGAAAAAAAAACATTATCTTTGCCAAAAATATAACCAATAATTACATTTTAACCTCAATCAGTTATGGATGAAAATAAAGAATTGATTGCTCAATGTGAGGCGAAAGCCGAGCAGTGGCTTACTCCTGCTTTTGACGAGGAGACCCGTAAGTCTGTTCAGGCCATGCTTGATAATGACGACAAGACAGATCTTATCGAGTGCTTCTATAAAGACTTGGAATTCGGCACAGGCGGCTTGCGTGGCATCATGGGAGCTGGCTCTAACCGCATGAATGTGTACACCGTTGGCATGGCTACCCAGGGTTTCGCCAACTACTTGAAGAAGAACTTCAAAGATCGTGAGGAAATATCTGTTGTAGTTTGTCACGATTGCCGTAATAATAGTAGGCTTTATGCCGAGACTGTAGCAAACATCTTCTCTGCTAATGGTATTAAGGCTTATTTGTTTGACGATCTTCGCCCGACACCTGAATGTTCATTCGCCATTCGCTACTTGAAGGCACAGGGTGGAGTGAATATAACTGCCAGCCATAACCCACGCGAGTATAATGGCTACAAGGCTTATTGGGAAGATGGTGCGCAAGTGCTTGCCCCTCACGACAAGGGAATTATAGACGAGGTCGCCAAGTGTTCTATAGCTGACGTGAAGTTTGAAGGTAACAAGAATCTCATTCAGATTGTGGGTGAGGACATAGACGAGCCATACCTTCGTGAGATTCGCACGATAAGCATTGATCCTGAAGTTATTAAGAAGCAGCACGATCTGAAGATCGTGTACACTCCACTTCATGGAGCCGGTCGAGTGATTATTCCGCGCTCATTGGCTTATTGGGGATTCGACAATGTACATTGCGTGTTTGAGCAGATGATTAAGGATGGCAACTTCCCAACCGTGGACCGTCCTAACCCTGAGTTTGCAGAGGCTTTGACCCTTGGCTTGCGCGATGCAAAGAATATGGATGCTGACATACTCATGGCCTCAGACCCTGATGCCGATCGTGTTGGTATGGCATGCAAGAACGACAAGGGCGAGTGGGTGCTTATCAATGGCAACCAGACTTGCATGATATTCTTGTGGTATATCATCTCAAACAGGAAGGCAAAAGGCTTGCTTAAGCCAACCGACTTCATCGTCAAGACAATCGTTACCACGGAACTTATCAAGAAGATAGCCGACAAGCAAGGCGTGGAAATGCGCGATTGCTACACAGGCTTCAAGTGGATAGCTCGCGAGATAGCCCTTTCTGAGGGCAAGCAACAATACATTGGCGGTGGTGAGGAAAGCTACGGCTTCCTTGCTGAGGATTTCGTGCGTGATAAGGACGCGGTGTCAGCATGCTCGCTTCTCGCAGAGATTTGTGCTTATGCCAAGGATCAGGGCAAGACGCTTTACGATATCCTGATGGGCATTTACAAGGAGTATGGTTTCTCCAAGGAGTTCACTGTCAATGTTGAGCGACCTGGAAAGGCTGGAGCAGAGGAGATACAAAAGATGATGGTTGATTTCCGTGCCAATCCTCCCAAGGATCTTGGGGGCTCAAAGGTCGTGCTGTGGAAAGACTATAAAACGTTGGAAGCCACGGATGACAAGGGCAACAAGACAAAACTTGAGATGCCAGAGACAAGCAATGTGCTGCAATGGTTCTGCGACGACGATACGAAAGTAAGCGTGCGTCCTTCAGGTACCGAGCCTAAGATTAAGTTCTATATCGAGGTGAAAGGCACTATGAGCGATTCGTCTGAGTATGAGACTCTTGAGAAAAAGGGTGTTGAGAAGATAGAGGCTATTAAGAACAGCCTGCATCTTTCTTAGACATAGAATTTGCGATAAACGCTGGGGGTGCTGTGAAATGGCAGCCCCCAGCATTTTTTATCTATTGTATACAGCGTGAGTTCTTTATTCTTGTTAGGAAGAACTTGATTATAAGGCAATAACGATTCATGTTGAAGCAAATAAGCTGGGGATTTATAGGCTGTGGCGAGGTCACGGAAAAAAAATCCGGGCCAGCGTTTAATGAAGTAGAAGGCTCTCATGTAGAGGCGGTGATGAGCCGTAATGAGCAACGCGTTAAGGATTATGCCAAGCGCCATGGTATTCCAAAATGGTATACGGATGCCCAGCAGCTTATAGACGACCCGAATGTCAACGCTATATACATTGCAACGCCACCTTCCTCTCATGCCACTTATGCCATCATGTGTATGCGTGCGGGCAAGCCTTGTTATGTAGAGAAACCGTTGGCGGCAAACTATGAGGATTGTATTCGTATCAATCGTATAAGTGAAGAAACAGGCGTGCCTTGTTTCGTGGCGTATTATAGACGCTACTTGCCTTATTTCAATAAGGTTAGAGACATTATAGCAACAGATGGTATAGGCAAGGTGTTGACTGTACAATTACAGTTTGCCGTGCCGCCACGCGACCTTGACTACAATGCTTCGTCTTTAAAGCCCTGGCGTCTTCAACCAGACATATCGGGTGGAGGTTATTTCTATGATCTCGCGCCTCATCAACTTGACATTCTTCAAGACCTTTTTGGTACGATAGTGAGAGCACATGGTTATCCAACAAATAGGGAACATCTGTATCAGGCTGAGGACACTATTTCCGCGGCTTTCATATTCGACAACGGAATATCGGGTAGCGCATCGTGGTGTTTTGTGGGATATGAAAGCTCCAAGGCAGACCGTATAACCGCTATTGGCGATAAGGGAATATTGTCGTTTAGTGTATATAATTACGATCCTATACAATTGATAAACAATTCAGGGATAAAGAATTTTGTAGTCCCCAATCCACCTTATGTACAATTGCCCATAATCACTTCTGTCATACACCATCTCCAAGGCCTTGACACTTGTACATCCACATCGGTTAGTGCTACACCTGTCAATTGGGTCATGGATCGTGTGCTTGGCAAGTTCTGAAATAAAAATAGACATTGGAAAAAATATTCAAAAGTTTATCCTACAAGTCGTTATACTGGTTAGTGCCATTGTGGATTCTTGCCATTATTACGAGTTGTAGCTCCTCAAAATATATTCCAGAAAATGAATATCTCCTGCAAAAAGTGGAGATAAAAGCTGATGTCAAAGGTTTTGACATCTCTTCTGTCGCACCTTACATACGGCAGAAGTCAAATTCCAAGTGGTTTTCTCTTTTCAAGATACCACTTGCAACATATTCCATGTCTGGGAAGGACAGTACAAAATGGATTAACCGCACGTTAAAAAACATGGGGGAGGCTCCTGTGATTTTTGATAGTGTTCAAGCACGTCTTTCCGTTGACGATCTTCGCAACACTCTAAAGAATATGGGATATATGCATGCCACGGTTGACTTGACAACCAAGGTGAAGGGAAAAAAGATAACTGCATCGTACATGTTGCATCCCGGTCATCCTTTCCACATAAATGATGTAAAATATGACATACAAGACCAAGAGGTTGCAACGGTATTGTCCAATTATTTCTCCACGCTTCCACAAAAAAGCGTCAAATCACATGTTTTGACTAAGGGAAGTCCTTTTACCGTAGATAAGCTGGACGAGGAACGTAAACTTATTACCGAGATATTGCTCGATTCAGGCTATTACAAGTTTCATAAGGACTTCATAAAATTCGACGCAGACACAGCTTTAAATAACACTGATGTCGATTTAACTCTTCATTTGCTGAAGTTCCGTGCTAACAATGATTCACCGGAAGTTTCACATCCAAGATACATAATAGGCAAAATAAATTATTCCACAGACAATGGAAAATTGAACCTTTCTCATAATGTTCTCGATAATGCTACTCTGCTCAAGGAAGGAAAGCTCTATAGCCACTCAGACCTAGAGGAGACCTATCGAAACTTTGGACGTTTGTCGGCTGTGAGATATACAAGCATACAATTCCATGAGGATCAAAACACGAACAATCTCAATTGCGATATTCAGTTAAATACAAACAAACCCTCTACTATAGCTTTCCAGCCTGAAGGCACCAATACGGCTGGCGATTTGGGCGCGGCAATGTCATTAACATATCAGAACCGAAACATTTTCCATGGTTCTGAGCTTTTTAGCGCGGAAGTGAGGGGAGCTTTCGAGGCAATAACAGGTCTTGAGGGTTATAGGGATAAAAATTTCATGGAATGGAGCGCTGAAACGAAGTTGCAATTCCCTCGTTTAATCGTGCCATTTTTATCGAGAAAAGTGCGGCAACGTAGCACGGCGTTTTCAGAACTTTCATTGTCGTGGGATATGCAAAATCGCCCGGAATTTCACCGCCGCGTATTCTCTACGGCATGGAGATATCGTTGGTCATCGCCTGACAGTCACATAAACTACCGTCTCGATATCCCTGATCTTAACTATGTTTATATGCCGTGGATCAGTGAGACATTTAAGACAAACTATCTTGACAATGCCGACAATAGAAACGCCATCTTGCGATATAATTATGAAGACCTTTTCATAATGAAATTGGGCTTTGGACTGACTTATAACGACGGAATTGACGCTTTCCGCTTTAATATCGAAACAGCAGGCAACTTCCTCGATGCATTTTCGAGAAGCATGAAGTTTCATATAAATAGTAGTGGTAGGCATACGCTATTTGGCATAGCATATGCACAGTATGCCAAGCTCGACTTCGACTATACGCGTCTCTTGACATTTGATACTCACAACAGCCTTGCGCTTCATGCGGACTTTGGCATTGCCTATCCTTATGGCAACTGTAACATCCTTCCGTTTGAGAAAAGATATTTTTCCGGAGGTGCAAATAGTGTTCGAGGATGGAGTGTAAGAGAACTGGGTCCGGGATCATTCAAAGGAAAAGACGGGCGTATCGATTTCATCAACCAAACCGGAGACATGAAACTTGATTTGAATGCGGAATATCGAACATTTCTTTTCTGGAAGTTCAATGGAGCGGTATTTGTAGACGCTGGAAACATCTGGACACTCCGCAACTATCCAGATCAGCCCGGAGGTCAATTTAAATGGAAGAGTTTTCTTAAACAGATAGCCGTTGCATATGGCATGGGTCTGCGTCTTAACTTCAACTATTTTATCTTGCGTTTTGATATGGGAATGAAAGCCATAAATCCGGCTTACAGTGACAGTGATGAGCATTATGCCATCATTCATCCAGATTTCAGTAGAGATTTCACATTCCATTTTGCAGTAGGCTTACCTTTCTAAATGTTTTTCTTGGAAGTGTTGACTATTTTTAATATCTTTGTCCCCAATTATATGACATTATATGGCGGAAAGAATTAGGATAAAGGATATAGCCTTAAAAGCCGGAGTATCTGTAGGAACGGTTGACAGGGTGTTGCATAAAAGACCAAACGTGTCTGAGAAGGTTAGGGAGAAAGTAGAGAAAGTTCTTAAGGAACAAAACTACGAGCCCAATATTTACGCCTCGGCTTTGGCTTATAATAAGTCATATCATTTCTGTGTACTTATCCCAAGCCATGATCAAGTGGCTTACTGGGAGGAAGTAGAGCAAGGTGTCAAGAAAGCGACTGAGGTAAGAAAAGACTTCAATATCTCTGTCAGTCTGCATTATTATGAGCGTTTCGACAGTGAAAACTTTCTCAAGGAGGCAGAGACGTGTTTTGATGGCAAGCTTGACGGAATGGTAATTGTTCCCACTACACTTGATGTGACAAAGGTGATTACCGACAGACTCCATTCTGAGGCTATTCCGTTTGTACTCCTCGACTCGTATATGCCAGACTTGCGCCCGTTGGCTTTTTTTGGTCAGGACTCTTTTGCAAGTGGATATTTTGCTGCTCGCATGCTTATGCTTCTTGCGGGTCATGAGAAAGAAATTATGCTCATGAAAATTACCAAGGATGGAATTGTGGTGAGCAAGCAGCAGGACAACCGTGAGGTCGGTTTTCGTCATTACATGAAAGACCATTTCCCGTCAGTCAAGATCGTTCCATTAGAATTGCCATTCTTTGGCACCAGGCAGAAGAACAATGCCATATTCAATGAGTTCTTTAGTCTTCATCCAAGTATTCATCATTGTATAACTCTTGGCTCAAAGGCTCATGTATTGGGTGAGTACTTGTTGCGCTCAAACCGACGCGACATACAGATAATGGGCTATGACATGGTGAAGAAAAATGCAGAGTGCCTAAGCAAAGGAAGTATTTCCTTTCTCATTGCCCAACACGCTTATCAACAAGGTTATTCATGCATTGACGCTCTGTTTAAGGCCGTAGTGTTGAAAACTTCAGTTCCGGCAATCAACTATATGCCTATTGAACTTTTAACCCCAGAAAATGTCAATTTCTATCGTAGAATGCAATTATGAATAAAGGCTTTCTCGCGCTATCACCGCTCATAGTCTTTGTAGTGCTTTACCTTGTGCTAAGTCTTGTCGCAGGTAATTTTAACAGTGTGCCATTGACGGTGGTGTTCCTTATATCAAGCGTATACGCTGTGGCAACATCCACCAAATATTCCCTAAAAGAGCGCATAGATATTTATGGTCAGGGAGCCTCTACGCCCAATTTGCTCTTGATGTTGTGGATCTATGTCTTAGCAGGGGCTTTTTCGCAGTCGGCTAAGGGCATGGGAGCCATAGACACCACCGTGAACCTTGCTCTTGAAATCCTTCCGCCGAGCATGATTCTTCCAGGGCTCTTTATCACGGCATGCTTTATTTCATTATCCATTGGCACAAGCGTTGGCACAGTAGTCACTTTAGTACCGATTGCGGCAGGCATCGCAACACAGACGAATAGCAATGTAGCATTGTTGACGGCAGTGATAGTTGGTGGAGCTTATTTTGGTGATAATTTGTCATTTATCTCCGATACGACGGTCGTGGCCACTCAAACGCAAGGCGTGAGAATGAAAGACAAATTCAAGGTGAATTTTCTTATAGTTGTCCCAGCTGTTGTCGTTGTGCTTGCTGTGTATGCTTTTATTGGGTTTGGCATGCAAGCTCCAACACATATTGGGCAAACGGATTTATTGAAAGTGATACCTTATCTTGTCGTTCTCGTGACAGCTGTATGCGGTCTTAACGTCATGGCTGTTCTTGTTTGTGGCATCGCACTTTGTGGAATCATCGGCGTGTTGGGAGGCACATATAGTTTTTATGGTTGGCTCAATGCTTTGGGAACAGGAATAATTGGCATGGGCGAGCTTATCATCATTGCCATGATGGCAGGCGGTATGCTTGAGATTATCAAGGTCAATGGTGGTATCGACTATATCATAAAAAAGTTGTCTGGTAGAATTCGTGGAAAGCGTGGTGCAGAGTTTTCGATTGCAGCCCTTGTGAGTCTTGTCAACCTTTGCACAGCCAACAATACTGTTGCCATACTCACCGTTGGAAACATTGCCAAGCAAATAAGCGAAAAGTTTGGCATAGATCCACGCAAGACGGCAAGTATCCTAGATACGTTCTCATGTTGCATTCAGGGTATTATACCTTATGGAGTGCAAATCCTGTTGGCTGCCGGATTAGCTCATGTTCAACCTGTGGACATAATACCATATTTATATTATCCATTTGCCATAGGCATAGCTGCGGCGTTGTCGATATTGCTGCGCTATCCTAAACGGTATTCTTAACCCATGTTTGTCAAATGCAGGAGATGGATGTCATCACACGCAATTTTTTCAGACTGTTGCGCTCAGGTGCATGGAATGAGGATGAGGCTCTCGAACCTATGTCACACTTTAAATGGAATAGGCTTGGGCAGATGGTTCATGCCCAATGTGTGGGGTCTATTGTAAAAGAAGGTCTGAAACGTATAGGTGAGGAGTCTTGGGTTAATCTCCCCGAGGACTTTCTTGTGGATTTAAATGAAGGTATAGCATCTTCTAAAAATAGTATTCAGCTTAGCAATGCATTCTTCAATGTCAGGTTCGACCATATCAAGAATCGTGAGATTCATGCGATTGATACAAACGTGGCATCGCTTGATGTCTTGAAGATAATAGTTGGCACTGTTTCTACCATGCTCAATCAAGGTATTATGATAAGAGGAATGCTCGAACTTGGACGTTATCTTCGTTTACAAGGCGATCATGTGGATTTCGTTAAGCTCGACTCATGGCTTTCAAAACTTCATCTTGCTCGCATGGCACAGCTTCAAGGCAGCATGCTTGTTGCAGTTTTTAATTTTGAAACGGATGAGTTGCCTTTTGTTCACCATTTAGAACCATCTGCCTATAACTTGGTTTTGCGTTCGGTAAACCATACCGCAAGCGATACTGCCGAGGAGTGGCATTTCCGGCAGAGCCGTTCTGGATTTGTGACCAATAATTCCCAGTTGCTTCGCCGTAACCTTCGCCGTAGTCTTCGCTATTTACCTTACGCTCCGATAGAGACAGTAAGCAATTATATCAATAATTTTGCGCGCTCGTTGCAGGAAATAGAAGAGTAGAGGCCATTATGTCATTTCTTTTTTTTACTTTTGCACAAATATTACAATTATAACATGAGCAAGACGATATACAGCAGATTTGATAAGAAAGCCATAACGGATTTACCTGTAGTGGCATTTCCAGGCAAAGTCATTACTATTATCACTGCCGGTGAAGCCGAGAAAGCTGTCGATTGTCTTCTTAATAGTGATATAATTGGTGTGGATACCGAGACGAAACCTTCTTTTCATAAAGGCGAACAAAACAAGGTGGCCTTGCTTCAAGTATCCAACCGTGACATCTGCTTTCTTTTTCGTCTGAACCTCACAGGCATAACACCAGCTATAAAACGCTTGCTAGAAGACAAGAGCGTAAAGAAAATCGGTCTTTCATGGCACGATGACATAAGGGGATTGGAAGCAAGAAGCAAGTTTAAACCAGGGTTGTTCATTGATTTGCAAGATATAGTTGGTGAAATTGGCATTAAAGACCTAAGTCTTCAAAAGATATTTGCTAATATCTTTCATCAGAAAATATCAAAGCGTCAACGACTTACCAATTGGGAGGCACCTGTCTTGTCAGACAAGCAAAAGATGTATGCAGCTATTGATGCTTGGAGTTGTATCTTGATTTATGAGGAAATATTGCGTTTGAAAAAGACAGGTGAATATGACCTTATCACGGTTCCAGAGCCTGAGTCTTCTCAGGTAGTCAATATTGCTAATAATAAGAATAAGTAAGTGAAAATTCTATTATATCATTATAATGTATAGGACTATATATCTTAAACGAGGCAAGGACGAGTCGTTGAAGCGATTTCATCCATGGATCTTTTCTGGTGCCATACAACGAATGGACGAAGGTATAGAGGAAGGTGATGTCGTTAGGGTGTTGAATTCAAATGGTGACTTCATCGCGGTAGGACATTATCAAAAAGGCACTATTACAGTTCGTGTGCTTTCTTTTGATGATATTCTTATTAACGAGGATTATTGGGAACAAAGCATTTGGTCGGCCTTGAATATGCGCATCAATATTGGCATTGCCGATAATACCAACAACAACACTTACAGGCTTGTTCATGGTGAAGGTGACTACATGCCCGGACTTATCATAGATTGTTATGGTAAAACTGCTGTTATCCAAGCACATAGTGTAGGCATGCATTATAGCAGAATAGCTATCAGTCAGGCCTTACTGAAGGTCATGGGAAACAGGATAGAAAATGTTTTCTACAAGAGCGAGACCACTCTTCCGCTTAAAAAGGATTTACATCAAGAAGATGGCTTTATCGTTGGCCAAACTGATGATAATGTGGCTGTAGAGAATGGTTTGAAATTCCACATCGATTGGCTGAAAGGCCAAAAGACTGGATTCTTTATCGACCAGCGTGAGAACCGTTCGCTGCTAGAGCATTATGCAAAGGGAAAGAGTGTGTTAAACATGTTCTGCTATACAGGTGGCTTCTCGGTTTATGCCATGAGAGGTGGTGCAAAGTTAGTTCATTCTGTAGATAGTAGCGCTAAGGCCATCGAATTGACCAAACTCAATGTTGGCATGAACTTTCCAGATGATAACAGGCACGAAGCCATATGCGCAGACGCTTTCGATTATCTTAACAGCCATGACGACAGTTACGACCTCATAGTGCTTGATCCGCCTGCATTTGCCAAGCACAGGTCTTCCCTTCATAATGCGCTTAAGGGATACATAAGGCTTAATGTCAAGGGATTGGAGAAAATTAAGCATCATGGAATACTTTTCACTTTCAGTTGCTCACAAGTGGTGACTAAGGAAAATTTCCGCACGGCCATATTTACTGCGGCCGCGCAAGCTCACAGGAAAGTCAGGATTCTTCATCAACTTCACCAACCTTCCGACCATCCCATCAACATCTATCATCCCGAAGGTGAATATCTAAAGGGATTGGTTGTGTATGTGGAATAAACTAAGAAACTATGCAGGTTGCAAAAAAGGAATAGGGAGAAGATAAATTAAAGCATCTTCTCCAATTCCTCAATACCCTTCAACGTGCAGTATCCACGCATATAAAGCATTGTAACATTCTTGAATACTTGCTGTACACCGTATTTTTCCAGTAAACCGCTGCTTATGGCGTTTTCCATTGCCACATTGCAGAACTCCATTATTAAGTCGAAGTTGACGTTCTTTCTGAAATAGCCATTTTTTACGCCGCCTTGGAAGAAAGATAAAACCTTGTCGTGGTTTTTTAGCTTGATGCTATTCATCCACTCTAACACGACAGGATATTTTTTCAAGTCCATGATAAACAAGGTAGACACCTTCGTGGTTTGCTGTAATTGGTAGCGATAATACTCCACAATCTTGCCTATCTCCGTCAATTTAGGTGACTTTTCAATGACATTTTTTAGGTAAAGGCTTTCTTGCTCCTTCATGTTCTTAATGCAATGAAGGAGCAAAGCCTCCTTGTTGTTGAAAAACTCATAGAGAGTGCGCTTGGATATGCCAAGTTCTTTTGACACATCATCCATTTTTACCGCTTTAATGCCTTTTGTCAAGAACAAGGATGTGGCCACCTCGATGATTTTCAAGCTGACTTGGGCTTTATGCTCTGTTGAATAGTCACATTTATAGGTCATAATTGTATAATTTGCATGCAAAATTACAAAAAAAGAAAAAACTATTTTCTTTTTTCCGGTTTTTTTGTAATTTTGCCATGAATTACATTAGATAATCAACAAAATCGTTATGGTAAAAATTACCAAAGAAGCTGCTTTAGCTTATCATGAGAACGGTAGACCTGGAAAAATAGAGGTTAAACCAACTAAGGCTTACCGTACACAGACTGACCTCAGCC
>CAVBBO010000025.1:0-20166 GCA_963593695.1 Escherichia coli | reverse complement strand
CTTATGTTGCGCTAATAGAAAAAGTTGTTGATGAATACAAAATGTGCGTTTGCTTATGTCCAATTGGGACGGCTTCTGGACATTCTGATGATATAGCTCTTGCGAAAATCCATAATTTGTTGAAATGCAAAGATAAAGCCCTTCTTGTAAACTCTCCAAACATCTACGATATAATGTGGCTTATTAAACATTCCGCACTATATGTAGGTACATCTTTACATGGCACGATTACGGCTTTAAGCTTTGAGGTTCCTTTTGTTGCTCACGGTCCAATCAAGTTGAAAAACTATTTGGAAACTTGGTGCAAGGGAAAACAATCACTGTTTGCCGACGAGAAAAATTTGGAAAGTGCGGTGGTTAGTCAGATTGAACATTGCGTAGTTTATCCTTCTTTATCTCAAAAGCAACAAGTCATGAAATCTATAATCCATATGCAAAATGAGATAACGGAATGAGAAAATACTGCCATTTCGCATAAAATGTAAAAATAGATTTTTAATGAATAATTGTAAATACACCTTTCTGTTACCTGCTTACAAGGCGGGATATCTGAAAGAAGCGATTAGTAGTTTGTTGGCCCAAACCTATGGTGAGTTCAAGATAATTGTTTCTGATGACAATTCGCCTGAAGATATTAGGAGCATTGTAGATTCTTTTGACGATGACAGAATAGAGTACAGAAGAAATGAAAATAATATTGGTGGATTAAAATTAGCTGAGCATTGGAATCTGCTTTTGGATTTGTGTGACACCGAATATCTAATAGTCGCATCGGACGATGATGTGTATTCCGACAAGTTTCTTGAGAATATCGACAGTTTGACCATTAACTATCCATTGGTAAATGTTTTTAGGGCAAGAACGCAGAGAATAAATAATGACGATGAAGTAACTTCGCAAGAGGACATTTTTGAGGAATATCAAGACCGTGTTGCAGCATTACATAGTATGTTTTGTGGCAACTATATAGGTTGTGTGGGCAACTATGTATTCCGTACCAATGCTTTGAGGCAAGCAGGTGGTTTCGCAGATTTACCTTATGCATGGTTTAGCGACATGCAAACGGTTATCTCTATGCAAGAGAAAGGGCAAGCTAATACAAATCAAATTCTTTTCAGTTTTAGACTGTCTGACATTAATATTTCAAGTTCAAAGCAAGACAAGAAAGTGGATTCCTTCAAACTTAAGGCAACCATTTCTTTTGACAAATGGCTAAGTGAATATATCTCCCTCTTGCCATCGCCTGACGGTGTCTTGGAAACCAACTATATCAAAGGAACGCTTTCATGTTTTAAGCATCGCATCTATGGTCAGTGTGGTGATTACTCATGGGCTCTTCCTATTTTCAAATGGTACCATAACATTTATAAAAAGCTTAAGGAGCATGCATACTTCTCTTCGAAGAGTTTTATGAAATACTTTTTGATCTCCATAATTAACAGAATCCATGGATGAGCTAAAGCTCTCAACACAATATATTTAAAGTTAGTCCTCGGAAAATTCTAACATTACCGCTTATGAATATTCATATTACGTGCAGTACGGACGTTAACTACATGCAGCATTGTATGGCAATGTTGTGTTCTGTATTGGAAAACAATCAGAAGCATGACATAACCATACATTTATTGCACCACCTGCTGCCCCAGTCTTGTCAAGAGGCACTGGTAGAGATGTGCAATCGTTATGATCAAGAAATTATGTTTTATGATGTTGATGTAAGCAAGATTGGCTCTGTTCATATTACCCATCCGGATTTAAGCATTGCTACTTACTATAGGCTTCTTCTTCCATCGCTTCTCGACGAGTCAATAGATAGAATTCTGTACTTGGATTGCGACGTTATAGTCTTGAAAGACATCTCAGAGTTGTTCCAGGTGAATTTGGATGGCTTTGGTGTCGCTGCTGTTAAAGATTCCTGTCCTTATTCTAATTCACATAGAATGTTTATTGGTTTGGGACTTGACAGTAATTACTTTTGTGCAGGGGTACTGCTTATCAATATGAAATATTGGCGTGAGCATAATAGCTCAGAAGTCATGTTTGATTTCTTGGATAAGCATTCCGAGGAACTCTATTTTGAAGATCAAGATGTCTTGAACTATGCATTTCGTAATCATTGGTTTCAGTTGTCAAACAAATATGGAAAATCTCCAATGGCGATTGCCATTATGGACGGCAATCAGAAATCTTACGATTATACAGATTATTTGCTTGATGCCTCAATCATTCATTATGCAACACATGTTAAGCCATGGCTTGACATCAGAATTCCTAATGACCAATATTACTGGAAGTATGTGAAGCTCTCAAGATTCCCCAATCCTCAACAGACAAAGACCTCAGCTGTCAATAGAAAACGGATTCAAAAGTCAAAGATTAGATATTATATCAATTGGTATGTCCGACCTTGGATACCCGATTTAATAGAACTGTTGATAAAAGATATTTTCAACCTGCTTGCTCTAATTATTCACTTGTTTAGGCCAAACTCATTTAAGCATTATCATCTGAAGAGGTTCTTGAGCAAGTATAACAAATAAGCTGTAGTCGATTTCCTTTCGATGAACATTGTTTTTTGTTTAGAATCTTCTTTCAATTCAGGCGGCATGGAGCGAATGCTGTCAGTGGTTGCCAATGCGTTGTGTGCCGATTATCATATAACGGTGATAACGGCGTTTAACAACGGACGGCCGGATTTCTTTGGCTTTGACAAGGGGGTGCGACGAGTGGATCTCTCTATCAAGAGAGATGATTTCGCTCCAAGGAGGCAGAAGCAAGAATACAAGGTACGACTGGAACGATACTTAGTTGACAATCCTCAGGATGTCACCATTTCGCTTGGCTCATTGGAGTATTTTTTTCTACCTGTGCTTAAAGATGGTTCAAAGAAGGTGCTGTGGTTCCATTTTGCCTTGAACTATGACGTGATGACTTGCCATGTGTCGAGATTGCGTGCCGTGAATCGGCTCGTGGGTACTCTCAAGACATATCGACGTCTTTGGCTTGCGAGGAGATACGACCATGTGGTTTGCCTCTCAAAGGAGGACTTGAAGAGGTGGCGGAGGCATGTCTCCAATGTATCGCAGATTTACAACCCAATCACGATAACCAAGACCAAGAATCCGGACTATTCAGCCAGGCGTGTCATTGCCGTTGGCCGCCTAGACGATCAAAAAGGTTTTGACTATCTCATAGAGGCGTGGAAACTGGTGTCTGAACGTTTCCCCGACTGGGCTCTCGATATCTACGGCGAGGGCGATTTGCGAGAGTCCTTGCAGCGACAGATTGACGGCTTGGGTCTTAGCGGATGCGTGTTGTTGAAAGGACGCACGCAAAACATTTCAAAAGAATATGCGCAACACTCAATCATGGTGTTGTCATCTCGGTTTGAGGGTTTCGTCTTGGTGCTGGGCGAGGCTTCGGTTTGCGCTCTTCCCCAGGTGTCATTCAATTGCCAGAGTGGGCCGTCTGAAATCATAGAGGACCACAAGAATGGCATTCTCGTGAAACGAGTGGGCGACATACAAGGTTTGGGCTCTGCCCTTGGTGAGTTGATGTCGAATGAGGATGTGCGCCGTCGCATGGGTCAGCATGCCGAACAGTTGTCGTATCGTTTCGCCTTGCCAGAGATAATAAGGCAATGGCGCGAGTTGCTGGATCATATTCTTGTCTGTTGAGATATACGATGTGTTTCTAGACATGTGATGGAGAAAAACCAAGATTGACGATACGTCGACTTGTAGAATATCATTTTTAACTAACCTGTTTATACAATGAAGATAGCGTTAATAACACTATCCACTCCTACGTTCAACAACTGTGGGGCGGCTTCGGCGTTGCCCTACCATCTCATAAAGGGAGCTGGCGACAAGGCAACGTTCGAGGTGTGGAGCTACAACATAAATCATATCCCCGCTGCCGGCGTGGAGGAGACGGAGCGTGCCCTCGGCGTGAGAGTACACATCATGAGGCGGCCACGGTGGATGACGTGGATGCTCAAGCTCCACCTGACCGTACTGCGCGTACTCATGAGCTACCCGTTGCCTCGCTACATTCGGCTTAGTGAAGCGGCGCACGCAGAGATCCTCGCTTATACGCCCGACAAGGTGTGGGTCTACGGCGAGGAAATAGCGCACCTCACGCGGCTCTTCCCCAACATTCCTTGCGTCGCCACCATGCCCGACTGCGAGTCGCTCTATTACCACCGCATGCTGGGCAAGGACTTCGCTACGCTCTCCTTGCCGCAGGGCATGCGCTATGCCTTGGCCTTCTGGCAATATCGTGGCATGGAGCGTACCATGCGTGGCTACCGCGCCACCTTCCATTTCGTTGGCCGACAAGACGCGACGTTTTTTAGGGAGGTGTGCCCTGATGCCGAGGCCTTGTTCCTGCCACACCCCTTGTACGCCCATCGCGACAAGATTATCTGTTTCTGCCAGCCGATGGTTCGCCTGCTCTTTGCCAGTCGCTACGACCATTTTTGCCAATACGGCAGCGACAGGCTGCTTGAGGCCATGCTTGCCGCCGATGACCTGAAGGACCATTTTGCCGTCACCTTCCTCGGGAAGGGATGGGAGACATGGGCGGCGCGACTCTCCGACGCTGGCTGGACATGCCAACACATAGCGTTTGCGCCCGACTATATAGAAGAGCTGCAGAGACACGACATACAGGTGAATGCCATCGACGTGGGTGCCGGCACAAAGGGCAAGGTGCTCGACGCCTTGGCCAATGGGCTTCTTGCCATGGGCACGCCACTGGCGCTCGAGAACATTGCCGTGACACCGGGTGAGAGTTGCGTGCTCTTCAACCAACCTTCAGAGGCCATTGCTGTGCTACGCGACATTCACGCAAACGTGGCGAAGTATGAGGCCATGGCGAGGAAAGGGCGCGATGCGGTGCTCAAGGTTCACGATGCAGCCGAATGCGCGCGAAAACTGTTCGGCCTTCAATAATATGAATATAGAAACAAACAGTACATATATAAAAATATAAAAACATATTTATGTGGCTTTATCTTTTGCTGTTCTTGATACCTGCCTTGACATATAAGCTGTCGAAGAGCGGTCAAAACAAGGTGTTCCTGATGGTCTACGTGGCGTTTCTAGCCATTTTCGTGGGCATGAGCGACATGTTTGGCGGCTACGACCGCTATATCTACGGCGAGGTGTTCGACTCCATTGCCGACACCACAACCATGGGCGGCGACTACGGTCGTGCCTTTGCCGACTTTTTCCCTAGCGAGCAAGGCTACATTCTCTTGAACATAGTGTTGTCGTGGTTCACCGCCAATCGCTATGTGTTCATTCTCGTGATTACCATTCTGACGTACGCCTGTCTCTATCAGTCGCTTCGGCGCTATTGTGACAACTATCCCTACGCTGTGGTCCTCTTTCTTGCCCTTTGGTTCTATTTCTCGTTTACCTACCTTCGCCAGGTGTTGGGAGCCACGGTAGTGTGGCTGGGCATTCGCTACATCCTCAAGCGACAGTTGTGGAAGTTCCTCATAGTGTGGTTCATAGCCTACAAGCTCCACAAGTCGGCATTGCTGTTCCTTCCCCTCTATTTCATACCCATAAGGAAATACTCCACCAAGACCGTCTTCGGTGTCATGCTTGCCCTCCTCTTGGTTGGCATATCGCCCTTGCCTAACGCCCTGTTCGCAGCCTACGGCGACATGAACGACATGGTGGCAAAAAACGCGCAATACAACGCCACGTCGGGCTTCCGCGTGGAGTATTTGCTTGAGGCCGTGTTCTTCCTCTATATCATCATCAGAAACTACAGTCTCATACCCAACCGCCGCGTCAACGTGCTCATGCTCAACATGGCGCTAATATTTTGCGGCATACTTCTCTTCTTTATTCGCTCTGACAATGGCGGACGCCTGAGTTGGTACTACATGATTGGCATCATCTCCACCCTGACATATCTCTGTACTAAGAGTAAGCGCAAGCGCCTGCTCGCCCCGATGATGATGGTGGTGAGCCTTCTGCTCTACGTGAGAGTGTACGTGGCTTGGCAGACTCCGCCACTCAACAACCTCTATCCTTACAAGACATTCTTGAGCAACGGCGTGCGTGCCAACGATTACTCGTGGGAAAACTGGGAATATGACCACATGTACGATGTAAACAAGCTTTATCGCATGCCATTGAGGTTCTGCGTAGACCTTAATATAAGCAATATCCGTGGAAAAGGAATTCAAGGACAAGAAAGAAATTATGGACAAGACCGAGAGACAGAGCGGCATTGAGCTCCTGCGCGTAATAGCCATCTGCATGGTGCTCGTTTGCCATGCCAATGCCAGGGTGCTTGGCTTGCCGTCGCCGTCCGACTTCGCGTCGTCCACATCATCGTCGGTGGTAAGAATGTTCTTCGCCTGTGTGGGCGAGGGTGGTGTCAACATCTTCGTGATGATTTCCGGCTGGTTTAGCATCCATGCCAAGCCGAGAGGCCTTGCCAAGCTTCTCTTTCAGGTGTTCTTCCTGTTGTGGGGCATCTACGCGGTGTTTCTGTTGACGGGCAACGCCACACTTAACGCGCACGACATCAAGGTGTGTCTCACCATGACCGAAGAGTATTGGTTTGTGATGGCATACATTGGGCTCTACGTCTTGTCGCCAGTGCTCAACGCTTTCGTGGAGAAAGCCAGCAAGCGAGAGTTTCAAATGGTGTTGGCGGCGTTTTATGTCTTCCAGTGCTATTATTGCTGGTTGTCAGGGACGGTAGACTATTTCAGTGGCTATAGCGTCACGTTCCTCTGTGGTCTGTACCTCACGGCTCGCTATTTCAGGCTCTATCCCGTCAAGGTGATAGCCAGGCATGGCGCGGCAGTCTACCTTGTTTGTCTTCTTGTTGTCACCGTGGTCAGCGGTGTGGCGATGGCGCGTTTTGGCAATGGCGCGCGTATGCTACGCTACGACAACCCACTCATCATAATATCCTCGTTGGGTCTTCTCTCCACGTTTGCTCGCATGCGTTTCCATAGCCGTGTGGTCAATAGCCTTGCCACGGCGTGCTTTGCCGTCTACATCATTCATTTCGACCCCTTGGTGTTCCACTATTTTGCCATGGCGGTGCGGTGGATTTACCAGTCCACATCTGGCTTGCTTGCCGTGGCAGAAATCGGCGCGTTTCTCGTGGCGGTATTCCTGGCCTGCTGGCTCGTCGACAGGGTACGGCTCGGAGCGTCGCATTTCGTGTTCCGATAATTTTTCTCCTTGTTATTTATTTGGAAGAAAGTTGTCTTGAGTTAACTGTTCAACATCGTTCTTTACGGTGGTTGGTATCGGAATTGTTATTTTCTTTGTTCTTTGCAGTTTTAGCTTGTAAATATTAAAAATCATAATGAATAGTGTTCTCGGTAAGATATTTAAATTTCTAAATGTTTTCTTTTATTTTTCTCCTATCCTTTATGCTAATTATAGGTGGCGTAAATATTTGAAGGTATTGTATCAACGGAAGAATGAGAGAGCAAAAAGAAAATGTCCAATAAACTTAGACGCTCCAAAAACAGTGGTTTACATGGCTCTTTCTGAGACGACATTCAGTGGTGGACTTAGTGATCGTTTACGAGGTATAGTGGCTATATATTCTGAATGCAAACGTATAGGTGTACCATTCCGTATAGTTTTTGAACCATTGCATCTCGAAGATTACTTGTCGCCTAATCAATATGATTGGAGAATAGATGACAGTGGTGTCATGTGGGGCACAAATGATGTTTATCCAAGTGTGATTCTTACATACCATAACAATTCACGTAATTTTTGGCAGCGGTTTGTGCAACATTCCATATTGAAACATTTCTTGAAGAAGCCGTTTAGACAAATTCACGTCTATTCAAATATGTTTTGTTCAGACAAGGAATATGCTTCATTATTTGGGGATTTATTTAAGCCGACCGAGGAGCTTAAAAATCTTATAGATTATCACCTTGCTCAACTTGGTGGAGCAGGCAATTATGTGTCGGCAACATTCCGTTTCAGACAACTTTTAGGTGACTTCAAAGAGGGTGGTGAAACCTTGCAAGAGGACAAGCGTATGCCATATATTGAAAAATGCATCAATGCAATATCGAGATTGCACGAACAAATTCCAGAGAAACAGATTTTGGTAACTGCCGACAGCCATACTTTCCTTGACACCTTAAAGGATAGAAACTTGGCTTATGTTTATGTCATGCCCGGCATGGTGGTTCATTTAGGTTTCACACATAATGCGTCTAAGATGACTTACATGAAGTCGTTTCTTGACATGTATATGTTGAGTTATGCTTCTACAGTATTCTTGGTGCGGGATAGGAGAATGTATCATAGTGGCTTTCCGTATAGAGCATCTTTGTTGAATGGGGCACGATACGAAGAAATAAGATTATAAATCTTTTAGTAAAATAGTACGTTGGATTTTTATCCCAAAAAGTTTGCAAAGGTAAAAGATAAATAATATCTTTGTGTCGTTTATCTTTATTTAGAGGTATGCTATGAATAGCAGTCAATTTTGGGCTTCAATATCATCCATTATAAAAGATGGATTTGATAAAGATGGCATTATAACACTTGAACAATATGCAATACAATTCATTAATAGGCAGTTATTATTTAAACGCTTCACACCGTTCGAGCAGCATGGCTGCGCAGCGGGAGGTGGCTTCCATGTTGTTGCATCCATACTCGCGGGAGCAGAAACTCCAGCAGATAAGGTCGTTGCACCAACAGGCAGTTTCGAAAGAGATTGCCAACGAGGAGAGGCGCAACAAGCAGTTGTAGAACAATGGGCACGTAAGGTCGGTTGCTGGGTGGACAATGTTGACACCGCTTTCGACCAAGCTTTCGGAGAGCAACTTGCCGAGGGTGGCGAAGCTCATGTCTATGATAATGGCAATACGATTATCAAACGCATAGGGCTTGACTATTATATTTTGCCAGAATTGGCATTTGACCGAATAACGCTACATAATGCACTCTTTCCTGAAACTCGGTTGACGGTTTTGGGTTTTGGCAGGACTACGGATGGAGATTTCCAAGTGGTTGTGCAGCAACCTTTTATTCATGGTTCGGCATTGTCAGAAAATGAGATACTCAAATATGCAGAGTCAATAGGATTCAGGCTTATTAATCCGCGTAATTGGACGTATGCCAATCCGGAAATTTATCTAAGCGATTTGCATGATGAGAACATCATCAAATCACCTCAGGGTAATATATTTGTCATTGATTGTGATGTGCGTATAAATACACCAGATTTACATTGTGGTGGATGTCGCAGGTTGACTAATGAAATTGAAGCCTTTATATAATGAGCTTGGTTTTTCTATTATTCGTTTGCTAACCCATAAGAGTTTCAATCAAAAAGATCGGCTGCATTATTCGCTGCATTATTCCCTAAGACAATGGATAAACCATATATAACCATACTGACACCGGTGTATAATCGTGCGGCGTTGTTGCCGCGCCTTTTCGAAAGCTTACTGTGCCAGTCGTTCAAAGACTTTGAGTGGATTGCCGTTGACGACGGCTCCACCGACAACACGCGCGAGGTGTTGGCAGACCTCAAGCGACGTTGCGGCGACGCTTTCCCCATGACTTGTCTCTACAAGGACAATGGGGGCAAGCACATGGCTATAAACATGGGCGTGACGCGTGCTCGTGGAGAACTTTTCTTCATAGTGGACAGCGACGATATGCTACCCCCCGACGCGCTTTCCACCGTGGCAGAGGAGTGGCGGCCTATCAGTGGTGACCATAGCTTCGCCGGCGTGGCAGGTCTCGACATGGCTATGGACAGTCATAAGGTGATGGGCAGCGGACTGCCGAGTAAACGCCTCGATGCCACTGCTATCGACATACGACACCGCTACCACGTCAGGGGTGACATGAAGGAGGTATTCCGCACCGACGTGTTGCGCAAGTTCCCCTTCCCCGAGTTCCAGGGCGAGCGATTTTGCCCCGAGCAGCTCGTGTGGTTCCGCATAGCCCGCCACTACAAGTTGCGGTATGTGAACAAGCCAATTTACATTGCCGAATACCAGCCCGACGGCATCACTGCAGGCATCACGCGGACGAGGATGGAGAGCCCGAGCGCTTCCATGCTGACCTACGCCGAGCTCACCGACTGCCCCGTGCCGTTCAAGGCGCGCGTCAAGGCAGCCATCAACTTTTGGCGCTTCTGGTATTGCCGCACCGCCACGTCGGTGGTACCTCGCCTCGCGCCCGTCTGGCATTGTCTAAGGCCAGTGGGTTGGCTTATGCATCGAAAGGACGTTGCTGAGCGTAATTATAAAGAAAACGATAAGAAATCATGAAGATATTGCAAGTCATAACGTCGCTCCTAGTTGGTGGCGCCGAGACGTTGGTCGTGAACCTCGTGCCGCGCCTTCGTGCCATGGCCAACGAGGTGGACGTGTGTGTCTTCGACGACACAGAGACGCCACTCATGCAGCGGCTGCGCCGCGAGAACCCTGATGTGACGATTTGGAAGCTCGGCAAGGGCTTCTACAACCCCTTGTTCATAGCCAAGCTCGTGCCAATCATGCGGCGCTACGACATAGTGCATACCCACAACTCTTCACCACAGCTCTTCGTGGCGTTAGCCTCAGTGTTATGCTCTGTCGAGCTCTGCTCGACAGAGCATAACACTTCCAACCGCAAGCGCGGTTGGAAGTGGTATGCGCCTGTGGAGAGTTGGATGTATGGTCGCTACGGCCACGTTATCTGCATCTCCAAAGTGGCGGAAGACAAGTTGCGCGAGTATATGGGCGGTGCATGGGCAGACGAGCGTTCGGAGCACTACCGCCGCATATCCACCATAGACAATGGCGTGGACGTTGCCGCCTTCCATGCCGCCGAACCGTTGCCTACAGAAGAGTCGGGGCGACAAAAAGGTGACTTCGTGGTGACCATGGTGGCTGGCTTTCGTGAGGCAAAGGACCAAGACACCCTCGTGCGTGCCATGGCCGCGCTTCCAAACTATTATAAGCTTTGGCTCGTGGGCGTGGGCGAGCGCATGGACACTGTGCGCTCGCTTGCCGCAAAGCTCGGCGTGAAGGGGCGCGTGCGCTTCTGGGGCTTGCGCACCGACGTGCCGCGTGTGCTTAAGAGCTCAGACGTGGTGTGCATGGCAAGCCACTGGGAAGGCCTTTCGCTTTCCAATATCGAGGGCATGAGCGCTGGCAAGCCATTCATGGCATCAGATGTCAACGGCTTGCGCGAGGTGACGAAAGGCTGGGGCGTGCTTTTCCCCGAGAGCGATGCCAAGGCTGTGGCAAACGAGCTGACGCGCCTCCACAATGATGCCGACTATTACCAGACTGTGGCAGACAAGTGCTGGCAGCGCGCCAAACAGTTTGACATTGCCAAAACTGCCGAGCGGT
Source organism: Escherichia coli (assembly GCA_963593695.1). Classification (GTDB taxonomy): domain Bacteria; phylum Bacteroidota; class Bacteroidia; order Bacteroidales; family Bacteroidaceae; genus Prevotella. Next base: position 8,789 of record CAVBBO010000025.1, on the reverse strand, counting down.
ATCAACAGGTATATACCGCATTGGGCGAAAATGATTCAACATTGCATGAGAGATAAAAAGAAGATAATAAGGGCGGTCACGGTGTCGATGTCGCTGACCTTTTGTCGCGATATAATGATAAAGATGCGGGATATGGGCTACCACATGATGGCGGTGACTTCGCCAGGCCCAGAGCTCGATGACCTGAGGGATAAGGACGGGTTCGGCTGCGTCAGCGTGTCCATGTGCCGTCGTGTATCCCTCGTCAGCGACCTGAAGTCGCTCATCCGGATGATAGCCGTGTTCAGGAAGGAGCGCCCGTGGGTGGTCCACTCCATGACACCCAAGGCAGGGCTGATATGCATGGTGGCAGCGTGGCTGACGCGTGTGCCCGTGCGTGTGCATACCTTCACCGGGCTGGTGTGGCCCACGACGACGGGGCTGAAGCGCCGCGTGCTCATGATGACCGATTGGATCACGTGCGCCTGTGCCACTCATGTCATTCCCGAAGGGCGTGGCGTGATGGATGACCTCCGCAGTGGCGGCATCACGCGGAAACCAATGCGTGTGCTGGGTTATGGCAACGTGATGGGCGTAGACATGGCGAGGTTCTCGCCGGAGCGTTTCGCCCCACGCGAACGCACGGGCGTGTTCACCTTCCTCTTTGTTGGCCGCATTGTGCGCGACAAGGGTGTCAACGAGCTGATCGAGGCTTTCGTGAGGCTCCATGCCGACCACCCGTCCACGCGATTGGTGCTGGTGGGCAACTATGAGCGGCACCTCGACCCCGTGAGCGACGAAACGCAGATGCTCATCGACACCACCGACGTTATACAGACTGTGGGCCATAAGCATGGCGACGACCTGCCGCGCGCCTATGCCGCCGCCGACTGCTTCGTGATGCCGTCGTATCGTGAGGGATTCCCCAACACCGTGCTTGAGGCTGGAGCCATGGGGTTGCCCTCGATAGTGACCGACATCAATGGCTCGCGCGAGATAGTGGAGAATGGGAGAAACGGCTTGGTGGTGCCTCCGAGAGACGCAGCCGCTCTCCACGATGCCATGGAGTACATGCTCAACGACGACGAGGCGCGACAGAGCATGGCACGTGAGGCACGGCCGATGATAGCCTCGCGCTTCGACCACGACTTCGTGCAGCGGTGCCAGATAGAATTCTACAAGGAGTTGATTGAGTGAAAAGAGACAAAATATATGTTATACGAGATAGCCATAAACCTGCGAGAAAGGAGGGCGGCATGACGGAGCGTTGCGACGTACTCGTGACCTATTGCTGGAACCGCGTGGGCTACACCATATTGCGTAGCTTGGCGAGCCACGGGCTCAAGGTCTGGGCAGCCGACACGTCGAAGGTTAACATCTGCAGCCTGTCAAGGTTTTGCGCTGGCAGTTTCACATATCCAGATCCTTTCAAGGAAGAGGAGCGTTTCATAGAGACGCTTAAGGCTAAGGTTGCTGAGTTGCGGCCACGGGTGCTGATGCCGACCCACGACGAGAGCGTGGTCATCATGCGCCACCGCGATGAGTTCCCCGGTGACCTTGTCATACCATATGAGAGTGCCGACAAGCTGCTTGCGCTCGCCAACAAGGCGGTGAGCACGGAGATGGCGCGCAGGGCAGGAGTAGCCGTGCCGGAGGTGTATGGCTCTGCCGACGATGTGAAGCGTTACCCGGTGGTGTTGAAGACGGTGATGGGCAACTCGGCGAAAGGCGTGTTTTTTCCCAAGACCAAGGACGAGCTGCTGTGGTTGATGGACGCTTACAAGGGCGAGGAGACGCTCTTGGAAGAATGGATTGGCGGCACCGACTACAGTGTGGACTGCGTTCGCTGGGACGGCTTTTGCAAGACATCTGTCTATCATGCTCTTGTCACCAAGACCGATGGCGGAGGCACCACGACGCAGCGCGAAATGTTGGACATGCCACGCTTGGAGGCAGAGGCCATGAAGCTGCTTGAGGCGGTAGATTTCCATGGCGTGTGCGGCCTCGACTTCCGTTATGACCCTGAGACGGGCCGTGTGGCTTACATCGAGACAAACGCCCGGTTCACAGGTGGGCTGGCTACCCCCGTGACGGCAGGGTTCGACATGCCGTGGGTTCTCTATTGCCTCGCCACTGCCGGACGCTACGACAATCCCGTAGACGTGAGGATAGGCACGCGCACCAAGTGGATTCTCGGCGACGCGATAACTTTGGTTGGCAGGCTCATGTCGCTGAGGTGGAATGCAAAGGAGATGCGGCGCGTATTCTCCATGCGTGGTTTTGATGGCTTCGATGATTTCCGTCGCGACGACATCATGGCGTTTTTGGGCGAGGCATGCTATTATTTTGAGAAATTGGTGAAGAACAGGAAACTGAACCCATAGAAGGAAGATTTACTTATATGAATGTAAGAATACTAAATTATTATTTGTCCTGTCGGCTTAAGAAGGAATGGAAGGAGCTGGAAAACAATAACCCATTGGTTTCTCCGTTTAGTGGTTACGATTTCCTTTTCCGCACATTCAAGTATTTATTGCATAGGGTAACGCTTTCTTTTTGAAAAAATATAGTGATGGCGATATTATTCGTTTGAAAAAGTGTATCTTTGCGTTGGTTATTCATTAGGAAAAGTGTGGTTATAAAGAATATTTTTGACAGAACGGTGGCTTTCATCGGCCTCCTTTGCCTTAGCCCCGTGCTTTTGGTGGTGTCAATCCTCATAAAGGTGAAGATGCCTGGAGACCCTGTCATCTTCCGCCAGAGACGCGTGGGGAGGCATGGCAAGCCATTCACGATATATAAGTTCCGCTCAATGGTGGCCAATCCCACAAAGGGAGTCTACGTGGCTGCCGCGGAGCAACACCGTGTGACATCACTCGGCGAGAAACTCAGGCGCTATAAGCTCGACGAGTTGCCAGAGTTGTGGAACGTGCTAAAGGGCGACATGAGTTTTGTTGGCCCGCGCCCCGACGTGCCAGGCTATGCCGACCGGCTGCAGGGCGAAGACCGTGAAATACTGGAGCTTAGGCCGGGCATTACGGGACCTGCAACCCTGAAATACAGGGGAGAGGAATACATGCTCGCGGCGGTTGGCGAGTTCTTTGCCACGGGCAAGGCGGTTGACGGCTTGCCCACCGATTTCGCAACGGTAATAAAGGAGAAAGACATCCACGATATCATAGACTACAACGACAAGGTGATATATCCCGACAAGATTCGCCTTAACAGGTATTATCTCCGTCACTATTCTTTCCTCAAGGACATGGAGATGATCATATGTACTGTCTTGGGACGGAAGATGAAGTACGGAGAAGAGTGGATATAAGACAAATAACGAAAACATTTGAAAATATTACGACAATATATGGAAAGAAGAGACAAGCGTGTGATTCTGTGTCTCGCCCACATGTCGGGCAACGAGATGAAATATGTGAAAGAGGCTTTCGACACCAACTGGGTGGTGCCACTCGGCCCCAATGTCAATGCCTTTGAGCAGGAACTTGGCCGTTTCGCCGCTTCCTCTTGTCAGGCGGAATGGGAGGAGAGCATAAGTGGCGAGCCTTATCCGCAGTGTGTTGAGGCTCACGAGAGCGACCCGGATAAGTTGTGGCTCGACTCTCCTGCTTCATCTTCCTTCGGCGGCAAGCAAGTGGTGGCTCTAGCCTCGGGCACGTCAGCCGTGCACCTCGCTCTTGTGACTCTCGGTGTTGGCCCTGGCGACGAGGTGGTGTGCCAGAGCTTTACCTTTTGCGCCTCGTCGCACCCTGTGTGCTATCTTGGTGCCACACCAGTGTTCGTAGACTCAGAGCCGGATACATGGAACATGGATCCACGCCTTCTCGACGAGGCTATCGCCGACCGCATCTCCAAGACGGGTCGCAAGCCAAAGGCGATAATCGTGGTCTACCTCTATGGTATGCCGGCTAAGATAGACGAGATAAAGGCTGTGGCCGACAAATACGGCATACCTCTCGTGGAGGATGCCGCCGAGGGGTTGGGCTCACGCTACCGCGGACGCGTGTGCGGCACGTTCGGCACCTATGGCGTGCTGTCGTTCAATGGCAACAAGATGATAACCACGTCGGGTGGCGGTGCGCTCATCTGTCCTGACGCGGCAGCACGCGACCGCGTGATGTTCTATGCTACCCAGACGCGCGAGGGTTATCCATATTATCAGCATGAGCACGTGGGCTACAACTATCGCCTGTCTAACGTGTGCGCGGGCATAGGCCGTGGCCAGCTCACGGTGTTGCGCGAGCATGTGGCGTGGCATCGCCATGTTGCCCATCGCTATGCCGAGGCGTTTCATGGCATGGACGGCTTTACCTTCCATGAGGAGGCAAGCGCCGACAGCCGTAGCAACTATTGGCTCAACACGGTCATCATAGACCCAAGCGTGAGAATAAAAGGTCAGGAGAACGCGTATAAGACCGTGGTGAAGGGTGCCGTTGGTGGTGCGGCTGGTGTAATCCACCAAGCCACTGAAGTTCGCACCGACTGCCAGCCAAACGACAACGTTGAGGCCTTGCGCCTTTGGCTTGATGCCTGCAACGTGGAGTCGCGTCCGCTGTGGAAGCCCATGCACAAGCAACCGGTTTACAAGGACGCACCTGCCTATGTCAACGGCGTGAGCGAAAAATTGTTCAAGACAGGTCTCTGCCTTCCATCCGGACCGTTGGTGAGCGACGACGACATCGACTTCATAATCAACAGCATACGCGAGGCGGTGGAATGAGATTTTGATGCATTCATAAAGTTACTTACGAAAACACACACAGGAGGATTAATCATGAGGTATCTTGACCCAAGAGCGGACCTGACTTTCAAGAGAATTTTCGGAGAGCATGAGGATTTGGTCATCAGTCTTCTCAATGCCCTGTTGCCATTGGACGACGACCATCTCGTCAAGAGTGTGGAATATATTCCTGTGGAGCTGGTCCCTGACAATCCGTTGAAGAAAAACAGCATTGTCGATGTGCGCTGTTTCGACCAGGAGGGACGCCAGTTTCTCGTGGAGATGCAGATGATATGGTCGCAGGAATTCATGCAGCGCGTGCTATTCAATGCGTCAAAAGCTTATGTACGCCAGTTGGACAAGAAGCAAGACTACAAGCTCCTTCAACCAGTGTATTCGCTTAATCTTGTCAATGACATCTTTATGCACGACATACCTGATTATTATCACCACTACGATATTGTCAACGTTGAGCACACCGACAAGCGCATCGATGGCCTTCACATGGTATTCGTGGAGCTACCTAAGTTTGAGCCCCACACGTTCTCGGAGCGTAGGATGCAGGTGTTGTGGCTGCGTTTTCTCACCGAGATGGGTGATGTGCGCAAGGTGCCACAGGAGTTTCTCGACAATCCCGAAGTGAAAAAGGCGGTGGACATCCTTGAGGAGTCGTCCTACACCGATGCTCAGCTCAATGGTTACGACAAGTTCTGGGACATCGTGCGCACAGAGCGCACTTATATCAACTCAGCTTTGCGCAAAGGAATAGCCGAGGGGCGTGCCAAAGGCTTTGAACAGGGTATGGCCCAGGGTATGGCCCAGGGTATGGCCAAAGGCATAGAGCAAGGCATAGAGCAAGGCATAGAGCAAGGCATAGAACAAGGCATAGAGCAAGGCAAGGTCCTGGGGATGGAAGAGGGGCGCGCCGAAGGAGAAAAGTCTGCTCTCTACAAAGTAGTGGAGAAGATGAAGAAGATGGGAATGACTGATGCGCAGATAGTAGAGGCCACAGGCTTGACTCAGCAACAAGTGGAACAGTGCCAAAAGTGACGGCATTATGCATTCTTCCATAAGCAGCCGGGACGATTAGTGAACAACAAGTGGACACGTGAAGATTAATAATTCAAAATAATACTAACGAATGGAAGAACCAAAGATCTCGGTGGTGGTGCCGGTCTATAATGGCGAGAAATACCTTGGGGAGTGCATAGAAAGCATTTTGAATCAGACTTTTCCTGATTTTGAGCTTATCCTCCTTGAAGATGGCAGTCCGGACAACAGTGGTGCTATATGCGACAGTTATGCCGGGAAAGACAGTCGCATAAGGGTGATTCACAAGGCTAACGAAGGTATCAATCGCACACGCCAACGTGGGGCGCAGGAAGCACGGGCAGAATGGGTCACCTTCTCTGACGATGATGACACGATGGAGCCAGATGCCCTTGAGAAGCTTTACGCCCTGCGTGATGGCACTGACATCGTGGTGGGGTTCACGGTGCTGCCGTCGACCCGCCTCGCAGCCGACGCGACCATTGAGGATTGCCGCCGCGCCCAGATTTCGGGGGGGGTAATCCTCCAACTCCATGGGCTAAACTTTATCGGCGTAGCCTGCTGACCGATGATGTTTTCGACTTCCCTCGCGACATCGATGGCGAGGAAGACATGATAATGAATATCCGTTTGATATTCAAGACACAACTGCCGCCGCGTTTCCTTTACGAGTGCATCTACCATTTCCGTCGCAACACCGCAAGCGTGTCACATACCAAGAAGGGTTCGCTTGAGCATGAGGCGGCTTTTTATCGCGCTCTCTACGATTCCATTCCATCAGGCGATCAGCCTCGTTATCTCCCACAGATTGTAGGGTTGAAACTCAATGGTCTCATTCCGTTGGCTTATTCGCAGACCGATGCCGTGGCCGACAAGTCGCAGCCGTTTATCAAGACCATTGAGACCGATGTGCGTGAGTGCGGCTATTGCTTGCGACTGGCCGAGCGCATAGTGTTGCGTAGCCGTTGCAAGCCATTGTTGAGGCTTACGGGTTTCGCCGAATTGCTCCGCCGCTTTATCGGGTATAGGATTAGAATGATTGTCAGTAAGTTGTGAGCACAATATCCGAAATAAAAGGCACGCGTGAAAAATGATTCGTTGGTTTTGCGCCTTCTTTGAATAAAATACCGTATCTTTGCAGAAAGACATATAAGATGTTCGCAAACAATACCCAAGCTTATGATATACGTAGCTAACCCTATTTACGACTCGGTGTTCAAGTATCTCATGGAGGATGAGCGAGTGGCAAAGACGGTGCTGTCCGCCCTCTTGAAGATGGATGTGGTGAGCGTGGAACTCCGGCCACACGAGTATGCCAATGAGTGCAATGACAAGATATCGATGTTTCGTATAGACTTCGGCGCTCGTGTCCGCACGGGAGCCAACGAGACGAAGCTCATTCTCATAGAGTTGCAGAAGACTTGGGTCGAGACGGAGACTCTTCGGTTCCGACAGTATCTTGGAGCGCAATACAGCGACAAGAACAACATACACAAGGACAAGGACACGAAGAAAGAATATGCTTATCCCATGGTGACCATCTACATCATGGGTCACAGGGTAGGAGAAATCGACGTGCCCGTGCTTTATGTCAACCATAAGGCTTACGACTATGATGGCGAGGAGGTCACCGCTGGCATGCCAGACCCCTTTGTGGAGAGCCTCATTCACGACAGCATAATCGTTCAGGTGCCTTTGCTTCACGGCAAGATCAACAATCGTCTCGACGAGGTGCTCAGTGTGCTCGACCAGACCAAGCGCGACAAGGATGACCCACACTTGTTGTGCCTTGACGAGGGTCGCTATTCCGATAGCGATGATATGCAATACATCGTCCATCGTCTCACGGCCGCCGCCGCCAACCCCATGATGCGACAGAACATGAATGTTGAGGATGAGTATTATTCCGCCATCGAGGATCGCGACACCGCAATCATGAACCGTGACAGACGCATCAAGGAGCAGGACGGCAAGATCAAGGAGCAGGACGGCAAGATCAAGGAGCAGGACGGCAGAATCAAGGAGCAGGACGCTCGTATAGCGCGTCAGGCTTCCGACATGAAAGCCATGCTTCAAGGATTGCTCGGCAGTGGCTTCTCGATAGAGCAAATTGCCACTATGACGAACAAGAGCATCGACGAGATACGCAAATACGTATGAAGACCACCTTGATCCTTATCGGCAAGACCGACGGGAAACTGTATAAGACAGCCATCGACGACTACGTTGAGCGTGTGAATCACTATATGCCGTTTGCCATAAAGGTCATCCCGGACATTAAAAACGCCCGCGCCCTCTCCGAAAGCCAGCAGAAGGAACGCGAGGGCGCGCTCATACTCGCCAACGTCAGTTCGCAAGACACGCTTGTGCTTCTCGACGAGAGGGGAGAGGAACGGCGCAGCGTAGACTTCGCCAAGTGGCTCGGCAAGCGTCAGGCTTCGGGCCGCAATCTCGTGCTTGTCATCGGCGGGCCATACGGATTCTCCGAGGAGGTGTACAGGCGTGCCAACGACATGGTGTCGATGTCGCGCATGACCTTCTCCCACCAGATGGTAAGGCTCATCTTCGCGGAGCAGCTCTATCGTGCCTGCACCATCCTCAAGGGCGAGAAGTATCACCACGAGTGAAGTTTTTTAGAATTCAAGTTATGTGCTGACGACAACGAGTCGCATATACGACGCAAGAACCCCGAAAGCTTAGAATGTTGAGCTTTCGGGGGTCTTGCGTTTATGTTTTCCTCTGTCGTGTCTTTATCCCAACTTTGACCTTCTAACCTCGTTTTTATAGCAGTATCAGCAGTTTAGCAATGTCTTGTTGCGTTACTTTGTACTACAATTATCTGCGTGGATAACCCACTTCGAACCGGCGACGGATGTCAAAGTAGATGCACTCAATGTCGTAGGGATTTTCGTCAAACTCCAGACGGTCGAAGCTGTCTTCATAGAGTGATTGTCTGGTCACTTTCAACAAGTAGTAGGGAAACACCCTGGCGAGATATTCATACTCTTGCCCCACATCGGTCACA
>CAVBBO010000024.1:0-41140 GCA_963593695.1 Escherichia coli | reverse complement strand
GCCGGATGGGCGCCCCTTTTCATTCCCTTTGGCGAAAGCCGTTCATGTACGTTTCATAAGATTTCTTAGAACTTTTATTTAATTTGTCGTCGTTGTTTCAGGGCCATTGTGTATGGCCGTAAGGTCGATGTTGTACTTGTCTTTCATGTACTGCACCACAATGTCGAGTTTGCCCCGCAGGAACGGGTAAGTGGCGCGTGGGTAATGCTGCTCCACTTCTTCATCGGAGTAGTACATTGCGAGATGTATGTATTGGAAGAAGTTGGCCAAACGCGTGGGCGGCTTTTTTGAAGAGCATGAATAGAAGTAACCCCACAGGTCGGACCCAGTGATGAAGCCGCGTGTGAGAGAGTAGTTTTGGCTGTTCGGGTCGCGCGTATCAAGCTCCGTGCTATAGTCGAACCCCTCGTCGTATGTGTCGGGAATGGCAATGTTGCCAATGTTGACAGCCGACTGTAAGATATTATACATCAATGCTCCACGAAGATTGAAGTAATCGTTGGCAGTGGACGGCAGGCTATTGTAGTGGTTCCATAGCTGGGAGAAGTAGTTGCCGTTTGTCTGCTCCTCAAACACGTCTTGGGTGAACTGTAAGCACGTCGCCCAGTAGTCGAGGCCAGACTGCTTGCTCCTGATGGGCTGACCGTCATTGAAATAGTTGCGCAGGAGGAACCAATAAGGCTTGAACACCTTATGCGTGATTTCGGGCGTGAGGTAATCGAAAATATTACTCTTCAGGTAGTTTACAAGAAACTGCACCTGTTCGCCATCGGGCTCTTCAGCGTAGCTCTTTCCGCTCATTGTTGTTATCCATGAGCGGTTAAGGTCGGTTGAAGTGACACCGTGGTAGATAAGCATCACGCCGAACTTCTGATAAATGTCTTCAATCTCTTTGTCGTAGGCGTTGTCGCCTTGCGGAAACGTAAAGCGGTCTACGCTCTCGTCCTCGTCAACATTGATTGGGTCTTCGCTATAGCAGCCTGCTAAGGTGAAGCTGCAGGCCATGGCAAGTAAAAGTCCGAATATCTTTGTCTTCATTGTGTTTTCTGTTTTAAGGATTCACTATCACTGTCTGCCCTTGTCGGCTTGCCGGTTCGTCGTTCTGCACGAGTGAGCGGTTTCTCTCTATCGCATAGTCGGGAATAGGCAAAGCATAGAAAGGATCGTTGTGCTGAAGGGTAAAGCGCGTAACGGTCTTGTTGCCTTCGCTGTCGAACACTTTCAAGTCGTGGGTTAAAGCAGGCATGCCATAACGACGCAGGTCGAACCATCGCTGGCCTTCGAAGCAGAGCTCACGCCTGCGTTCCTCTCTAATTGCAGTGACAAGAGCCTCTCCGCTAAGCCCTGTCAAAGGTTCGTTGCCCTCAATGCGACTGTCGCGCAAGGTGTTGAGAGCTTTCAAGGCATCGGCAGAGGCATCCTTGTCTGTGCGCATCGCGTCGGCTTCGGCGAGGTTCAGGTAAGCCTCCGCCAAGCGGAAAGAGTGGGCAAAATAGCCCTGGTTCTTTGTGGTAACAACTTGCGGTATGCCTTTGCTCGATTCAGAAATGGCAAACTTGGCAAACGGCAGATAACCGCCACTGGAGACGACTTGATAGGACGAATAGTCATAAACTTTTTCCTCAACCAGGCATTTGCTCTTGCGCAAATCGTTGTCACCAAAGAGATTCATCAGCTCAGTGGACGCATTCAGCAGGCTGTATTGAGTGGTGTAGGAGTCGCCCCAATATTGGTCAACAGTCACTTTCTTCAATTTCACGTTAAGGTCATAAGCCCAATATCCGCTCACGTTGCCGAACACCCAAATGGTTTCGGGACAGTCATAAGTGGCGAAATTGTAGACAGACATTTTTCTTGACGACTCAAAAGAAGCCAATGGTGCGAGCGAGAAGCTTTTGTTTTCAACAACCTTTTGCGCATATTCGGCAGCCTTCGCCCAGTCTTCCATGTAAAGGTAGACGCGTGAGAGGAGAAGCTGCACCATTGGCAGGCTTGTGCGCCCGTCGCTTTTAAACTGCATGCTCTCGGGCAGCGACTTGTAGGCCTGCTCTGCGGCGAGAAGGTCGCTCAGCACCTGCTGGTAGACTTCGCCGACGGTGTTGCGCGGCCGTTCATCGGAAGACAATGCGCTGGTGAGCTTCAAGGGCACTCCCAAGGCGTCGGGGTTGTAATTGTAAGGCAAGCCAAAGTAGTTGACAAGCTGGAAGTAATAGTAAGCGCGAAGGGCATGAGCCTGGGCGCGCACGTTGTTCTTGTCATTGTCTGTGCCTTCCACCTGGTCTATATAGTCAAGGGCGGCGTTTGCTCCCATTATGTATTTGTAATAAGTCTTCCAAACAGCCATTCCCGTTCCGAGGTTTCCCATGATGGCACATGCATCGGGCTGCCAGGTGAACCAAGCCACATTGATTTCATAATAAGTGGCATCTGTACCACTCACCTCAGCGTTGACGTTGGAAATCATGATGTCGTCGTCGAGCAGCGACACCTTCTCCAGTAAGTCGTTTTGGTCGCTCGCGGAGCAATATGCATTGCCAAGCAGCATCTCATTGAGCGACGACACCTCCTTTGGCGTATATTCGCTTTGCGATTTCGGTTCGAGGAAGTCGGAACACGAGGCCATAAGCAGCGTCGCAAGCAATATGTATATTTTGTTGGTCATTGTTGTCATGTTTTTAAAATCCTACATTCATTCCTATGGAGAAATATTTTGGTTGCACGCTGTTGCCAAGCTCAGGGTCAAAGCCATTGAACCTCTTGCTGGCGATGACAAAGAGATTTGACACCGAACCATTGACGGATAGCGACTTAAGGCCAATCTTCCTGCACATTGCCGAGGCCATGCGCCACGTTAGTGAAAGGTCTGTGCAGCGCAGGAAAGAGCCGTTTACGACGAGCGCGTCGGAATAAGCCCACATTTCCATCCACGCCACCGTCTGTGTGTTGGGAAGCACCAACATGCCGGTTTGGTTGCTCGTGACGAATCCCGGGATATTAGTCTCGTCGCCAGCATGTTGCCAACGCTTCAGCAAGTCACGGCTGAGGTTGACCGTCGGATCGGGCATGTACATGCCATTCTGAGTATTCTCATAAGGAGAAGGCAGGCGCTTCTTGCCGCCGAGGATAAGGGCGAAGTTGGTTGCAAGCGTGAATTCCTTCCACCGCAGGCTGAGGCTGAGACCGCCGGTGAAGTCGGGCTGAGTGCTCCCGGAATAGACAAGGAAAGTCAATGGGTCTACGGTTGCACTGCGCTGGTCGTCGTCAACGTCGATATAATTGAACATCGGGCTGCCATCCTCCTGGTTTATCCCCGCAAAGGAATATGACCAGAAAGCCCCAAGGGGATAACCTTGCTTCAATATGCGCGACGTTGAGCCATTGAGCAGTTGGGTTAGTGTCGGAGCGAAGTCGGTATAGCCGAGCTTGTTCCAGTTGCGCGAACTGTTGAGCGACACGTTGAGAGCCCAGTCGCGGGTATGCAGAGGCGTGAAACTGACCGTTAGTTCCAAGCCGCGGTTCGTAATCATGCCGCCATTCTTTTGCATGCTGTCCTTGCCGTTTTCATAGGCAATCTCCTGTGACACCACAGCGTTTGAGCGGCGACGATAATAGTCGAAAGTGAGGTCGAAGAAATGGAACAGTCCCAAGTCCATGCCAATGTTCCACGAGCGTGTCTTCTCCCACGAAAGCTCAGGGTTGGGCAGCCTGTAGACGGTCGACGTGAACTGCTTATAGTCGCCGTCGATGCTGCCGCGCTGTAGTATCAGCTCAGGGCTGACGTTGGTCAAGGCGTTGCCCTGGATGCCATAGGTGACACGCAGGCTAAGGTTGTGGATGGTGCGGTTGACGCGTTTCATCCACGACTCCTCAGTGGCATTCCATGAGCCGCCTAAAGAATAGGTCGGGTCGAAGCGATGGCGCACATCCTGCCCGAAACGGTTTGAGAGATCATTGCGCAGCGAGAAGTTGAACACATAGCGGTCTTTGAACGAATAAGCCAATGTGGCGAAATAAGACAAGAAGTTGTCCGTTTGCGCTGTGCGTTTCCATGCACCATTATATAGGCTCTGCAATATTCCCCATCCGCTAATTGTGCCATAACCCATCGATGTAAAGTCGTCGGGGGCAGTGGGCACGGCTGCCGTTTGGCCACGGTCGGCCAGATAACCGAAAACGGTATTGCTGTTCACCTTCTTTTGCGAGGAGCGAAGTTCCATGGCAAGCATGGCGTTGAGACGGTGGTTTTTGTTGAACGTGCGCGAGAAAAGCAGCTTGTTCTGTATGTTGTATGACCGTTGGTAGCCGTCGGCAGTGACAATCACGCCTCCGTGAGGCAACATCGCCGCTTTGTACAGCGGGTCGGTGGGCTCCACGGTGTCATAGTCGTAACCGCGATAGTTTTCGGCGATATAGTAGGTCTGTTCGTCGGCATAAGACTCGGAGTTGGTGTTGTTCACAGTGTAGCCGCCCACAAACTCATAGGTAAGCCAGTCGGTGAGCGTCCAACGCAGGTTGAGGTTGGCGGCGGCATACAAGTTCTTGCTTTCCGCTCCACTGTGCTCGCGCTCATTGAGGAAGTTGTAGCCAAGATAGCGGATTGAGTTGTAAGTGTAATATTTGGAAGAGCGCAAATAATAAACCGGTTGTCCCTGCTCGTCGTATGCCGGCACTGAGCGGCTTGTCTCAGTGGCATAGGTTATGGGGCTTACACTACCGCCAAAAGAGTTGGTCTTCGACGATGTGGCGTTCAAAGTGGCGTTGATGCGGAAACGCGGGGTGAGGTAGATGTCGGTCGACACGCGCGCCGTCATTTTGTCGTTGTCGTTGCCCACCTCTTGGCCGAGACTCTTGTTGTAGCCCACCGACACGTTGTACATAGCCTTCTCGTTGCCACCCCGAATGCTGAGATTGTGGTTGTGGCTGACGGCTGAGCGCGTCAGAAGCTTGAACCAGTCGGTATTGTTGCGTTCGAGGAACGCCTTACGCTGGGTATATTCTTGCTTTGTCATGTCGCCGGCGATGTACATGCGCATAGCTCCCTCATAGGTGTAAGGGTCGGCATAAGGCTCACTGCTGTAGCGCACGCCAGCGTTGAAGGCATCCTCGGAGAACTGTATGCGCTCTTGCGAGTTCATGTAATTGAACATGCCGTAGTTTGGCCGCGTGTTGAACGATATGTTGCCGCTGTAGTTGATGCTCATTTGCCCCATCTTGCCGCGCTTGGTCGTGATGACGATTACACCGTTCGAAGCCTTGGAACCGTAGATGGCTGTGGCTGAGGCATCCTTGAGCACGGTTATGGTCTCTATGTCCATAGGATTGAGCCACGATGCCTGGCTGCCAATGATGTCCTCCAGATTCTGCGTCATGGCACTTGACACGTCGATGGTGATGGGGTCTTCCTGCACAATGCCATCGACAACCCACAGAGGCGACTGGTTTCCAAGGAGGGTGGATGTGCCGCGGAGCGTAATGCTCGGGCTGGTGCCCACGCGTGAGCTTGTGTTGGTGACCATAAGTCCGGCGACACGTCCTTGCAGCATCTGGTCTATTGAGTTGTAGGCAGGGCGCAATATGTCGTCGGCTTTCAGCACGCTGTGTGCGCCAACCATGTCGCGGCGGTCAAGAGTTTGATAGCCGTTGACGACAATCTCGTCGACCGACTGTGTGTTTCCCTCCATCATTACCGTCAGCGTCTCTTCGTCGCGCCAGTCCACTTCCTTGTTCTTCATGCCGATGAACGAGAACGAGAGCGTGGCACGGTCGGCATTGCTGATGTTCATGAAGAAGAGACCGTTGGCATCGGTGGTGGTGCCCTTGGACGTACCTTTCAGGCGGACGCTCACACCCGGCAGAGGCTCTCGGTTGTCGTCAATTACCTTGCCCACAAGCAATGTGTTCTTGGGTTTTTGTTTGTTTTGGGCTTTCTTGGCGGCAGCACGCTTCTTCTCTTTGATTATGACCACGTTGTTGACAATGGTGTAGGTGAAGTCGGTGCCTTTGAGCACTTGCCTCATTGCTTCCTTGATGTCGGCATTGAGAAGGTCAAGATTGATTTTCTTCATTTTCTTCACCTCGTCTTCATCAAGCGTATAAAAGAACCCATAGCTTGAGTGTTGCTTGATGGCTACGAGGGCTTCTTCGAGTGTGGCGTTCTTAAGGCGCAGCGTCATCCGCGTTTGGGCTTCGGCTCTCAAGGGCAGACAAGCCAAAAGAAAAGCAAAAAACATGCTGCCAAGCAGTCGACTTAATGTCTTGGGTCGAGGTTTCTTGACAAAGTACAGGAACGTTTTTCTTTCCATCCGTATATTTGTTTAATAGGTAAGACAATCCTTAAGACCAGCTTTCGTGCCAGCCTCTAAGGTTGTGAATAAAGACAAATATGGGGGAGACGGTGCTTAGGGTTGCCCGTCGTTGACAGTGATTGTGCGGTCTTTCTGCGAGAATCCCACATCGCCGCTTTCGGAGATTATCTCGAGCAAGTCGTTGAGCGTCATCTTGCGGTTAAGCACACCGTTGAAGCGCTTTTGTCGGAGGTTGTTGTCGGCATAGACAAACTTCACGTCATACCAACGACCAATCTTCCTCAGGATGTCCTCCAAGGCATCGTTGCGCGACACGAAGAGTCCTTTTCGCCATGCCAAATTATAATATATGTCGGCATCTTGCATCTGGATGTCGCCTGCCGTCCGGTTCAGGATAAACTGCCGCCCCGGTGTCAGACGGTATCCGTCCTTGCTGTGCGCCGACTTCGACCTCACGCCTACGGAACCGTTGACAAGTGTCACAACGACGGTCTTGTCATCGGGATAGGCCGACACGTTAAACTCGGTGCCGTAGACGCGCACTTCGGCAACGTCGGTCTCTACGACAAAAGGCACCGTGCTGTGGGCTACTTTAAAATAGGCTTCGCCCGAGAGGTTGACGCGCCTTTCACTGTCGCTGAAAGCAGAGGGATAGCGCAGCGTCGACGACGCGTTGAGAGATACGTTGGTGCCGTCGGCCATCATCAAGTTGAACGTGCCAGCGCGTGGCACGATGAGCGTGTTGGGCGATTTGGAGGTTTGGTTCTTGTCTGCTGCCGACTTATCGTAAGCTAAATGGCCGTTCTTCAGATGAATGCCATGGAGACGGAACTTCAGAAGGGTGAATTCGCTCACCGAGTCGATGACGATACGCTCGCCGTTGCCCATGGTGAGCACCACGCCGCCATGTCCGAGGACATGTTGGGCAAGATTGGTGTCGCCGATATTGGTCGGACGGAGGAACAGAAAGATTCCTGTGCCGAAGAGCACTACTATCATGGCAGCTATGCTGACCCATCGCCAGACAATGGTGCGGTGACGGGTGTAAAGCCTGTCTTCCAAACGCCGGTAGCCTCCTTCTGTGTCGACTGCCCCAGCATCGCGCGTCATAATCTTCTCTTGCTGGCGGCAAAAGTTTTTATAGAAGAGACGGTGCTCAAAGCTATCGTTGAACCATGCGTTGAAGAGATCCGCCTCGTCGGGCGTGAGCTCTTCGCCAAGGCTTTTACGGCGCAAGATGGATATTGGTATGTCTCTCCGCATGGTTTTTGTCATTCGTTTGCAGCTAAGACGCAAAGATATAGGAAAAGGGTGAACGAAAAACCGCGGAAATTTTCGCTTCTATTGTTTTTATAAGCTTTATAGTCGGCGTAGAGAGCTTTGCGCAAGTCGGCATAAGCCAGACGAAGGTGCGTTTTCACTGTGTTGACCGAGAGGCCTGTCGCTTCGGCAATCTCCCTGTTGGTTAAGTAATTGTCGAAACTCATGCGCAGGATTTCGCGTCGCTGGTCAGGCAAAGCGTTGATGGCCGCTTTCACCTTTTCTATCATATTCTCGCGCTCCAAAAAGTCGAACTCCCCGGAATAAAAGGCAGCATCGAAAAGTTTTTCATCGATTGGGTCGGAGACATGCATGCGGCGCAGGTAGCTCACACAATTGTTGTGTACACAACGATAGAGGTAAGAACGGTGAAGAGTCAGATCGCCTTTCCGCCAATGGTTGAAGACCGCGACAAAAGCGTCTTGAACCATGTCTTCGGCAGTGTCGCGGTCGCCGACATAGGCTTCCGCAAAAAGCATAAGCCTCTCATAGTAGGCTTTAAACAACTGAGATATGCAGTCGCTTGCGTCTTTCGATATGTTTAACTTTTCTTCCATTCGTTTGCAAAAGTAAACAATATTTTGATTAAATGCCCATATCCGGCAGAAAAATGAGTTGTACAAAAACATAAGTTCAACATAGGACCGCAATTTGTGTACATGTTAACCTCTGTTAATTAAGTGCTTGTTTTAGGTACGTTGGCAGATTTTGTTTGTATCTGCAGATGAAACAACCTTTCATCATATAACTAAATGTACAACTTAATATTATAAGGTATGAGGAACTATTATCTGAGAACCGCAATCGTCTTGCTTGTATTGTGCATGCAGGCCCTTGCAATGCAAGCGCAGAAGAAAGTGACGGTGCACGTGACCAACGCTTCCCTGCGCCAGGTGTTCAAGGCCATAGAAGGACAGACAACTTACCGTTTTTCCTACAAGAGCAGTATCATAGACAAACGCAACGACATCACCATCAACAAGACGGATGAACCCGTGAATGTTGTTCTTGATGCTGCCTTCAAGGGGCGTCCGTTGAAATATTCCATTGTTTCGAGCAAATCCATTGTGATCACCGAGCGCCATGCTGCAGTTACGCCCTCGCCTTCCGACAATAAGGTGCACGGCATGGTAAAGGATGCCAATGGTGACCCGATAATCGGTGCCACGGTGGCGGTAGTGGGCACCGATGCGCTTGCCGTGACCGACATGAACGGTAACTTCTCCGTTCCTGCCCACAAGGGCGCGCGCCTCAAAATATCATATCTTGGGTTTACCGACCGCGAGGTGTCGGCAAGCGAGAAGATGGACGTGGTGATGAGCGAAGACACGCAGACGCTCAACGAAATCGTGGTTGTGGGTTATGGCACCATGAAGCGCAGCGACATGACAGGCGCACTGTCGTCGGTCGATGCCAAGGAGTTGGCCAAGCGCACCACCACGAACCCAGCCGAGGCGCTTCAAGGCAAGGTGGCGGGTGTGAACATCCTGAAGTCGGGCGGAAATGCCGGCGCCGGTGTGAGCGTGAAGATACGTGGTGTGAAGACCTTCGGCGACAACGAACCGCTTTATGTCATCGACGGTTTCCCGGGCGACATCAACTCGGTGAACCCGCAAGACATCGAGTCGATGGAGATTCTGAAAGACGGTGCGGCGGCAGCCATTTACGGCTCCGTGGCTGCCAACGGTGTGGTGATCATAACCACAAAGAACGGAAAGAAGGGCGACGTGAAGGTGGACTTCAGCACTTACCTCAGTTTCACCAAGGTGGCGAAAGACCTCGACATGCTTGACGCCGACGGCTACAAGACCGTGCACAAGGCCATGTATGAGAACTATAACGCTCAATATGGCAAGTATCCAGGCGGAAGTCTTCCGGCTTATTTGACCAAGGACACTGGCGTGAACACCAACTGGCAGGACGAGACCCAGCGCAGCGGCTTCTCGCAGAGCTACATGCTGAGCGTGCGCGGTGGAGGAGACAAGGCGCAATATTCCGTGTCGTACAACCATGCCGACGACAAGGGCGTGTTCATCGGCAACAATTATCGCCACGACATTGCGCGTATGAAGCTTCATGCCACCAAGGGCATCATCGACCTCGACGCCAACATCTCGTTCAAATATACCGACAACAAGCAGCCACAGTATTCGTTGAAAGAGACCTACATGATTTCACCCCTTGTGCCCGTTTACAACTCGGACGAGAAATACGGTTACGGCTTGACCAATTTCGACGGTCTTCCCAACAACCGCAACGTGATGGCAGATGCCCACTACAGGCACTCCACCGACAAGAAATACCATACCACTGCCAACGTGGCCCTCACTTTCAACTTCACCCCTTGGCTCAATTTCAAGACGAGCTATGCCTATCGTGGCGAGCATGAGGTGACGGCATATCATGCCCCAGACTATATCGCCGACCCGAAAAGCCCCAACAGCTACCCGGTGAATACCGACTCACGCTATTATTGGCAGGAGCAGGTGTTTGAGAACGTGCTATCGTTCAACAAGCAGTTTGGCAAGCACAGCCTTAATGCCATGGTTGGAACGTCGCTCACCACGCGCAAATACAACTGGAACTCAGTGAGCGTGGAAGGCAAGACAATAGTATATAAGGTGGAAGACGGAAAGCTCGTGCAGACGGAAAAGGCTGCGGGATTTCTCGACCCCAACTTCGAGACTATCGATGCCGGAGCCGGAGGCACCTACAGTGGCGGCGGCACAAACTGGAAATACAACCGTGCGTCGTTTTTCGGGCGTTTGAACTATAACTTCAACGAGCGGTATCTCCTCCAAGTCACTTTCCGCGAGGACGGCTCGTCGAAGTTCGGCGCCGACAGTCGCTGGGGCTTCTTCCCATCGGTAGCGGTGGGCTGGAGAATAAGCGAGGAGGCGTTCTTCCCGAAGAACACGGTGGTGAACAACCTCAAGTTGCGTGCCAGCTGGGGACAGCTAGGCAACGAGAACGCTCTGGGCTACTACGACTTCCTGGCTCTCGTCTCTACCTACAACGACCTCTACCAAGGCTATGTGCAGGGCGCCGGAGCCAACGCATGGTCGGGAAGCATCGCGCGCGGCTTGGAAAATCGCTCCCTGAAATGGGAGACTACCGACACCAAGAACATCGGTTTCGACTTCGGATTGTTCAACAACCACCTGAACGGTAACATCAACTATTATATCAACGAGACCCGCGACATGCTCATAACCCGTAAGCTTGCCCCGTCTGCCGGTCTTGCCGACCCTACTCTCAACGTGGGAAAGATACGCAACCAAGGCATAGAGATTGAGCTCAACTACAACAACCATGCAGGGCAACTGGATTATAACATTGGCTTCAACGTAAGCACCATCAGCAACAAGGTGGTGTCGCTGGCCAACGACAACCAGACCATATACGGCGAGGGACTGAAATACGGTTCGGAGCATTTCCCCACACAGACCCGAGTGGGCAAGCCTATCGGCGCCTTCTACCTGTATCAGGCCGACGGCATCTTCCAGAGCGAGGCAGAGGTGAACAGCCATCGCAACAGCAAGGGCGAACTGCTTCAGCCCAATGCCCAGCCTGGTGACATCCGCTTCAAGGACATGAACGGCGACGGCGTGATAGACGAAGACGACAAGGTCTACTCAGGCACCGGCATGGCAAAGGTGGAGGCCAACCTCAACCTGAGCGCGAGCTATCGTGGTCTCGACTTCTCCGCGGTGATAGGAAGCGCCTTCGGCAACAAGATCTACAATGCCAACCGCTACTATTACGAGGGAATGAACTCGGCGTCAAACTTCATGAAGTCGACCCTTGACGCATGGACTCCGTCTAACACCAACACCTCCATACCACGTGCCATCTATGGTGATCCCAACGACAACACGCGCGAGTCTACGCGCTTCCTGGAGAACGGCGACTTCGTGCGTCTGCGCCAGTTGCAGCTTGGCTACACACTGCCTTCCAGCATCGCGGGCAAGATATATTGCGACCGCATACGCTTCTATGTCAGTGCCGAGAACCTGTTCACCATCACGGGTTATTCGGGTGCCAACCCCGAATTCTCACGCGGCGTGCTCAACAGCGGTATCGACAAGCTCATCTACCCGTTCACACGTTCATACACAATCGGCGCACAAGTAACATTCTAAGAAAACAACCCAAACAAAGGAACAGATATGAAGACATTGAAATATATCGCGGGCATATGTGTTGCCCTGTCGCTAGCGTCCTGCAACGATTACCTGACGCAAACACCTCCCGACTTGCTCACGTCTGAGTCGTATTGGCGCGACAAGGCCGACGTGGAAGCCGCCGTTGCCGCAGCCTACTCGCAACTCTATCTACCCGAATACTCGGAAGACGAATGGACGTTTGCCGAGGTGAAGTGGCCCGTCGAGGCATACCGCCAAGACGACGTGGACATGGGAAAAGACGCGCAAAACTACCCCAACTGGGTACAACTGCGCAACTTCAGCTACAACAACGGCAACTCGCAGTTCACCATATTCTGGAAACTATACTACCGTGGCATAAGTTTCTGCAACCAGATCATCGACAAGGTGGGCGCAATGGGAGCCGAGAAGATCTCAGACGCGGAGAGCAAGCCTTTGCTCGGCGAGGCTCATTTCCTGAGAGGATACTATCACATGCAGCTGCTGCTCAACTGGGAGAAAATAGTGGTGCGCGACTCTTACATCACCTCAACAAGCCAGTTGGACAAGGCCCTCTCCGAACGCTCAGAGGCGTGGAACTTCATTGTGGATGAGTTCAAGACCGCTGCGGGCCAGCTGCCAAGCTCGCGTGGTAACGACGAGTTGGGGCGTGTGACAAGCGATGCCGCCTATGCCTACCTTGGATATGCCTATCTCACGATGGCATCGGAACAGGCCGACAAGAAGAGCGAATGGCTCAACGCTGCCGTGCAAGCTTTCGACAATGTGAAAAACCACAGCCTGGAAAGCGATTATGCCAGCATGTTCAACGGCACCAACAAAAACTGCCGCGAGTCGATATTCGAGATACAGTTCTCATTGAGCGATGCCAATGGCGCAACCTATCGCACACAACTTCACCGTTGGATTGGCACTGCCGAGTTTGGCGGTTGGGACGAGATCTACCCGTCGGAGACACTGTTGGACGAGTTCAGGAAAGAAGGCAAGCAGAACAACGGCCAGTATGACGCTCGCATGTACGCCTCGGTATATTTCCAAGACCCTTATTACAACGACGGCACGGGTAAAGTGTATGGCTACGACTGGGATGAATGGATAAAGATGATGATGGAAGTGGACGAGCCTTACGACCGCCCTTCGTTCCGTAAGTTCATGCCCGCCACCTACGATGCCCTCTGCAAGAGCACGACCGATGTCAACATTACTCTGATGCGCCACTCCAATGTGATGCTGATGAAGGCGGAGGCGCTCAACGACCTCGGGCGCACGAGCGAAGCCATACCTCTCATAAACGAGGTGCGCCGTGTGCACGGCAACATGCCTGCCATGACGGGCTCGTCGAAGGATGACGTCCAGGCACAGATAGAGCACGAGCGCATGATAGAGTTCCCCCTCGAAAACTACCGTTGGTATGACCTTCGCCGCTGGAACAAGACAGCCGCCGCGCTGAAAGCTGCCGACAGAGACGGTTTCGACGACTCAAAACTGTTTTATCCCGTGCCGCAGACCGAGTACAACTCTAATGCGATGCTGACTAAATAAACCTTGTTTTGCGCTAACGATGCTCAAGATAATTTTGATAATGCTTTGCGGAATAGGTGTCGGATACCTGTTCCGCAAAAAAGACACCAGCGCCATAGGACGTGTCATAACCGTTTTGATATGGGCGCTGTTGTTCTTGCTTGGTTTGGAAGTGGGCGGCAATCCGCACATCATCAATGGCCTGCAGACCCTTGGGTGGGAAGCCTTGCTTCTCACCTTGGGCGGGTGTATGGGCAGCATATTGCTCGCATGGGGCTTGTGGGTGACAACGGGAAAAGGAGGTGACGCATGAAAGGCAGCTTGATCATAGTGGGCTTCTTTGCCGTGGGAATAATCTGCGGTTGCTGTTTCGACGTTCCTCGTCAACTCACCGAAGGCGACGTGAGCTTCTATGCCCTCTGCGTGCTCATGTTTTGCGTAGGCGTGGGCATTGGCAGCGACACCACGGTGCTGAAGAGTTTTCGCAAGGTCAATCCGCGGCTCATGCTTCTGCCGCTCTGCACCATTCTCGGCACCTTGGCTGGTTGTGCCGCGGCATCGTGTCTGCTGGGCGGGCGTCAGCTCACCGATTGCCTCGCCATAGGCTCTGGATTTGGCTACTACTCGCTCTCAAGCATTTTCATCACGCAATATCGAGGGGCAGAACTGGGCACGATAGCGTTGCTGGCAAACATCATGAGGGAGATCCTCACGCTGCTCTGTGCACCGCTCTTGGTCAAATGGTTTGGGCGATTGGCACCGATAAGCATTGGCGGAGCCACGACCATGGACACCACGTTGCCCATCATCACGCGTGCCTCCGGGCAAAACTATGTGGTGTTGTCTATCTTCCACGGTTTCTGTGTAGACTTCTCTGTGCCCTTCTTGGTCACATTCTTCTGTACCATCTAAAAACATCATCATGCCATGAAACCTATCTATTATATACTCGCAGCCTTGCTGACCCTGTGGGCCGCCTCTTCGCCGGCAGCCAACGAACCATGGCAGGACGCGTCGGTGACCAATGTGAACCGGCTGCCAATGGCTGCCCACTTCTTGCCGTTTCTGAGCGAGAAAGCCGCCCTGAACCAGTTGGGCAAACCCGACGAAGAACGTTTCGCCCTCAATGAGCGGTCGGAGCGGAGGCTCTCGCTCAACGGACAATGGAAATTCAAGTTGGTCAAAAAGCCTTCGCTCTGCCTGCCCGACTTCTATAAAACGGGCTACGACGTGAGCGGATGGCAAGACATCAATGTGCCTGGAAGTTGGGAGCTGCAAGGATTCGACGCTCCTATCTATACCGACGTGACATATCCCTTCGCCGCCAATCCGCCTTTTGTGCCGCAAGACTACAATCCCGTGGGCCACTATGTCCGCGAGTTCACGATACCCGAAAGCTGGAAGGGCATGGATGTGATAATCGACTTTGAGGGCGTGGAGTCGGCTTTCAGTTTCTGGGTCAACGGCAAGTTTGCCGGTTACAGCGAGGACAGCCGTCTGCCTGCCCATTTCGACATCACGCGTCTTCTGCGGAAAGGCAGCAACCGCTTGGCCGTGAGGGTGCACCGTTTCAGCGACGGTTCCTATCTTGAAGACCAGGACTATTGGAAATACAGCGGGATAGAGCGCAAGGTGTTCATACAAGCCCGCCCCAAAAGTCGGGTGAAGGATTTCGTGCTGACCAACAAGCTCGTCAACGGTTATCGTGACGGAGCCTTCGCCGTAGACGTGGCAATACACAATCCGCGGCCTGGGCAGAGGGTAGAGGTGAAGGTGCTTTCGCCCGAAGGCAAGGCGATATTCACGGCAAGCAAGAACCTCGCGGCAAGCGCCGACACGACGGCTCACTTCGCTAAATCGTTGGCAGCCGTGAAGCCTTGGAATGCGGAAACCCCCAATCTGTATACGCTTGTGGTCAACTATTATGCCAAAGGCGGAAAAACCACGGAGAGCTTTGCCCACAAGTTTGGCTTCCGCACCATAGAAATGAAAAACGGACTGCTCTTGGTGAACGGCAAGGCGCTGAAGATAAAAGGGGTGAACCGGCAGGAGCACGACCCGGTGCATGGCCGCACTCTCGATGCCGCACTCATGGCGAAAGACATAAAGATGATGAAGCAGTTCAACATCAATGCCGTGCGCGCGTCCCACTATCCTAACCATTGGGAGTGGTATCAGCTTTGCGACAAGTATGGTCTCTATGTGGTGGACGAAGCCAACATCGAATGCCACGGAATACTCGACACTGAATATAAGTCGCTTGCCGACAGGCCCGACTGGTGGAATGCCTTCCGCGACAGGATGTATCGTATGATGATGCGCGATCGCAACCAGACGTCTGTCATTATATGGTCAATGGGCAACGAGAGCGGCTACGGTCCCCACTTCGACCGCCTCTACGACATGGCCAAGGCGCTTGATGCCACGCGTCCCGTACAGTATGAAGGTGGCGGATATGACGGCAAATCGGATATCTATTGCCCCATGTATGCCCGCATCTGGCATTTGCGCCGGCACGTGAACCAGCGCGACAAGCGTCCGCTGATACTTTGCGAGTATGCTCATGCCATGGGCAACAGCGAAGGCAACCTCAAAGACTATTGGGACTTGATATACCAGCACGACCAGTTGCAAGGTGGATTCATTTGGGACTGGGTGGACCAGACCTTCGCGAAAACCGACGAGCATGGACATAACTACTGGGCCTACGGTGGCGACATGGGTTCATGGATGGGGTTCTCTCTTCCCGAGAAGGGCAAGCCCACAAGCGGCTTCTGTGGTCCCTTCAGCATTCTGCATCGCAACTGGTATGCGCGCTCCCTGGTTTCGGTCGAAGGCACGGAGGTGCTCTCTGCCAGCTATTTCCCCGGCGAGGTGCGCATGGTGGTAGAGGGACCGCAAGGACGGGCAGAACAGCGCATGCAGTTTGTTGACGACCGCACGGCGTTGCTTATTATAAACAATGGCAGCGCACGCCAGTTGACGCTCACTGCCGACAGCATCTCCGCCGACATGCACATCGCGCTCAACCGCCACACCGTGACAATATCCAATCGTGGCGGTGAGACCGTCATGGTGACCTTCCCCAGTGGCACCGACTTGACACTTGCCGGGCACAACTACCGAGCCACGCTGCATCCGGGGCAGAAAACCGTGGCAATAGCCATCTCCTTGGTGCAGCAAGAGACAGAGGCGGCAGTGCAAGCCGTCAGCGACGAGGGCGTGTTGGCAAGTGCCGGCCAACTGCTCCTTGCCAACGACAGACGTTGGAACGGATACCTGGAAAAGGTCATTCGCAGCGACATGCCCGCGGCCTACAACCGCATAGCCGTGAAGTCGATAGTGACCTTGCTGTCCAATTGGCGTGCCCGCCGCGGAGCGGTCTACCACGACGGCATAGTGCCCAGTCATGCGGTAAACTATTTTGTGGGTTGCTGGGCATGGGACTGCTGGCGGTTCTCGGCTGCCATGCCTTCACGTCGTCGGCATGAGCCAGTTGGCGCACGTCCATCGAGCCGGTCTGCTTTCCACCGTCTCCTCGGCGGTTTCTCTCGACCTGGTATATTTCAGGCAAAACGCATAGAGCCTGCGGGCGTACAACCTGTAGAGCGAGTCAAAAGCCTTTGTCGAACCCGTTCTCAGGCTTGATATAAGTTGAGGCTCCGTTTTTTCAAACATATTACGAAGAAGCGGTTTTGCGCGTTGGTGGAATTGGAATCTGTTTACAAATTTAGCAATTTTTTTTGAGATACGCAAACTTCCTTCTGTCTATTGTTTCCTTACGGTCTCGTGTGCCATCCACACCTCGCTGCCCACCACCGGGGCATCCGTCACGTCGTGCTGCCCTATGCGCAGGCGGTATTCCAGGGTGCCGCCGTCGTGATGAAACGGTTTTGAGGCAAGATAGTGCCAGTTGTCGTTGCCCTTGCTTACGTTGTCGACCCACGTCGCGCTGTCGCTTTGCTCGCAGAAGAGCTGATTTTTGCGGCTGGCTTCCCAGTCCACATCTTTCAGCAAGCGGTCGTTGGCAGCCCTATAACCATCGAGACGAAGCGTGGCGAGACACTTGTCGCCGCTCCACACGCTGAGCGTGGCATCCATGGCGGTGCAGATAGACAGGCATTCGAGATTGTACTCACCCGCGACCACGCTTTGCTTGCGGCTCAGCGAGAGCGTCATGGGTTTGCCTTGCTTCTCTGGGGCTACGTAGAGGGGCTCATCGTTGAGGCAAAGCGGGTCGGTGTCTCCGCTGGCAAACAACAAGCCATGCATTATGTTGCTTCCTGTGTTCATGGTCCATCCTTTCTCATACAGAGTGTCCCACGTCCAACGGCACAGGTAAACGCCGTTGCGGGTGTTCTGCTGGCGGTCTATGAGCTTGCTTTCTTTGCTTGCGTGTATGCCAAACAGCACGAAGAGCAATATTCCAACGGTTATCGCCACAATCCATGTGCCTGTGAGAGTGGCTATGGCGGCGACGCCCAAAGGCTTGCGGTTCGACTTGAACGAGCGCACGATGCCCATCAGCGGAATCAGTGCCACGCCAAGCCAGCACCATGCCGATACGACCCAATACAGTCCGAGCATCGGGATGGATGTAAGCACGCGAAGGTCGTCCGTGTTTTCGTTGAACAGCGTGAGAAACTCCTCGCCCACGATGGAGTAGACCACTCCGCACACAAGATATGCCAGCGCGAAAGCCGTCATCACGGCAAATGCCACGAGAGCTGCCGACTTCACGCCGAACCTCACGATTTCCACCAGCCGTGCCCCAATGGTTCCGCCACGCCGGCGCACGGCCTTGGGCTTGCTGTCTTCGTCGACCTCGGCTATCACCGCGCGGCTGATAGACTCGGGTGTCACCTCCTCGCCTGCCATGCGGAGCCGTTCCTCGGCGGTGTGTGCCACGGGGGCAAGGAGCCACAGCGCCACATATAGTATCAGTGGCAGGACAAAGAGCAGCCCCAAGAGGTTGTGGATGACATAATAGCTTATCATCTGCTTGAGCGTGAACGCCGCTATCACGAAAAACACCGCGCACACTCGCCACACCACTATGTCGCCTCCGCCGCAATAGTGTCTCAGGCCGGAGACCACGCCTCCGGCTATCTTGTCCTTGCCGTCGCGATAGAAGCGGTGGGTCTTCATGTGGCGCAACAAGCGGTCAGACCATTTGGCATCGGCTGGCTCTGTGTCCGCGTCTGTTGCCTGCCTGGCATTTGTGTCCGCGCCTTTAGCCTTTGAGCTTGGCTCGTCTTCCTTTTTCTCCGCGTTGGTGTCGTCGGCAGACGCGTCGGCGGAAGAATCGTCCAAGCCACCGTCAACCTCGGCAGGCTTGCCGATGCTGCTGATGATCTGCTTCACGGTTTCTATGTCGATGGCGTCGCGCCCTTCTTCCTTGAGCGACCACAGGTGTTCCGCCACGCGGTGCTCTATGTCGTCGGCAATCTCGTCGCCGCCCTCGCGCTTGGCGAAGTGGCTCTTGATGTTGTCGAGATAGTCCTCAAGAAGCTTGCAGGCATCCTCGTCGATGGCATACAGCGTGCCAAAGAGATTTATGTTTATGTTCTTTTTCATGGATGTGTCAGGTTTTTATGTGTTATTCGTTTGGTTGTGTGCTTTCGTTTGGTTGCGTGCTTTCGTTGGGCTGTATGTCTTTCAATACCCCCACGGTGTGGGCTATCTCTTGCCACGCCTTGTCGAGCTCGGCGAGCGTCGCCTCGCCTTCGGTGGTCAGCGCGTAGTATTTGCGTGGCGGACCCTGCGTTGACTCCTGCCACTCATAACTGAGCAGCCCGTCTTTCTTCAGGCGCGTCAACAGCGGATAGAGCGTGCCTTCCACCACTATCAGCTCCGCCTCCTTCAGCTTGGCTATGATGTCGCTGGCATACGACGCGCGGTGGCGGAGAAGAAGCATGATGCAGTATTCGAGCATGCCCTTGCGCATCTGTGATTTGGCATTGTCGATGTTCATTGCTATTAATGATTAATGTTTACGCTTGCAAAGATATGCATTACTTGGGTACTATGCAATGCATAGTACTATAAAAACGTTTCAAGGCCATCGTTTTTAACGTTTCTTAGGCAGATGGATACGCTATGGAACACAAAAACAGGAGGCAAACGCCAATCATTGGTGTTTGCCTCCTGTGCGGTTTTGAGCGGGGCTTTCAGCGCGACATTACTTCTCTGCGTGTCCGCCAGCCGATGTTGGCCAGTAGAGGTTCTGGTAGAGGTTTGAGTTCTCAAGCGAGCGGTCGGCAGAAGCCGTGCGCATGTCGGTCACGCCGATTGGGTAGAGGTAGTAGGCCTCGTGCCACTTGTAGCCGTCTTTCAGCTCGTTGGTCGACTGCATCGACTTGCTGTATGGGCGCAAGTACGTGCTGAGGCTCTTTGATGAAACCACGGCATCGCTCTCGCCGTTGCACTTGATGTCTTTGTCATAGTGTTTGTACATCTCCTCCCAGAAGTTGACGCCCTCGGGTATCCACTTTGTGGTGATCATGTTGTCGAAGGCGCGCCAGCGGATGAGGTCAGCAAAGCGCAGGCCCTCGGAGAAGAGCTCCGTCACGCGCTCGCGGCGGATGTTGTAGAGGGTCTTGTCCACGAGCTTGGTGCCGGCATATTTGCCGAAGTCCATCTCCTGATTCAGGTCGGTGGCGTCGATGGTCTTCTGGAAGTCGGTGTCCACGCCAGCGCGGGTGCGAAGCGCGCGCCAGTAGCTCTGTGACTTGCTGTCGAGCTTGCCGTTGAGCTCATAGTCTGCCTCCATGTAGTTGAGCAATGCCTCTGCCGAACGCATGATTGGGCAAGCGTTGGTTGTAGACTGCTCTGAGTAGGCCGACTGCTCAGCATCGTAGGTGTAATACTTGCGCTGCTGGTAGCCCGTGATGCAACGGATCTCCTGGTTGTCGTCGGTGATGTGCTTTGAGTCGGTCTCGTCGTCGTCGATGTATACCGGCAGAGGCTTGTCCTTCTCCACGGCAGCGTAGGTCGGGTCGGTGTAGGTCGGTGTGCTCTCGCCCCAGAGGAAGAGCTGCAGGCGCTCGTCGCGGTCGGTCTTCACGCTGTCGAGAGTCTCGTCGCCGTGGTAGCCGCTGTTCTGGGCGTAGATAGGCAATCCGTTCTGCATGAGGAAGGTCTGGACAAACGAGCGTGTGAAGCCCGTGTTCTGACCAGTGACCATGGAGTGGCCCGTGAGGTGCATGTATCCCAGCTCCTTGTTGTATTGCTTCCACATGATGGCCTCAGGCTCGTTGGCGAGTGATGGCTCGCTGAAGAGGTTGAAGTAAGGGTTCCAGTCGTCCTTGTCGCCGTAGACCGGGTCGATCTTGTGGTTGTTGGTGGTGAGCTGGGCTTGGTCTGCCACCTGCTGTGCGGCGTCCTTTGCCTGCTGGAGGAAGAACTTCACCTCGCCGTCCTGGTCGAAGGTCTTGCCCTGGTTGTAAGACATCTTGGCTCCTGGCCAGTTGGCATCGCCGGGCACGCGTCCTGAGCCGCGGTGATATTTCTCGAACGTTCCCTCAAACAGGGCTATGCGGCTCTTGATGAGTTGCGCTGCCTCGCGGCACACGCGCTGTCCGTTGAACTGGCTGCGCGGATAGCACATCTCTATGGCCTTGTCGAGGTCTTGCAGGATGAATCGTGCCACCTCGTTGCGCGGAGCGCGCTTCGAGTTTTCCACGATGGCGGCATCCTCGTCTTTCAGCACATCGGTCACAATGGGCAGGTCGCCAAACATGGCGAGCATGCGGTAGTAGACCAGCGCGCGGAAGAAGTAAGCCTCGCCGAGGTAGTTTTTCACCTCGTCGGAGTTGGTCAGCGTGCCATTTTCTATCTGGGTGTTCACGGTGTTGATGAAATAGTTGTACACGCGCACGCCGCCGTAGTATCCCTGCAGGGACTTGCCTGAGGAGACCTCCCAGTGGTCGTCGGCGAAGAGCGTTGTGTTGCCGCCGCCCCAGCAGTAGATGTCGGTGTCCCAGTCAGACTTTGCCTTGCCCTCGTTCCATTGACCCCAGAGGTGCGACATGGAGCCGGAGAACGGCATGTAGAGGTAGCTGTCGTAGTAGTTGTTCAAGTAAGCGGCGAGTTGCTCCGCGTTCTTGTAGTAAGCCTCAGGCGTGATTTGGCTTATCGGCTTCATGTCGAGCAGGTCGTTGCATGAGGTCATGCCCAAGGCTGCCGTGGTGACAGCCGCGCCCAAAACCATTTTCTTTATATTCTTGAGATTCATGTTTTCTGTGTTTATAAGGTGATAGCTTTAGAAAGTGACGTTCAGACCCACGGCCCATGTGCGCTGCAATGGGTAGAGCTTGCCGGTGCCCCATCCGCCCTCGATGGCCTCAGGATCGTAGATGCTCGACAGGCTCGTGATGGTGAACAGGTTGTCGCAAGAGGCGTATATGCGCACGCGGCTCATGCCAGCCTTCTGTGTCAGGCTCTGCGGGAGCGTGTAGCCCAGCTGTATGTTCTTGCAGCGCATGTAGGCAGCGCTCTGCATGTAGCGGCTCTGCGCGCGCTGGTTCTTGGTGATGCCGCCGCTGAGGTATGGTCTTGGGTAGTAAGCGTCCTTGTTGTCCTCGCTCCAGTAGTCGAGGTGCTCCTTGAAGCAGCAGCTCTGCCACATGTTGCCCTGTGCGCCCCAGAAGTAGGCGTCGCCTGCGCTTGGCATCCAGTCGCGCTTCATCACGCCCTGGAAGAAGATGGAGAAGTCGATGCCTTTCCACTCGGCGTTGAGGTTGATACCAAAGTTGTAGCGGGGAGTGGTGTTGCCCAGGCGCTTCAGGTCGCCGTGGTCCTTCAGGGTGCTTGCGCCCGGAGTCACGGCACCGTCGCCGTTGATGTCCTTGTACATGATGTCGCCTGCCTGCCAGTTGCTGCCCCAGTTTGGCTTGTTTTTCTCAAGCCATGAGGTCATCTGCTCGTTGCTCTGTGCTATGCCCTCTGTCTCGTAGCCCCAGATCTCGCCGAGCACCTTGCCGTTGTAGTAGTCGTAGATGCCTTGGTTGTCGAAGTCGCCCTCGTAGGGGTAGGTGAGGATCTTTGAGGTAGCGTCGGAGATGTTGAACTTGGCGCCATACTTGAACTCGCCAATCTGGTCGCGCCACTGGATCTCAAATTCCCAACCCGTAGAGCGCATGTCGCAGTTGTTGGTGCGAGGAGCGTCGGTGCCGAGCACTGAGCCGAGCACGGGAGCCGGGCCTATCATGTCCTTGGTGGTGCGGCTGTACCAGTCGAACGAACCTGTGAGGCGATAGTTGAAGAGCGAGAAGTCGAGACCGATGTCGTATGTCTCAACGGTCTCCCATGTCATGGTGCTGTTCACGATGCTTGGCAGGGAAGCCGTGTTCTGGCGTGTGCCGTTGATGAGCCATGAGCTGCTCTGCGAGCCCACCGACTGCTGCTGGTAGAATGGATACCATGCCCAGAACGAGCCGTAGCTTGAGCTGGTGTTGCCGAGCTGACCCCATGAGGCGCGCAGCTTGAGCGACTGTACGGTGTTGGTGAGAGGCTTGAAGAAATTCTCGCGGGCGATGTTCCAACCTGCCGACACTGATGGGAACCATGCCCAGCGGTTGTCGTTGGTGAAGCGTGAAGAACCGTCGTAGCGGAGGTTGAACTCCATCATGTACTTGCTGTCGTAGTCGTAGTTGATACGTGCGAAGTAGCCGGCTGTGGCGCGGTGCCAGTAGGCGTCGCTCACCTTCGGGTTCTTCTGTGTGAGGCTCAGGTAGGGGAAGTCGTTGGTGATGAGGTTCGTGCCCGAAGCCGTCACGTTGTTGGTGCTGTATTTCTCGAAGTTCACACCGAGCATTCCCTTGAGGTTGTGCATGCCGAAGCTGCGTGTGTAGTCGGTGTAGGCGTTGGCTGCGAAGTAGTCGTACTCAGAGCGGTAGTCGCTCACGCTTGCCACTGTGCCGTAGCCCGAGTCGCGCTGCCAGCTTGTGCCGTCCACGTGGTAGGAGAGCACGGGGAAGGTGTTGGTCTTGCTCTTGTAGAACTCGTTGCGCATGGAGCCTTCGAGGTGGATGTTCCATCCGGTGAGCGGAGTGAAGATGAAGTTGAGCTGCTGGGTAAACTGGTTGGTGCGTGTGTCGGTGGTGCCGCCATACTCCAGCTCGGCAATCTCCATGCCGTCGGGATAGTGGCCGTTGGGGTCTATCGTCGGGCAGGTCGGCCAGCGGCGTGCGATGTTGTGGAAGAAGAGGCCAGAGAGATACTGAGGCTTGGTGTAGTCGTTGCGCATGAACTTGGTAGAGTATTCCACCTTTGCCCACTTGGCGAGCTGTGCGCCAATCTTGCCGTTCATGGTGTAGCGGTCAAACTCGTCGTGTCCGTGGCGGATGAGACCGTTGTTGAGCAGGTAGCCGGCGCTGATGAGCCAGTTCACCTTGTCGTTGCCGCCCGACATGGAGAGGTTGTGCTGCGTAGAGGGCACGTTCTTCTTGTAGAACTCATTAAACCAGTTGGTGTTGGCAAACGAGCCGGTGTAGAGGTTGTAGGTGTTGTTGGTTCCGGGCACCATGCCGTAGTATTCCGACTGTGTGGGGTCGGTGTACTCGCCGTTCATGTATTTCTTGATGCGCTCCATGGTCTCGGAGTTGAACTGGTCGCTACCGCCAGCGTTGCGGCTTGCCACGTTGAAGTAGTTGGCGAAGTCCAGAGAGTTGACCATCTTAGGCAGCTGTGTGGCTGTGGAGAAGCGCACGTCGCCGCTATAGTTGATGCGCACCTTTCCGCTCTTTCCGCTCTTCGTGGTGACGAGGATCACACCGAAGGCAGCGCGTGTACCGTAGATGGATGCCGAGGCGGCGTCTTTCAATACAGACACGCTCTCGATGTCGTTGGGGTTCAGGGCGTTGAGGTCGCCCTCGATGCCGTCGATGAGGATGAGAGGAGAGTCGGTTGAGCCGTTGCCGATAGAACCGGTGCCACGAATGGTGATAGACATGGTGTTGTTGAGCATACCACCGTTGGTGTTGGTAGAGAAGTTAAGACCGGGCACTGCACCCTGCAATGCCTGCGACACGTTGGTCACGGGGCGGTCTTCGAGCACCTCGGAGCCTACCATCGACACAGATCCGGTGACGTTCACCTTCTTCTGGGTGCCGTAACCCACGACCACGACCTCGTTGAGCTCGGTGTCGGCAGATTTCATTTGTACGTTTATCACCTTGCGGCCGCCCACCTTCACTTCCTCGTTTTTGAAGCCGAGATACGAGATGCGGAGCGTTGCCTGCGGAGATACCTGCACTGAGTATTTGCCGTCTATGTCGGTAACGGCGCCACCCTTGCTGCCCATCACCATGACGGAAGCGCCCACGATGGGCTCGCCAGATGAGTCGGTAACGGTACCGGTTACCTTGATGTCTTGCGCGTAAACCATTACGGCAAATAACATCGTCACCATCATCATGCCAATTCGTTTCATGGCATGACTGAGTTGAGTTAATTTCTTGTTCATTAATAGCTTAAATTAATTGATGAATAATAACATAAGGTGCAATCCCCCTTCTCTTGGGAGACAAATCGGATGTTGTTTGTTTTGGTTTTTTGGGTTATTTTATTGATTTTGTTTGGGTTATTTTATCGTTTTGGTTTGTTTGGGTTGTTTTGTGGGTTTTTGTTGTAAATTTTAAATGTTTAGATTTGTTTTTACTTATCAAGCGCAAATTTAACAAAAATAATCAATGCAATCAAAGCGTAACGCGTGTTTTTTTAGGGTGGGCAACATAATTTAACCGTATGCATCATTTAAAAACACAAATTAAGGGTTGCAATGCGCGGCAAAAAGAAGCCACATGAAGGCGTGTCGGCGTTGCAATGGAAAGGCACCGGCTTATCAATGAAAAGGCACCGGCATTTCAATGAAATGTCGGTGCCTTTCCATTGGTATTCCCAACGTGCTGGATATTAGAGCCTTAGCACGGTGGAAAATATGCTTGCGGTTTGCCGGTCTTGGGCTTTTCTTGTTTGCCCATTCGGGCATGGTCTGTATCGCTGTTTACTTGAAAAGCTCGGCAAGCTTGGCGGCGAGCTTCTCGCCACGGGCATCGTCGCTTTCTGCCACGACCTTGCCCTCGCTGTCGAGGAGGTACATGGTGGGCACGGCACGCACCCTATACTGCGTTGCCACGTCGGGCGAGAGGAAGTTGGGCCATTGCAGATTCTCCTCCTTCACGGCCTTCTTCCAGTCGGCAGCCTTCTTGTCGATGGAGATGCTCACCACCTGGAGACCCTTGTCCTTGTAGAGCTCATACTGCTTCTTCACGTTGGGAATCTCGCGGCGGCATGGTCCGCACCAGCTTGCCCAGAAGTCGAGCACCATGTATTTCTTGCCCTTCAGGAGGGAAGCCAGCGTGTGGGTCTTGCCAGCCTCGTCGGTGACGGTAAACTCGGGCACCTTCTGGCCAACACCGCCGGCAGGATAAAGCTCGTCCTTGGCCTTCTTGCCATAGTAGGAGTTTTTGGCTGCGTCGGAGAATTTGTCGAAGGTCGAGCGCATGTCGGGAGAGAGATAGCTGGTGAAATTGATCATCAGCAGCGGGCCCCAGAAGGTGTCCTTGTTGGCAAGTATGCGACTGTTGTAGGCATTGCTCACGGTGTAGAAGAAATCGTTGTCTTCCTTGGCCATGGCCTTGTATTCGTCGCTCTCCTTCAGTTCCTTTACCTTGGCCTGGTCTTTTGCCTTGTAGGCTTCGCCAAGCTTCGAGTTGAGCCCGCGGTAGCGCTCCTCAAAGGCGTTGCGCACAGCGTCGAGACTGTCGCGCACGGCGGTGAACTGGTAGAGCTTGTCGGTGAGCGGCGAGCCAGTCACCTTCTTGTTGGTATAGCGGTAGTAGGCTATGTCGCTGCGACCGTCTTTCTGAGCGGTTGCCTCC
Organism: Escherichia coli; assembly: GCA_963593695.1. GTDB lineage: Bacteria > Bacteroidota > Bacteroidia > Bacteroidales > Bacteroidaceae > Prevotella. Next base: position 14,944 of record CAVBBO010000024.1, on the reverse strand, counting down.
ACGTGGGCGTCCTCGTTGTCGAGCATCAGCTGCATGCCGCCATATGTGTCCTTGATGCGCAGGCTCACGCAGATGGGCTCCGACACGGTGCCGGAGAAGGAGAATTTGCCGTTCTGCACGGTGGCCTCGGCGAGAGGTTTCTCGTCGTCGTGGGTCACGGGCATGAGCACCATCGTGGTGCCGTCGGCCACGCCCTTGATGGAGCCAGATACCTTGTAGTTGCCGGCTGTGGCGGATAGGGCAACCAAGGCGGCTGCCATACCCAGGAACATTTTTTTCTTCATTTTTGTGTTGAAAGAGATTTATAGGTTGTTCAATATATGCTTATTCAGCGTCGATGCAGCTCATGCCTACGATCTTGCCCCAGCCGGTGGTGACGACTGGGTTCTCGTTGGCACCGAACATCGGACCCCAGAAGCTCTGCGCTACACCGTAGTTGCTGTCTATCTCATACTGTATGAGCTTGCCGTCCTTGGTGTTCTCGTTCCACACGCCAATCAGGAGAATGCAGCTGCTGGTTGGCCATCCGCCGCCAGCGCTTCCGGGGGCATACATGGCGGTCACTGTTTCGCCCGGCTCGCAGGTGTAGAGGGTGTTTGAACTCTCGTCGCCGCTCGACATGGAGAAGCCGTAGACGGCATTGTCTGTGGCATAGTAAACGGCATAGCCGGCAGTGCAGGCAGTGAAGAGCTTGGCATTCTTGATGTCCTTGCACTTGCTCAGGTCGAGCTTGCTGCGTTCGCCCGAGGCAGAGAGGTCGCCGTTGTCCACGCGGTTGTAGAACAGGTAGCGGTAGATCCATGTAGTGCCCTCGGCATCTTCTGTCACCACGCAGGTGCTGTTGCCGCCGCCATTAAATACAGCCTTCACATTCTCGGGCACGGCGTTGGCGTCCACATAGGCGTCGGAGCTGGTGCGCTTGAACGAAGAGAGCGAAGATGCCGAACCGTAGTAGGGCGAGAACTTGTGGTTCTTCTTGTCGTAGATGACATTGTAGGCGTTGATGGCTCCGGTCACGGGGCGCCATGAGGCGGTGGTGGTGTACATCAGGTAGGGATATGCCTCGTAGTCGCCGGCGATGGCAGAGGAGAACTTGCGGTCGTTGGACTTGCCATTGTAGAGCACGTGGAGCTTGCCGTTGTTGATGAGGAACTCACAGTTGAGACTATTGTTGAGCCAAGCACACTGTGGGTCGAAGGTGTCGGGGGTGTCGTAGAACATCGAGCTCCAGTCGTTCATCGTCTCCAGGCCCACGGAGTTGAGTCGGTAGAGGTTCTTGTCGGTTGCCACGAGGTATCCGTCCTTGCTCTTGCTGCCTGTGTGGGTACCCTTGATCCAGCGCGGCTTGCCCTCCAGATACTTGCCCTTGAGCTTGTGGTAGTAGCCGTAGTAGCAGTTGGTGCCCGATCCGTAGATGAGCATCAGGTCGGAAGAGAATATCTCGATGTCGGTGTTGCCGTCGCGCTCGGTGAGCAGGTAGAGTCCGGTCTGCTTGCCGCTCTGGTTTACGCTTGTGTACATTTCCTGAGCCTGATAGTAGCCTTTCATGCCCGTGATGGTGTCTTCTGCCATCAGGTAGAAGCGATAGGTGCCGGGGGCGAGGTTCACGACCCAGTGGAGGTGCTTGGTGTAGGCAATGGTGTCGGCTGGCGGATACTCCATGATGTTGCCGTTCTGCACAGGCTGGTATCTGCCCTCGGTGAGGGTGAGCACGAACCAGCGGTAGCGCAGTCGCTCCGGATACTTGTATTTCACGTTGGGCTCGAAGTCGATGGTGTCGCCGGGGTTCATGTTATACTGCAGCACGAGGCGGTTGGCTATGCCCACGGTGTCGAAGGTGATCTTGCCGGCTTCCTCGTCGGAGAGATAGGTGTAGTTGCCGTCGTCGCTATAGCATGCCGAGAGGCAGAACACTGTTGCCAACAGTGCCATGATCCATATTGTTGTGTTCTTCATCGTTGAGTTCTTTCTTTTTTCGTTCTTTTTCTTTAATATCACTCTGTCCACGGGGCATCAGTTGAAGGATACCAGGTTGCCGTACTCATCGGTAAGCGGAGAGTTGGGGTGTGCCGCATTGTAGGTGTCCAGTGCGCCTTGGCACTTGATGCGATAGCTCATGAGCAATGCCCACGACATGGTGTCGGCATCGAGCTCGCCCACGCCTGTGAGGGTCTCGAGCATGAAGCGGTACTTGGTGTCGCTGTATTCGCCGAAGAACTCGGTGAGGTCGTCCCAGTTGTTGGGCTTGCTGATCTTGTCGTTCCAGATGACCATGAGATGGTTTTCCTCGTTCACGCCGGGAGCGAAGTCGGCAGACTCTGCCACCTTGATGTAGAGGTAGACCGACTTTGTGAGTATGGCATCAGAACGCTTGATAACCACGGGCAGCACGGCATGGGTGCTGTCGGCGGGAATCGTGACCGTGGCAGGCACCTCGTACATGTCGCTGGTGGCGGTGGACTTCTGCGTGTCTATGCTGATGGAGGCGGTGCGGTCGCGGTTGGCAGCCGTGCCCATGACATAGACGTCCACGTTGAGAGTCTTGCTGTCGGTGCCGCTGGCAACGGTTACGAAAGAGAAGTTGAGCGAGTCGGTGCCCGAAGTGTAGACTTTGGGACCGGAGAGGCGCACGCGCGCCTGGTCCTGGTATAGGAAATCGTCGTTGGAGCAGGAGGCAATGCCAAGCACTGCCACGGCTGCCAATATCATGTTGCGTATCTTCATAACGTCTGTCTCATTATAAATTACAAATTATAAATTAATTGGTGTATCCGCCAAACTCCTGGTCGTTGCTTGGGATTGGCAGTACATATACACCCTTGCCCGGGCGCACCGATGCACCCTTTATCTCCTGCGCATTGAGGCGCTTGTAGTAGAAGAAGAGCTGGCCGCCCTCGCCCACAAACTCCTTGCGGTATTCCTTGTAGATCTCGTTTTGGATGTCGTCGGCGGTCATGGTGGCGTAGTCGAGCGGGAAGAGCCCCAGGTTGCGGTTCTCGCGCACCTCGTTGAGCAGCTCCACGGCGCGCTTGGGGTCGCTCTCCTTGAGGCACTCTGCTGCGATGTATAAGGCCTCGGTCATGCGCAGCATGGGATACCTGTCGTTGTAGGCGCTGCCTGAGATATGCCAAAACTTGCACATGTAGCGCTCGCTGCCGTCCTGCTCGTAGCCCTTCAGGTAGCGGTAGTCGTTGCCGTAGCCCTTGGACACCTCGTAGATGTCTTGCGCCTTGGTCTCGGATGGGGATATGACACTCGTGCCACCTGCTGAGGTGAAATACTTGTCGGCGGTGTCTTCCCAGTTGTTCATTGAGAGATAGAATATCTGCTCGGTGGTGAAAGCCATATCCACCTCGTTCAGCTTGCTGCTCTGCATGGTGGTGTAGTGAACCCAAGAGAATGGCAGACTGTTTTTGTCGGATTCTACTACGTCGATGATCTCGTTGGCATACTTCAGGGCGTTTTGCTTGTCGCCCATCCACAAGTAGGCACGTGCCAGGGTGAGCGTGGCGGCATAATAGTTGAAATATGGTGTACGGGAAGAGCGTGCGTAGTAGGGCGACGAGCCAATCTTGAGCGAGTCGTGACTCAGGCAGTCGTGTGCCACGAGCAAGTCGTTGATGATGAGCTGCATGGTCTCGCCTACGGTTTTCTGCTCCGTCACGCTGGTGCTGTACTCGGTCACGTAAGGCACGCCCTTGGCGTTGTTGTCCATAGCTGGGGCGCAGGCGAAGAGGCGCATCAGGTCGAAGTGGAGGAATCCGCGCAAGCCGTAGGCTTCACCACGATAGGTGTAGTAGTGGTTGTCGGAGAACATGGTGGAGTCGGCCTTGTCGATGTTGCGAATCATGATGTTGAGATTGGCAATGGCATTGTAAGAGTTCTGCCAGATGCTGCTGATGGTGCTCTCCACGCTGGAGTTGGTGTAATCGTAATCGTCAGCATAGCGCCACTCGCCGGTGGCATCCACGTCATAGTTTTGCGATAGCACCTCGGAGAACCCGATGCCCATGTTGAGTCCGTACAAGGCGTCGCTGGCCATGGCCGTGTAGATGCCTGTGAGCTGGTCCTTGTATCCGCCCTCGCGGCTGAAGTGGTCATCCTCCTTGATCTGTGACTTGGGGCTTACGTCGAGCCAGTCGTTGCACGACGTAAGTGAAGCCATTGCCGCTAACGAGAAGAGGATGGTCTTGAATATATTGTTCATATTGTTGTCTTTCTTTATATATATAATGATGTGTAATTAGAACGTGACCTGTGCCGAGAGCGAGAAGGTGCGGGCGAAAGGATAAGTCGTGCCACGCTCTGTCTTCACTGAGGAGATGACGAAGAGGTCGTTGGTGTAGGCACTCACCTTGAGGCGCTCCAGGAACGAGTTTTTCACGAACTTGCAGTTGCGGAAGTCGTAGTAGAGGGTGAGCGATGCCAAGGTGAAGAGGTTGTAGTCTTGCACGAACCTTGACGTGGGATATGTGGTGCTCTGGTCCTTGATGCTCTTGTAGAGAGCTATGTCGCCGGCCTTCTGCCAACGGTCGGTGAGCACGCGGCGGTCGACGTTGTATTCGAGCGAGGCGTTCTCCACCTTGTTTACCAAAGTGGTGTTGTAGTATTGTCCGCCCCAACGGTAGCTGGCTGAGACATTGAAACCCCATCCTTTTATCTCGCCGTTCACACCGAAGTTGCCGTTGTATTTTGGCTGCGTGTCACCGCACACCACCTGGTCGGCGATTTCGTAGTCGTAGGTCACGGAGCCGTCTTTCTTGACGAAGATCTCCTTACCGTTTTGCGGGTCGATGCCGAGCGACTTCACAGCCCAGATGGCGTTCATGGAGCAGCCCTCGTAGTATTTCACCGACGGCGTGATGGTCTTGTTCTTGGTCATGCTCGCATCCTGTGCGTCGTTCCATGCGCGCAGAGAGTTGGAAATCTTCTTGAGCTTGTTCTTGTTGTGTGCCACGTTGGCGAAGACGTTGATGTAGTCTCTGCCATGGTTGCCTGAGTAGGCGCGATAGTTGAGGTAGAGCTCCACGCCTCGGTTCTCTGTCTCACCAAGGTTTGCCACATAGGTAGAGAAACCAGTGGTGTAGGGCACCGTTACGTTGGTGACCATGCCCTTGGTGTTGGAGATGTAATAATCGAAGCGGCCAGAGAAACGGTTGTGGAAGAGCGCGAAGTCGAGACCAATGTTGGTGTCATACTTCTCCTGCCAGTGCAAGTTCTCGTTGGCGAGACCCTTGACGTAAGAACCCACGCTGCCATTGTAGGAGTTGTTGTAATAGCGGAAGGTGGCCATGGCGTCGTAAGAGCTGAAGCCCTGGCTTCCGGTATAACCGAAGGAGGCGCGCAGCTTGAGGCGGTCTATCACCTTCAGGTCCTTGATGAACTTCTCGTTGTGGATGTTCCATCCGCCGCCCACCGACCAGAAGGAACCCCAGCGGTTGTTGCTGCCCGTCTCTGAAGAGCCGGAGAGGCGATAGTTGGCGTCGAAGAGGTAGCGCTCGTCGTAAGAATAGTTGATGCTGAAGAGTCCGCCACAGGTGCGCGAGATGCCCTCCGTGCCGGATGGCTTGCCGTCTTCGGCATACTGGTTGGCAAAGGTGATGTCGTCCATGAAGTCGTTGGGGAATCCCTCGGCCGTGAAGTAGATGTTGTTGTATTTGTTGCTCGCCATGCTCAGCTGGGCATTGGCGAACAACAGGTGCTTGGCTATCTGCTTGGTATACTGCAGGCCAAGCTCGGCGCTGATGTCGGTATAGGTGCCGTTGCCCTTGGTATACTTACCCTTGCGGTTGACGTCGGTCATCGAGTTGAAGTCGGTGTGGTTGGCAGGCTTGAAGTTGTCGGACGTGGTGTTTTTGTTCACGATACCAAACTTGCCCGTCATGCGGAACGCCTGGCTGATCTGCCATTCCAGATAGAAGTTGTTGGTAATGGTGGTGTAGGTGCTTCGGTCGATGGTGTTGAGCGTGGTGTTGTAGAGTGGGTTGTAGTACATGCCAGCCTGGCCCGAGTTGTTGGTATATGAATATACCTTCTCCATGTTGCCCTTCTCGTCGTAAAGACGGCTGTAGGGGTTCATCTGATAATACTGTGAGAAAGATCCGTAGGGCGACTCGTTGCTGTTGTTGTAGTCGATGGTAAGCTTGTCGCGGAAGATGAGGTTGCCCAAACGGTAGGAGAGGGAGATGCCGCCAGAGAAGGTGTTGCGGTCGCTTCCCTTCATGGCACCCTCGATGTTGTTGTAGCTCAGGTTCACGCCATACTGCATGTTCTGCTGTCCGCCCTCCATGTAGAGAGAGTGCTTGTGGCCCACGCCGGTGCGCACGGGCTGTGCCAGCCAGTCGGTGTTGACCCCTGCCAGCACTTCGCGCAGCTTGTTGGCATACTGCGCGTCGAGCGAGATCTGCGACACGGCATTGTCTGATGAGAAAAGCCCTGCCAGCCTCTCCACCTCCAGCTTCTCGACTGCGTTGCAGAGGTTGTAGCTGCTCAGGTCGGGAGCCTCGATGTCAAGGCTTCCGGTGTAGGTGATGCGCATCTTGCCCAGCTCGGGTTTCTTGGTCTCCACGACGATGACACCATTGGCGGCCTTTGAGCCATAGATGGCCTTGGCGGTGGCATCTTTGAGGGTGGTGACGCTCTCAACCTGGTTCATGTCGAGGTCCATGATCTTGGTCAGCTCGGTCTCGAATCCGTCGAGGATGAAGAGGGGCTGGTTGGCGCTGGAGGCATATTCGCCCTGTACGCTGGAGATGGTGGATGAGCCGCGCATCTGATAGTCGGGCAAGGAGTTGGGGTTGCTGCCCGCGCTGAGGTTCTCTATCTGCATGAACGACGGGTCTATGTTTTTCAGGCTCTGCAGCACGTTGTTGTTGCCCACGCGCTGCAGCTCCTCGCCCTTCACGGTGGTCACCGCACCGGTAAAGGTGTTGGCCTTACGGGTAAACGTACCGTTGACCACCACTTCCTCCACCTGCTTGCTGTCGCTCTTCAGGGAGATGCGCATGCCGTCCTTGGCACGCACGTTCTTGGTCTCCATGCCCAGGTATGAGACAATCAGGCTGGCGCCGTAAGGCAGGTTGGAGAACGAGAACTTACCGTTGGCATCTGTGACGGCAACATCCTTGGTGCCTATTATCTTCACCGTGGCACCGATGATGGGCAAGCCGTCTTCCTGCGACACCACCGTGCCGTGGAGCTCGCGCTTGCTGTTGTCGAAAGCCTGCTTGGGGTCGCGCAGGGTAACGTTCACAAACTTGCCCTCGCTGCTATAGCTGAGAGGCTTGCCGCTCAGCAACATCTGCATGACATATTCAAATTCCTTGTCTTTCACCTTGGCGTTGACGTTATATCCCTCTACATCCTCGTAGGTGAACATAATCTTGTAGCCGCTAACCTTCTCCAACCTCTTCAAGGCTGAAGACAGGCTCTCGTTCTTGAAGTTAATCGAGATGTGCCCACTCTGACCGAATGCCGAAAGCAATCCGAGCCATGAGATAAGCAGCACTGTTGCCATTTTGTGTCTCACCATAAATTCTCTCTTTTATTTATAAACATTTTATTGATACCACTTTTTTTATATTACGCTATGGCTGTAATAAAGGTTACGCTTTTTTGGAAATTAATGACGATTTATAGCAAAAAACACGTTTTTGGGGCGGAATTTTAACAAAAATAGCATTAGCAAGGCGAAATCGGGGAAGAAAAGCAAAGTTTTACTTAACTTTGTATCGGGAAAGAGAAAGCATGGAGATTAAGGCTCAAAAGGACCAGTTCGATTACATATACAGGGTATATTATAAGCAGCTATTCATCTTCGCCAAACGTTATGTGGCAGAAGATGAGGACTGTTGCGACCTTGTCGGCGACGTGTTCGAATACCTTTGGGCGCATTTCGACTCCGTGAACCTCCCTACGGTGCAGTCGTACCTGTACACCATTCTCAGGGCGAAATGCATCAGCCTCCTGCGCCGCAGAAAGACGGAGCAGAAATTCATCGACTATGCCATGGCGAGCTCGCAGAAATATGACACCGAAGACCATATCCGCGAGATGAAGGAACGGGAGGAGAAAATCAAGCAGGTCTTGGACACGTTGCCGCCCGTAACCCTCGCCATTTTCACCCGTTGCTTTGTGCAGCACATGAAATACGCCGAGACCGCAGCCGACTTGCAGGTAAGCGTCGCCACGGTCAAGAAGCACATTGTGAGGGCGCTAAAACAGATAAGAGACTTGCGGGAAGTGCCGCAAGAACGTTAAAAAACGTTTTCCAGTGCACAAATTGCAGAGATATGCATAACCCTTTCATGCATCACTTCGTAATATGTATAGATTGTAAAAGAGCATGAATATAGAAGAATATGACAAGGAAGCGATGGAGGACATCGGTATCATCACCGATATTCTGAACCAAAAAAGTCTGTCTGTTACTGATGATGACATAGAGAAAAGACTCCGCGATTTCCACCAAGAACACAATAACAAAAAGCCACACCTGCCGTCAATGGTCATAAAGGTATGTCTCGGTGCCGCAGCTGCCATCGCCTTGCTGCTGGTAATGGTCGGGCCTTCCCTGCAAAAAGAGACGACTGTGGAGCTGAACACCACCGACAATGGGCTGGTGGCAAGCCGGCAAAAGGCCGCCGGCTCATCGGCAAAATGTATAGCGACAGCTGTGGACGAGGCGACAGGAGAGCAGCAGGTGGAAAGCAAAGACCTGGACCGCCTTTTCGATCATGTGGATACCATACGCCTGAATGTCTCGAAAGGACACTCGTGCAAGATGGTGCTCCCCGACGGCAGCTTGGCATACCTGCATCCGGACACAAGGCTGATGTATGCAAAGGGTTTTGACGGGCCCGAGCGGCGCGTGACCCTCGACGGTGAGGCTTATTTCGTCGTCAAGAAAGACAAGCAACACCCCTTCATAGTGGCAACTGCCTCGTCTGAGACGCTGGTCACCGGTACGGAGTTCAATGTGAAGGCTTCGGAAAAGAGCGACGCCACAGTAAAGGTGACGCTGGTGAGAGGCTGCGTGCAGTTCTCCACCCGCCAGGGGCAAGACAAGGTGACGCTGTCGCCAGGCAAGGAGGCGTTGCTGAGAGCCAGCCGGCCAATACAGGTTCATGAGGCAGATACCATGGAATATGTGGCATGGAGAGACGGATATTTCTACTTCGACAATGCCTCGCTGCAAGACATACTGGTGCAGATTAGCAAATCGTATGGCGTAAAGACTGTTATCACCGATGCGAAGTTGACCCAATATCGCATGCACTTCATGTTGCAACGTGACCTGACGCTCGACGAGGTGATCGACAACCTGAACAGGATGAAGAAGGTCAGGGCGTCTGTCGTGAACGGAAAGCTCTACATAGAGCAACGGTAGTCGGGGGTTGTGACAATTCGTGTGGGTGTTTATTTCTCACATGATTTTCAAGGTTTGAAGAAAATTGCGATGCCGCAAGCGGCTACGCGTTGATTAATATACGACGTGCAAGGGCGAGCCCTGTGCCCGTCCGCACCCCGAATGGCCATATGTGTTGGAATCGTCAATGTGTCCATTCGGGTCGCGGACGGGCACAGGACCCGCCCCTGCAAAGCATTATGGTGTGCTAATAATCGGTGAAGCCGACATCTTTTAAATCTTTTTGATCCGTGTGATAGGAAATATGTGTGAAATGAAATCCGTGTGGAGAAAATCCGCAGGAAACTATATTTTGCCCACGTGAAACACGAAAGAAGGAGGTAAATGCTTCTAATGATGCATTTACCTCCTTTTCTATTTTTACTTTCATCTCCACCGTGGGAGACCGAAAGGTTGATTAGTCGCAGTTGCCGAGCTTGTTGTCAGAGCCAAGAACGTCCTTGATCTTCTCAGCGTACATGTCGATCATGTAGTTGCGAGCCACCTTGCCATACTGGCGTGGGTCGAAGTAGTCAGGATGCTCAGCGAGAGTCTCACGCACACCAGCAGTGTAAGCCAGACGAGAGTCGGAGTCGATGTTGATCTTGCAGACAGCGCTCTTTGAAGCCTGACGGAGCTGATCCTCTGGGATACCGACAGCGTTGGGGAGCTTGCCACCGAACTTGTTGATGATGTCAACATACTGCTGTGGCACTGATGAAGAGCCGTGGAGCACGATTGGGAAGCCAGGGAGCTTCTTCTCGATCTCAGCCAGCACGTCGAATGCCAATGGAGGAGGAACCAGGCGGCCAGTCTTCGGGTCGCGTGTGCACTGCTCGGGCTTGAACTTGTAAGCACCGTGGCTTGTGCCGATAGAGATAGCGAGGCTGTCGCAACCAGTGCGCTCAGAGAAGTCGATAACCTCCTCAGGCTTTGTGTAGTGGCTTTCCTCAGCAACTACCTCGTCCTCAACGCCAGCGAGCACGCCGAGCTCAGCCTCAACAGTAACGTCATACTTGTGGGCATACTCCACGCACTTGCGTGTGAGCTCGATGTTCTCCTCGTAAGGCTTGCTTGAACCGTCGATCATGACGCTTGAGAAGCCGAGGTCTACGCAGTCTTTCACGAGCTCGAAAGAATCTCCGTGGTCGAGGTGCAACGCAATCTCAGGATGGTTGCAGCCAAGGCTCTTTGCGAACTCCACGGCACCCTGTGCCATATAGCGGAGCAGGATAGGGTTGGCGTATGCGCGTGCGCCCTTTGAAACCTGAAGGATGACAGGGCTCTTGAGCTCAGAGCTGGCTGTGATGATAGCCTGAAGCTGCTCAAGGTTGTTGAAGTTGAAAGCTGGTACAGCATAACCGCCTGTTACGGCGCGCTTGAACATCTCGCGTGTGTTGACGAGACCCAAATCTTTGTAGTTAACCATTTTATTAAATGTTAAAAAAGTAATAGTTTTCCTTTTTGTAATCCTTATTCCGATAAAGAGCCTTTCTCTCTTTCGCTTGCAAATTTAGCACATATATTTCCTTTTCCCATATTCTTGATGGTTATTTTGTGTTGCTGAATATTAAAAAAGGTAATATGTCTGATTGCGCAATGCTTGTTTCGTGATTTTGCAATGTCGGTTTTGCAAAATGGGTCAGGCTGACGTTGCGTTGCGCCTTAAAGCGTGAGCACGGGGTCGTGGCCTTTTCCCTTGCGTGTGAGTTCCAGGGCGAAGAGCAAAACGAGGAAGTAGCAGAGGAAGGGAATGACAAACGGCAGCGACATCATCTGCGTGGATTCGGCAATGAGGCTCATCAGCAGGAACCCGCATCCGCCTATCGGTGTCATCATCAGAAGCGACGACGCACTCTTGGTGAGGTTGCCCAGACCGCGCAGCGAGAGCGAGAAGATGGTCGGGAACATTATCGCCTCGAAGACATAGTTGCATATCAAGGCAATCATCGACACCCAGCCTATGTTGCAGAGCACAAGGCCGATGCTCACCACGCTACCCGTGGCGCAGATGAGGAGCATGTTTTCCGCCTTGATTGTTCGCATGACCCAACTGCCTCCAAAGCGTCCGAACATGAAGAACGCCAGTGCCGCCGTGAGCACGATGGATGCCGTGTTGTCGCTCATCCAGCCCTTGTCGGTCACGAAGTTGATGAAATAGCTGTTGATGCTTATCTCCGCCACCTCGTAGGCAAGGAGGGAAAAGAGTCCGAAGACGAACATGGGGTGATGGCGGAAGAGCTTCACAATGCGCGTGCCCTGCTCTTCGTCTTCGGTGGTGGCCTTGTGGTTTATCTCCGGCAGCCTGACGCGCGAGAACACCACGGCTATGATGAGCACTATGATGCCAAGGATGGCGTAGGGCAGAACCACCTTGCCGCGATCGTTGCCTCCGGTGAAGAGAAACTGTCCCACGATGAACGTGGCGGCAAGAGAGCCAAGACCGTTGAACGACTGCGAGAAGTTGAGACGGCTCGTGGCTGTCTCGGGATTGCCAAGCTCCGTGACATACGGGTTTGCCGACGTCTCAAGAAACACCAAGCCGCACCCTATGATGAAGAGCGCGCCAAGATAGGCGTAGAACGTGCCGGCTTCGGCGCCGGGGATGAAGAGCAGCGAGCCCACGCCGAAGAGCATGAGGCCGAAGATGACGCCCGTGCGGTAGCCGTGCCTGTTGATGAACCATCCGGCGGGGATGGCCATGATGAAATATCCGAGATATGTGGTGACCTGGATGAGGGCCGACTGCGACATGGAGATGTCGAGCGCGTTTTGGAAGTGCTTGTTGAGCACGTCGAGGATGGCGCGCGCGAAGCCCCACAGGAAGAAGAGGGTGGTTACGAGAATAAACGGCAGGATGTACTGCTTGTTGGTAAGAGTTGGTCTTTGCATTATTTTTTCATGATGTTGTTTCTGATATTGTGCCGCGGCTACAGGCTGTCGATGTCTTCGACTTGCAGTCCGGTTATCTGGGAAATCGTGTCCGCGGGCATGCCAAGGTCTTTCATCTTCCTTGCATTTGCCTTGCGCTCTTCCAGCCTTCCTTCCTCTCTTCCTTCCTCTCTTCCTTCCTCTCTTCCTTCCTCTCGCTCTGTAAAGATGTTGTCGCGCAGGATGACAATATTGTCGAGGTGCTTGTAGTAGGCGTTCCGCTCCATCTTGGTCATCCTGTCAATGGTCAGCTGCTCTTTCACTTCCTCCATGCCGGGGGCTTTTGCCCCTTGTGGCACGTCGCCGGTGTTGAGGTAATAGACCCATTCTTCAAGCGAGTTTTTCGCCACGCGGTTGAAGTCGTTCACCTTTAATATATAATATTCCGGATAGAGTTCGCTGACGGTGTCCACATTGAACTTTTGCCTTTGAAACGGGCTCAGCTTAAGTATGTCGCCATTGTGTATGCCGTGGAACTCGGTCTTGCCATGGTATACGATGTCGGTGCCTTTGCCAAGCTGGAAATACACGATGTTCACGCTGTACACCTTGCGGACATTTTCGTAGCCCTGGCCTTTCTTGATATATTCTGTTACCAACTTGGAAGTGCCGAAAAGCATGCGTTGGAAATAAGCATATTCGGTGTTGTTTTGCACTTCTATAAGGAAAAGTTCGCCTTTGTCGTTTACGGCGAGCATGTCCACGCGATTATACTTGTCGTCCTCGTCGTCTTGGTTGCTTTCGCTCTCAAGCAAGTTCTTGATGTGGATATTCATGCCGAGCAATGTGGTAAGCAGACCTTCGAGGATGCCGAAGTTCGCTTTCTGCCTGAGCAGTCGTTTCATGGCCCAGTCGAAACGTATGTACTTGCTTTCTTCCATAAATGTCGGTTGTTTTTAGTTTGCAAATATAATCATTATTGCTCTATCCACAAAGCCATTGCGTGTTATTTTTGGCTTTCCACTGAAAAGCCGTCGCCTTTCCACTGAAAAGCCATTGCCTTTCCACTGAAAAGCCGATGCCTTTCCAGTGGCAAGCCGTTTAATAGTTCATTCCGAAGTGCCAAAGTGGGATGACGATGCCGTGTCCAGTCTCGATGTCATCTTTTACGATGCGTCCGTTCTTCACGTCCTCTATCTGCTTCTTGCCCTTTTTGCGACCACCAATCTCGAAGGTGTAATCGCCGATGGTGAAGTCGGATGCCTTGGAAGAGGTGACGGCTTGTTTCTCTCTCATCTGATTGTAGAAGAAAGTTTCCCTTACATTCCCTATGTTAGGATTGGGTGTGAGCACCGACATCAAGCTTGGGTTATCTACATAAACCTTCTCCACTTTCCCGAGATTGCGCATTCCCGAAGTGTCATCTCTTAGCAAGCCAATCATTCCCGCACGCTCCAAAAAGACGAGGTAGTCTGGCACGTTGTTCTTGCTCACCCCAATCTCCGTGGCAAGGCTTTCTATGCTTGGCTTGTATGGGGCGAGACCAGAGAGAACTACAAGCATTCGTTTGAGTTTTCGGGCAGTAGAGGCTTTCATGTCGGCATATTGCGGAATGTCCACTTCCACGGTTTGATCCACCACTTGCAACATTCTCTGTGTGAAGTCGCCTTCGATGGCGAAGGGGTAATAGCCGTGGCTGAGATATTCCCTGAAGAGAGGCAGAGGATGTTCTAACTCGGGGATCTCCACTTGATGATTGAGTATCTCCTCCAAAGAGAATGTTCGGCTCTTGATGCCCTCGAATAACTGCAAGTATTCTCTGAACGACAAACCTTGCATCATGTACATCAAGGCGCGGCGACTCAAATCGGCTTCGCCTCTCTTGATGTCCAAGACGGAAGAGCCCGTGAAGACGAGATGCAACGATGGGTGCATATCGTAGATTTGCTTCAACTCTCGGCTCCAACCAGCATACTTGTGAATCTCATCTATGTAAAGATGTGTGCCTCCCTCCTTGATAAACTCATCGGCGAAGTCTATCAAGGAATGGTTGGTGAAATAGATGTTGTCGGCAGAAACATACAAATGATGCCCTTCGGTCGATTTCTTGATGTGTTGCAGTACCATGGTGGACTTGCCCACGCCTCGTGGCCCTACGATGCCCACTAATCTTCCATTCCAATTGATCTCGTCATATTTGTATCTGATGAAATCGAGAGGCGTGCGTTTCAGCAGCTCCGCCATGTATTCGTATAGCTTGTTGTCTATCATATCACATCTTGTCTTCCTTGTGATGAATACTATTTAAAATCGTGGCAAATATACGAAAAATCCCTCAATGAGGGACGGTTTTGCTCAAAAAGTTCCCTCAATGAGGGAGAAATTTAAGCGTTTTTGTACCTCAATGAGGGATTTTCTTCGATAATGAACCATTATGGGCTTGATGGTTCCAATTCCATGCTGGATGAATTTTAAGAAATTATTCCCCAAATACGAATTTATTTCTCAAATGTTTGCCCGGCTAAATACTTTTTCATTACTTTTGCAGTTGTCATTCTGCGGATTGCCGGCGATGAGCCGTTGGCGCTAATCCAAGGCTTGGCCTGTTTTTTGAGAAAGGCGTTCATAACGTTTTCTTCTGACCTTTTCGAAAATTAGGGACTTTCG
>CAVBBO010000023.1:0-15858 GCA_963593695.1 Escherichia coli | reverse complement strand
ACATTCCATTACATAATAAAGTTATCTTGGGAGTTGCTTCCAACTGGTATCGGAAAGGATTAAAGGATTTCTACAAATTAAGAACCATGTTGAACGAAGATTTCTCTATCGTCATTGTAGGCGTTAATGACAAAGAATTGAGAAGTCTTCCTAAAAATATCATTGGGATTAAAAGAACCGACAATGTTAATGATTTAACTGATTTATATTCTACGGCAAATGTCTTCTTTAATCCCACATGGGAAGACAACTTTCCAACAACAAACCTTGAGGCTTTAGCGTGCGGTACACCAGTCATTACCTATGATACGGGAGGAAGCGGAGAAGCCTTAGACAAAAACACTGGTTATAATATTAAAAAAGGTGATTTAAAAGAAGCATGCAGTCTAATTCTTAAAATTTGTTCTTGTGATAAAACTCTCTTCTCCTCAAAATGCCGAGAAAGAGCGACAACCAATTTCAATAGAGATAATCGTTTCGAAGAATATTTTAATCTTTATAACAAAATTCTGTTTAAAGGATAATGATATCATGACATATAAGGTAGCCGTTTAAATTCCAGCACCTTATATATATATTTCATCGCAATAATAAGTTGATTAGTATAAATACCATTTGAGCGACAAGCACGCACGTCTTCTGCAAGAAGCGTGCGGCGACTTTTAATATTTTTCGTACTCATTCCACCTGTGCGCATTGTAACGAAATCTTTGGCAAGGTATTGGCAACGGATATGCTGCTTACGAAAAAGACGAACCATCATCTCAAAGTCGCTTCCTATCTTATAACTCGTGTCATAAAGACCGACCTTTTGGTATACAGAACGTCGAACATAGAATGAAGGGTGAGCTGGCATAAAGCCAAAACGCAACCAGAACGGTTTAAAAAGACGAGAAGAATAATAGCGCACAACTTTGTCGGGCTCACCTTCTCTAATAAAATGGATATCACCATAAACAGCATCCAACTTCTCATCGGAAAGTGCTGACGCTATGGTGCTCAATGCATCTGTTGAGGTGTAATAATCATCAGAATTGAGAATTCCGACCACATCTCCTGTAGACTTTTGTATTCCTTTGTTCATGGCATCATAGATACCTTTATCAGGTTCTGATGTCCATTTCAGTTTGCCACCAAATCGCGGCTCATACTCTCTGATCAAGTCTACAGTTCCATCTTTGGAGCCGCCATCCACTACGATATATTCCCAATCCGTGTACGTTTGACTCAATACAGACTCCATTGTGTCCACAAGCGTTTTTACACTATTATATGATGCTGTAATAATAGAAATCTTCATCTTTTCAATTATTGTCCTACACTGCCCCATCTATCTCCTCCACCGTCAGTCCTGTGACTTTGGATATGGTGGCGTAAGGGATGCCTTCGCGTGCCATGTTACGGGCTATCTCCACTGCCTTGTTTTTAGTGCCGATGGCGATACCTTTCTCTGTACCGATTGCGATGCCCTTCTCCGTGCCGATGGCGATACCTTTCTCTATGCCTTTCTCCATTCCTTCCTTCTTGGCAGCATCGATGCCATTCTTGATGTCGCGATAGGCATTGACGCTGAGCTCATAGGCGCGAAGGTCCTCGGTGGTAAGCTGAGCTATCTCAGCTGTCTTGAAGTCAGTGAGCGGATTGATGTATTTTTCCCCTGATTGTAACATCGCGAAGCTATTTTCGGCAAATTTAAGCAATAAAGTTGGAAGAAACAAGCCAAATGACGGTTCTTTTATGTTGAATACCGTATTTTCCTTCAGCCGGATCGAGATGCTCACTAAAACTTCCGCGACATTTTGGGATTTAAAATATTATTGCTACATTTGCAGCGAATAATCATTCAGGCTTTAATCGAGACAACCATTAGTGGGAAATTACTTTTTCTTTGGCAATCTTGACGAGTCAACGAAATGGTTGAAATCATGAAATAATCACGATAAAACATGAGCACGGTTATGACAGAAGATATCGGATTGACTAACGAGGAAATGCAAAAACTTGTCGCTGTGCTCTCAACGCAACCAAATATTGAGAAAGCGATAGTCTACGGTTCGAGGGCAAAGGGAACAAACCGAGAGTTCTCCGACGTTGACATGACTCTCATGGGCAAGAACCTGTCACATAGCGACCTCAACCAAGTGGCATTGAAGATAGACGACTTGCTCTTGCCCTATGAATTTGACCTGTCACTATATTCCTCTTTGACTAACGAGAATCTCTTAGAGCATATAAAGAGAGTTGGCAAAGTGATATATGAATCATAAAGCACCGGAACATGATAGATACTACAGATATAAGATGGAAGCAACGCCTTGACAATTACAGGAAAGCATATAAAAAATTAGCAATAGCAGCAGAAAAGGTAAATTGCATGTCAAATCTTGACCCTGACATGCAAGAACTGGCCAACGAAGGACTTATTCAAAGAATTGAATACACTCATGAATTGGCATGGAACGTAATGAAAGATTACGAGACTTATCAAGGGTACAACGAGATAAGAGGCTCGCGCGACGCCATCAAGAAGGCCCTGGCCATAGGTCTTATAAATGACCCATTATGGCTTGAAACCATAATAGACAGGAACAGGACTTCACACAATTATGACGAGTCTGCCGCCAATGAGATACAGCATGTGGTAATACAGAAATACCTGCCATTGTTTACTGATTTCCTCGATATGATGGAGAGAATCGAGAAAGAGGAATAGAGACTTTTTTGATAATTCCATACAATATTTTGCCTTCCTTTGCGTTTTATAGGAAAACAAAGAGACGCAAATGCGAGATTTTATTCTTTATATAGGGACAATGCTCATAAGCATGGGATGTGGTTTTGCCATTATCCCCGCCATAATAAAGTTTTGTCTCAAAAGGGAGTTGTACGACCTACCGAGCGGCAGGAAGATTCACAAGAAACCCATACCTAGGCTGGGAGGCATATCCTTTGTCCCGGGCATGCTGCTCGCGTCCATTGTCACGCTCTTCCTCATGAGCTCAGGCCAGCAAAGGGAAGTGAACATCAGCCTGTGGTCGCTGTATTTCTGCATCAGTCTGCTCATCATATATTTCACGGGCATCATCGACGACATCATCGGGCTAAACGCTACCATCAAGTTCACTGTCGAGATACTGGCGACTATCATCATGCCTGCCGCCAACTTGTACATCAACAACCTCTACGGATTGTTTGGCATCTACGCCATACCTTTCTGGATTGGTGCGCCATTGACGATCCTGATACTCGTATTCACCTGCAATGCCATAAACCTGATCGACGGCATCGACGGCCTGTCGGCATCTCTCTCCATTGTTGCCTTGGCGGGGTTTCTCGCTTGTCTGCATTCTGAGAAACTCACCTACTACTGCATCATGATAGCGGCATTGATAGGCGTGTTGATTTCATACCTTTATTATAACGTGTTCGGGAAAGCCGAGCAGCACAAGAAAATATTCATGGGCGACTCGGGCAGCCTGAGCCTTGGCTTCATACTGGGGTTCCTTGCCGTCAAACTGTGCATGGACACGCCGCGCGCGGTATACGACCCTCACAGGATAGTGTGGGCTTGGTCGTTTCTTGCCGTGCCATGCTTCGACGTGGTGCGTGTGTTCTTCTTCCGCATCATGCACGGAAGGTCGCCATTTCAACCCGACAAGAAACACATCCACCATAAGCTCATGGCGTGCGGGCTCAACCAGCACAAGGCATTGGTGGTCATAGTCTCTCTGCAGCTTGTGATCATCGCCACAAGTTGCCTGCTGGTCGACGCTGTCTCCCTAACATTCATTTTCATCATAGATGTGGCACTATATGCCATCGTCAACCTCATTGCCAACTTCATCATACGACAAAAAGAGGCTATGGCAGGAAGAGAAGTACATCATATAGGATGAAACGGGCATTCGACTTCATACTAGCCACTACGTGCATTGTGGTCTTCTCTCCACTCATGCTTATATGTGCGGCTGCCATAAAGAGAGAAGACGGACTGCCAGTGATCTATAGCCAGGAACGCATAGGGAGACACGGCAAGCCATTCATGATCTACAAGTTCAGAACCATGAGAAAGGACGCGGAGGGTAGCGGAGTTCCACAACTGATGGAAGTGCCCAACGACCCAAGGCTGACCCATATCGGCAACAAGCTCCGCAAGCATCACCTCGACGAGCTGCCCCAGCTGTGGAACGTCATCAAGGGCGACATGGCTTTCGTTGGGCCACGGCCTGAACGCAAGTTCTACATCGACCAGATAATGCAGCACGACAAGCGATACAAGTATCTCTACCAGATACGACCCGGGGTGACATCCTATGCCACATTATATAATGGCTACACGGACACCATGGACAAGATGCTCCGTCGGCTCGACCTTGACCTCTATTATCTTGAGCATCGCTCTTGGTGGTTTGATGCCAAAATACTTTTCAAGACCTTTACCAGCATTGTTTTCGGCAAAGTTTTCTAAAATTCGAGCACATCTAACAAATAGATAGCAAACCGACACCAAAATATACAGAAACCGCCATTTTATTCTAGCTTTTCCTTACAAATTATCACATAAGTGTTAAAAGACAAAGGAAGCAAAGAATAAAATGGCGGTTTTGCGTTACATTTAGTGATATTTTTATTAATTTTGCAAACGAATTGATAGGTAAAACACAAAAACATTAGCAAATGCAAACAAATGGACTGTACAACAGTTCCTACGAACATGACGCTTGTGGCGTAGGAATGGTAGTTAACATCCATGGCGGAAAGAGTCACCAGCTTGTGGACGACGCCTTGAAGGTTCTTGAGAACCTGCGCCATCGTGGCGCCGAAGGTGCCGACGGCAAGACCGGCGACGGAGCTGGCATACTGCTGCAAATCCCCCATGAGTTTATTCTTCTCCAAGGCATACCAGTACCCGAGAAGGGAAAATATGGCACAGGCCTTATCTTCCTGCCGAAGGACGAGAAACGCCAGCAGGAGATTCTGTCCATCATGATCGAGGAGATTGAGCGCGAAGGCTTGCAACTGATGCACCTGCGCACGGTTCCCACCAACCCCGACTGCCTCGGTGAGGCTGCCGCCGAATCGGAGCCCGCCATAAAGCAGGTGTTTATCACGGGTGTCTCCGACGACAAGGTCGCCGAATTCGAGCGCACGCTCTATCTCATCAGGAAAAAGATCGAGTGCCGAATCGAAGACAAGGATTTCTACATTTGCTCCTTGTCTAACAAGAACATCGTTTATAAGGGCATGTTGTCGAGCCTTCAGCTCAGACAATATTACCCCGACCTAACCAACAGCTATTTCACGAGCGGACTGGCTCTGGTCCACAGCCGTTTCTCCACAAACACGTTCCCCACGTGGTCGCTGGCGCAGCCTTTCCGTCTTTTGGCGCACAATGGCGAGATAAACACCATCCGTGGCAACCGCTCTTGGATGAAGGCCCGCGAGGCAGTGCTCTCGTCGGACACCTTGGGCGACATACACGAGATTTCGCCAATCATCCAGCCCAACATGAGCGACTCGGCAAGTCTCGACAACGTGTTCGAGTTCTTCGTCATGAACGGTATGTCGTTGCCAAAGGCCCTGAGCATCATGGTGCCCGAGAGCTTCAACGACAAGAACCCCATCAGCGAAGACATCAAGGCATTCTATGAATACCACTCCATCCTCATGGAGCCTTGGGACGGTCCTGCCGCCCTGCTTTTCTCCGACGGCCGCTACGCCGGCGGAATGCTCGACCGCAACGGTCTGCGCCCAGCCAGATACACCATCACCAAGACGGGCACCATGGTCGTGGCGTCGGAGGTCGGTGTCATGGATTTCGACCCGACGGTCATCGCCGAGAAAGGACGCCTGCAGCCTGGAAAGATTTTGCTCATCGACACGCAAGAGGGCAAAATATATTACGATGGCGAGATAAAGGACCAGCTCGCCCACGAGCATCCTTACCGCCAGTGGCTCAACACCAACCGCATACAGCTTGAGAAGATACACACCGGCAGAAAGGTAAGCAACGCCGTTGAGAACCTTGAGGCCAAGGAAGTGGAGTTCGGCTTCGGCGAGGAAGACATCAACGACACGCTCATCCCCATGGCCATCAAGGGTCAGGAGCCCACGGCTTCGATGGGCAACGACACGCCTCTCGCAGTGCTGTCGGACCAGCCTCAGATCTTCTTCAACTATTTCCGCCAGCAATTCGCGCAGGTCACCAACCCTGCCATAGACTCTATCCGCGAGCAACTCGTGATGAGTCTGACAGAATACATAGGAAGAGTGGGCACGGGAATACTCAACCCCGACGAGACCAACTGCAAGATGGTGCGCCTGCCCCACCCCATCCTCACCAACAGTCAGATCGACATCCTGCAAAACATACGCTACAAGGGTTTCAACACCCGCAAGCTCAGCATCAGCTTCGTGCCGTCGCCAAAGGGTTCAGAGCATCCTGGCGAAGCATTGCGCGAGGCGCTCGACAACCTCTGCCACGATGCGGAGAAGAGCGTTGACGATGGCTTCAACTACATAATCCTTTCCGACCGCGATGTCGACAAGAACCACGTGGCCATTCCTTCGCTCCTTGCCGTAAGCGCCGTCCACCACTATCTCATCAACGTGGGCAAGCGCGTTCAGACAGCATTGATCGTGGAGAGCGGCGAGATACGCGAGGTGATGCACGCAGCGTTGCTCCTTGGCTACGGTGCCTCGGCGCTGTGCCCATACATGACCTACGCCATCCTCGACGACCTCGTGAAGAAAGGCAAGATACAAGAAAACTACGCCACAGCGGAAGCCAACTACATACAGGCCGTAAAGAAAGGTCTGCTCAAGATAATGGCGAAGATGGGCATCTCTACCATCCGCTCTTATCGTGGAGCGCAGATTTTCGAATCGATTGGCTTGTCAGAAGGATTGCTCCGTACATATTTCGGCACGGAGACAAGCACGGTGGGCGGCATAGGTCTCGACACCATCGCACGCGACGCCATTGCCTACCACGACAAGGCCGTGAAGGAAGCCGACTCCGATGTAGAGCATCCTCTGCCTAACCTCGGACAGTTCCATTGGCGCGCGGACGGCATCAAGCACGCTTGGAACCCGGAGACCATCGCCACACTTCAACTCGCCACGCGCACCGGCAACTACGATACATACAAGAAGTTTGAGGATCTCGTCGACAACAAGCCCGAGCCTTTGTTCTTGCGCGACTTCCTCGACTGGAAGCGCAATCCTATCGACATCGAGAAGGTGGAGCCGGTAGAGAAGATCGTGAAGCATTTCGTCACGGGCGCCATGTCGTTCGGTGCTCTCTCTGCCGAGGCCCACGAGGCTCTCTGTCTCGCCATGAACGCCCTTGGCACAAGGTCCAACACCGGTGAGGGCGGCGAGGACAACGAGCGTTACCACTCCGAGGTCGACGGCATCAGCCTGTCGTCAAAGACCAAGCAAGTAGCTTCAGGCCGTTTCGGCGTGACAACCGAATATCTCGTCAACGCCGAGGAGATACAGATCAAGGTGGCACAAGGCGCCAAGCCTGGCGAGGGCGGCCAATTGCCTGGATTCAAGGTGAACGAGATCATAGCCAAGACTCGTAACTCCATACCTGGCATATCACTCATCTCACCTCCGCCTCACCACGACATCTACTCCATCGAGGATCTCAAGCAGCTCATCTTCGACTTGAAGAATGTCAACCCCAAGGCTGCCATCAGCGTCAAGCTCGTAGCCGAGAGCGGCGTTGGCACGATTGCCGCCGGCGTGGTCAAGGCTAAGGCTGACCTCGTGGTAGTGTCTGGCGCCGAGGGAGGAACAGGTGCAAGCCCAGCCTCTTCAATGCGTTTCGCCGGCATATCGCCCGAGATTGGCGTTGCCGAGACACAGCAGACTCTCGTGAAAAACGGACTGCGATCACTCACACGCCTGCAAGTGGACGGACAGATGAAGTCGGCGCGCGATGTCATCATCATGGCATTGCTCGGAGCCGAGGAGTTTGGTTTCGGCACGACACCGCTCATCACCCTCGGTTGCGTGATGATGCGCAAGTGCTCTTCAAACACGTGCCCAATGGGCGTGGCAACACAAGACGAACGTCTGCGCAAGCACTTCCTTGGCGATTACCACTACGTCGTAAACTACTTCAAGTTCCTCGCACAACGCGTAAGGGAGTATCTTGCCGAGATGGGATTCACAAGTCTCAACGATATCATTGGCCATACAGAGCTTCTTGAGAGGCGCGACACTTCCAAGACTTGGTCCAAGGCTCCTGAAAACGTTCAGGCAAAATGGAACAGCCTCAACTTCTCACGTATGGAGAAGAAGGAGACTGGCGACGTGAGCCTCTATTGCACCAAGACGCAAGACCACGAGCTCTTCAACCTGCTCGACCAGCAGCTCATCGCCGGAGCGCAAAAGTCAATACAAGACCAAGAAGAGGTCAACCTCGACTTTGCCATCCGCAACACCAACCGTGCTGTTGGCGCCATGCTCTCAGGCATCATCGCCGAGAAATACGGCGAGAAAGGATTGTCCAACGACACCATCAACGTGCGCTTCAAGGGTTCTGCAGGCCAGAGCTTCGGCGCATTCCTCGTGCACGGTGTCAACTTCAAGTTGGAAGGCGAGACCAACGACTACTTCGCCAAGGGCCTCTCCGGCGGACGCATTAGCATCCTGCCTCCTATCAGGTCCAACTTCAACGCCGAAGACAACATCATCGCCGGCAACACTGGTCTCTATGGTGCCACGACGGGCGAGCTTTATGTCAACGGTAAGGTGGGCGAGCGCTTCGCCGTGAGAAACTCTGGTGCCATAGCCGTAGTAGAGGGCGCGGGCGACCACTGTTGCGAGTACATGACCGGCGGACGCGTGGTAGTGCTCGGAAAGACCGGACGCAACTTCGCAGCAGGCATGTCGGGAGGCGTGGCCTATGTCTGGGACAAGGATCACGACTTCGACTACTACTGCAACATGGGAATGGTGGAAATCAACCTCGTGGAGGAGACCACGTACCGCAAGGAGCTGCATGAGCTCGTTCGCCTGCATTATCTCTACACGGGCTCTAAGCTAGCGAGAACGATGCTCGACGACTGGAACCGCTACATCGAAGACTTCATCCAGGTCGTTCCTATCGAGTACAAGCGCGTGCTGCAAGAGGAACAGGTGAAGAAGCTCCAGCAGAAGATTTCCGATATTCAAAGAGACTATTAACAAATTAGACATTAAGACATGGGTAATCCAAGAGGATTTCTGGAGGTAGAACGGAAAGAGGCCGGCTACCGTCCAATACATGATAGAATACACGATTTCGGCGAAGTGGAGCAAACGCTCAACTCGCGAGACAGACAGTTGCAGGCTAGCCGATGCATGGATTGCGGTGTGCCGTTCTGCCACTGGGCTTGTCCTCTCCACAACAAGATGCCGGAATGGAACGACGCTTTATACAAAGGCGACTGGAAACTCGCCTACGAGTTGCTCAAGGCCACCAACGACTTCCCCGAGTTCACGGGACGCGTTTGCCCTGGCCTGTGCGAGAAGGCTTGTGTGCTCAATCTCACCGAGCATGAGCCCACGACCAACCGCGAGAACGAGGCGGCAATCATCGAGCACGCCTACAACGAGGATTTCGTGCATCCTCACGTTCCGACACGAAACGGCAAAAAGGTAGCCGTGGTCGGAGCAGGCCCCGCCGGACTCAGCGTAGCTACACAGCTGAACCAAAGAGGCTACGAGGTCACGGTCTACGATGCTCGCGAGAACGCAGGTGGCCTCTTGCGCTATGGCATTCCAAACTTCAAACTCAACAAGGCTCTCATCGACCGAAAGATGGAATACCTGAAGATGGAGGGCATAAAGTTTGAGTTCGGCGTGATGCTGGTTCCGGTTAACCCGACTGAGCCAGTAAACATCCAAAACGACGACACCTTGGGCGACACCAAGAAGACCACGATAGAGCAGCTCTCAAAGGAGTTCGACGCCGTGGTGGTATGCACAGGCACTCCACAGGCCCGCGACCTCAAGATTCCCGGACGCGAGTTGAAAGGCGTACATTTCGCTCTTGAGATGCTGTCGCAGCAAAACAGGGTGCTCGCTGGCGAAGAGTTCTCCAAAGACCAGCTCGTCAACGCCAAAGGCAAGGACGTGCTCGTGATAGGAGGCGGCGACACCGGTTCCGACTGCATAGGCACCTCACACCGCCAAGGCTCAAAGAGCGTCACCCAAATAGAGATCATGCCCAAGCCCGTGGAAGGTCCTGAAGACCCACAGAACCCATGGCCCAACTGGCCACGCACCCTCAAGACCACGTTCGCTCACGAGGAGGGATGCACGCGCCGCTGGAACATCAACTCGCTTGAGTTCATTGGCAAAAACGGCAAGGTGACAGGTGTGAAAGTACAAGAAATCACATGGGTGCCCAATCCCGACGGCGGTCGCCCATTGATGAAACCAGCCAAGGAGCCCGAGATCATCAAGGCCGACATGGTCTTGCTCGCCATGGGATTCCTCAGGCCACAACAACCAGAATATCCCGCCAACGTCTTCGTAGCGGGAGATGCCGCCAGCGGTGCCAGCCTTGTGGTCAGGGCACTGGCAAGCGGAAGAAAAGTTGCTGCTGAAGTAGATAGTTACTTGCGAAAGTAACCAACCTATCAATTTATATATTTTTTTTGGCAGAGGCAGGGCATCGGTGGGTGCCCTGCTTTTTTTTATGGGAAAAAGCTTTTTGCGCAACATAAATCAAGAAAAAGACAAGGGAATAATCGTTTTTTCTGAAAACATTACACGACATTCAAAAAAAAGACATATCTTTGCAAAATAGTTTAAGCAAAGGCAATTGTAAGATTAAGCAAAAGAATATATAATAACAAATAACTAACACTATGAAAAAAGCGATTTTGGCCATGGCCCTTGTAGCCATGGGCTGTGGCAGCGCCAATGCACAGACAGGCCTGCAAAAAGCGAAATTTTTCGACAATTGGTATTTGGGAGCAAAGATTGGTGCATCTACACCTCTTACGTTTAACAAGACATTCCCTCTCAACCCCAACTTCGGCGTGAAGCTCGGCAAGAACTTCTCACCTGTTTTCGGTGCCAACTTTGAGGCTCTCGCAAACTTCGGTGGCAACCGTTTTGTCACACAGATCACCGACAACATGGTTCTCAACTCAAAGACTTTCGTCAAGTCTGCCAACTTCGGCGTGAACGGAACCATCAACTGGACCAACCTCTTCCTTGGCTACAACGAGAACAAGGTGTTCGAGGTAGGCACTGAGCTGGGTGTTGGTTTCACCAAGTACTATGGCGACAAGGTCGTCTGCGAGAATGGAAACGTTGGCGACGACAACGATCTCACCGCCAAGACCTCAATGACATTCGCGTGGAACATTGGCGGCGCTAGCAAGCCTTGGCAGATCTACGTGGAGCCAGGCATCTATTGGAACCTGACCCACGGACCAAAAGACGCCGTGCAGATGGACAAGCGTTGCGCACAGCTCGCTCTCCAGGTAGGCTTCAACTACAAGTTCAAGACTTCCAACGGCACCCACAACTTCAAGAAGCTCGACCTCACTGCTCTCAACGACGAGATCAACGACCTCCGCGCACAGCTCGCGCAGAAGCCTAAGGAGGTTGTCAAGGAAGTGGTGAAGGAAGTGGTGAAGGAAGTTCCTGTGGAGAAGGAGAAGACCAACACCGTCCGCATCGACAACCTCTTCTTCGTGACATTCCAGCAGGGCAAGTCGGCTCTCGTTCCTGAGATGAAGAAGGCTCTCAACAACATCAAGAGCGGCAGCCACGTGGAGATCGTAGGTACTGCTTCTCCTGAGGGTTCCAAGGAGCTCAACGACCGTCTGTCACAGGCTCGTGCCGACGTGGTGGCCAACTACCTGAAGACACGTGGCGTCATCGTAGACAGCGCATCCGGTAAGGGCGTGCAGGGCGTTACCTCTAACCGTCTCGCCGTGGTTTACGTGAAGTAATAACAACACTTACAACCCTATAGAAGCGGAGCAGATTCAGTCTGCCCCGCTTTTTTTGTTTTTTACCACACGGAATAAATAAATAATTTGAGTAAAACATATCGCCAAAAAAGCGATTAATGACATATTCTTTGTAACTTTGCAATCAAAAGAAAAACTATTTAAATACATACATAGTCATGCTTACATTAAAGCTCATTACCGAGGAAACAGAGCGCGTAGTTAAAGGATTGGAGAAGAAGCATTTCCCCAACGCGCGCGAAGCCGTGGAGAAAGTACTCGAATACGACAAGATACGCCGTGAGACCCAACAAAAGCTCGATAGCAACAAGCAACAGCAGAACCAGCTCTCCAAGCAGATTGGCGGACTGATGAAAGAGGGTAAGAAAGACGAGGCCCAGAAGATCAAGACCCAAGTGGCTGAGCTCAAAGCCGACGACAAGGCCCTGCAAGAGGTCTACGACAAGGCTCAGGCCGACATGATACACGAGCTTCTCGACATTCCAAACATCCCCAACGACGAAGTGCCTGAGGGCAAGGACGCCTCAAGCAACGTGGTCATCAAGGAGGGCGGAGTGAAGCCCGTGCTGCCAGAGGGCGCACTTTGCCACTGGGATTTGCTCAAGAAGTTCAACCTCGTCGACTTCGACCTCGGCGTCAAAATCACGGGTGCCGGCTTCCCTGTTTACATCGGCAAGATGGCTCGTTTCCAGCGCGCCCTTGAGGCATTCTTCCTCGACGAGGCCCGCAAGTCAGGCTATCTTGAGATCCAGCCTCCTTTCGTAGTGAACGAGGCTTCGGGCTATGGCACAGGCCAGCTCCCCGACAAGGAAGGCCAGATGTATCACGCCAACCTCGACAACCTCTTCCTCATACCTACCGCCGAGGTGCCTGTCACAAACATCTTCCGCGACGAGATTCTCGACGAGAAGGACCTGCCCATCAAGCGTTGTGCCTATTCAGCTTGCTTCCGCCGCGAGGCTGGCTCTTATGGCAAGGACGTGCGCGGCCTCAACCGCCTGCACCAGTTCGACAAGGTGGAGATCGTGCGCATCGACACGCCTGAGCACTCCTACCAGTCATGGCACGAGATGCTCGACCACGTTGAGGGCCTGCTCAAGAAGCTGGAGCTTCCTTATCACCTCCTGCTGCTCTGCGGTGGCGACATGAGCTTCACCTCAAGCATCTGCGTCGACTTCGAGACATGGTCTGCAGCTCAGCAGCGCTGGTTGGAGGTGAGCTCCACGAGCAACTTCGAGAGCTATCAGGCCAACCGCCTGCACTGCCGTTTCCGTCGCTCAGACAGCAAGAAGATCGAGCTCTGCCACACGCTCAACGGCTCAGCACTCGCCTTGCCTCGCATCGTGGCCACAATCCTGGAAAACAACCAGACACCGGAAGGCATTCGCGTGCCGAAGGTGCTTGTGCCTTACTGCGGATTCGACATGATCGACGACAAGATGGACTAACACGACAAGACTTTTTATCAGGCTCTTTTTGAGATGCCTATATCGCCAAGGCCGGGCTTTGAGAAACAAGTCTCGGCCTTTATTTTTTCTCCCCCCACCCACCCCAACAATCCTCGCCACACACAAACATAAAAACCACACATGAAAACAACAAGACTCTGCATAGCCGCACTCCTCGCGTGTCTGTTGCCTTCAGCCCTTCTGGCGGACAACTACGCGCGAAAGGTGAACACCTTGATAGGAACCGACTACACTGGCAACACCTACCCTGGAGCGCAGGCCCCGTTTGGCATGGTGCAGCTCAGTCCCGACAACGGGTTGCCCGGATGGGACCGCATAGCCGGATACTTCTATCCCGACAGCACGATAGCCGGCTTCAGCCACACCCATCTGTCGGGCACGGGCGCGGGCGACTTATACGACATCTCGTTCATGCCCGTGACACTGCCCGTGCATGAAGCCGAAGCACCACTGGGAGTACACTCCCGTTTCAGCCACGCCGACGAGACTGCCCACGCCGGTTATTATCAAGTGCGACTAACTGATTATGACATCAACGTGGAACTCACGGCAACGCCACGCTGCGGCTTGCAACGCTACACCTTCCCCGCCAACGGCAAGGAGCGCATGGTCATACTCAACCTTGCCAAGGCCATGAACTGGGACGCCACCAAGGATTCCAAAATCATGGTGGTCGATTCGTTCACCATCGAGGGCTACCGCTTCTCCGACGGATGGGCACGCAACCAGAAGGTGTGGTTTCGCACGCGCTTTTCCCAGCCCATCAAGTCGATTGACGTAATGAGATCTTATCTCGGAGCCGACAAGCATGGCGAAGGTCAGGTGGCACGCATACGTTTCGCCACCGACGGCCCGAGCCAGCTCATAGTGGCGACTGCCATTTCGCCCACAGGTCTGGAAGGCGCCAAGAAGAACCTTGAGGCAGAAGTGGCAAGTCTCGACTTCGACATCATGCGCCAGCGTGCAGAGAGCGCATGGAACAAGGAGCTTGGGAGGATAGAGATAACAGGCGGCACCGACGCCCAACAGACCGTTTTCTACACGGCTCTCTATCATGCCATGACAGCACCGACGCTGCTATGCGACGTAGACGGAGCCTATCTCGGAGCTGACAGGAAACAGCACAAGGCCACGGGCTGGAACAACTATGAGACCTGCTCCTTGTGGGACACCTATCGCGCCGCCCATCCGCTCTACGACCTTCTCATCCCGTCGCGCGCGGGCGACATGGTCAACGCGCTCTTGGCTTTCAGCAAGGAGAACGGGCGACTTCCCGTGTGGAACATGTGGTCGTCGGAGACCGACATGATGATTGGCTACCATGCCGCGTCTGTGATAGCGGAGGCGGTGCTCAAGGGCGTGCCCGGCATCGACAAGCACGAGGCGCTTGACCAATGTGTCAAGACCGCCAACCTGGACGACTACCGTGGCATCGGACTCTACAAGCGGCTCGGATACGTGCCCTACGACGTCAAGGAGCCTACCTTGGGCGACGACTGGTCGCTCTCGCGCACCTTGGAATACGCCTACGACGACGCTTGCATAGCTGCCTTGGCAAAGAGCATGGGCAAGACGGACATCTACAAGACCTTCGCCAAACGCGCGCAAAACTACCGCAACGTCTACTGCAAGGGCTCAACGTTCATGCAGCCACGCAGCTCCGACGGCACGTTCCAGCCGAATTATTCGCCCGACGAGTACACCTCCCACATCTGCGAGAGCAACGGATGGCACTACATGTGGTCGGTGCAGCACGACATCAAGGGCCTGGAGAAACTCGTGGGCAAGAAGGCTTTCGCCGCCAAGCTCGACAGTTTCTTCACCTACACGCCTAAGGCTAACGCAGAGTTGCCGCTCTTCAGCACGGGCATGATTGGGCAATATGCGCACGGCAACGAGCCAAGCCACCATGCCGCATATATCTTCAACAAGATTGGGCAACCACACAAGACGCAGAAATATGTGAGGGAAATTCTCACGCAACTCTACAACGCCACGCCCGCCGGCCTCTGCGGCAACGAGGACTGCGGACAGATGTCGGCGTGGTACGTGCTCAGCGCGCTGGGCTTCTACCCTCTCAACCCCGTCAGCTGCGAATATGAGCTTGGCACGCCGCTCTTCAAGACCGCCACGCTGCATCTGGAAAACGGCAAGACGCTCACCATCAAGGCGGAGAACTACGCTCAAGACCGCTATCTCGTCGACGGCGTGACGCTCAACGGCAAGCGCGTCAAGGGCACGGCCATCAACCACGCCGACATTGCCAAGGGCGGCACCTTGACCTTCCAGATGAAAGACTGACAAGGGTAAACAAACGATGCGCAGAGGCAGGTCCTCCTGCATTGCGGTAGGCGTAATCGGCGAAGCCGACATCTTTAAAATCTTTAAAATCCGTGTGA
>CAVBBO010000022.1:0-33235 GCA_963593695.1 Escherichia coli | reverse complement strand
CAGATACTTGGCTCATCTTGCCGTATGAGAACTTGTTTGGCAAGTTACAAGACAAAGAGTCCAACCGCAAGTATTATTTCACCGACAACGGCTTGCTTCACCTATTTCTTGTAGATGCAGACACCTCCCTGCTAGAGAACGTCGTAGCCGTAACGCTCAGGCGAAAATATGGTGATGAAAGTTATTTCTGGAACAGCAGGAATGCCGAGGTCGATTTTGTGATACCTGAAGAAGAGTTGGCGATACAAGTTTCCTATTCGATGGCAGATGCCGATACTTTCAAGCGGGAGACGGATGGGCTGATAAAACTTTCCTCTGTCCAGAACGTCAAGCGCATGATGGTGGTGACAAAAGACGAGGAAGGTGTCGTGGAACGGGATGGACACCGTATAGAGATTGTCCCGTTGTGGAAGTGGTTGTTGGAGTCTTTGTGAGGCACTGTGTCTGCTTGAAGCTCATATTCCAAGCCTCGCCTGGAATGCCTCTTCAAGCTCTACGAGAAAATGACGGCAGAGAAGAGGAAATAAAAACAAAAATAGACCGCACACCGCACGGATATTATCACTGTCTCACAGAGACAGGCAGTCTGTCGCAGTCAGTCTATGCGCCTAAGGTACGCTGGGGGATTTCGCATGAATTCCCCTCGACAAAATACTTGAAAGTCTTCCCTAATTGTCTTACGGCAGTGGATTTGCCCACCTGCCTTGCACCCCTGACAAGTAGGGACTTTCTTCTGGGAGAATCCTTCCATTCCAATAACTTGTCGTCTATATTTCTGCTATAATATGCCATAACTCGACTAATTGGTTGATTTCCAGTGCAAAGATAAAGCTTTTATCCAAAAGTCAGGGCAATAAGCAGTAGAAACTATCCAAAAGTCAAGGCAATGGATATTCAAAGGCTTGGTTTCACATGAAGAGAGGGAAACTTGCGGTAGCCATTTTATCGTTTATAGACGATAAAATACCAAACTTTTTATCGTCTATAAACGACAAAACGATTATCTTTGAAGCAAAATAGTGATACTGCTTGAGGCTCATATTCCTCGTCTCGCTTCGTCGATAACGGTGGAGGGCAAGGGCTGCGAAAAAGGATTGATATGCGTTTCTCGTGCGACGTGCAGGGGCGGGCCCTAACCATTCCTGCCCGCCCCCTGCCAGAATCACGACTTTCATGAAAAATTATTGGCGCGTTTTAGGACAGTTTAAGATATATTGCCTAACTTTGCAAAGAGAAATGTAGATGTCATCGAAGATGGCATTAGTTGTCCTAACTAAGAAACAATTAATTAACAATTTAACACATAAGCTTATGAACAAAATTTTACGCTATTCACTATCGTTGGTCCTCGCTCTTGTGGCGAGCGTGGGCTTTGCCCAAGAGGTGACTCTCGACTTCACAGACAACACAAACTGGCAATTTCCGACCTATGTTAAAAATTCTCCTAATACAGAAGCTAAGGAGTTCACTAATGTATATACCATAACAGTAGCAGCACCTGATAACTACTACTTTATGGCAGACAAAACAAATGGAAGCAGATTGTTCTATGGAAAGAAAGGTGCAACTATAACATTGCCAAAATTCGATTTTGATGTAGAGAGAATTGATATCATTGGTAATGATAATGCGTCTGCCAAAACCACAAGAAATATCTTCGTAGGCGATGAGGCTGTAAGTGAAGAGACCACAAGTTCAAAAGGTACAAAGCTGTATGAAATCGCCGCTGACAAGCAGGCTGCCAATACCGTGTACACTATCAAGGTGACAAATGCTAATAATGACCAAATCTCAAAGATTCTTATTTGGAAAAAGGGAACAACCACTCCTGTTGAGACACCTAAGGTCGACAACATCGCAGCTTTCAAGGCTATTGGTGTTGGCAACAAGGCCATCTTGACATTGAAGGATGCACAGGTACAGTATGTGAATGGTACAAGCGACATGTATATCGTTGACGCAACTGGTGGTATCGACATCTACAAGAGCAATCTCACATATACTGCAGGTCAGATACTCAACGGCACTATTGAGGCTTCTTATGCAGAATACAACAAGATTCCAGAGTTGACTAACATTACGGCATCAGACATCACGGCAACAGATGGCACGGTGACTCCTGTTGAGATGACGGTAGAAGAAGCTGTTAAGACGGAAAACATTTGCAAGCTCGTGACAATTAAGAATATCACGCTTGTTGAAGTGACTGAAGGAAAATATACCAACTATTACACAGATGAGGATAAGACCATGCAGGTTTATGACAAGTTTAAGGTTGATTATACTCCAAACACAGAATCTGCAATGGACTATACGGGTATTCTCATCCCTTATAGCAGCAAGATAGAGCTTGCCCCAACCGTAGCTCCAACATCAAGCGCCTCTAACATCTCCGAAATCACTTCAGACGAAGCTGCCAAGAACGCTCCCGTCTACAACCTCGCCGGTCAGCGCGTGGGCAAGAACGCCAAGGGCGTGCTCATCAAGAACGGCAAGAAATATGTGGTGAAGTAAACACCGATAGATAGATACTTTTCTCAAGCGCTTCGCTAAAGAAGGCGGAATGCAGGTCGTGGAACATCCGCGCCGTTGTATTCTCTCCTTGTTCTTTGGCGAAGCGTTTTTTTTGTTTCGAGGTGTTAAACTCGTGGCAAAGTGCTATTTATAGGATATGTGTTTGAAAAAAGTAGATTTTGTTGATTTATATATCAACAAACATTCGTATCTTTGCGTTATAAATAAACTTATATGATGAATTAAAGCCTAAAAGTGGTTATAACTTATCGTATAAGATAATATAGCGGATGGTATGATAGACTATTATGAATACTCAATTCCAGAACTGGTAGAACTCTTGGGTAGACGCTTCAAGGACTATCGGTTGAGGTCAGAAATGACACAAAAGGACGTGGCTGATCAATCTGGAATAGCGATTAACACCATACATAAGTTTGAGAACGGCAAGGCAGGCAATGTGTCGCTTGGCACCTTTCTCTTGCTCATGAAAGCCATTGGGTGCGCGGATCAGTTGGACGATATCCTTCCCGAGCTGCCCGAGTCTGCGTATTTGGTGAATGATGGAAAGAAAGTGCAACGCATAAGGCATAAAAAGATATGATAACAAGCTCATTAAAGGTTCTTTTATGGGGACAAGAAGTGGGTCGCTTGGCATGGGATAGCAGACGAAACATAAGCTATTTTGAGTATAATCGGCTTTTTCTTCAGCAAGGCATGGACATATTTCCTCTTGTAGCATCTGTCAAAAGTCCTATAAGCCGTAGGCCGATAATAGGAGACAACGAAACAAGGATATATCGTAAACTGCCGCCATTTCTTGCAGATTCATTGCCCGATGCTTGGGGCAACCAAGTCTTCGAGTGCTGGAGGATAGAGAATGGCATTAGGAACCAAGAACTGACACCGCTGGACATTCTCTCGTTTATTGGCAAACGAGGAATGGGAGCATTGGAGTTTGTTCCAGAATCGTCTGGCATAAAGAGCTCAGAGGCAATCAATCTAAAGGCCTTAACCGATTTGGCACAACGCATTTTTGCCGAGAGAGAAAAAGTCAGGATCTTGCCCAGTGAGACATTGACGATGCAGGCGTTGATAGCCGTAGGCACGTCTGCCGGTGGTCGTCAGCCAAAAGCCATTATAGCCGTCAATCCCCATACGGGAGAAATAAGAAGTGGTCAGATAGCCGGACAAGAAGGGTTTGATTATTGCATTCTGAAATTCGGAGACGCGGAGCGGTCTTCGGCAGAATTGGAGATGGCATACCATGACATGGCCATCAATGCCGGTATTGACATGATGCCATGCCACTTGATAGAGGTAGAGGGGAAAAAGCATTTCATAACTCGTCGTTTCGACCGCGACTGCGATCGCAAACTACACATGCAGACGCTTGCAGCTCTTTACCCAGAAGCTGATAGTTATGAACAGCTGTTCATGGTTTGCCGAAAGATGCGTTTGCCAGAGTCGACTCAGGATGAAGTGTTCCGACGAATGGTTTTCAACATTCTTGCCAACAATACAGATGACCACAACAAGAATTTTTCTTTTTTGATGGACGAAAAAGGCCAATGGCGTTTGTCTCCGGCTTATGACATGACCTACATATTTAATGTGGGAGGCTTTTTGCCAGACACGCAGCATTGCCTAATGATGCGCGGGAAATTGTCGGGGCAGACAATTGACGATGCACTTGCAATAGCAAAAGACAATGGGATACGTAAACCCAAAGCGATAATTCAGCAGGTGGCTGACTCCATTTCGCAATTCAGGGTTTTTGCTCAAAAACATGAGGTGCAACCTCGTTGGACGAATGCTGTTGAGACCACTTTGAACAAACATCTTGAGGAATGGGGATTGTCAGAAAAGGCCCACGTCTCATTCTCTATCGAAATTGATGGTACGTCGTGCCATAATGCTCGGGTGGAGCAAACATACAAGGGTAATTATCACCTCTTGGTAGACATAGACGGAAGGGAACGAAAATTTGTGATAGGTAAGAATAAGCCGGAATATTCGATGATACAGTCGGTAGGCGCAAAGAATCTTTCGGAACATCAACTAAAAGAAATGATAGCAAAATATATTTTGCACGCAATGCCTTAAACGCAGACATGCCGGCACGAGACTTGAAGAGCCTCGCCGTGGTGTCCCCTGTGGTGCCCCCATGTTTTTTGGACGGTAGGGAGAAAGGCAGTACCTTTGCAACCGTCAAAAGGAATTCCACGACAAACAAAACAATTTACTAATCATTTTAAAGAAAGGAGAAAACAATGAGTGTACGTTACAAGAAAGAAATGGGCAAGGCCGAGGGATCTGCAGTTTACAACAAGTGGTATGGCCGTGCGGTGAGCATGGGTCGCGTGACGACCACCGATCTCGCCGAGGAGATAAGCCATTCTTCCACCGTTACCCGTGCCGACATCATGGCAGTGCTCATAGAGCTTGTGCAGGTGATGAAGAAGCACTTGCAAAACTCCATGACCGTGGAGCTTGAGGGTCTTGGCGACTTCCGCGTGGGGCTTAAGACCAAGTCGGTGGACAAGGCCGAGGACTTCACTGCCGCCAACATCTACGGCTACCAGATAATCTACCGCCCGGAGGTGAGGTTCGTGCCCAATGGCCAGATAAGCACCAAGGGCAAGCGCAAGGGCACCTTCGTGAAGACCATGCTCGACGGCATTTCTGCGGAGCTCTTGCCATCGGGCAGCACCGCCACTGGCGACACCGAGTCTGGCGACAATGCGTAGCGAGTGACAGCAAGACAATGTCTAACCAATTAATGAAAGAAAAGGAGGATTAGAATGAAGAAGGAAACTTGGAAGATGATTATCAACATGCTCATCTCGGTGCTTACCGCCATAGCCACGACTTTGGGATTGGCTTCGTGCATGTAGCATAAAAAAGAAGTCCGCCGCTCCTTATATGAATAGGAAGCGGCGGACTTTATCTTGAACAGGTAGGGACAATCGGGCTCGAACCGATGACCTCTGCAATGTGACTGCAGCGCTCTAAACCAACTGGGCTATGCCCCTGTGTCTCGATTTGCGAATGCAAAGTTAGGCATTTTTCACCACCCTGCCAAATTTTTTTACTGTTTTTTTTCTTATGGGCAAACGTTTTTTGTTTATTACCGGTTTCGTTTGGTCATAAGGCTTGTTTTGGCGCCACAGTAACACCTTGCCTGGCAAGAGGTGAAAAAATGTCTGGCTATTCGGTGCTGATCAACGCCACGGCGTAGGCAGAGATGCCCTCTTGCCGCCCCGTGAAGCCGAGCTTCTCGGTGGTGGTGGCCTTGATGCTGATTTGATCCTCGTCGCAGCCCATCACCTTGGCGAGGCACGCCTTCATTGCTGGCACGTGAGGGTTGATCTTTGGCCGCTCGGCGCACACCGTGGCGTCGATGTTGCCAACCTTGTAGCCCTTCGTGGCTATGAGGTCGATGACCTTGGCAAGTATCACCTTGCTGTCCATGTCGAGCGTGTCGGCAGACGTGTCGGGGAAGTGATAGCCAATGTCGCGCATGTTGGCAGCACCAAGCAGGGCGTCGCAGATGGCGTGGATGAGCACATCGGCGTCGCTATGGCCGAGAAGTCCGAGGGTGTGGGGTATCTCTATGCCGCCGAGAATGAGTTTTCTTCCCTCAACGAGTTTGTGGACATCATAGCCCATTCCTATTCTGAACATGCTCTGTGTGTGTTTTTTTTTTAAAAAAGGTAGGATTATTTCTTGACAACTGTCAGGTTATCTCTTGAACAAGTCTTTCAGACCATCCATGTCGAAAGTGAGCGAGAAGCGAAGCGTCTGGTCGAGAGGGTTCGACTTGGCCGTGGCTATGACGTATCCCGCATCTAGCTGGAAGGCGCTCATCCTGAAGCCCGCTCCCACGGTGAAATATTTTCTGTTGCCCTTGTTCTCGCTCTCGTGGTGATAGCCGGCGCGAATAGAGAAGCGGTCGTTGTAGGTGTATTCGGCACCCACGCTCCATTGTATCTCCTGCAGCTCCTCCTTGAATCCGCCCGGCGCGTCGCCGAAACTCTTGAAGATGCCGGAGATGCTCGACACGTCGTAATAGTCTTTCTGCACCCGCTCCTGGTATTGGTCTGTTGACTCACCGTCGTTTTGCTTGGGGTAGGTGGGCACCAAGAGCTTGTTGGCATCCACGGCAAAGCCAATGGAGTTGTATTCGTCCAGAGGATATTTGAGGTAGGCACCCAGTCGGAGGTTGGTGGGTATGAACTCGCTGTTGTCGCTTCCGCCAAACGTTATCTTGCTGCCGATGTTTGAGATGTTCATTCCCAAGCCGAGCTGGCACTCATGCTCCGCTATGATGGGGTTGCTCTGGTAGTAGAGCGCGAGGTCGGCGGCGAATGCCGAGCCAGGCGACGTGTCCGATGTGTAGTCGTAGGTGAGGTCAGAATAGATCCACCTCACCGCCGCGGCGATGGAAAACTTCTCGCTGAGCATGAGCGAGTAGGCCACGTCGACCGACATCTCGTAGGGGTTGATGGTCATGCCCGGCTCGTTGGAACTGTGCTCGCCCATGTCGACCTCGCCAAGCGAGAAATACCTCAGCGAACCAGATATAGCCGAGTAGTCGCCTATGCGGTAATAGCCGGCGATATAGCCGAGGTTGATGTCGTTGACGAGCTGGCGCAGCCAAGGCGTGAAGTTGACGCCCACGCCGGCACGGCTTATGGCAAATGGATATTTGGCAGGGTTCCAATATTGCGAGTTCACGTCGGCCTCCGTGGCAGCGCCCACGTCGCCCATGCCGCCGGCACGCGCGTCGGGAGCTATGGTTTGCGATGTCACCGAGGTGTTGATGGGGTTGAACATGTCTTTCTTCTCCTGGCCGTTGGCGCTGAGCGAGGCAAGGATCATGAGCAGGAAGGCAATGTATGTTTTGAGTCTCATATTCTTCATTGATATTATAACGGCGTGGCGGCTCAATTATTGTTTATCACGACAAGTTTCTTCGATTTTGTCGCCATCTGGCTGCCGTCGGCGGCGAGGCGTATGCGGTAAAGATATACGCCGGTCTGCAGTCGCTGCCCGTTGCTGGTGGTCAGGTTCCAGTCCACGGAGTAGGAACCAGTCTGCGTGCCGCTCTCGCGGTAAGTCCATAGCTGTCGGCCGCTCATGTCGAACACGTCTATCGTCACGTCGACAGGGCACCCGGCAAGGCTGTGGCTCACGATGAACGTGGTGCTTGTCGACGCGGGGTTCTTCGTCACGTCGACACTGTATATCCTTGGCTTGAGCGACTTCACCACGTTGAACCTCAGTTGCGCCGTGGAGCTGTTGTTCATCGTGTCCCAAGCGCGGAAGAGCAAGGTGTGGCTGCCGGGTTCAAGCGTCGGCATGGAATAATAGGTGCTGCCCGAGGTGTGCGACCCGAAGTCGTAGGCGAAGTTGTCGTTGAGGTCGAAAGTCATGTTGGCGTCGCCGTCGACCACAAGCTCAAGGTTGTGGCCCACGCCGTTGCCCGTGGCGTTGATGCCGTTGTCGTCGGTCAGTCGTGCGACAAAATAGGGACTTGTGTTCACGTCGTCGCCGTTGACAAATTCCGGACTGTTGAGGTAGCAGAAAATTTTCGGCCCCACGGTGTCGGTCTTCTGCGTGTTGTCGTCGTCGAGGACAATGGCGTCTGTATAGCCGTGGGCGATGGTGGCGTAGTCGTCGCTCATGGCGAAGGCGTGCAGCTGTCCCGTGCCACCGTAGTTGAGGTCGTAGGGCACCACGAAGGACACGTGGAACCTGCCGTTGGCCACGCTGTCGCTGCCGCTGAAGATGGTCTTCTGCCTGTCGTAGAAAGTGAACACCGTGTCTTGCACCTCCGCGCTGGCGTTGGCGTGGCAGGTGACGAGCTGCTTGGAGTCGAGCACCTGCAAGCTCACCGTGCCTTTCATTGCCGCGTTGCCAACCACGTGTCCCACCACTCGTGCCGTTTGTCCGGCGTAGGCATGCGTCGTGGAGGCGCCACCGGCAACCGTGCCGTTGATGGAGTCGATGACCACGGTGCCCGTAGGCTGGTTGAGGGCTATGGCAGGATCGCCGAGCAATGAGTATTGCAGCTTGTTCACCGTGGGGTCGCTCCCAAGCCTTATCACCTCGTTTTTGGCGAGCCGCTGCGCCTCGCCGATGGTCGTGGGCTTGCCGTTCACGGTGCCGACCACATATTTCATGAACGCCTTGTTGAGAATGTGGTTGTAGTTCTCATACACGGTGCGCGTGGTGCCAAACACCGCCACAGCTCCGCCATTGGAGTTGGTCATCGCCGTCACGCCGATGTTGTCTTCCACGCCGTCGAAAGCCATGATGTCGCAAGCGGCAAACACCCACAGAGGCAGGTTCTTGTTGCTGAACGCCTTGAAGTCGCTCAGCGTCAGCACCTTCTCGTGAGACATCTGGTTGGCGCTGCCATGACCGTAGTAGTCCATGACGAGGGCACCCTTTGCCTGTTGCCTCTTAATGATGTCGGTCACTTCCGGATAAGAGTTTCCCGTGGCAGATGTCACCTCGTTGTAAGCGTCCCACATCACCTTGCGCACGTTGTAGGCAGGGCGCATGGTTTGCAGCAAGGTAGCCATCTCGTTGGCGTCGCGCATGTGTATGTTGTTGTTGCCGTCGTCGCCCATCACCATGATGGTGTTCTCCCAGTCGCCGGCGTTGAGGTTTTCCACATAGTTTATGGTCTTGTCCACCATGGTCGTGGCATCATCCTCAGAGTAGGCAGGCATCCTACCCACTGCCACGTCGCCCATGTCGAGCTTGTCGCCCGCCGAGTTGATGTTGGTGCCCTCTCCGTCGTCGAGGTAGGTAAAGAAGCCGTCGTCTACATAGCAGTTGATGGCATTGAGCGAGTTCTCGCTCTCGTAGGCAAGGAGGAAGTCGTCGGCGCTGAGGTTCTTGCATTCAGAGGTGAGCATTCGGTTGTCCCATACGCACGGCCCGAAGAGCAAGAGGTATTTGGGCGCGTCGTTGTCCGATTGCGCGCGATCATACAGCATCTTGACGTATCTGCGGTAAGCGTTGGCATCGGGCGTGCCGCTGGCAAACTCGTTGTAAAGCTCGTCGGCAGCCACTATCTTCACGCGCATCGCGTCGTGTTTCTCGTGAAATTGCGCGAGCCGCGTTGCCTGCGTGAGCAACTTTCGCGACGTGGGTATGATGATCACCATGTCTATTGTCTTGTCGGCGTGCAGGTCCTGGTTGTCCACCGCGCCCGCGTATTCTGGCGAGGGGAAAGAGCCATTGAGGTTTGGCGCAGCCGTGGGGACATCCCATGCCGCCGACACATAGTCGAGCCTCATTGGTCCGCCCGACAGCACCTTGAGGGTCACGGTGTCGGTTCCCGCCGCGTTCACGGGCATTGTGTAGGTGCCACTGGCCATGTTGCCGTGGTCGTATTGGCTGCCTATGGACATGGAGAGCGTGCCTGCCACCTTGCCGTTGACGCAGACCTGCGTGGTGGTGTTGGTGCCAGCCGACAGGCGCACGGAAAACCTGCCAGTGGTGGCACCATCGGGATGCGTGAGCGCAACCGTCTGGCTGCTGCCTGCTGCCACTGCCGTGGGGTCGAAGAGGTTGCGTCCGCCGGGATACCAGCTGTAGCCGTCCTCCTCGTGCAGGCTGTGATAGAAGTCGGGCGAGGGATAGAAAGAGTTTATGAACGAGGCAGAGTCTACGATGGCAGGGTAGCCGTCGCCCTCGGTGATGAAATAATAGCCGTAGTCAGAATAAGGGTTGCGTGTGCGCTGTCCGGCGTTGTTGTCGTTCCAGCTCACGGGGCCCTTGGCATAGAAAAGCCTTTTGCCGTTCACCGTGCATGTGGCAACCTCGTGCAGGTCGTCGGTAGCGGCAAGCTTTAATCCGTCGAGAACCTCGTCTTGCAGGTTGCCGCCATAGCCATAGACGCGCACGCGGCTCAAGTCGCTGAAGCCGGCACGGCTCACGAGGCTTTTCGTGAGCTGATACACGCCCGATGCCGGCACGCGAATCTTTGCCCACTTGCCACTTGCCAACACCGAGTGGTCGGCGTAACGTTCAGCTTGCGGTGCATGGCTCGCACCTCGCGTGTTTGCCTTGGCATTGGCTGCGCTGGCTTGCTTGAGAGCCTTGGCGTTGATCTTCTTGCTGTCGACCCTGAGCATGAAGCTCACGAGAAATTGGTATTTGCCGTCGCGTTTGACAATGGGGCAGAAGCTCATGCGGAGCATAGGCTGCTTGCGGTCGGTCACCACTCTTTGCGTCAACGTGGGCAACGCCGATGGCTCCGTGCCGCCGAGCTTGCGGTAACGCTCAATGTCGAGAGGCGACATGTCGATGAACTCGGGGTAGAGAATGCTGGCGGTGTAAAGAGAGTCGCCATGGTTGGTTGGCAACGGCATGGTGTAGGCAAACGATGGCATGACACTATCGACGCTCACCTGGTCGGAGGTGAGGTTGAAGAATCGCTGGGCGTGAGCCGGTAATGCCGTGCACGCTAGCAAAAGAAGTGGGAGCAGGCGGGTGAGCCTCGTCCCAAGAAAATGTCTTGCCACTCTGCTAAGTCTTGTCACTCTACTTATTTATGTCTTGCGAAAAAAGGTTTTATTTGCACCTGCATTCCAGCACCTTGCGCTCCTCGACCCATCCTTCGAGCAAGTCGCCGATATGCACGGGACCCACTCCGGCTGGCGTGCCGGTGAAGATGAGGTCGCCCGTCTTGAGGGTGAAATACTTGCTCACGTATGCCACGATGTCGTCCACGCTCCACAACATGTCGCAG
This sequence comes from Escherichia coli, assembly GCA_963593695.1. Classification (GTDB taxonomy): domain Bacteria; phylum Bacteroidota; class Bacteroidia; order Bacteroidales; family Bacteroidaceae; genus Prevotella. The sequence continues at coordinate 21,948 of CAVBBO010000022.1, read as the reverse complement.
GCGCAACCCTCTTGCGTGGTGGAGCCATTGATGTCGAGATGGAAGCGCAGCCGTCCCACGTCGGGCAGCAAATCCTTCGGCACCCAGTCGCCAATGGTCGCCGCCCCGTCGAAGCTCTTTGCCAAGTCCCAGGGCTGTCCATTCTCCGAGAGCTTGTGTTGCAACTCGCGGGCGGTGAAGTCGATGCCGAGCGTCACCGCGTCGTAATAGCGGTGGGCGAAGCGCGTGGGCACGGTCTTGCCGAGCTTGCAGATTCTCACCACGAGCTCAGCCTCGTAGTCGACACGCCCGAGGTCATCGGGGATGAAAAAGGGCTTGCCGTTTTTTTGAAGGCTGGAGTCGGCCTTGAGGAATATCACAGGGCTGTCTGTCTTCAATAACGTGTCTTTCAGCTCTTTATTGTGTTCGGGATAGTTCATTCCCACGCAAAATATCTTCATCTTGTCGAGTGATTATAATAATGTGCAATTTATCTGTTGCAAAGATAACTCAAAATCGCAAGAAAAGAGTCATGCAGACAAACTGAAATCATAAAAGGCTTAAAAAATAGCCAAGGCGTTGTCATGGATAGAAAAAGATTTATTATCTTTGCGGCATGAACAAGCAACGAAGGGACACATTAACTATCGGGACTGTATTAATCCTTATTTCAAAGAACCAAAAAGCATAGTCTTATGTTAACAGGATTGTCTATATTCTTGGTACTTGTGGCGCTAATGTTGATTTTAGGGGCATTTATAGTGACCCACTTGCCGACATCCAATAGTAAGTAAATATTCTTATATACAAATAAAAACAAGAAAATGAAAAGAATCGTTTTAATCCGCCACGGCGAGAGCCAGTGGAATCTTGAGAACCGTTTCACAGGTTGGACCAACGTTGACCTCACCGAGAAGGGCAAGCAGGAGGCACTCGATGCCGGCAAGCTCATGAAGGAGAAGGGCTTCCACTTTGAGATTGCCTACACTTCTTACCTGAAGCGTGCCGTCAAGACCTTGAACAACGTGCTCGACTCAATGGACGAGGACTGGATTCCCGTGGTCAAGACATGGCGTCTCAACGAGAAGCACTATGGCGCTCTTCAGGGTCTGAACAAGAAGGAGACCGCCCAGCAGTATGGCGACGAGCAGGTGCTGCTCTGGCGTCGCAGCTTCGACGTGGCTCCTCACGACCTCGCTGCCGACGGCACAGGCTCAGCCCTCGCTGATCCTCGCTACTCCAAGGTGCCTACACAGTATCTTCCCAAGACTGAGAGCCTTGAGGACTGCATCGCCCGCGTGATGCCTTTCTGGGAGTGCGAGATCTTCCCGAAGCTCAAGGAGGTAGACAGCATCATCGTGGCAGCTCACGGCAACTCGCTCCGCGGCATCGTGAAGCACCTCAAGGGCATTTCTGATAAGGACATCTCTGGCCTTAACATCCCAACAGCTACTCCTTATGTGTTCGAGTTCGACGACGAGCTCAACCTTGTCAACGACTATTATCTCGGCGACGCAGCTGCTATCGCAGCCAAGGCCGCTGCCGTGGCCAACCAGGGCAAGGCATAAACCTTTATATAAGGTATAATAAAAATGGAGTGCCGATGTTGTTAGTTGGCACTCCATTTTTTATTTGTTTGAGTAATTCATTTATAGACCCTTCAGGAAACTCTCCACGGCATCCACGATCTTGCCCAAGCCGCTTGCCGTGGTGCTGTCGGTGTTTTGCCTGATCTCCTTCTTCAGTTCACGGCTCACCTCGTGGCCCACTTGCTTGGCCACGCTCTTGCCCACCTTGCTGCCTATGGACAACACGCTGTCGGTCACTTGCGAGGCAAAGTCGTTGTCGTCAACGTTGTCGGTTGCCGACGAGCCGTCGGTGTCGGTGTTGTCATCGATGACCGACGATTGGGTTGAGACGCTGCTGTCGATGTTCATGGCTTTGGATATGGCCTTGGCAATGTCGTCCTCGTCGGAGGTGAACACCTTGCCGAAGATGCCGAGCGATGTGCGCACGGTTCTCGTTTTGGAACTGTCGTCAGAGTCGGTGACAGGCAGGTCGATGGTTGTCGTTGACCAGAACATGTAGTTGTGGTATTGCAACATGTTGTCGAGGGCACTGTTGACAAATGGCGTGGCGAAAGCCTTGATCATGGCAGAGCCGAAGGCCTTGAACGGGTTGTCGGAAGCGGCGTTCTCGCTCTCGCTGAGCCCTTTCTCCACACCGTTGGTTATGTTTTGTTTCACCACCTGCTTGTGCTCGTCTCTCGACGGGTTGCTCACCGCCATGATGAGCATCACGGCTACTACAGCCGCACCAATCCATGTCCACACCTTCATGCTCTTCTTTTTTGGCAGAGCCTCCGGAGCATTTGCTGCGTTGCCCTGCGTGGGGCTTTGGACATATTGGGCGTATTGTGCGTTGCCAGCCCCATTGCCGGCTGTGTTGCCGGTGTCTGGCGTTGGGGTAGGGATGCCGTCCAAATCGTTGGCCGCGTTTTCGTTGAAGAGCGTCTTCAGCTCCTCCACTTGCCATGCCGGAGTCCATTGTGCCATGCCCTCTGTCCAGACGAGCGTGGAAGAATCGATGTGACGTTGGCGCAGCTCCTCAATGGTATAAGGACCTTGTTGTGCGCCGTTGACGATAATAAAGTAGTTCATGCTGTATGTTCCTTTTTAAGAGCCATTGATGAGGCTCATTGTTTAGTTGTGCGCAAAGTTATACATTTTCCGTAAAAAATACTGTAAAATATTTGTACACATAATAGTTTTTTAGTTACTTTGCAGCTATTAAACCAAAGCCAAGATTTATTATGAAGCCCTATCTGCTTCCAACTCCTCGGGTCATCTGGGGGGGGTACTCATATTATTGTAAACCAAATACCTTTTGTTCGGCTGATGCAGGACAAATGCTTGTTGGCATAGAACAGACGGCCAATAGGCGTGGCTTAATCTTATCCCATATTCGTCGTAGCATACGCACGGCCATAGGCTTTGCGCGCCAGTTTCGCACGTCCGTAAACCTGCGGATGCGATGCCTTGTGCGCTTTTTGCTTTAACGGCAAAAACCGAATAGACTTAAACAAACCATATTAACATAATCTTTTTTTATGAAGCAAATTTTACTCACTATGGCAGCCGTCATGATGGTTGCAGGAACAGCCTTCGCACAGGAAGAAGGCACAGACTTCACTCCTTCAAAGTACAAATACAACGACCGTGCAGTGGGTCAGGAGACCATTCAGAAATTCTACACGGGTGCCAACCCTGATGCCGCTAATGGCCGCAACGACGTTGTGGGAGGCTACGACAATGGTTATTTCTTCGTTGCTGGCGGCCAGTTTGCCAATCCTGCACAGCCTCATGCCAAAGACCTTCAGGCAGGAACAAGCATCGTGGACCTCGGTGGCGAAGTGGGCAAGGTGTTGTGCGTGAACGGTGTCAACTCAAAGTACAACAGCACCTACGACATGAATTACCCACAGTGTACCGGCGGTCTCAACTGGTTCAACTTCGACTGGTGCACCGACCCAGACAACACTCCTGAAGGCGGAACTGCCGAAGAGCCAAATATCCGCGTGAGCATCACCCTCAACATCTTCAGCAACACGCCAAGTGCTGCCAATGCCGTAATCAACAAGGTCTATGCCCAGGATGCCGAGAACAACGTGCAGCCCAACGGTTCCAATGGTGATCAAGGCGTTGAAGTATACTCAGGCGACTTCGTAGAGACATATGAGGACGGCGAGCCTGTGCTCGACGACGACGAGAACATGATCTACGACCCCACAAAGTGGATGGTATACGAGTGGGACGTGCGCTGCCCGGCCGCTGCCGCAGATGCAGCATACAACCAGTATGCTCCGCTTCGCGTGAAGATGGAGATGAACCCTGGCAACCTCGCTGGCGCCACAATGTTCATCAAGGAAGTGAAGCTCACCAAGCTCGACAGCAACCCAAGCCCCATCGTGGGCAAGCGTCAGAAGACCTTCAAGACCTACACCGTTGATCCCCAGAAGATAGTAACGTCAATCAACGCCATTTCTGTGGACAACACCAACGCGGAAAAGCAGGTATACACCATCGACGGCAAGCGCGTCAATGCCAACAGCCTCGCCAAGGGCGTCTATGTAGTGAAGCAGGGCGACAAGACTGCCAAGCACGTAGTGAAATAGAATTATCCACATAAGAAATAGCGAAAGGAAGCAGGCCAGCAGGCATAGAACCCGCTTGCCGCTTCCTTTTTTCGTAAACAAGCCATAATGAAAAAATCCATCTTATCATTGCTCGCTCTTTCCATGGCTCTCTCTGCCAACGCGCAGGTAGACAACATGTGTCTCAGCCTTGAGTCGTCGGCGAAGGTAAACTGCGGCGCCATGCCCGAGCTGAACAGCCTCCAAGCCTACACCGTGCAGCTGTGGCTCTGCCCCGACGAGTGGACAGCCGGCTCGACAGTAATGAGCTGCGGCGACGCCATCAAGCTCTCGCTCGCATCGGCAGGAACAATCGAAGCCCGACTTGGCTCAACGACAATAAGCATTAGCGACTCACAGTTGAAGGCCGGACAGTGGAGCCAACTGACAATAGTGGTAGATGCCGGCACTGCCACTGCCCTCATCGACGGCACACAGGTCACCACTGTCACCGGCGACTTCGCGTTGCCGGCCAGCATTGGCGACATGACCATGGGCGGCGGTTTCAAGGGACGCATCGACGACGTGCGCCTGTGGAGCACGGCCCTCACAGCCGACCACGACTACTATGTGCACACCACGCTCAACAAGTGGGTGCCCGAGCTCGCCAACCTCGTGGCATACTATAAGTTCGACCAAAAGCAATGCCCCGACATCGTAGACTATAAGGCCATCTTCTCACCATCCGACACCAACCACCACGCACAGATGCCGCAGGGAGCGAAGCGTGTGTCGGCTGCCGACAACACCGGCCTGCCCTATCTGCTCAGCGGAGCCTACACCGCCAACAACCGATTCTTCGACCGTGCCGTCACGCGCGACCAGTATCTGCTTGCCAACGACCTCATAGTGCTCGGCATCAACAGCTACACCGACGGACACCTTAAATATATAACACCCTGCGATCACGCCACCATCAGCGGAGGCAAGTGGCTCAGCGAGTTTGAAGGACGCAAGGGCGTGATAAGCCTCGACGGCAACTCCTCCATCACAACCACTGCCGACGTGCTCAAACCCACGCTCAACGCCTCGGGCACCGGCACCTATACCTTTGAGACGTGGCTCTATCTCGACGAATGGACCGAAGGAGCCTACATCGTGCGCAAGGAGACGGAAGACGGGCAGAACGGCTTCTCCATCAGCCTTGGCGACAAAGACACCAAGCAGGTGATAGTGAAGGTGAACGGCAAGAAGTTTGTCAACCAGAAGAAGCTCGAAACAGGCAAGTGGGTCCACTTCGCCGTGACCGTGCGCGCCGGCGGCACCACACGCCTCACCTTCATGTTTGCCTTCGACGGAGCCGAGGCATGGTCAAACAGAGACCTCAGCGACGGCTCTACCGACTACACGCCCACGGGCAACGACGACTGTGTGACCGTGATAGGCGAAGGCCTGCACGCCAAGCTCGACAATACATGCATCTGGGACGGCAACCTCAGCATCGACGAGATAAAGAACTACATGACGTCGCACCCTCTGCCGGCAATCGGCAAGACGCAGACGGCTGGAGTGATAAACAAGGCGCAAGCCCTCTACACCTACGACGACGAGGAGAACCCCGGATGGGACAGCTACTCGCAGGACGAGTGGCTGAAGATAATGAAGAGTGCCTACGAGGGATACACCGGCTACAAGATCCGCATCTCCGTGTCGTCGCACACCGGATGGCAGACCACCATCAGCGATGCCTCGCGCCGCAAGATATTCGCGCAAGACCTGGCTGAACTCTCCAAGCCTTACGACGGAGTGGAGCTCGACCTCGAATGGATGGACGGCACACAGACCACGCTCGGCCTGCTTGCCGAAGAGATACGCTCGGTCCTGCCCGAAGGCAAGACGTTCATGATCTCGTGCCACGCCTATGGAGCCTATCGGTTTCCGACGGAAAAGATGGGCAACGTAGACGGTTTCACGTTCCAGCAGTATGGTCCGCAGAAGACCTTCTTCAACTACGACAATTTTCTGAGTTCTGCCAAGGCATTCCAAAACTACGGCTTCCCCAACAAGAAGATTTACCTTTCCTACAGCACCACCACCTCGAAGGCTTACGACGAGAGCGAGAGTGCCATTTCGCCTATCACCGGTTTCCGCAACCTGATGGCCGACGGCACGCTCAACCCCAACGACGAGTCGCTCGACGGCAAGGCATACCAAGGAAGTGTGCACTACTACTTCATGTCGCCCGACCAAGTGTACCGACGCTCTAAATATGTGGTGGACAACGGTTTGCAGGGCATCTTCTATTGGGACATGGGCAACGACATCGACGTGAGCAATGCCTATTGCATAGCCCGCAACTCATCGTATGCGCTGAACGCCAACGTCGACTCGCTCGTCACCTCTGTCAGCATCAACCATCCCACAGCCATAGAGAATGTCAGCGCCGAAGGCGAGTCCATTGTCTATGATGCGCAGACGGGCACCGTGACGGCCTCCGACGCCAACGTGAGCGCCATCAGCGTCTACAACACGGCTGGACAACTGCTTGGCTCAGCGCGTGCGAGAAACCTCAATGCCGGACGCTTGCCCAAGGGCGCATACATCGTGAAGGCTGAACGCCACGCACAGCCAGCCATTACCAAGTATATATATGTAAAGGAATAAGGCCCCACGCCTTAAACCCGTAAAAGACAAAAACAACAAACTATCAAGAAATGAAGAAACTCATATATCTGACGTTACTCGCAATAGGGGGCTTCGCCATGGCCTCGTGCGACAAGGAGGCAGCCACCAACCCCGGCGACTTCAACCTGAAGTCGACGCTTGAGGTGGAGCCGCAGATAGTGTCAACAGGAGGATTCACGGCAGAACTGAAGCTCCTGCGCCAAATAGACTCCACATATCAGTATTCCTCGGTGAAGAGCGACACCGTGAAGGACGCGCAGGGCAATCCTGTCATCGGTGCAGACGGCAAACTGCAGATCAAGAACGACACCACGTGGTTCGACGGCAACACCACCGCCAAGTTCAGCGAATACGAAGTGGTGCAGTTGCCTTCGGCTGCCGACACGTTCACCATAAAGCTCAAGAGCAACGCGCAATGGAAGGCACCGGTGCCCTCGCCTGGGGACAAGGCTCAGTGGTACTTCAACTACAACCTGCTGACAGGCTCCACGTCGACATCGGGCGGCGGCGACGGCTATGTTTACTTCCGAACCCTGCGCAACCGCAACAAGAAGCGTTCGGTGACGGCCGTACAAGACATCATGACTAGCGACAGCACCGTGCTGGTGCGCCTGCGCTTCAGCCAGAGCGGAGAGAGAGATTAATAAAGAGTTGTAGAACACACAGCGATTATTCCATCTAAAAAGACAGTTTAGAAGACATGAAAAAATATTTTCTTATATTATGCTGCGTGCTGCTTTCGTTGCCCGCTCTCGCACAGGTGAAGGTGACCGGCGTGGTGATAGACGAAAACGGTGAGGGAGTGCCTGCCGCCACGGTACGCGTGAAAAACGCCAAGACCGCTACCGTCACCGACATGGACGGCAAGTTCACGCTGACAGTGCCGGGCGCATCGTCGGTGCTTCAGGTATCCTACATAGGATATGAGGAGTGTGAGCAGAAGGTGGGCACCAAGCACAACCTGACGATAGCCCTCAAACCCATAGCAAACGTGCTGGAGGAGACCGTCATCGTGGGCTTTGCCACGCAGAAGAAGATCAACGCCACGGGTGCCGTGAAGACCATAGGCGACGACGTGCTCGCCGACCGACCCATATCCAATGCCGTGCAGGGATTGCAGGGTACGATAGCCGGTCTCAACATCTCCAACGACTCGGGTGGCGGACTTGGCACGGAGATGAACATCAACATCCGCGGCATTGGCTCCATCGGCGAAGGTTCCAGCTCTTCTCCGCTCGTGCTCATCGACGGCATGGAGGGAGACCTCTCGACCATCAACCCCAACGACATCGAGAACATATCCGTGCTGAAAGACGGCGCCTCGGCTTCCATCTACGGTTCGCGTGCTCCGTTCGGCGTAATCCTTGTCACCACAAAGAGTGGTAAGAAGGGCTTCAGCGTCAACTATCGAGGCAACGTCAACGTGAAGCAGCCTATCAGCGTGCCCAACCCCGTGGACAGCTACACGTTCGCCCTCATGGTGAACGATGCCTATACCAACACCGGTGGCACGGCACCTTTCGGCAAGTCGCAGCTCAACAAGATCCTCGCCTACCAGCGCGGAGAACTGCAATACGGAACGGAAGCCTACGAGAACGACGACAAGTGGAAGTCGAACCAAATGGCGTTCGGCAACACCAACTGGTATGACACCTACCTGAAAAACCATACCACATCGCAGGAACACAACGTGACCCTCAACGGCGGCTACAAGGACCTCACCTATTATGTATCAGCCAACTACATGGGACAGACCGGACTCTTCAACTATGCCGACGAGCAATACCGACGCATGACTTTCAACGGCAAGCTGGGATACAAGTTCACTAAATGGCTCACCGTCAACTGGTCCACACGCTACATCGACATCGACAACGACAAGCCCTCGGCACTCAACAACCTGTTTTACCACAACCTCGGCCGACGCGCTCCGCTCGCTGTAACCATTCTGCCCAACGGCCAGTATTCGGGCGAGTCGCTCATCCCCTCAATGCTCCATGGCGGACGACAGGACACCAAGACCAGGCAGCTCTACAACCAGGCCAACATCGTGGTGGAACCAATAAAGGACTGGAAACTGCACTTCGAGCTCAACAGCCGCATAGAGAAGAACCCTTACTCGCGCGACTTCCTGCCTGTCACCGTAAACAAGCCAAGCGGCGAGCCTGAGAACATACTCGTGCTTGAGGGCGTCAGCGCCAAGCACACCATCAACAGCGACGGCTCGTTCTCGGTGCAGCCTGCAGCCGGCGAGACCTACCACGAGAATGCCACGACGCGCATCAACTATTTCAGCACAAACGTCTACACCGACTATAATCTCAAGCTCGGCAACGACCACAACTTCACGTTCCTGCTCGGTGAACAGAGCGAATACTATCACCGCAAGATAAACCGCTTCGCCACTACCGATGCCGACCTTGGCGAGGGCGCGGGCAACACCACGCTGTCGTCGTTCAAGAACGGCGAATGGTCGTCGCTCGGCTTCTTCGCACGCGTCAACTACAACTACGCCAACCGGTACATGATCGAGGTGAACATGCGTGCCGACGGCGCGTCGCGTTTCCCCACCAATCAGCGCTGGGGCTACTTCCCCTCTGTGTCGGCAGGTTGGAACGTGGCCGAGGAGAAATTCTGGAAGCCATTGGCCGACGCAGGTTTCGAATATCTCAAGTTCCGCGCCTCATACGCCACGCTGGGCAACCAGAACACTACCTCGTTCTACCCTTACTACCAGCAGATGGACACCTATCCTGGCAAGCTGATGCTCGACGGCAAGCAGGCCACGACCCTGCCGATGTATTCGCCCTACTCAGCATCGCTCACGTGGGAGCGCATCGAGAACATCGGCCTCGGTGTAGACTGGGGCTTCTTCCGCAACCGCCTCACCGGTTCGTTCGACTACTACCAGCGCACCACCAAGGACATGGTGGGACCTGCCAACGCCTTGAGCGCTCTCTATGGTGCCAGCGCGCCCAAGACCAACAACGCCGAGATGCGCACACGCGGATGGGAAGTGGAGATAGGCTGGCGCGACCGCATAGGCAAGAACTTCAGCTATAGCGTATCTGCCACGCTGAGCGACTACAACACCCTCATCACCAAGTACGATTCGCCCGACAACAAGATCAGCGGATGGTATGAAGGCAAGAAGTATGGCGACATCTGGGGCTACGAGGTAGTGGGCATCGCCAAGAGCGACGCCGAGATGTACGAATATCTGGCAAACCACTCGCAGAGCGCCATCGGCGACAAGTGGGGCGGCGGCGACATCATGTACCGCGACATTAACAACGACGGCAAGGTGGACAAGGGCAGCGAGACGCTCGACGACCACGGCGACCTCAAGGTCATCGGCAACACCACGCCGCACTACGCCTACAGCTTCACGCTCACCGCACAGTGGAAATGGATAGACGTGCGCGCCTTCTTCCAGGGCATCGGCAAGCGCGACTTCTTCTTCAGCGGCAGTGCCACGTTCTTCGGATTTGCGCGCGAGTGGCAGCGCTCGCTCTACACCGACCACCTCGACTACTTCCGCTATGCAGGTTCTGCCCTCGGCGCCAACCTCGACTCCTACTACGGCCGTCTGCGCATCGACCAGAACAACATCCAGACTTGCGACCGCTTCCTCCAGGACGCAAGTTATCTGCGACTCAAGAACCTCCAGATAGGTTTCAACCTGCCGCAGAACAGGAAGTGGGCTAAGTGGATCAAGAAGGGACGCATCTACTTCTCGGGCGAGAACCTCCTCACGTGGACCAAGCTGCGCATCTTCGACCCCGAAGCCATCGGAAGCAACTCCGACGAATATGGAGCCGGCAAGACCTATCCGCAATACCGCACCTTCTCTGCCGGACTCGAGATAACGTTCTAACACATCATATCCTAACGACATACACAGATGAAAAAGATAAAATGCCTATTCATGGCGGCTTCGGCCATGCTCCTCGCCTCGTGCAACAGCTTTCTGGAGCGCGAGCCGCTCGACTTCGGCAACGAGACGACCTACTTCAAGACTGCCGACGACCTGAAGATGTTCGTCAACGACCTCTACACCATCCTGCCCACTAACAGCGAGCTCTGGGGCGGACTCTACTCCGAGGACGTGACCAGCGACAACCAGTGCGCATCGTCGGCACAGTCGCTTTTCTACAAGGGCGACAAGAAGACGGTGCAGGTGGCAAGCTCGGAGTGGAAATTCACTAACCTGCGCTCCATCAACTACTTCATCAACAAGACGCGCTCAAACATGCAGGCGGGCATTCTGAACGAGAGCGATGCCATGCAGATGCACTATCTGGGCGAGGCTTACTTCCTGCGTGCCTACGACTACTTCCGCTTGCTGCGCAACTTCGGCGACTTGCCCATCGTCACCCAGATGATGCCCGACGACCAGCCCGTGCTGACCGCCAACAGCAAGCGCTATCCGCGCAACGAGGTGGCACGCTTCATCCTCTGCAACCTCGACACTGCCGCCAGCTACCTGCAGGCAAAAGCGCCTGAGTCGGGACGAATCTGCCGTGACGCAGCCCTGGCTCTCAAGGCTCGCGTGGCTCTCTATGAGGGCACCTGGGAACGCTATCATGCCGGAACGTGCTTCGTGCCGGGCAACAGCAAGTGGCCGGGCAAGACCACATGGCCCGACTTCACCTTCAAGGCTGGGTCTGCTGAGGCTGAGGTCAACTTCTTCCTCGACGAGGCCATCAGCGCTTCCAGGCAGGTGGCAGACGCACGCCAACTGGACAACGACTATCAGGCCATGTTCGTTTCCGCCAATGCCTTCGCCGACAACGACGAGGTGATACTTGCACGCTACTATCAGAACGGCGTGTTGGCACACAGCTGCTCGGCATACTTGAAAAACGGTGGCGGCTGCAATGCCACACGTGCCCTCGTCAACACGTTCCTCATGACCAACGGCCTGCCTATCTATGCCGCCGGCTCAGGCTATCAGGGCGACCGTATGAGCTACTACGAGTTCCAAGATCGAGACCCAAGGCTCACCGGTTCGGTGCGTGCCGCCGGCTCTATCATCAACACTCGTCAGGAGGGTGAGGGCGGCAAATATGTCAACGACACCGTCTACTATCACCGCCCTGCCATCTACAACAGCGGACGCGAGAAGGCCACCACGGGCTATGAACTAAAGAAATGGTGCAGCAGCGACGCAAAGCAGCAAGAGCAGTACAAGTGCACCACGGCGGTGCCTATCCTGCGTGCCGCCGAGTGTTATCTCGACTACATCGAGGCCTACTACGAGCGCTACGGCCAGCTGGACAGCAAGTGTGACGCCTATTGGCGCGCGCTGCGCAAGCGTGCCGGCATCAGCGAGGATTACCAGAAGACGATCAGTGCCACCGACCTGACGCAGGAAAACGACCTCGGTGTCTATTCCCACGGCAAGACAGTCGACGCCACTCTCTATAGCATTCGCCGTGAGCGCCGTTGCGAGCTGATAGCCGAAGGCCTGCGTCTCGACGACCTGAAGCGTTGGCGCAGTCTCGACAATATGGTCGACTACCAGCCCGAGGGTTTCAACCTCTGGGACGAGATGTACAACATGTATAGCGCAAGCCAGCGTTCGGAGGAACTTGTATCGCAGAGCAGCGTGTCGAAGTATATGCGCCCGCTGCAGATAAGCTCCACATCGGTGGCGTATGGTGGCTACACCTTCCCGAAGCAACACTATCTGGAGCCAATCCCAATCAGCGAGTTCCTCATCACGGGCAGCGGAGTGACAGCAAACAGCATCATCTATCAGAACCCCGGATGGCCGCAAAACAGCGACGGCACCGCTGACTACACTTACGACTGCGATTGACGTCGCCTGACGGTGCTGCCGTGAAATCCGACGGGTTAAGGGCAAAAAACTATTAAAGAGGGGCGCAGGTCTCCCAAAGAATGATTAAATTTGCACTTGCTTGTCGGTTTCACGGCAGCATGGTTAACTGAAGACTATTTTTCTTACAAACAGACAACGTCAATCTATAAACACAATTCGACATGAACAAGTCCATTCTATCCCTTGTGGCCCTTTCGAGCTTTTCCTCCGCGATGCAGGCGCAGCAGAAGGCAGATGCCAAGCGGCCCAATATTGTATATATAATGTGTGATGACCACGCCTTCCAGTGCATCAGCGCCTATGGTCATGGCATCTCCAAACTCGCGCCCACGCCCAACATTGACCGTATAGCCCAGCGCGGCATGCGTTTCGACAAGGCTTTTGTGGAGAACTCGCTTTCCACGCCCTCTCGCGCTTGCCTCATGACGGGCCTCTACAGCCACCAAAGTGGGCAGCGACAGCTTGGCGAGGGCATCGACACCTCGCGCACGTTCTTCACCGAGCTGCTTCAGCAGGCAGGCTACCAGACGGCGGTCGTGGGCAAATGGCACATGGGATGCGACCCTAAGGGATTCGACTATTATCACATCTACAACGACCAGGGACAGTATTGGAACCCGCAATATCGCGGCACCGACACGCCCGACGGCAAGTTTGTCGTAGAGGAGGGCTATTCCACCGACCTCACCACCGACCATGCCATCGACTTCATGGAGCACCGCGACACGTCGAAACCTTTCTGCCTCTTGCTTCACCACAAGGCACCGCACCGCAACTGGCAGGCCAACCTGAAGTATCTCGGCATGTACGACAATGTGGAGTTCCCCATGCCCGAAACGTTCTACGACGACTATGCCACGCGTGGCTCGGCAGTGCGCACGCAGAAGATGTCGGTGACCAAGCACATGCGTTGGGAGCAAGACTTCAAGGTGCCTGAGATGCTCGACCTCGACAACGAGGACAGCAAAGACTCCTACAATGCGCTCATGGGCGAAATCAACCGCATGACGCCGGCGCAACGCTCGGCTTGGGGCAGATATTATTTCCCGCGCAACCGCAAGCTGCTGGAGGCCAACCTCAAGGGCAAGGACCTCGACAACTGGAAGTACCAGGTCTACATACGCGACTACATGTCGGTCATAGCCAGTGTGGACGAGAGCGTGGGCCGCGTGCTCGACTATCTCGACAAGAACGGACTCACCGACAACACCATCATCGTCTACACCTCCGACCAAGGTTTCTACATGGGCGAGCACGGTTGGTTCGACAAGCGTTTCATGTATGAGGAGTCGCTGCGCACGCCGCTCATCATCAGTTATCCCGGCCACACTAAACCCGGCAGCGTGTGCCACAAGCTCGTGCAGAACATCGACTATGCGCCAACGTTCCTCGACCTTGCCGGCGTGCAGAAGCCGAAGGAGATGGTGGGACGCTCGCTCGTGCCGGTGCTTGACAACGGCGACGCGCAGAAGAAATGGCGCACGAGCATATACTACCACTACTACGACTATCCCACCTACCACATGGTGCGCAAGCACGACGGAGTGCGCACAGACCGCTATAAGCTCATACACTTCTACGGCAAGGGCGGACTCGACGCCGTGCCTGAGAACAAGTACCAGGGCATGGAAGGCACCAGGGAGAACGCCACGCTGAAGTCGCTCGTGGACATAGGATATTTCGAGCCAAAAGACTCCACCGTAAACTACAACGAGCTTTACGACCTGCAAAGCGATCCCAACGAGGTCAACAACCTTTATGGCAAGCCCGGCTACGACAAGATAACGAAGCAGCTGCAGAAGGAGCTCGATGCCTACCGCAAGGCGCAGGCCGTGGATGAGTTCTGATTCACCCTCATAGTACATCATAGTCTGTCTATCCAAAGGCAGCAATTTTTTAGCCCCTGCGAGGAGCGCACGATTCAATCTTAGATATTGAACTATGCGCCCCTCGCAGTTTTTTTTTATGTTCTATGTTGATTCGTGTGGGCAACTTCCCTGCGGATTTTCTCACGCTCATAAGATGGCTACGCTATAATGCTTTGCAGGGGCGGGTCCTGTGCCCGCCCGCAACCCGAATGGTACGACGCATTAAATTTGTCAATGCATCCACATTGGTTGCGGACGGCCACAGGGGCCGCCCCTGCAAAGCATCACCGCGTAGCCGCGAGGCAAAAAAGACAGCCGTCGGCTTTGCAATGGAAAGCCATTGCCTTTGCATTGGAAGGCCGTTGGCTTTGCATTGGAATGCCGACGGCTTTTCAGTGGAAAGCCGATGCCCTTATGGCGTGGTGCCGACAGACAATTATCTTTTTTGTCGCGGAAAAACGCGGGGCGATGAAAAAACTTCGGCAAATGTGCCTCTTTTTGAGAGAATTGCATTATCTTTGAACCGGTGAAAATGAATTAAACTGCTATTTCTGAGCCTATGGGATTGACTTCTTTCTATGCGAGCCCTTGGATTTACTATTCTTTGGCGTGCTTTGCATATATTATGGTGGGAGTGTTTGGAGCCGTGGTCAGGTGGTGCCACATGTGCCGCCCCTACGCCAGCCACGCCGACTTCTTCTACCCCGCTCGCCGTCACGTGTCGTTTTTCTATTTCTTTGTGTCGCTGCAGTTTCCCTACGTGCTGTGCCCGTCCGACCCGGCGGCATGGCTCTATGTGAGGGGCTTCTGCATAGTCTATTATCCCATCTGCTTCGCGGTGCTGTTTTTCCGCTATTTCCGCATGCTCAAGGTCTTGCCTCCCGGCAGGAACGCCAACTTTGTAGACTTGCGCGACCCTTATGCGGCATTCTTCCTGCCATTCCTCTGGCTGGTGGCGATGTTTGTTGCCATAGTGTCGGGCCACGGCTCCTTGCTAAGCCACTACCACAAGGAGATGGAATATGTCTTCGGCGCGCTGAGCCTGATGCTCTCCTTCGGTTTCGTGCGCGAGTGCTGGCTGCTCTCGCGCAGGCTCAAATGGTTCAACGAGCAAAACTATTCCAGCGACGACGACTTCTCGCATGCCTTCGCCAAGCGCGTGCTATGGTTGCCGACCATTGGCTTCGTCATCATGTGGGCGGTGTTTCTCTCCGACAGCCGCGAGGCATACATGGTGATGAACATCATCATGACGCTCTTCATGCTCGCCTTCCTCTGCCAGATACTCGCGCCCAACAAGTCGCTCGCATTGCCTAAGGTGGCAAGCGAGATGGAGCGCATGGAGAAAGCCTGCGAAGAGAGCGCTAAAAACTCCTGCGTCGATGAGGCTGTGGAGGAGGATTGTGGCGTGGACGCTGCCGAGGTAGCCGAGCCTTGCGACGACGACAGCGTGGCTGAGTGCCCCGACGGTGTCGACGAAAAGGAGTGGGAGGCGGTGAAGGCCGAGGTGCTCGATATCGTGGGCCGCCGCTACCTGGAGCCGAGCCTGAAGCGCGTGGACGTGATACACGACGTGGTGAAGTCGAAACACACCCTCGCCGGCACCTTCATCACCCATGTGGGATTCTACAGGCTCGTCAACGCCTTCCGCGTGCGCCACTACGAGATGCTGACCCTCTCGCCCCCGGCAAGCATGAGCCAGGACATGGCGGCGGAGATATGCGGCTTCAAAAACAGGTGGGCGCTGTCCAACGCCCGCAAGCGCCTGACCGACTTCGACTACACCATCATAGACGACTATCTCAAAGACAAAAACACCGATTTGTAGCCATTTCTGCCCCACGTTCACATAAAACGACGGAGGTTCACAACAAAAAACGCCCGTTCACGAGAAAAAATCCCCGTTCACGCCGCTTCGGTTTCTTTTTCATAATTTTGCACTTGCAGAAACATACGTTAACAACGTTAATTATTAACCATGCTCCTGCCACCTTTTAACCTGTAAAAAGAAAAAAGGAAATGGAGCTTAAAAACGACTATCTTATGAGAAAGAAAATCTATCCGGTGTTGTTTGTCGCTGCCTTGAGCCTCTCGGCATGCACCGAGGTTCTGGAACCCAATGTCGACTATGGCGGCAACACGTTTATCAACGACTATTCTTCCCTCGTGGAGGCAGTTAACAACCTCAACAAGACTTTGCAGGAGCGTTTCGACGCCCTCAACTCTTTGCTCGACAAGAACCTCGCCAATATAAAGGTGGCCATCGACGAAAACACGGGTGCCATCAAGGTATTGGACCAGACCACCCAGCAGGGTCTCAACAACATCAACACGTCCATCTTCGACGGCTTCAAGACTCTCAGCGAGCAGGTCGACACCCAGGGCACAGCCATCGTCTATGCCATCAACCAGAACGGCGAGATGTTGCGTCTGCAGATCGACAGCACGGGCAAGCTCATCTCTACGCAGATCCAGACCTCTGCCAACGCTCTCGTCAATGCCATCAACGACCAGACCAAGACCCTGGAGGAGCGCTTCGCAGCCCTCGACGCCACCATCAAGGCAGGGCTTCTGGATGTGCAGCTCAGCATAGACAAGAACACCGGCGCCATCACCCTCTTGGACAAGAACACGCAGGCCAGCCTCGCCACGATAGACGCCTCGCTGACCAAGGGCTTCACAGCCATCAAGCAGTCGATAGACGAGCAGGGCAACGCCATCGTGAGCGCGATCAACACGCAAGGCAAGCTCCTCGTGGCTCAGATCAAGAGCACCGGAGAGGTCATCACCGCTCAGATCAAGGGCTCGGTGGAGGATCTCATCGAGACGCTCAACGCCAACAACAAGACGCTGACCGAGAAGATAGAGGCTCTCAACCAGACCGTGGGCAACGGACTGGCAGACGTGAAAGTAAGCATCAACGAACTCACGGGCCAAGTGGAGCTGCAGACAGAGGCCATCACTCAGCTCGACGGCACGCTGGCTGCCGGCATGAACGACATGAAGGCCGGACTCGACAAAATAAACAAGACCATAGGCAAGGGCTTCGCTGCCGTGGGCAAGGATCTGACCAAGGCTGGCGGCATGATAGTCAAGGCCATCAACGACCAGACTGAGGAGCTGACGTTTACCATCGACAAGAACGGACGCCTGATCTCTACCAGCATCAACAAGTTCAACATTGCCACCAACGCCAACCTCGCCATACTCATCGGCTACCAGCACTCGCTGGCCACCACGCTCAAGGACATCAACGAGAACCTGGACAAGCTCACCGAGGCTGAGAAGGCCAACGTCGAGACCCTCAAGAAGATTCTCGACAGCATCAACTCGCAGCTCGTCACCAAGGGCATCTACATCACCGACGACAAGCTCTACATGACGTCAGAGGCATGGAGCACTGTCTCGGCCGACAAGACATCCAACCTCTACAAGAAGTCGCAGGAGCAGGCCAGAACCGTTGTTCCAGTCTTGTACCTTCGCGGTGACGCATACAAAGTTTCAGTCAAGATCACCGACGTGGTGGCAAGCGACAAGGACGAGCTGTATGCCGTGAACTACGACAAGGTGCCAGGCATAGGCACCGATGCCAAGGTCTACGAGATCGTGAAGATGAAGAATGGCGTAACAGGCAGGAACATTAACATGAGAGGCAACAGTAAGGACCTGCTTGGCTTCAAGAGATACAAAGTGGGATATGCCTTCTCCGATGTCTTAGGCGTACATGAAAGTAACGGATACGCTGAAAACCAGTCGTTCAAGGTCACTTATGTCTCGGGCAAGAAGCTGACGGATGAAGTGCGGCTGGAATACTACACGAAGTAGCGGCAGGCTCGCGCCTTAGCTCACCGAGACCGCGACGCCCAGCCGTCGCCGACACCTATTATTTTAACAAATGGAACCGTAATGAAATATCTGAAATACATGATGGCCACCGCCATGGCCTCACTCACCGTGGCGGGCCTCAATGCCCAGACCTACAATGATACGGTGCGCACCCACACCTGGTCCGTTTACGCCCAAGGGGGAGCGAGCTTCTATCATGGCATGCGGGGAGCGAGCGTCAACGACTCGCGCCGACCCGTGTCGCCCGATGCAGCATTGGGGCTGGACTACAACATAAAACCGTGGGTGAGAGTGGGCCTGAACCTTGAGTACACCATGCTCAAGGCCACGGGCAAATATGTCTCGTCGAGGACGGAGAAGAAAGACGGATTCGTCATCACCGACCCGACAACCAAGAAGACGTACAACACCACGCTGGAGACAAAGATCGACGTGCTGCAGAACCGCTACAACATGCACTATGCCATGGCGGACATCAATGTCGACTTCAACTTCATGGAGCTGTGGCACAACCGCAAGGCGCAGTGGTTCAACCTATGGATAGGCACCGGCGTGGGCTACCTCCACGGATGGAGCCGCCACTCAGCAACCACCTCCTACAGCGAGCTGGCTCAGGCCAAGGGCGAAGGCTACTACAACGTCTATAGCCACAACTATCTCAAGACCGATGTGGACAAGCGGCAGGTCAACGCCCTCTACGTGCCCGTGTCGCTCTCCTTCGAGTTCGACATCACGCCGAGATGGACCGTGGGCCTGGCAGGGCAATACAAATATTTGCCGCTCGACCGCGAACTCACGCCAAAGGGCATCGTCAGCGGAGGGCTCCTTCTGCGCTACAACTTCGTGGGCAAGCGCATGCCTACCAACAAGGCACGCCTCCTCCAGGCCCTCGCCGACCAGGAGACCATGAAGGGCGACTACGAGAGGCAGCTGGCCGACAAGCAGGGCGAGAACGACAACCTGCGCTCGCAGCTCGACAAGAGCCGTCAAGACAACGCCGACCTGAAGCAGCTCGTGGAAGACTGTCAGAACGCCAAGGACAAGCTCACGGGCCACGAGGTCTACTTCCGCGTGAACAAGACCAAGTTTACCGAGCAAGAGGAGCTGAGGCTCAACGACTTCATCAGCGCCCTGAAGGCTCTCGGCGACTACAAACTCACCATCATAGGCGAGGCATCGTCCGACGGACCGTCGTCCAAGAACTTCAAGCTCAGCGAGGGAAGGCTCAACAACGTGGTGGCGTTCCTCAAGAAGCGTGGGGTGACCGACTACAACATCAAGCTTGAGAAGGCCGTGGGCGACAGCAACCAATGCCCGGACACCAAGTGCCGAAGGGTACAGATCATAGTGGAGTAGACCTTATGCACATCATACCCAATATACTCTTTGTTTTAAAGTAGACATCCACAAGATGTCAATCAAAAAAACCGCCGTGGCAGAAGCGTCTGTCACGGCGGTTTTCCCGTAGTCCACATAATGCTTGCACATCATCCACCAACCGTTCACCTTGGCTTCTACCTCCAGGTTTCGGTAGAAAGCACTCTATAGGGAAGGGCTTGCCTACGAAGGTTGATTGAGGAAATACTATTATTGCTCTTCGATATTGCTGCTATCTTCAGTAGGCGACAAATAGTCGCTTGCCTTGGCTGGCGAAATGACCTTATGGCCAAGTTTTGATTCCAACTGGTTGCGGGCGGCTTTTGCCACACTGCCGCCATCTTTAGCGACACGCTTCTGCTGATTGAACCCCTGAGGGTTTTGTTGCTTGGACAACTCCGTGGCAGAAACCTCTGCCAGCATATTGAGGGCAATCTCCATGTTTGACATGTTGTCGCGCAGACTTTCCTTCTTCAAGCCTTTATAGTGCTTGTACTGCTTGGTGGTCATGCCGCTCCATTCACGGGTGATGATGTCCGTGAGCGAAGCATATTGCATACCCTGCTGCACACCAGTGCGCGCCCACTCGTCGGTCAGCTCTTTCCTTATTTCTATTGACTTGATGCGTTGGTTTATCCAGGCGTCAGAATAGCCCAAACGCTTATAGTCCATCACGGCCTGGTCGATGCTCTTCTCGGGGTCTTGCATCTGCTCCAACCTCGTGCTTGCCACCTGTGCCATCCATATTTTAAAAGGCTCTGCCTTGGGAGAAGGGATAGACTGTATGATACGGAAAATTCCTTTCATGTCGGCAGCCATACATCGCCGTTTTTTCCCATCGGTACTTTCCATCTGAACCAGGGTACAAATTGTACCCCAGTTGTTGCCCAACTCTGGGTCTCTCGTTTTCATTTTCTTTAGATATTGCTTAGGGTCAGCACTGTCGGTAAGGGCTTCCACTACATCTACTATGGAGAAATACCATTTCTCCTCTTTGTCGTCCCATACGGAACGAATCTTCTTTTCTTCAAACAGCTGAAGAGCCTCTTTCTTTGTCATATTATGATAGGTCGTTGTTTAAAATTAAAAAGCAAATCAACTCGAAGTCGTCCAATCCCCATGTCTCCCCACGCAGGGCTCCACTTGCTCCAGTTGTCTTATCTTATTTGCCTGCAAGAATACCGTTTTACTTTGATAATAACGAATAAATGTGGAGATAATTATCAAAAGCATGGCGTTTTTCCACGCTTTTTTCCTTGTTGTCATGGATAATTGGTATTTTTGCGGTCAGGCAAATATAGTTCAATTGATTATGACAACAAAAGAGATTGATGAAAGGTCGTTAGACAATGCGCACCGTCTCTATGAATCGGGCGATATAGACAGAATACCTGTCGGAACAACGGCAGGACTTCAGCAGATACACCATTTTCTGTTTGATGGATTGTATCCTTTTGCCGGTGTCATTCGTGATAAGAATATAGCCAAAGGAGGATTTCGCTTTGCCAATTCGCTCTATCTCGAAGCAGCTCTCGCCGCTGTGGAAAAGATGCCCGAAGACACTTTTGAACATATCATAGAAAAATATGTCGAGATGAACGTGTGCCATCCCTTTATGGAAGGCAATGGTCGCTCCACTCGCATTTGGCTCGACATGATGCTGAAACGATCCCTCGGAAAGGTAGTCAATTGGCAGGATGTTGGCAAGGACCAATACCTCTCTGCTATGGAACGCTCACCCGTCAACGACCTCGAATTGCGCTATCTGCTGTCGCAGAACCTCACTTCCGACACGGAGAACCGTGAGGTGATATTCAAGGGGATTGAGCAGAGCTATTACTATGAAGGGTATGAGAAGTAAGTTTGTATAATTAGAATTGCTGCAAATTAGCTATGCCAAGAACAAAAATAATCTTATCTTTGCCCCAATAATAAAAGAAATGAGTTATGAGACAATCGGAAGAACGATATATCAGCTTATTGACAGACTTCGGTTTCAAGCGCATCTTCGGAACCGCACCCAACAAAGACCTGCTCATCAATTTCCTGAACTCGCTATTAATTGCGAAATTTGACAAGCATCCTTGCTTTGTATTCTTACCTGAACGCTTCCGAATCCGAGGTTGCCTGCATTAGACAACGCAAGTCAATTGTAATTCATCCAACACCAAGTCCTTGAATTTATCAGCCAGGAAAAGGGGAATATTGACGAGGTT